>JBHPMF010000098.1:0-7665 GCA_042563375.1 Elusimicrobiota bacterium | reverse complement strand
ATTACTCTATTATTGGCCGCTGTCTGCGTGGAAATCGACCAGTTAGAGCCGTCATATTCATAAACAATATGGTTGATAATATCTCCTGTATAAAGCTTTCCATTATAAGATGCCATAGCCCTGACTCTGTCTCCGGTGGGCACGGTTGCGACATGAGACCATCCTGTCCCGTCATTTACATATATTTCCGGGTCCGTGGCCTCTTTTGCAGCGTATAATTGCCCGTTATGCTCTGCAAATGCCCAGACAGAAGCCTCTCCAACAATGCCATGCGTTGAAACCCGCATAAAATCCAGCCAACTCGCTCCGCCTGTGTTTGACACAGACACCCCGAACCCTATGCCCCCATTCCCCCGCAGCGAGGGAACTTGTCCCCCTCCGCTTATCGAGGGATCAACTGATACTCCACCGTCCGCGTCAGTAATCACCATACTCGCCTTGGGCGTTGATGTGCCAGTGTACACCCCATCAAGAGTGCATGGATCCCCTGCCAGAACCTCTGCGCGCGTGCATACCCTGAAAGTATCGACCGTCGGGCCTGTCTTATCCACAAGCACATTGAAATATGGCGTTATCGCCACATTGCCAAGAGTATCTGAAGCAAAGAACTTCACTTGGTTCTGCAGGACATGCGTTGAAGGAAAGAACTCAAAACCCGTGTCAGAAAGGTCAAGGGATATCTCCTTAAGAGCTGTGTCGCCTTCAGAAGCAGTTGTAGTCATGGTCATGGGGGTAAGCTTGAATACATCTGCCATTCCTGCCGCATCGCCCATGCCAATATACATTTCTCTGTTATAGACACTAAGCGCTGAAACAGCGGTGTATGCTCCGGGTGAACGATAAACCAGTTTCCAATTAGTCCCGTCATATACCAAAATATCCGGAGTACCTGACATTGCCGCGTAAAGCTTTCCATTAAATACCTGCAGGTCAAGGACCGCTGTATACGAACCATCCCCGCCCTCATAGACCTGTGAACAGGTTTCTCCGTCATACGCATATATGTCGCCATCATCAGTGCTTCCGTCCATGCCAAGATAAAGCTTGCCGCTATACACTTCTGCGGAATATATGCTATCGCGATTTGTGTCAAAATCACACGCTATCTGCCAGGATCCTCTATCATAATCGTATTTGAGCAAGTCATGGCCATCCCCGCCATTAAACGCTCCGGCATAAAGGTCCCCGTTATATGACTGAAGCACGGCAAACCCTGCGTATGAATCAGCTGAACCATCATACACCATGGTCCATGAGGACCCGTTATAAGCATACACATTGCCGCCGGCCCCGACAGAATACGTGCCAGCATAAAGCAAGTTATTATGCGCTTTAAGCGCGCTCAACGTACCAGCGGTTTCATCCAGGTTATCCTTCCAAAGAGCCCAAGTCAATCCATCATCCCCGGACCTGTACATATACCCAAAGTCTGCAGTAGCGCTACGGCCCACGCCGGCGTAAAGAGCGCCTTGATATTCTTTAATGACTTTAGCCTCGCCTCCCCCGCCCCAGTTGGCCAGAACTTCGCTCCAGGTAGTACCGTTGAACCGCCATATTCGCCCCTGACCCGTTTCCCACCCAAAACCCGCGTAAAGATTGCCGTTTATGGTTTCCAGGGTTCTAACTAGGGCTGAATTGTGAGCAGTGTCATACGACATGTTTGACGCCGCGAAATCAACCCAGGAGCTTCCCCCGTTATTTGTGAATAAAGCTCCGTACCCGGCCCCGCGCACTGCGCCGCTGCTTTGCGTGGATGTTGACAAGCCGGACCTTGAATCAGTGAGGCTTATGGTCATTTTGGGAGTCGAGGTATCAGTGTATTGAGTGTAAGGGTTTGGAAGGGCTGAACCGCTCCTGTCATAAACATCAAAAGCGCTCACAACAGGCACATAGGAATCCACAAGCACATCATACGACGCTGATATCACCACGTTTCCGACCATGTCCGAAGCAAAGAATTTCACCTGGTTATTGCCCACATAAGTCGATGGGAAGAATTC
Source organism: Elusimicrobiota bacterium (assembly GCA_042563375.1). Classification (GTDB taxonomy): domain Bacteria; phylum Elusimicrobiota; class Elusimicrobia; order JACQPE01; family JACQPE01; genus JBHPMF01. Next base: position 5,665 of record JBHPMF010000098.1, on the reverse strand, counting down.
AAAGGGAGTGTTTGAGAGATCAAGCTCTATCTCCTTGCCGGCGCCTGTGTCAGCTTCAGAAGCAGTCGTGGTCATTGCCATGGGAGTGAATTCAAGAACATCCCCGTCATTCTGAGGATTGTCGCCAGGAGGATGTGTGGCAGAAGCCCCCATGCCTGCGTATAATTTCCCATTGTAAACAGCAAGGGAGGGCACTTCCTCATACTTCGTCCCGCTGTCATGCGCTTTAACCCAATTCGCACCGTCAAAAACAAGAATATCTCCGTCACCGGCGCCTGAGCCCATGCCGGCATAGAGCTTGCCGCTAAAAACAACAAGGGAACGCACTTCCTCATACTCACTGGGCGGGTAAATAAAACTCCAGGTTGTGCCATCATACACAGCCACATCTCCATCATCTACACTCTGCCCCAAACCCGCATATAACTTGCCATTGTAAACAGCAAGGGAATATACCCCGCCATATCCGTCGCCAAAATCCTTGCTCACGCTCCAATTGGAACCATCAAAAACAAGCACATCTCCGGCATTATCACCACTGCCTGTGCCTGCGTAGAGTTTTCCATTGTACACAGCAAGAGCGTAAATATATCGGTAAGAAGCTCCTGCATAAGTCAATGTCCAGGTTGATCCATCATACTCGTAAATATCCGCGGCTGCGGCAACGCTGGTAGCTCCAAAACCGGCATAGAATCTTCCATTGTACTCCGCAAAAGAATACACCCCGTAGATCGGACTCCCGAAACTTAAGGTCCATTCACCGGGCTCGCATTTTTCATTGGCTCCCGGATTGCACACATAAATATCGCCATCTCCGGCATCAACACCTAAGGTGCCAACATAAAGATTGCTCTTATAGGTTCCAATAGAACTGCGGAACGATAAGCCATTAGCTGCAGTGTCCCAGGTAGTGCCGTCAAAAACCCGTACCCCGGCCTGCCCCCCTCCGGGACCATATTGTTCACCTGCGTAAAGAAACCCATTATGCTTCACCATAGACGCGATCCTTTGCATTTCGCCGTCAAACGACATCGCGCTGGCCGCGAAATCAAGCCAGCTTGCTCCTCCATTATTCGTGATAAGAGCTCCGTAACCCATTCCGCGCACCACAGGGGTGCTTTTCGTTAATGTTGAGAGCCCTGACCTGGAATCCTGCAGGAGGATCTTCATTTTAGGCGTTGATGTGCCAAGATAATTTCCGTATGCTTGTTCAGCGTCATTCTGGTCATAATGCTTGAAATCGCTCACAACAGGCACATAGGAATCCACAAGCACATCATAGGATGCTGACTCAGCCACATTGCCGAGCATGTCAGAAACAAAGAATTTCACCTGGTTATTGCCGGTATAAGTTGACGGGAAGAATTCAAAAGGCGTGTCGCCCACGTTAAACACCATTGTTCCGGATCCGGTGTCCCCGTCGCCTGATGCTGTGTTCGTTATGGTCATGGGAGTGAACTCCAAGATGCTCACATTGTATGGCGAAGCCTTAGCTGTCGCAGCATAAAGTTTCCCTCTGAACCCCATAAGTCCTGCAATAGTGCCAAAGTTGGGATTGCTATAAACTTTGTACCATGATGATCCGTTCTTCACGAAAATATGACTGTCATCATACGTCCCGGCGTAAAGCTTGCCATTGAAAACGCCCAAAGAGGTCACCCTCCATACATCAGCGCCCATGACCCACTCCTCTGCCCAGGAAGACCCGTCATACACCCATATACCGGCAGCGCTGTATCCATCTCCTGTTGCAGCGTATAATTTGCCATTATAAACCTGCAAGTCAACGATATGCCTTAAGATATTAGGCACAGACATATCATTTATCCATGTTACACCGTCGTACACGTAGATGGCTGATGTCCCTCCGGCGTTATATAACGCCCCGGCATAGAGCTTGCCATTGTAACTTTCAAAGGCATTGACTATTTGCGCTGTAGTCACCGTGCTTGTTGACCACGTGAATCCATCATAAACATATATTTCCGCATCATTCACGCCAGGATGGTATCCTCCGGCATAGAGCTTGCCATTATAAACTTCCATATTGCTCCATACCCCATAATCAAGCGGAATATTAATGACTTCAGTCCAATTCGCGCTGTTGCCGCAATCGCTCTCGCATGCAAAAAGCCGCAATGGTTCAGCTCCGCCGTTAGAGGCAGCAGCATAGAATGTTCCGTCGTAAACAGCCAGGCTTCTTACATAGGAGGCCAGGTTGCCTGAGGCTTGAGACCAGGTTTCACCGTTGAATTTATAGATTCTCCCTGTGCAATTGCCGCCCAATGCCGCGTAAAGCTCACCTTGAAAAGCAGTGAAATTATACACTGCCTGACAAGTGCCATATACCGGCGGCTGATAAGAGATCGTTGATCGCACGAAATCAAGCCAGGAATCTCCCCCGTTATTGGTGATCAATGCGCCATATGAGAGAGGATTATCATACCAGGGAGCAGGCGTGCCTGTGGCGCTTGTTGAAAGCCCTGACGCGTACACATTTCCGTCAGAATAATCCTGCGCCCGGATCTCCAGCTTGGGAGTTGAAGTGCCCAGATAAAGCTCGTATGCTTTTTCAGTGTCTGCCTGGTCATAATGCTTGAAACTACTGTACACAGGAGCATAAGAATCCACAAGCACATTGTAAGCCTGGGAAGTCACAAGACCTGCCATGTTTGAAGTAAAGAATTTCACCCGGTTCTGCGTTGTGTATGTTGACGGGAAAAACTCGAACTTCTTATAAGCATCTGAGCTGATGTACACTGTCAGATCAGCTGAAGTGTCAGAGTCGTTCGCTGCGCCTTTATCAACTTCGAACGGCGTGAGTTCGATGATATCTCCCATATCGCTGGTTGCACCCCCGCCCCCCAAACCTACATAAAGCTTTCCGTTAAGCGAGCCCAAAGACATAACGTTATACGCCCCTGCATCATAAACCTTGTGCCAGCTGGTTCCGTCATAGACAAGCACAGCTCCCGAATTGTCTCCGATTCCCGCACCAGCATAGAGCTTTCCGTTAAATACATGCAGAACGTCCATGTATTCATAACCCCCGTCAGAGCCCTCATAAACCTGGGTCCAATCTGTCCCGTCAAACTCATAGATGTCTCCGTCATCAGCAGCGCCACTAGCGTAGCCCTTGCCCGCATAAAGCTTATTGTTGTAAACAGCAAGGCAAGGGATGTACATGCTTCCCGCGTCAAAACTGAAGCTCCAGTCTATCCCGTCATATTCATAAATCTTAGCGCCCCCCACGCCAACATAGAGCTTCCCATTATAAACCGCTATCGAGTCGAGCGTTGTCGACACCCCCTCGAAATCAGCGTCATCGGAAACCTCCACCCATTCTGACCCGTCCTCCCCGTCATATGAAATCACCCTTGTAACTGAATCGGTGCCCCCCAAGCCTGCGTATAGCTTGCCGTTATAGACTGCAAGGTGCGCGCTGTCGGCTAGCAGGGTATTGGAACTGATGCTCCAACTTGTTCCATCGTCAGAAACAAAAATGTCTCCGCCGGTATCAGGGTAGTACCTGCCTGCATAGAGCTTTCCCTTATACGCCGCGAAGGATACAGTGTTTCTATAATCATCTCCGCTACCTACATGGCTCCACGATACACCGTCAAACTTCAAAATGTCTCCATCGTCGCTGCTGCCCCCCATACCGGAATAGAGATTACCTTCAAACTCCTGAAGGCTGTAAACGTATGCATGTGAGGTTCCGGAACCAGCAGGAGGAAGCGTGCCGTCGTGCGACATCGTTGACCTCGCAAAATCAAGCCACGTGGCTCCGCCATTATTTGAAATGAGTGCGCCGTATCCTGCCCTGCCCATCTCCGTTGGCAGAGAAGAAACCGATATCGAGAGCCCTGACCCGTCAGAATCAGCCAGAGTCACCTGTATTTTCGAAGTGGAAGTGTCCGTGTAAACAGTATTGCCCACATAACTTCCATCAACCCTTGAATACTGGTAGTCTGAGAAAGTAGGCACTGTGCCGTCATAATAGAACGGCCCGATGGTCTCAGCTGCGCCTTCCTTGTTATCTGAGGTGAATGGCTTGTAATGGAAATACCACGAGCCATTCACTGTCGCGGTTACCGTGGCTTTTCCCAGCTCCCATCCGTCCGTGGGATCCTGTGATGATATTGTTTTTGCATTAGCATTATTGCCCCAACTTGGATCATCCGCTGTTTGATCGAACAAATAATAAACATGATCCACATTGGTCGGCGTGAAATCGCATTGGAATATGAAGCTATCTGCTCCATACCATGTAGTACTTGATCTCTCCGGTGTTACCTCAGCTCTTGAAGCGTATACAATCGTTGTTGTTGAGTTCAACGGGAAACCGGCAGCATTAACAGTATCCATTGCATCATGCATCACAATCTGGTTATGATTGGGCACGCTGGCAGCTATCATCTCATAGGAATCAGCGTTCTGCTTGATATCGTAAGCAATAAAGAAAGTTCCCGGAAAACCATCCCTGACGCTCATCCTTGACTGTTGAAGATATGTTGAAGGGGTGAAAGTCACTGTTGAAGACCATACCCCATTATCCCCATCCCATCCCAAAGTATCCGGTCCGGCCACTTCATAGTCAGTTCCTGCCCCCTGGAACGCGCCATCACCATTATCGCGATACACATAAATATTCGCGATATTATCCTCTTGTTCGCCGCCCTGATAAATATACATTTCCTCTATTTCAGCAGCGCCCGTGTTAGCGGTAACATCAAGCTTGAGCATCCCCACATTTGTCTGATCCCCATATACGTAATCAGGAGTGATCGAAGTCGAGGCTATGGATATTGTGGTGGGATTGTCATTGATCTCGGTCAAATGCGTATTGAACGGAAGACTGTTCACAGAATCCGTGGCTTTTACCACCATTCCCTTATTCCACTCAGCATCGCCAGCAGTTTCTGGGGGGGCAGTGTCTGCATTTCCGAACAAGAAACTGCCTGCTTCCACCCGCACGCCGAATGTCCGCCTTGCCAATGCAATGGCTTTCACCTGCATGACCACAAAAAATGTGGTGTGGTGTCTGCTTATGTCATTTTCCGCGGCATTGGTCATGGTAATGGTGGCTGTGCTTCCTGAGAATGTGGCAACTCCGGATGCAAGGACATCGCCGGGATCCTCGAATGTGGCATTCCCATTATTATCCCTCCATACCTTCACTTCCTGAATATCCGATGGAGTTGAAGTGCCTATGAAATAAGCATTAAGTTTCCAGAAGTGCCTGTCAGTGTTGGGGTCCAGGGTGTTAGCTTCCTTTTTTATGAAAAACCTCAATGTGGCTGTGCTTATGCCCTGATATGTTGAACTTGATGTTGTCACATACGAAGAAACCCCCACATACATAACAGGCGGAGTCGTGCAAGTGGAACCCAGATAAATATACCGGGTTTCCACGCTGTCCTCGTTCCTTGCCTTGACCTGCGCGTAATAGGTCGTGGACCAGTCAAGCCCTGTGAACCCATTAATATAATCATCAGATGTCCAGCCTGTTGTCACATCCTCTGTGCCTGTGAAATCAGAAGCAGTTGATATTTCAGCAAAATACTTTGTTCCTGCCGGGTTATCCACTCCAAGCTGCCAGCTAAGAGTCAAACTGCTTGAAGTCACCCCTGAAAAAGACCCTGTTGAAACTTGCGCGGGCCAT
>JBHPMF010000097.1:0-8066 GCA_042563375.1 Elusimicrobiota bacterium | reverse complement strand
TTCAAGGCCATATATCCTCGCAGGGATGGATAAGAAAGCCTACAAGGCGGTCCTTGAGCCTTTCATTGAGACAATAACGCAAACAAACAAATACTCCGCGCTTCATTCCCAGACAGGATGGCAAGGGCTCATCAATGACAGAACACAGCGCATTGCTCTTTTGCGCCATGATGCGAAAGCCCTGAGAGCCCGGGGCAACCTTGCTGAAGCTGACAGAGCGGAGCATGAAGCATCAAAACTGCATTTTCTTAACACGAGTCATTCAATAGTGCAGACAACAGGAGAACTCGCAGTAATATCATTCCCCATCGCAAAGGGGGCTGCGTGGTTGGGCACAAGGCTCGCCAGGGGCGCGGTGTTAGCCGGCGCAGGGCCCCAGGCAGCCGTATACGCTGCTAAAGCTCCGCATGTTGGTCTTGCTGTTGGAATGGGAGTGCCTCTTGTGACCCACACTATCCATTCAGCGCGAGTTGCTCTTGCGTTGAGGAAAAGGCATAAGGAAAAACCGGATGCAGTCGTGCCTCAGGAAACTTCAACAATGATAGCTGAGACCAATAATGTTGTTTCTCTGGTAACAGCATTAGTGGGCCTGAGCATCGCAGGCAGATACATAGCTAACAGGGCAAGGGCAGGGCAGGAGGCCATAGAAGCCAAAAACATCAAGGAAGCCATGGAGGCTACCAGAGAAGTCAGCAAGATCGAGCCAAAGGATATTACTCCTGAGGCGATAAATGAGGCGTATAAGAAGCTTGAGAGTATTGAGGTATCAGAGAGTTCAGTAAAAGAAAAGAGAACTCCTTTAAATGAAGAAATTAGGGAAATGGATTCCCGCATCCGCGAGAATGACAAAAGGGCGGAAATCACTCCAAGGCCGGGGCAGTTTGATACCACGCAGACTTTGGCGCGCGGGGAGAGCGCTCATGCGCAGACTGCTGCGGGCAAAAGCTTGTCAGGGATCGTGTATCAATCAGTCGCAAAGCAGGCGGGTAAAGCCAAGCTTTCAGAAGGCCAGGCTCCTCCAGCGACAGAATACATCACTCCTGATTCAACTAATGCCAGACAGATACTTAAGGACGGGGGAATAGGTGAGGTTAAATATTCCCGCATAGCAAAGGAATTGGGTCTTGAGTTTGTGGATGGTGATGCCTTGTTCAATCAATATAAGCAGGGGAATAAAGGGCCTTTACTTGAAGCGTATCGCCAGGGCAAGGACCTGGTATTTTCCAAGGAATCTTACGGCCACTTAACAAACACGATAAATTCAGATCTGGTTCTGCGCAAGACAGTAAAGAAAAGTGTTGGCAGTGTGCTGGCTGATGAGCTTCATGGAGTGATGACAGAGCGCACAAATTACATTGTGGGCGATGGCATAACAGGAGGCATAAGAAAGCTTAAAGCCAATAAGCTCGTATCCAAATATACACGTCTTTGGAAAGATATTGAAGCTGTTAAGCCTAAAGAAGTGGTTAGCCCAAAAGAACTCCTAAACACAAGCGAACCAGCAATATCGATCGATCCTGTATCAGGAAGAGTGCTTAAGAACAAAGCGCTTGAGAAAGCCTTGTCCAAGAAAGGTTATGAGGGCGCTGAGATCGATGATATGCTTACAGCGCGCTATACTCCAGAAGCGCGCAAGTCCTGGGCAGTGGATACTGAAGGAACCTCCTCACCCGACCTCCGGTCACCCTCTCCCTCAGGTAGAGGGCAGGGAATGGACATGGCCAAGGGGGATCCTGCATCATCTCCCTCTCCCTCAGGGAGAGGGCATGGGGTGAGGGATACCGCAAAGATTTATCCCCGCGGCGAAAACGGCATCATGAGGGATTCGATATTTAGTTCTAAAGCGCTCGAGGTAGGAGCATACTTGCGCGAAGGTATAAAGCCAAAAGGCAAGGTAAAAATAAATTCAACATTCGCATCAGCTACGCTCCTTGAAGCATTCTCCATCAGAAGCAATGCTCAGATCGTAGGTATGTCAGGGAGCTTATTGGCTGTGCTGGAGATGATCAAGGCTGGTATAGGCACTAAAGTGACAACAATTGATACAAAAGGGGCTTCAGGCACACGAGAAGCACCTGAGTACTCAAAAATCAAGTCTGACTCTACGCATCATGTGGATGGTATGGGTGCGGATATCATAAGAGCCCTAAAAAATAAACGCGGAGCGCTTGTCTTTGACCTTGATTATGCAAAAGCAGTGAAGGAGTATATAAAGAGGCACTCGCCCGATACAAAGATCTATGAGATCACAGATGTTGCTTCAGAATCAATGATCCTTGAGATCGCGAAGAAAGCAGGCAAAGAAAACGCAGTGGTAATAACAAATAAGCGCGGCATACAAGGCATAGATTACAAAGGGAATATAGACATATTCGCTAATATCGATCATTTGAATGCGTTTGAATTAACGCAGGTCATGGGACGCGGAGCCAGAACAAAAGGGACGATATCAAGGAGCCATATTTACCATACAGCAAAAACCACAAGCAAGATAGCTCAATTGCTTGGAGAGGGTAAGAGCGGCATTCTGACGGATGCTCTCGTTGAGAAGCTTTCCAAATCTCCGAATAAATCTACGCAGAGCGCGCTTAAGTCATGGCGAGCGCAACGAACACTTACGCCCGGGGAAACGGTTTCTTTGGGCACGGAGCTGAGCTTGGCGATCAATAAATCCAATTCTTCGATCAAGTTGATCACCGAAGTGTTCCGGTCCAAGAGGGTGCTCGAACCGATAAAGAAATGGGCTCGCACGGTCAAATCAAGACGAGCCAAGAACATCCTCAATGAGATGATGAAGAAAGTTTTAAACGGCGAGACAAAAGTAGGCGAAAAAGCATTGGAAGAAATAGCTTATGAAGATCCTTTAAAGGTTCCTGAGAAAGCATTCAAGAACGCCAGAACAGAGGCGAATGCCGTGTTCGAGCTTCTTAAAGAGAACTTAAAGGACCTTAGAGGAACGCAGGATATCCTGGTCGAGATGAAAGATATTTTAAATGAGATGAACAGCATCAAGGATGCGGATTTTTCCTCTATCGCAAAAGCGCAAGAAGCTTCTTTTATGGGAGCCGCAAGTGTTACGGAATTAATAGCAGTGGCTAAGAGGCTGGCTGGGGAGACTATATTGCCGCAATTGAAAAGAGGGGCATCAAAGAGCATACAGCATACAGTAAACAGCATACGGGCAGAAGGAGAAGGTTCTTCTGTGTCATCCTCGCGGATGGGGGGATCCACTTCCTTTTTATCTTCTCTAGAGGATATGTTCCAGGGAGCGAGGCAGAGGATTACCTCGCTGATTGGATTTAAGGGGAAAAAGAACCCGGTGAGTGAAGAGGGCGGTGATCTTAATGAGATCCTGAAACAAGTTCAGGATGACAGAAAGGGGATTGTACAGGATGACAGAGGAGTTCAGGATGCTAGCGGGGGGAGTCTGCTGTCCGCTGCCTCTAATCTTCTTAAACGCTTAAGTCCTTCCAAGAAACTTATTATAGCTGCCCCATTGATCGCAGGCGGGCTTATTGCGGCAAGCCAGATGGTTGCTGCTCCCGGTACTGAAGGGCTGGGGCTTGCTGCGATTCCCATGCTCGGGGTTATAAAGAAGAACCCGTTTGGCTCCATTGCTTCGTTTATGAAAGGTTTGCGGGACCGTTTTGTTAATAAAGATTGGGGGCAGATCATTGATAATGATGACGGCACATTTGTCTTTCTTATGAAAGACAAAAGCGCGTTCAGGGTGAGTCCGCATGATGAAGCAATGGCGCAGTATGACAGCATTGAGAGGCTGGTTTACAATGCTGATGGCAAGCAGATATTCATCGCGGTTAAGGGCAAGAAGAAAATGGTCGTGTTTAACGGAGTCGAGGGTCCGGAGTTCGATGGGATACGGTTTTTTAACATTGGTCCTGATGGGCAACCGGTTTATGTTGGTGTGAATGGCGAAGAGTGCCGCATGGTCAATGGCGAGGATATCGGGTCTCCATATGATGCGATCATCAATCCTGTTTTCAGCCCTGATAACAGGCTGGCTTATGAGGTGAGAAAAGGCAAGAAATGGGGAGCAGTGTTTGATGGTACAGAGGAGCCATTATTTGACAGGGTAAGTTATCTGGGTTTTGATAAAGAGAGCAGGCTGGGTTATGTCGCGCAAATGGGCGAGAAAGACTTCATCATGTATGACGGGGAAAAACAGACCCCAATGTCAGACGGGCAGAGAATCGCGGATTTCGATGATATCCATTATTTTCAGTTCAGTCCTGATAATGAGATGGTATATGAAGGGCGCCGCAAATACGCGAAGTCATACATAGTTATAAATAACAATGTGACGGCAGAACATGATTCAATAAATTACGTTAAATTCACTTCTGATAATAAACTGGTTTATCTGGCGCGTGAAAAAGGCCTGACGTTCCTTATGCATGATGGAGAGCCAGGGGCTGACAAGTTCACCTGGGCGAGAATATTGGTTACTGGTCCTGACGGGCAAGTGGCTTATGCAGCAGGCACCGGGGAAACAAACCCAAAGCGCGTTATCCTTAATGGCAAGGAAGAGCCTGTGTACGGGGATGTGAGCACTCTTGGATTCAGTCCTAATGGTACGCTGATCTACAAAGCAGCGAATTCCACATTCAATTCTCCGCGCGCGAATGGTCCGGCGCACAAGGAATCGATAGTGTTTGGCGAAGAAAAAGGTCCTGATTTTGACGAAGTGAAGAACATGTATTTTGACAATGGGGGCAAGCCTGATTTTGCGAGCTTTAACAATGAGGGCAAGCTTGTTTACGCGGGCAGGGAAGGCAGGGATTATTTCATAATGTTCGGCGAGGAAAAGGGTCCGGTGCTCGAGAAATTCAGGGACCTGGCTATCACGCCTGAGGGCGAGGTTGTCGTACTGGGGAGTGTGAAAGGCAAATACGGGGCATGGGATGTAACCTCTATTCCCAAGGAGGAGGTCGAGGATCTTTTCGCGAGAGCTACTGAAGGACTGAACAGGGTTCCGAAAAAGGACAGCCGCATCCGAAGAAAAGGAAGAGTCAAATTCGATCAGTTAGCCAGATATTTTCTTCCTGCAGCGCTGATAGCAGTTGGCCTTTTCTCCCTTGTTTATGGTTACCACTTTGCTGTGTTGGGCCTGCCTTTTTTGGGCCTGATCAATTCCCAAAAAGCATTTGTTGTAAAAGATTCTCCAAATAAGTTGATTTATATTTCCAGGGGCAAGACCGGATGGGAAATGGGGCATCTCGGGAAAAAGGAAAAAGCAAACAAGGATATCAGCGATGTATCAGTGCCGCCCGGAACTATTTATTCTAAAACAGCGCCGGGCGGAAAAAATATCGCTCACATTGTAAACGTGGATGGGGGTGTCAGGGTTTATTTTAAGGGTGAATATGGTCCGAAGATGCAGAACATAGAGAATATTCTCTCTGAGCCGCTTGTTTTTAGTCAGGATGGCGAGCGCTTGGCTTATCTTGCTGATAACGGGAAATATAACCGATTTGTCGTAGTGGATGGCGAACCGCAGCCTGCGCACAGGAACGTGGCCGGGGTTGTATTCAGCCATGACGGCAAACATGTGGCTTATGTGGCTCAGCGGATGGAATGGCGGCTTGATGAGCATCTCGGCAAGCTTGGATACCTCAAATTGTTTGTTGTAAGGGACGGCATGCCAGGACAAGAATATGAAGACCTTTTACCGGAAAGCTTGGCGTTCAGTAATGATGGCAAGCAATTGGCTTTCATTGCGGACGAAGGCATGGAAGGTGAACACCACATTTTTATCAACGGTAAAAAGATGGATGGCTCGAAAGGCGCTGTAGGAGGCATCGCATTCAACTCGGATGGTGAACAGATCGCGTATGTAAAAACGGAAGGAGTCTGGGAGTATATCGTCAAAGATGGGACGAGGATCAGCCATGATCATGCAGGGGAGAAATATGGGATCAGCGCTTTAAAAGACCGCATAGGGCGCAATGATGATCAGAAATCCCGCAGGATATCCAGGATAGCATTCACGCATGATAATGAGCATCTGGTCTATGTCCTTGAGGAGAATAAAAAACAGCATGTCATGTTTGACGGAGAATATGGTCCTGAATTTAAGGAAATCAATGACTTGTTCCTTGATGCAGAAGGGAATGTTATTGTTAAAGGTAAGTTTCATAGGGCAAAGGGCATATGGAAAATTGCACTCATGTCCGCAGGGGAAACAGCCAAGTATTTAAAGGATCAAAATGATCAATTAAACCGAGTTCCGCGAGTTGATAAATCCAATTCAAGGAGGCGTAAATCAAGCGTCAGGTTTGATCTGCGATGGATAAAGGACCTTATTGCTCCTGCAATCGTTCTGCTAGTCAGCGCCGGTGTTGTATCTTTCCTCGCCCCTGAACTTTCGACCTCTGACTTCGGATTTCTATCTTCTCTTGGTTTGGGTTTGCCCGGATCTCCTGAAATACTGCCCGGTTTTCTGGCTCTTGGGGCTATGCTGCCATTATCCAAACGATCAAGATTCGCAGTGCAAGATGCTGATGGGAATGAAATCTATATTACGCCAAACGGGCGAGCATGGAGGATCGAGGATACAATCAATCTTGGAAGCAGTAAGGATGACCAGAGTTCATCTTTGATAAAAAACAATGGCAACGGGCTCAGTTCATTCAGCTTGCCGCTCTCCGGTTCTGATTATCCGCTGGTGTCGCCTGACGGAAAGCGCGCCGCACGAATAGAAGACAGATCATATGCAAAGAAGATCAAGAAAAAAAGGCGAACACTGGCTGGAATTATCGGGAAATGGATACTCGGCCTGATCTTTATACAGGACAAGAGCGCAAAAAGACCGGCTAAGACCGAGGAGATCATCAAAAAAGAAAGAGTGATCACTGGAGACTGGCACGGTCCGGTATCGAGGAAATGGATCATTAAGCCAGATGATCCTTCTGCAGAATTCCTGGACAATGTGCAGGAAGGCCCGGAATACGAAGGTGTGCTCTTCAATTCTTTGCGATTCACGCCGGATGGCAAACATCTGGCTTATATCGCTTATGACAAGGGCAGATATTTTGTGGTTATTGACGGCGAAGTCAAGGAATTGCCGGATGGTGACTATGATGCTGTCGGATACTTTGCGTTAAGCCCTGATGGGAAGCGCTATGCATTGTGGGCTCGAAAGCTACCACGAGTACACGATCTCATTGTTGACGGTAAAGTCGACAGGACCGTTGATCATCCTCCAGGATTTCTTTTCAGTCCTAACAGCGAGCATGTAGCGTATATCATCACTCAGCGCGAGACGTATAGGAATGCCATTGTCCTTGACGGCGTTGCGGGTGAATGGCATGACAGCGTGAGCATGACATTCGATCACAAGAGCCAATTGGTGTACGCTTTTACGGAAGCGAAACATGTTCTCAATACCAAGGGACATGAAGAAGAAGTAAAGGAAATCTTCATTGTCAAAGACGGAAAAGTGACAAAGGCGCCTTCCGGGGTCAGTGAGATCGGGAGGATCGTTTTAAGCGACGATGGCAAGCATATGGCATACAATGCCGGGCATTTTGTCGTGTTTGACGACGAGTTCAGCGCGCCGCTGATGTCGGTTGACAATATAGTACTCTCGCCTGGCGGCAAGCGCATGGCATATTGGGGGCATAAAGAGCCTGGAAAGCAGGTTCTAATTGTTGACCGACATGAGGGCCCTGAGTTCTGGCGGGTGAGCGACGTAACTTTTAGTCAAGACGGGAAGCATCTTGTATATGTCGGAAAATATCCGGTGCAAGAAGACGGGGATGAAAGAAGGGAGCATTCGGTTGTTATCGACAACAAGATCGAATTGGACATGGACGAGGTCAGTCATGCTTACTTCAATGAAGACGGCACACTCGCGGTTTCAGGGGTAAGGGATGGGACGGAATTCCGATGGATATTAAAACACTTGAGCAAAAAAGAGCTGAGCGATGTCCTTGAAGGTATAAACACCCGGCTTGCAAAGGTGCCGCAAAAAGCAAAGATCAGGGCCGCACGAAGATCAAAAGTAAAATTCACTGCTGCCAGCGCTGCTTCCTGGATCAAGAAGA
>JBHPMF010000096.1:0-8253 GCA_042563375.1 Elusimicrobiota bacterium | reverse complement strand
CCGTCTTTTTCCTCTCCCTTGAGGGGAGAGGTCGGCCAAAGGCCGGGTGAGGGTGATAAAGAAAATTCCTCTTTGCCATATGCAATCAGTCATAAGCCACCGGCAACACAAAACACAGGGGAAAGGGTAGGGCGAGCGGCGCCTTATCCAGCCAGGGAAGGAACTTGATAAAATTGACCATGGGACGGATCCTGCGCTGGATGTCAAAATTCTTCAGTAAGCGAACCGAAAAGGGCATGACCCGGCATCATGCGGAATTTAAAAAGCTTTCAGACAACGAGCTTGTGCGCCTGGCCTTCACAGGCACAGACCAGCTTCCTATGGCCTGGGCGCAGGAAGTGATCTCCAGGGGAGAGCGCCTGGTTCCGGCTCTGTGCGACATAATCACCCACGGATGCAACTGGCACAAAAGAGGCAAGGGCTGGTGCGCGGTCAATCACGCCACATATCTTTTGGGCATGATAGGAGGCGAACCTGCGATCGCTCCGATGGTCTATGCGATGCATCAGGCGGACTATTGGGACAATGACTGGGTTTGCGAGGATTTCCCCTCCATTTTCGGGAACTTAGGCCCCAAAGCATTGCCTTTCCTCAAAGGTGTGGCTTTAAAGCGGGATGATGATTGGTACGTGCGCGAAAGGGCTTTGTCAAGCATGGCAGCTATTGCCTTGCGCCATGGCAAATATGAACGGGAAGTCTTCCCCGTCATAGCCGGCATTGTCGAAGATCCCGCGGAAGACCCGACTTTGCGCGCCTTATCAGCGAACATACTGATGGACTTCGGGAAAAAACAATATGAGCCGCTTATTATGAGCCTGGTTGACTCCGGGATAGCAAAAGAGCATTACAGCAAGGATGAAGCCCGCAGGGCTCTTGAAAGAAAAGACCTTCGCTGGTACCAGCGCGACTGGATGAACTTTTATGCTCCGAAAAACATCGCTGAGCGCCAAAAACGGTGGGAAGAAGAAGGCTTGTCCGATACAGAAATGGAAGATGAGGAAACCTGTGAGTGCGAAGAAGAAGCCACGCAAGACTCCGGGGAATCACGAGACGTTCCTCCGAAATTTCCCAGGAACGCGCGCATTTCAATGGAAAAAATGCTTTTTCACACGCACAGGGCGGTCAAGCAAAAGAACCCCAAGACAAAGGAGGAAACCGATTCCTTCCTGAAAAGCCTGACGGACAAACCCGTGCAGCCGCCTGCCCCCCAAAACGCCTGGGAAGTGGCGCAGGATCTCATGTATGAGGCATGGGAGGAAGAAAATCCCAAAAAACGCGTTGAAATGGCCCGCAAAGCCCTGAGGATCTGCCCGGAATGCTCCGACGCTTACACGCTTTTAGCCCAGGAAACCGCTGAAACCGCTGAGCAAGCCAAAGAATTTGCAGAAAAGGCGGTTGCCGCCGGGGAGCGGCAGATGGGTCCTGAATTTTTTAAAGAGAACGCCGGACATTTCTGGGGCACGATCGAAACAAGACCCTACATGAGAGCAAGAAACGATCTGGCTTATTGCCTCTGGAACCTTGGGGATTTTGAAGGCGCCATTCACCATTGGAATGAAATGCTTGGGCTTAACACGCATGACAATCAGGGGATCCGTTATATTCTGGCGGCAAGCCTGGGAAAGCTCGGGCGCTTTGATGAGCTGGACAAGCTCCTGGAGCGCGAGGATTTTAAGGACGATTGCGGGCTGGACTGGCTTGTTATGAAGGCCCTGGCCGCGTTTGTCAGGGAAGGCGCTTCCCTGAACGCTAATCGCATTCTTCAAAAGGCCATTGAAGCCAACAAGTTCCTGCCGGAGTATCTGAGAGGCTCCAAAACTCTTCCCGAGCAACTGCCGGAACATGTCCGGGTGGGATTTGAAGAAGAGGCCATGGCTTGCGCCGCAAATGTACTGCCGGCCTGGCAGCGCGTGCCGAAATCTTCCGAATGGCTCGATGAAGTATTGAACATACCCAAAATCCCGAAAACAGGCCGCAATGACCCCTGCCCATGCGGCTCAGGCAGGAAATTCAAGAAGTGCTGCATGAAAAAACAGGAACCTGCCAGCGTCCAGCCTGCAGCATCCGAAGATGGAGCAAAAGACTGACAATATGAACCCGCCGGCCAAGCTCAGCGACCTGATCCAGACGTTTGAGATTGAAACTGACACCGGAGAATATCATTGCTATTTCGACAGGAAAACAGGACAGGTTGTTTTAGTGGATGACACGGTTTACAGACATGTGGAAGAAAGCGATGACGAAGCATTGGAGGATGTGCCGGAATGGCAGAAAGAACAGATCGAAATTGCGCGGGCTGTCCTCAGCGACAATGAAAAGCGCTTTATCTCCCCTCCCGACAAATTCGATTTCCACGAATACCGCCACATGGAACGATTTATCGCATCACTGCCGGACCGCAGTGCCGCGGACGCCCTCTTTTACGCGATCAAGGGCCGCGGCGCTTTCCGGCGTTTCAAGGATATGCTAGACCAAATGGGCATCCTGGACCAATGGTTCAAGTATCGCGAAGAGGCGATGAAGCGCTATGTCATCGAGTGGGCCGAGGATAAAAACGTGCCTTACGAGGATGATACCGGCAGCTCAAAATAAAACAGAAGTGCATCGAGACTGAGTTAACGCATCAGGATTTGGCGCCCTTAGTTCCCTTGACCATGACCAGGGGAAGTATAATGACCGATCCTGAGTTATCGCACATCTTGTCAAGCGTTGAAACCGCCAACTGAGCGTCTTCATCGCTGAAATTCTCGTTATTGATCAATGAGAGCATAACGGGGAATCTTCGGAGATTCTCGAACATGGACCTGTCACCGGTGTCATGGTTATTGATGAGTTTGGGGACGAACTTGATATCCTTAAAACCCGCCCCGATCATCTTTTGGGGAAGTCGTCTTCCCATATAGCGATCCCCGCCCTGCCTGGAGACTACTTCACTAAAAACCTTCTGGAGTTTTGCAAATATGGGGTGTTCGGGGTAGAACATAAAAAAATGATCGTCTGGCTCTATTAAGATCAGCGTTCCCCTGTCCTTAAGGCATTCGTTCGCCTTGCGTAAATATTCGTCAATGCGGCCAAAAAGATATTGAAGAGAAGCACGCGTAATTATCGCATCATACTTCCGGTCGGGCGTATAATCGAATATGGACTTGTGGACTATCCGGATGTTGCCGATGCCGGCATCCTTGATGCGTTCTTGGGCTATCTCGCAGAATCCTTCATTAAGCTCGACTCCGGTAAAATTCACGCGCGGCAGTTTCCTGGCCAACTGGATCAGGTAATACGCGTTACCGCAGCAAAAATCCAGGATCTCGGACGGCTTATCCTCAAGACCGAATCTTGCCAACTCCGCATATTCAAACTCAAACATGGAATCGATCTGCGCGCGCAGCTGTTCGTCTGTTATCTTGAGAAGCTCGCCCTTCATGTCCTTATAGAGTTTTGACATTCTTTCTCCCTATCTCCTTATCATTCTTATCACACCCACGGCGGCTCTTTGCCGACAACCTTCTTGATCCATGTGGCATGCGCGAATGCTTCGGGAGGATGCCCGGTTTCTAGATAAAGATTGGTAAAGCCCTTGTCATGAAGCTCTTTAGCGATATCTTCCCCCTTGACCCCCTCTCCCAACTCAGAATCAAGGTAGATTGGGGTTGAAAGATCAGAGCCGACTTTGTCCAGAAGCTTCATAAAATCCTTCGGATCCTTAAATGCCTTAAGATCCATCCCTTTCTCCTGCGCCGCCATTTTCCATACCATATGCACTAAGGGGTCGTCGTCGATCAAGACAGCGTGAGACGTAAGACGTGAGACGTTAGAAGTATCAGCGGAATCTTTCTTTACTTCACTTTTTACGTTTAACGTTTCACGTTTCACGCTGATAGGAACAAATCCCGCCAGCCCTTTGGGAATCATCCGCACATTGAGCCTGAGGCATTCCTCCAATATAGATTTCTCTTCAAATCTGCTTGTCACCAAAATGGCGTTCCCGGCAAGACCCAGTTCTTCTATAAGGCTCAAACCCGTTTCTTTATAACCCAAAAGCTCATAATCCACCAAATAAAGCGCGCCTCTGTTTTTCCGAACCCAATCCCTCAACTCATCCGGCTTATGACAATGAACCAACTCCACCCCCTGTTCTCTCGCTTTTAGCGAATCAAATCGCCCCTGCCAGAGCAGGTGAATACTCTGATCATCATCCAGCACGATAATATGAGTCTGCGGCGCCAGATCAAGCCGCTCCACAAACCATTTCGGCGGCTCGGCTTTGGGAAGGATCAGGGTGACAGCTGTGCCTTTGCCAATTTCAGAATCAATTTTTAGGGACCCTCCCCAAGATTCCAAGCTGGTTCTAGCATGATAAAGCCCGAGGCCTGAGCCTTCGCTTTTGCCATGAGTTTCCCCCCTCTGGCCCAGCTTGCTTAAAACCTCCTCGGGAATTCCATTGCCGTTATCTTTGATCTCTACAGCCGCGTCCCCGTTTTCTTGCGACAAAGTGATAATAATCGAACCTTTCTCGCGCTCCCCAAATGCTTCAACACTATTGTTAATTAAGTTAGACAAAACACGCTTGAATTCGTTTGGCGCAACCCTGGCGAACAATCCGTAGGAAGAAACGTTACGGCTGGTATTTATCTCAACAGTACGCCTAGAGCCAAACTGAAGGCGTTTCTCTGTGATTAAAGGATCGATCAGGCTGGACAGTAGCCATACGCGAACCTTCTCATCTCTATGCTTCGCTGGGATAAGAGTATCATGAGATGCATCAGAGATGGCCTGAGGTGTCTGTTTATGTTTTTCTAGAAGACAGTTCGCGATATCTCGGATGCGGGCAATCGCGCTACGCATAATGATTCTTTTCTCTTCTGGAAGTTCAGTGACATCTTTTGCGGCAGAATCCAGCGCGGCCAAGGGCGAGCGAATATCGTGGGCGACCTGAGATGCGATTTCACCCATAACGACTAGTTTTGTGCGCTTTTCAATTTGACCTTGAGCGGAACGAAGTTGCATTTCCACAAGACGTATACGCTGCTCTTTCTCTTCTAGTAGCTGTCGCTGTAAACAAATGTTATCTTCAAATATTTTGTATTTACCGATCGAGATTCGAAGGATGATCAGAGAGAAGATCAGTAGTGCAACGCTGAAGGAAAACTTATCGACGAAATGACCAATTGATGTAAAAAAAGAAGCATCTTTCGTAAAGAGCGGGAGGGTGTGTGCGAGCAAGATGATGGGTGCAAAATATTTGACCCAGTTCTTAAAATTTCCTTTGTAGCTAAGTGAGCTGAGGAGCAAAAACAAGCTTGTGTAGGAATAAAAATCGTTTTGGTCTGAAGGCTCAAGTGCTCCATGGGAAGCCTGAACAGCCATTGCTAAGAGATAATAATATGAAATGAATCCCCCAATTTCTTTCCGGGTAATAATTAGATAGAGAGCGACTGGAATCGGGACCAGGAAAAATACGCATCTTGATAGAAATAAGTACTCAAACCACGAGACGTGTATATATGATTTTGCGCTGAATAAAAATGGAATCCAGAACAATGACATCAAAATTAAGATGGCTGCCTGTCCGTAGGGAGCGTTTCTATTTGGAGTTTCTGGGCTGAAACTGGAAGCCATAAGTTACCCCCTCCTTAATTCTCATTTCTTGTTTTCCGTAGGCTCGAACATTTGGTGGAATATCCTGTCTAATTACAGTTCCGGCACCAATAATAGAATTAGCGCCGATGGTCACACCAGCTGGGATAATAACATTGACCTGAATAGCAACATTGTCACCAATAATTAGTGGCTTGGGTTTTTTGTGTACGGGAGTTCCGTTGGTATGGTAGAAAGAATGATTATCATCATCTATCGCGGTAAAATTCCACGATGACGAAGAATTTTTTCCGTACCAAATTTCCTTCTTGCAAAGAAATAAAGAATTGTGCGCAATAAAATTATTTCCGGCGAATGTGAAAACACCATTTTCTCCCACGTATAGACCGCTCCCATTGGCAATAAAGGTATCGCCCAGGAATTTTAGGCGAGCATTTTTTCCAAGGGAGATAACCGTTTTGTCGTGTGCAGGAAATCCTAATCCGGTGCCAGGGAGCGGAAACCCAATTGTGACCTTTCCATGAACCTCAATTGAAGCTCCTGCGTTTAATTCGAAATCAACCTGTTTTGAGAAATAGAATTCACTAGTTTCTGAAACTAGTTGGACTTTTGAAAGAATTCGCAGCCTCTTAAAAAACGGTATCATTTGCGCAAAAACCATTGAGAAAGGAATTTAAAGATATCTCTTCGTCTCTGGAGGAGAAGATGATCATCATCTAATTCCAGAATATCTGAGCTGACTTTAAGTTTTGCTACAAGTGCTCGCGAATCTTCAATGGGGATGACATTGTCGTTCTTGCCGTGAACGATGAGAAGTCTTTTATTCGCCATTTTCGTGAAGAATTTTTCATAGGAAGTACTACGCGCGAGTGATTCAAGCTCTTTGCGCATAGTTGCGGTAGTATAGCGTCGGCAATCGTCCGGCGCCTCAAGGAAAAGACCCTTGATCAGTTGGCTCAAGGACCGTCCGGCGGGGAATCTGCTTAACGGAGCGAACAGGAGAAGATTCTTTTCAATATGATGACACAATGCAATCGCCAAGTACCCACCCCAACTATGCCCCATAAGCGAAACAGGCATTTTGTAGTATTTTTTTACGTACCGTATGAAATGATCAGCTCTCTGAGCCGATTGCTTGAAAGAAAACTCTCCCTTGCTAAATCCCAGACCATGATAATGTGGAATCAGAACAGCATACCCAAGAAGGCACAAGTACTCCGCAATATCGTAGTTTTTTGTTGACCACGCAGGAAATCCGTGGAGGCAAATAAACATCCCTTTTGCAGCCCTGGCGCTGGTTGGGAGCAACTCAAAAATGTACATCCCCTTCCAAAAAAATGCGCGTGCCTTAATTGGTTGCTTGTGCATTATCCACCGGGTAAGCAATGCTATCGCAAAAAAATAGAACGACCGAAATTCTCTCTATTGCCAGTCAGCCCCAACAATAAAACCGCCAAGGCTTCTTTCATTTACACCGCTGGCAAAAAAAATTTACACCTTTAGTGTACGCACAACGCAGGGGGTGAAAGCGCAGCTTACTTCATGAACAAAACCGTGAGGATTGATTATGTTTGTGGTTTTGTCCGTGACATTGCGATCGCAATGTCTGATACAACGATCGCCATCACAAACAACGATGCGAACAGCGACGATGCTCCAAGAAATAATTTTATCCGATTCTTTAAGTGTTTCATGTCTACCTCCGTTAACAATACGCCTATACTTAATGTATTATACCATGGACTTATTTTACCTGGCATCCCACCATATCACCATCTAATCAATTTTTATGCCAATTTAAAAACTAAAAATAACGAATATATTGAGCTTTTTTCCAAAAAACACATAAAACATTCTCATTTGAAAATCTACTGAAAATATTTCAACCAATTGAACGCTTCCCCCGATACTTAAGGTTAGCGGGTAAGTGACTCATTCACCAGGGTCCTCTGGCCTAAAAATCATAGGCCCAAAGTCCCAGCCCTTTAGAGTCGGATTAATTCACCCAGTCTGCGCAAATTAGTTTTGCCTGCTTATCAAGGCGGGTTCCCGGGATCTGCGCGTGAAACTTCAACTCCGCCAAGACTTTCGTGTTGGGCAGTTCAACATACAGATCCACCCTACTATTGGGGTGTTGGCCGGGGATCCAGCACTCCACGGTTATGCGATCCGCGTTGATACTGCGCTTGAGCAATTCCAGATAGAAATAACGCCTGATATCATCTTCTTCTTTGAGGGCAATGCCAAGGCAGTGTCTGGTTTTTAGGTTTTGGAGGGTGGTATTGGCGCATTGGGTTAGGAGGGATTCGGTGATGTTGGGCATGGGGGTATTTTAGCTGATGGGTTGGGGAGAAAAGATGGAAAGAGCTTTATGTAAAAAGGAACTGGATCCCGCACCCTCTGGGGGTACCAGCTTCTTCATAAGTGTGGAGGCAGGGTTGGAGTTTACCCCGGACTCGATCCGGGGCCTATACCCGGGACGGAAGGGGGTTGGAATATAGAGAAAGGCGCAGGATGGAAGACTGCCCCCACCGGAAGTACCCCGTGGGAATACACGGGGCTGCCTGCTGGACTGCACTTAGGGAGCGACTCCCATTTAGGGAGCCATCGTCTTGATAACTCTTGAGGATGGGCTGCTCAGGAACCCCTTCCGGG
>JBHPMF010000095.1:0-8316 GCA_042563375.1 Elusimicrobiota bacterium | reverse complement strand
TCAAAGACCAGGCGCCCTTTGAGGATCAAAAAGCTTTCGCGTAACAATTTAGGTGGGTGAGACGAGCTCGCAAAGGGGTTGGAATAACCACCGGACTTGATTAGCCGTTTCATCCACCGCTGTTTTAAGCGGAGACGCCTCGGCCGTGAGCCAGCCAGGGGTTGGCTCGACACGGGTCGCAAGCCATAGACTTGTCGGCGGCATTGTTCGCCATTTAAATGGACACGGCAGGGTACCAAAGGTTTTCTGGGCCCCCGGACAGGGGGCAGGGGCTAAGCAATATTCGTTATTGCCCAGGCCTTGATCCTGATGAGTGACTGGTGCGGCTTCGCGCCGACGCCACATTAAAGAGAACACGGACGCAGATGCGCTTTAAGCAGCGGCAAAGTTTTATCAGCAACATGGAAAGCCACAATCTGTGGGTAGGTATTTATTTGTCTATTGACAGGGGGCCTCTAATGAGTGACCCCACCACCTGCTGGCGAAGCAGGCTCAGCGCCCTTTGGGCGCTCAGTAGGTGGTGGGGTGATCCGGGACCTGCTTTCGGAATGACAAAATAAGTGGTTTAAGATGATAATTCGGGGCGCAGTCCGCGTCCTGTGAGGGGCCCCCGGCCTATGGACGGGGGAAGATTCAATATATAACGCTGCATCTTAGGCTTGAGCTTGAGCAGATTCATGATCTGGCCCACTCTGCGCGGGGAGATCCCCAGCTCCCTGGCAGCCATGGTTTTGGTCCGGTTAGGGTCCTCGGAAAAGCCCTTTTTTAGGCTTATAGCGGTTTTTAGAAGCTCCTGTATCTTAGGCGGCTTTGGCACCCTCTCCCTGCTCTTTTTATGTGCCAAATAAGCCTCTTTTCCGACGAGATTCTTGCATCCCTTGTAAGTCAGGATAATTCCGAATCCGAACTCATCATATAGCTGGACCAGGTTTTGATGAGCGTCGGAACCGGGCACCGGTACCCCAGATGGCCAAGTGGAAACGAAGGGTATACTAACCATCTAAATGGTATATTGAATGGTATATTATCGCATAGGGGGAATACATGAATTCTTTTAAGAATGACAATATCAAGATGCCTCTCGGGTCAGTATGGCTGATGAATGCTATCTCTGAATACAAGGGCAAACAGGATTTATACGCAAAACAATCACCTCAGGTCTTAAGAGCGCTCGTGGAGATGGCGATCATTGAAAGCGCGGAATCATCCAATCGCATTGAAGGCGTGACAGTCGAGCGCGCGCGTCTTAAACCATTGGTCATCGGGCATAGTAAACCGCGCGACCGCTCGGAGGAGGAAGTGGCTGGTTACAGAAAGGGTCTTGATCTTATCCATAAAAAACACGCAAGCTTGCGGATAGACCCAAAGACCATAAAAGAATTGCACCGTTTATGCAGGGGGGAGTCCTGGGATGCGGGCCAGTGGAAAGAAAAAGACAATGATGTTATCCGTAAGTTCCCGAATGGCAGGGTAGAGGTTATTTATAAGCCTGTGAGCGCGAAAGAAACACCCAAAGCCATGGAGCAGCTATGTCTTTCCTATGAGAACAGCATAACGCAATCAAAGTATCCGCCCTTATACGCGGCAGCCTGCCTTGCGCTTGATTTCTTATGCATCCATCCTTTTAGAGACGGCAACGGAAGGGCCGCGCGACTCTTGACCTTGTTGGCATTGTATCAGCATGGATTTACAGTCGGCAAGTATATAAGCCTGGAGCGCATCATCGAGCAGTCCAAAGAGACCTACTATGAAACCTTGAATAAAAGTTCCCAAAAGTGGCACGAAACAAGGCATGATGTTTTTCCGTGGTTTAACTATTTCTTGGGCACGGTCATAGGAGCGTATAAAGAATTTGAAGAACGGGCAAACAATATTAAGCCTGCGCGCGGAGCAAAAACCAGCATCATTGAAGCGGCGATTGCCGGCCAGCTTGGAGAATTCACCATAGCTGAAATTGAGAGATCCTGCCCGAATGTAAGCCGGATCATGATAAAAAAAGTGCTTGTTCAGATGCAAAAGGATAAAAAGATCAAATGTCTCGGAAAAGGGCAATCCGCCAAATGGAAACGAATGGTATACTAATCGGCCTAATGGTATATTGAATGGTATATTATCAGAAGGGATTGGAATTAGCATACTTTAGAGCATCCTACTTACGAGTAGGTTAATTTTAAGGGAGATTATGGGGGATTTTAGCGGTAGCATTTTCCACGCTGCTGGAGGACTTAAAGGCCTTGGATGGCAGGATAGATAGCGATATCCGCAGGCAGGTGGAGAATGCACCGAATCCGAACTCATCGTATAGCTGGACCAGGTTTTGATGAGCGTCGGAACCGGGCAGCGGCTTTGAACGATTTAGAAAACCTGAACTGCCAGCAACTGACATTTCAGGAGTGAAGAGAGAAACCCGCTTAAATGCCGAAAATAAAAATGGTGTCGTGGGTGGCTGTTAAAAACTGGCGGAGAGAGAAATCCTGTGAGTATCACCCAGGTCCCCGTATGGGACCCATGCATAATCCATACCGTATTTTTTACTGATCCGCGCGCCTATTCCGATTGAAAGGCCGTCCATCGTGTCCAGGCCGTCCGTGTTTGTCTTGTATCCGGCGCGGCCCGCAAGCGTAAGACTATCTTTAAGCTCATACAGATATTCCGCTCCCAAGTTGGCCCGGATATCATTGTCCCTCGGCTTGTTGAGATCGAGCGCCAGGGTGAGCTTGTTATCCAGCAGTTTGTATGCTGAGCCCAGCTTGATGTTAAGCGGCGTGGCATCGCTGGCTCCGTCAAAAGCAATGCTTTGCCCCAGGTTTTGCAGCACAAGTCCCAATGACAGTTTCTCGTCGAGGAGTTTGCGCATACCTCCGACATCCAGAAGGATGCCTGCGGCAGAGCTGCCATCTATCTCGCTTTTTATGTATTTGAGGTTTATTCCGGAAGAGAATCCGAACATTTTTCTCGCGTATGAGAGCGTCATGGCCGTGTCCGACGGCTCATAAGTCGCGTTCATCTTTGTTCCGTATTTGTCGTATTTTTCAATAGGCGACATGGAAAGGCGGTTTATGGCTCCGCTGAAGGTCCCCTTGCTTGAGGGATAGCTGAAAGCAAGATGCTCGTATTTTATGGTTTCGAACCACGCGGCATGCGTGAAAGAAGCTTGCGGAGCTTCAATGCCGGCGAGTCCCGCGGGATTCCAGTAAATGGCGTCAGCGTCATCAGCGACACCGGCAAAAGCCTCGCCCATGGAGACAGGCCTTGCCCCGATCCCGATTTTCAGGAATGTGGCGCCTGTCGTGCCGGGCCCTGAGGCATAAACGCAAACCGGAATGGAAACCGCCAGAACAATGGATAAAAATTTTGACATTTGTCCTCCTTATTTCCTTATGATCGCGAACCTGCCTTTAAGATTGATCGAGGAATTCCTGTCAGTCACAAGATAGATGTAGACCCCGGAAGCCACCTCTTGGCCGTCATTGTTTTTTGTTGGCCAGAGATACGTGCCTGAGGAATTTGACAGGTCCGTTTCAAAAACAAGCTCGCCGGCTATGTTGAAGATTCTGATGTTCATGTTGGAAGTCAGGCCCGAGAATATGATCCCCTTGCCGAGCATGGGGTCATCATAGCTTCCGGAAGTATTGGGTTTATACGGGTTCGGATACACGAAAAAATTGTCTGCGCTAAGCGATTGCGACGGCGTGTATTGGAATACAGCTAGCTTGGAAAGATGCGTT
This sequence comes from Elusimicrobiota bacterium, assembly GCA_042563375.1. Taxonomy (GTDB): domain Bacteria; phylum Elusimicrobiota; class Elusimicrobia; order JACQPE01; family JACQPE01; genus JBHPMF01. The sequence continues at coordinate 4,588 of JBHPMF010000095.1, read as the reverse complement.
GTCACGCCGACGATCTTGTTTTGGCTGGCATATACGGTTGATGGTATCGGCACCCACCTCCCGCTTGTTGTGTTATAGTAGGCGAGAGTAAGACTGCTCTCATCCAGGCCCGATATGTCGCTGTCGGTATAAGTGATCGTGATCGTGACTTGCTGCGGGAGCGTCCAGCCCGAGGTGTCAACCTCGTTGAAGTTTGACGTACCTTCATGCATTTTTATCTCAACGCCGATGCTTGACGCTGTAAGGTCGCTCTGGCTAGGAGCTGAAACGCTTGTCAGTTCCGAAACCATTATGCTTGCGACCGGGCTTGAGAATGTGTTCGCAGGGATCAAGACCTGGATCGATCCTCCGGCTGTTGGATTCACCGTCACTGTCGTCGATGCGCTGATGTCAAATGTTTTCAGATACCGGACTTCAGAAAGGCTTGCCCTGACATACTTGAGGTCGTATATCCTGGAACTCTCTCCCACATCATTGCTGCCTGAATAACTGGTAAACAGGATATGAGCTGTTGTCGTGTCAACAGCCATGTCGATAAAACCCATCCATGGAGTATCGGTCACCTGGGTGAATTTCCAGGTCGAGCTGTCTTCTCTCTTGGCAAAGTAGACCTTTCCGTGATCCTTGTATATATATGTCGCGTAGATGGTATCCGAGGAATTGCCGATTGAATTGAAGGCCATGAACGAAGGATTAACGTCTCCCAAAACTTCTTTCTGCCAGGATAATCCGTCATGATAGGTATAGACCATGCTGGTAGAGTGCACCGTCGTATTCGTCTCATTGTAAAGTGCATGAGGAACATCGTCAATAAGGATCAAGTCAGGAAGCATGTATCCATTCAGGACACTGCTTGCCCCCGCGATCATTGAAGCCGACCAGGTGGATTGCGTGACATTCCACGAGGTATAGTGAAGCGAATAATAGGTGCCGCCCAGTGCGGAGAATAATATGTGCGGGTTATTACTGCTGTCGAGCTTAAGTGTCAGGCCTTCAGCTCCGGGCAGGGCTGTGCCTCCGCTTTCAACCCATTTCTCTCTTACTATCACCGTGTTCGTGGTTCCGTCTATCCCTGTCCATTCGCTTCCGTTCCACCTGGTGAATTTAAGCGCGTTTTCCGAGCATTGCGAGTCGTGAAACGCTATGGCCGGATTGTTGTCGCTTCTTATGGCGATCGATGTTTGTTTGGCTTCCTCAGCCACGGTCGCGGTGACCACCTCGACTTCCCATGACGCGCCTGGTTTTTTAGCGTAGTTCAGCGAGGGGGTGATCGAAGGCAGGGACGTTGTCCAGCCGTAGGCGATATGCGGCTTGTCATTTGAATCCAGGGCTATGGAGCAGGATTTTGAGTTCGAGCTCACAACCGTTTCAGTGTCCCAGTCTGAGCCGTTCCATTTTTTATAGATGAGCTTGCCCCAGCGCACAGAGTTGGAGTCAGCATCTGTCGTGCCGTCCGTGTAGCAGAGATGGGGATTGCCGCCGGAGTCCAGCGTCATTGAAACCGGATTCTGTTTTTCGGCTGATGTTTTCAGATCCTGGCCAGCGCCGAGCAAAATGCCTGTGCCCAGGGTCTGGACAGTCCACTCTGCTCGAGCCGTGCCGCAGAACAGGCAGATGGCAGCCACTGGCAAGATATATGTCGAATGAAAAAATTTCATTACTACCTCCTCCGCAAACCTGAAAGTGAAATGATTGAATAATCTATGACAGTATATGACTTTTTATTATTGCAATCGTAGGAATTTATTGGTCCACGGCATCTTCTTAAAACCGGGATCAAGAAGTATATTTCGATTTTTACAGGATATCTCTAAACGCATTTACTGACCTTCCCCCATTTTCTAGACCATTTGCAGGTTTAAAAAATCATCTTTAGCAAAAGTTACAGTTTCCTTGAAATAAAAAGACCGGGTGCAACCCGGGACAGCTGAGCGCGCAAGGCGTGAGATAAGAAAAAAAGGAAAGAACTCCATGTCAGATATCGTGGATGATCCGGCCAGGTACGATCAACAAGAGGTCGAAGTGGCCGGAGAAATCTATAAAGTCAGATCCGGGACCCGGGAAGGCAGGCAATCTTCGCGCTGAAGACGGAGCTGCACGCGGAAAAGCCTATGTCCAGGCCCTCAAAAGAGGGCTGGCGGCGGCCGGAGCGCGGCAAACAGCATTTAATATATTCCTTGGTCCGCCGGTCGGCATCGACCGCGACATGATAAAAGACACGCTTGATGGTATGGGCGTTTCGGGCCGAATGGCCAATGACATAGGCAGGATCACGTTCAGGAAAGTGCCGAGCTTTTACCCCGAAGGTCTCGGGGGGATGTCTCTTGGCAGGGAGATCCTCCTTAAAGACCCGCATCCCGAAGACAAAGGGATAATAGTCCATGAATGGGTACATTCGCAACAGCAACTGGACAAAGGCTTCTTATCTTTCCTGACGGGCTATTATTACCAGTATTTGACCAAGGGTTACGAGGCAGCATCTTACGAAAAAGACGCGTATAACTTCCAATATCACGTTCCGGAACAACGCTAAAACAAAGGCTCTTCCGGTTTCCGGGAAGAAACCGGAGATATCATTGGGATCAAGCACTGACAGAAACAACTTCAATTATTTTAAGCGGACGCTGCTTCAGCGCTATTCCTTAATATCGCCAGAGGAAATAGCGCTTGATACAGGCCGCAAGCCGATCAGCAGCATATAACTTTTTGATTTAACGCTTGCAGTCTTTCGGCGGGGAACATCTTCGCAAAAGGAAGATCGCATTATGAAAATGTTGATCGTAAAGACGTGACCCCGGTGTCGGGATTATTTTACCTGCAATGAAGTAACGCCGGTTACGCTCATGGCGGGTAATTTGATCAAAAGATTTTTATTATATCCAAGGTTTTTTACCCTTACGGAATCCCCTGTAACAGTTATGCTTGCCAGAGACTTAACATCAGGGTGTCGACCAAGGTTGAGCGTAATATGCTTGACCTCTTCAGATCGATTCATTATCAGCGCTGAAATGTCATTATCTTTGGTTTTAAAAGCAAGCGCTTTTATATTCCTGTCATGCATATGCATTGATATGCCTAATCTTGTGCTGCGCTGCGGAACCAGGCCCGCGATCAGGCTGAACACGCGATATCGATCCGTAAGCCCGAAGTCTGTTCCCTCTTTGTTAAAGCCGATAAGCCCGCTTGCGCCGGTATCCGGCTTTAAGCCGAAAACATAGTTCCATAATGAAACATTGTTTTCCATCGGTTGGTAGAAATATTCAAAAAGATCGAGCCCTGATTCCATGCCGGGTTTTAGGCCATCCCTAGAAAGATCGCCGATGGCATTGCCGATTATCTTTTTTGACGGGAAGTTGCTCTCAACATAATTTTCAAGTTTGCGCCAAAGCCTCATTTTCTTTGGTGAAACGGAAAAGTTGTTTGTTGAGATATGATCTATTGTTTTTCTGACCTTTTCTTTTCCATACGCATCAACAGCAGTGTCCAGGTAGTCAAGGGTTTTATTAATGCTGGATGCAGTCGGAAAAACAAGTTTAACAGCGCTAAACCCATTGTTATCCAGCCGGCTTCTTAGTTTTATAAAAAGCTGCATGTGAAGCTCAGGCGTGAGATATACTTTGTTCGCCTTTTCACAATTCGTATGCTTGATATATTCGGGCAATGCGATCCGTGACACATTCGGCTCTATCTGCGAGTAACCCCATATCTCGATCCCTATGCTTCTATAGTATTTGAAATGCTCGAGTATGTGCCTTGAATACTCATTAATAAATGTCTCCCGGGACCTTGATTCCGGGGTCTTCCACTCGCCTTCCATGATCGGTCCTTGTTCACCGTTCTTTCTTTCGATATTCCTTAAAACCTCTTCCAGGAGCCATTGCGGATGCTTGACCCCTGCAGCAAGGAATTTTATTCTTTTGTTCCTTGCCTTAGCCTCAATGGCAAAGTTTACATATGGGTCATTCTCAAATATGAAATTCCCTTTATATGACTCTACCTTTTCGTTTAATTTCAGCCTTATGACCTGAGTGTTTGAATCCTCAAGCATATAGCGATAGATGCTCGGGGGAAGCCGCGGTATAACCTCTGCCCAGAAATGCGTTCCATAGCCGATCCCTATGATCGGCTGATGCTCCCTGGCAGTGATTTTAAGGCGATTGCCAATATCAACCGCTTCATTCTTTAAAAGGAATTCCCTTGCTCTCCATTGCGTGCTCTTGGCTTTGCCTGAAGCAGCGGCTTTGACCGGTCTGTCAGCCGCACAGTCCGTATCCGGACACAGCGCAGACGCCCTGTACACAGATTTCTGCGCCGCGTCAAATGTCCCGCGAGCTTTACCATAATCTTTATTTTCAGCAGCAAAAGTCGGCGTTGTCAGCATGACCGCCAACCCTATTGCCATGATTTGTGATTTTTTCATTTCTTTTCCCTCTTGTTTATGTTCATTAATCCCTTTGCCTTCTTTATTCCGATACATATTACAGTTATTATTATCTCCCACATCCGCTTAGATGTCGTGAAACTAAAGACTAGATCCTCTGGGGCTAAAGTCTCATTTCACGGGTGTTTAGCAAAAGACCTGAATTGG
>JBHPMF010000094.1:0-8374 GCA_042563375.1 Elusimicrobiota bacterium | reverse complement strand
GCTTAGCTCGATCTCAACTCTTATTTTCCTTCCCCCATGATGGGCAATCAGATCAGGCATAGAGGGTTGTCCGGAAATCGCGGTTGGCAATGGCATTGACCAACGCTTCCCTGATGGCTTTGGGGGTATTGACATTATAATATGCCATATGCAATAATACACTCATTATGTTAGATAACGCTCCTGTTGAGAATATCTCAGACCGTCCTATTAAAAAAGCACAGGAGATTTTGGAGCTTCCTCGCGGCTCTGAAATTAAGGCATTGGTAAAGCTTGAAGATTTATTGAAAATCATCAGTTACCACTTTCCCTACTCCATAACAAAACGCACTTTCCAACTTTATGGCTCCCCCAGATTTCGGCTTATGCCGCCGCCTATTTTCAAGGGCGGCCATGTGGCTTATTATCTCTATCCCGAACACGTAGAACGCCTTGCGATCGTTATGCAACTGCGCGAGAAATACTACATGCCCCTACAAAAAATCGCTGACATTCTGGAGCATTTGCCCAGAGAGCATTACCCTTTAATCGCGCGAGGGCAGCTCACTGCCCAGGATATCGCTGACTCTGCTCACTATATGGCAAGAGGGTACGGCTTACGCGATGTCATATTTTTCAAGATAGGCGGTCTCTTTGATACCCTATATGAAGATTCACATATTCTCTCGGTACCCAAATCCGGCGAAAAGAACGAAGAGCCGTTTGAGAAGGGCGCGATTCGCAGGATAGCAAGATTTATCAGGGAGTTTATTAAGTGGCTTAAGTCAGGACGGCTCAGAGACATGCTTTACGGGAACCCGGAAGAGGAGTTGTCGAAACTTAACGAGATGTACATATCCCAGCAAGATCCGAATGATCCCAAAAAGGTGAAGCTTGTAAAAGTGGATTTGCGTGACAAGGATAGCGTGCGTAAGGCTACGGCGATACTAAAAGCTCAAAAACGAGGAGAAGATACCAGAAAAATTCAAGGGAAATAAAAACCGCCGGCGCTAACCGGCGGTCTAAGTGCCATGTCGAAGCATCAACACAAGCACACTCTATTTTATCACACTTACGGCTCGCGGTTTTTGGCTGCCAGCCTTTTTAAATCAATTCTTATAGGATCCTCGGGATTGTTTCTCAATCGCACAAAAAAGGATACCCCTCACCCTGCCCTCTCCCTCATGGGGCGAGGGAAAAATCTGAAGAAAGAAGTGGTGAAAAGTGGTGTATTGAGTGGTGTAAACAGTGGTGTAAAGAGTGGTGTGTGCGGTGTGGAGGCTGGGGAGTGGTGTATTTTGCCGATGAGGCCATTGGTGTGTGTGAAATTCCTTGTTTTATTGCTTGATTTGGCTTTGCGCCCTCGTCGCAGGCCCGGTATTCGCCGGGGGGAGGGGTCAGTATTTGCTGGTGCAAATCCTGACCCCTCCCCCCCAACCATCAGTGGAAAAAGTTATTTGATGGTTGCTTCGGGCTTCTACGGGCCTGCGACGAGGATGTGTGAGCATGGGAGAGGTTTAAGTCGGGGAGGGGAGGGATGATGGCTGAAACATTAATGGATAACAAAAAGGAAAACATAACAGAAAAACAACAGAAAATCAGTGATTGTGAGTCTATTGATGGGAATGGGAGCGGGGGGCTGGAGAAAGAGGTTGGAAAAGAAAAAGAGGGCAGGGGAAAGGCTGTGACAGAGAAGATGGTTGAGCTTATGGCAGTTATGGCTGAGCACTGGTATTTGACTATCAGGGAAGTGGAGATGGTATATACGAACCAGAGTCATGCTTATAGGGTTATATCAACACTCCAAGAACAGGGATTGATACGCGGCTTCTATACAAACAGGAAGCCAAAAAATGCCTATTGCCTGACTTTCAGGGGATACAGGCTTCTGGCTCATGAGGACAAGCTTAGGGTTAATACCAAGTTCAATCCTGATTTATATAAGCCTTTTCTATTCAATCATCAGGGGGCATGTACCCAAGTACGGTTAATCCTTGAAAAGCATGCTTTGGTCACCCATTATGAACCCGAGAGCATGTTAAGGGAACGGATGCTGGTAGGCGGAAAGCTTTGTGACGGGGAGCTTTGCTTTAAGATGCCGGATAAAGACCATGAGCTTTTCGTGGGCGTTGAGGTTGAGCTGAACTTAAAAAACAGCGCCAAGCTTACTGAATCATTGGAAAGACTCGGACCAGGATCAGGACTTGATGCTGTATGGTGGATCTGCGGGGATCAAGGGCTTATGCAGTCGCTTCAGCAAGCCGTGGGATATAACGAAGGCAATAAGCCTGCGCATTACTTCATAGTGCTTAATGACCTCAAAGCCGGCAACATGGTGTTGCGTGATGTTGCGGGTGAGTTGTATTCGTTTGATCCTGGGAATCTTGCCTGGCCGCCAGTTTCGCGGAAAGATGAGGATTGCGAGCTTGAAAGTCCCTGTATAGAGGAAGGGGCTGATCAGGTGGGAGAAGCCCATAAGAATGAGGAAAAAAGAGAAGTAGAAGAAACATCTCACCCGGCCTCTCCCTCAAAGGGTGCGGGGGAAGAAAAAAAGAATGTTCCTTATGAAGAGAAGAGAATAGCGGAGACCCCTCACCCCAACCCTCTCCCCCAAGAGGAGAGGGAGGCAGAGGAGCCTTTATCTCAAGGGGAGAGGGGAATGGCTGTGAGGGAGAAGCGAAAGGCAATAGTGTTTGCGCGGTTTTTGGCGGATTGTTGGGCATATGTTACGGTTATTGCTATTTGCAGTTGGGGGCTTTTTTATGTTGAGAAAAGGTTTCATGTTGTTCAGCAGAGCGTTTCCTGTTTGAAAAGGATTTATTATGCGGAAAGGCATAGGGCGGCGGTCAGGGCGTTTTGGATTGAAGCTGTGATGGAATGCGCTAATCAAAAGACGGAGAAGATGCTGGTGGGGGGTGATAGTAATGAGTGAGAACATCACGCTGAATCACCAGCGGACGAAACTTTATTATCCCTTGCCTACACTCCCAGTCAATGGCGAAGATCAAAGGAGTCACCCTCACCCAGCCTCTCCCCTCAAGGGAGAGGGGAAAAAAAGTTATGGGAAGGAAAATGGCAGAAGCCTTCCTATTAACGGGGAGGAGAAAGACACAAAAGAAAGCGGGGTTAAGAAGTATATGTCGATTGAGGAGCTTGCTGGGTATCTTGGGGTATCGACGTGGTTGATATATAAGTATGTGAAGAATCGGGAGATTCCGTTTGTGCATTTTGGGAGGATATTGCGGTTTGAGAGGTTCAGCGTGGATAGGTGGGTGGAGAGGAGGATGGTGAAGCCGAGATGAAGAAAAGAGCAGAACGCAAGCTAAAGCATGCGGCTACCGGAACAGGGATGAAAGCAGGGCGGAGATCCCGGATCGAGTCCGGGATGACAGAATAATGGAGGTGGATTATGGGGATATTTAGGAGGAAGGATTCGCCGTTTTGGTGGTATCGGGTTCAGATTGGGCGTAAGGTTACCACGGGGAGTACTAATACGCAGGACAGGAAGCTTGCGCATAGAATCTATATGGAGAAGCACCATCAGTTTTCCGAGGAGTATCATCTGCCGAGTCAGCGGGGGAAATATTTCACGTTCTTTAAGATGTGCGATGAGTATTTAAAGAAGCACGCGAAGGTCAATAAGCGATCTTGGCGGGATGATGAGATAAGGATAAAGACGCTGAAGGGGTATTTTGGGGATGTGCCCTTGGTGAATATTCAGCCCAAAGAGATTGAGGGTTACAAGGCGAGCAGATTGGGCTATGTAAAGGAGGCGACTATAAACCGGGAGCTTGCTATTTTGAAGACCATATTCAGCAAGGCGGTGTCTTGGGGGTATATTTCCAAGAATCCTTTGAAGGAGGTGCGTTTGTTTAAGGAGGAAAGGGTCCCGGTCAAAGTGCTTTCGCAGGAAGAAAAAGAAAGATTGTTAAGAGAAGCGTCTGATTTCTTAAGACCGATCCTTGTTATGGCTTTGAAGACCGGGATGAGACAGGGGGAGATATTGAATCTTAAATGGAAAGACGTGAATCTTGGAACCAGGACGATATCAGTGACGCATACGAAGTCAAAGAAGCTCAGAGAGATCCCTATCCATTCGGATCTGGAAGAATTATTGTTGAGGTTTCCAAAGAGATCGGAATATGTTTTTTGCGATGAGGCTGGCAATAGGTTGTGCCGTCATGGTAGAATAAGGGATGAGTTCGAGAGGTTGCGAAAGAAGCTGGCGATCCCGGATTTGAATTTCCACCATTTGCGGCATAATTTCGCGACTGCCCTGATATCCAAGGGAGCGGATCCCAGGACGGTTCAGGAATACACAGGGCATTGTTCTTTGAGAATGTTGGAGAGATATACCCATTTGAATAGGGCCAATTGGCGCAGTGCGATTGAGTTGTTGGGGAAGGACGGGGTAACAGAGGAGAAGGGGTCCTGAAATAAATGGCGGTAACCCCTCACCCTACCCTCTCCCTCAAGGGGCGAGGGGAAGAAATGGGAATGGCGGAAGTGAAAGTGGAACTACGTAAACACTACGCTGAGATTTTGAAAGAGGCAGATTTAGACGATTTTCCGACGAGAGGCTAGGTGGCAGAGTGGTCAAATGCACCGGTCTGTAAAACCGGCGGGCTATGCCCTTCGTAGGTTCAAGTCCTACCCTAGCCAAAGACCTCAATCCTTAAGAGAGAATTGAGGTCTTTTTTATTACACCGCGGGTTAGAAGATTTTTTTGGATCTTCGGGGGGAATGGAGGGCTCGGCGGTCAAGGGCAGTCATTGCGGCCTGGAGGTTGTGGTCGCACTCGGTTAAGAAGGCGCGGACTTCTTTTGTGGGGCCTACATTATGGAATGAGAATGTTTCGCCTCTGGAGATGCTCACGTTTTCTATTATGATCTTGTCCCTTGAGTCCACTCCCCAGCCAAGGTCCGGACGGATCTCAAGAGTGCAGTTCAGGTAATCTTTATTCAAGCTTTCCAGATAAATGGAACCTGTGTGCAGGGAGGCTTTGAAATCATTGCTTGGGACAATATTTATCCTGTCTCGAAAATCTTCGCTTAGATTCAGATAAACTTTCGGATCGATATAATCTATGCCATCCGGATCGAATTCAAGATATTTTTCTTTTAAAACGATCTTTCTCAGGTTTGCGCCGACCAGGGCGCCCTGGGAATTCACCCAGTCTTCCTGTTGTTCGCTGTTGAATTTATTTAACACATGGCTTCCCTGGCTTTCAGTGAACGCGACAAGCCCTGATTCGACTCTGCCTGTGACATACCCATAAAACATGATCCCAAAGAGATGATGCCAGGCGCCGAAGTTGTCTCCGCGGTTTTGGTAGAAGTTAGCGATGTAAGAGAGCTTTTTACTTATTGCCCTGTTCTCTCTGTTCGGAGCGCGCCAAAATTGCGACAGGACGTTCTGGATCGTTAGAAGCGTGAGGTATGCGTTCCCGTTGTTCAGCTCGTAGCTTTTCCTGAACATATCGTGTATCGCGATGCTGCGATCTTTTTGGCTCAGGATCCAGTCAAAGAGCGGGATTTCCTGTTCCGTGATCGTAAATCTTATGGTAACGCCGCTTGCCAGAGCCAAAAGAAGTTTTGAGCATGAGGCGTAGATGGGGAAATTCTCCGCGTATTTCCTTTTGAATTCCGGGCTCCATCTGTGGGGGGTGCCGTATTCGGGAAAGATCCCTTTTTCCATGCTCTCGGCAATGATCTGGGTAAGCATGAGCGACATTTCTTCGGCTCGTATAGGATTTTCCCTGCCCTCGATCATAAGCCGGTTGTTTTGGGCGTTGATCGCGCGCTTTTTCCGGTTTTGACGAGGGATTTGCGCTGTCCGGACAACAGGGTTTAAATCGCCATTAGGAGCGAATTCTTCGCTTACCGCAGATGATAATCCAAGCAGTACTTTTAGAAGGGCTTTGGGCAGGCCCTTGGTGTAGACCATGAGGGAGACATCGCCCTGCAAGTCTTCAAGCATGTATTTTTCTTGTATATATTTGACGGCGAAAGCTCTTGTTTCATTGATATTGGAATTTTTTCCGCGGTTGAATGGATTATCAGCGTAAATTCTCGGCATTTTCAATTCGAGGCGGTTTCCCGGGGCCATCTGATGGATCTGCGGGCTTGAAGGAGACTCAAATGATTCGATAGCGTTCGAATAGTCGTCATGGTTAAGCGCTGCGGCTGATAGGGTCAGGGCAGAGAGCGAAAGCAGGCATGCCATTGAGGCGCGGATCATCTTTCTTATGGTCATTTGAAATATCCAAAGCTTGTAATGGCGGGTCTAAGCATTACATTGAAATCCACGACACCGGCTAAGCCCTCTGACACCTGATGATACACTGATCCGATCACGCGAATGTGCCCACTGTTTTGAATTAATTGAAAGTCGATGTTTTTTTTATGCACCTTGCCTATAAAGCTGAATTCAACATCCGCATTATAAATCGCGGGGTCAGTTGTCGGGCGCACCCTGAGGGTTTTAAGGTAGCTTGTGGGATAGGTATCTGTTTGAAGGGCTTTTTTTACGGCAAAGTCAGGGATAAGAATGGAATTCATTGTTATCGAGTCCATATCGATGGTGACATGCACTGTGGATTTTAAGCGGTCAGTCTGGTTGATCCAGGCTTTGGCATGGTATTTTTTAAATTTTCCCGGGAAAGCCCCATGTGGGGTTATGGCTTTAAATGTCGCCCTGCTTTCGCTTAAGACTGAAACGTATTTGATAATCGCGGGGGGCTTGGCTTGAGGCCGAAACAGCGGAAGACCATGAAAGATTTCATGCAGGAATATGTTTTGGACAGGAGGCTTGGCAGGGAAAGAATTCGGAAGTTCAGCGTGAATAGTTTGAGAGCATGTCAGAGATATTGATGCGATGCAGACAAGTTTTTTGATCCGATTAACCATGCTTTACCTTGATACTCTGATTTTATCACGTGAGCGGGTGAATAGTGCCTATCTGGAGGGGTGATTTAGCGTGGGATATATTATGCTCAATTGTCTTTGGGGTTGGGTTTGACTTGTATTACTTTTACGTCAAAGTTGAGGGTTTTGCCTGCTAGGGGGTGGTTAAGGTCCAGGGTGACCTCTTCTCCCTCTATGCCTGCTACCCGCGCTCTAAAGGGTCGGCCTTGAGATTGCCCGCTGACAACGTCATTTACTTTTAAATTATCAATGTTCTTGAAAGCTGATCTTGGGACTTTTTGAAAGGCATCCTGCATCACAGTGCCGTAGCCTTTTTCAGGAGCAATTGTTACTTTTTTCTGGTCTCCGGCTTTCATGCCTTCCAATTGTTCTTCCAGGCCCGGTATTATTTGCCCGGAACCTTGCACAAAGGAAAGCGGTTCGCGCCCGACCGAGGTGTCCACGACCTCGCCGTCAACGGTTAATGTGTACTCAATGGTAACGCTGGATCCTTTTTCTATTATCATGGAACTGCCCCCTGGTTTGAATTTGTCGCATCCTGAGCAAAACAGAACTGCTATTGCTGCCGCGTAACTCCATTTTGAGGTGATGAAAAAATTCATTTTTCCTTATACAAACAAAAAAACCGCAATGCCCAATGCTTTGCTATTTTAATAAAAGCTTAACTTAGAAAGTTTGAGCGATGTATTCGTAATACTAACATATTTACAATTTAGTTCACCTTGCTACTTGTTTTATCGGGCGTTGACGCCGGGCATAATGCATGGTAAGTACTAAATAGGGTGTATTGTGCGGTGATGGCATGAAAAAGAGCATAAGTATTGTTTTATTGACGTTATTGACGGTTTCTGTTCTGCTGCCTGTTTATGGATTCTGGTTTAAAAAGAAAAAGGATGAGTGGGAAAAGCATAAATCCGCGATAGTCGAGATCATTACCACTTACAAGAAAATAGAACCACGAGAAGACGCGATTGAACAGTTTTTCCTGGATGGTTTCGCGGTGGTGCAAAATGGCGAAGGTCAGTCGCTGGATAATAAAAATATTTTTTTCAGCCCTCTCGGCATGGAGTTGGCAAGGGATTACGGCAAAAGTTTGAGTTTCGGCAGATGCACGACTGACATGTGCAAGGACAATGAGTTCAAATTGCTTGTAACGCACATGGGGCATATGCACAAGATCAATCCGGGCACTGGATTCAGATTGTATAAATACATGGTCCTGGATCTTCTTGAGAGTAATACAAGCGCTGAGAGTATTGAAATAAGCAAAAGACTTTTTAATGAGGGGTATGCCCAGATCAGAGAAGATGCCATAAGAAAGAAAAGAAAAAAGCTAAGCAGTGAGAATGTGCGTTTTACCGTGCAAGGGGTTTACTTGGTAAAAGAATTTGCGAAGGTAATGTCAAAGCATGAAATATGCACTACTGAGAGCTGCCAGAGAGCCCAGTTGTCACTTCTGCGGTCTATAA
>JBHPMF010000093.1:0-8416 GCA_042563375.1 Elusimicrobiota bacterium | reverse complement strand
ACCCCTTTTGCTCTCTGCGGTCGCAAAAGGACCTGACTCTTTTTTGAATTAAGGTCCAGGCTAAGCGGTTCAGTTAGGCTTTATTTTGATTCAGGGTATTCTGCTAGAACGGTATTTATGACTTTTTGCAGTAAGGTGTATTCCTGGTTGTCAAAAAAGGACTTGCAGGTATCAGCCTTGGCATAGGATCTTTCAACCTTCTTGTTGCCGTCATCGATTATGGTTTCGGTATAACAAAGGCAATCGTTGTTGAGGTGAAGAAAGTTGGTATAAAGCGGTCCCCCTCCGTAAGCGTCAATCAGTAATTCCTTGTTATTACAGCCTTTTTCTTCCCTTGCCTTAATGAACTGTTCGGCAATGATCTGCGGCAGGCAATGTTTCGTATCAGTTATCCAGACCTCGCTTGTGGGCGATCCCCCGCCCGTGCTGTTTATCATTATGCACATACCCGGATCACCTGCCCAGACATACTCCTGCCTTTCAGGCGCTGCGCCTCCTGAGTTTTTATAAAAATGCTCTTCGGATACATAGGCGCCGGCATTGCTCGCTAATAGCGGTCCTATTAAGGCAGCTGCCAGTAAGAATACGATAATTTGTGTCTTTTTCATTTGTTCTTCTTTCAGTCTTTCCTTATATAAGCTATGCAAGTGAATATTGGCTGTTCTGCATGCCCGGCAATCTCTTTTTGCAGGTCACAAGCCCAGATGTCCTGATTATTTGCCCTCAGGGTGACTTTCTCCTCGAAATTCGAAGCTGCAGTACCGCCTATATGTTTGTGCGGACTGCCACAGCCCAAATTCCTGAACTGCACTTTTAAATGACTTTTACCTTGCTTTAGGTAGGGTGTGATATCGATGTATTCATGCTGCCCGTGTGGCCCCGGCTTTTTGTGGGTTGGAATTAGGGTGCGCTGCGACTGATGATCGAGCAGAGCTCTATAATCCATTCTGCATCCACCCCCTCGCGTAAAAATATCCAGTTTTACTGAACTTGCGGCTGTTATATTAATCTCCGTAGTATTTTTATTGTCTTTAGAAGAATCTTCTCTGTGTAACGAAACAAGTTTCCCGCCAGAATAGAATGTGATCTCTCTAGGAGAGTGCTTTTTCAGCCTTGATGGTTCAAAGTCTCGAATATATTCTCCTTGTTGCTGGGCAGCTATATGGAAACTGTTGAGCGCGCTGATCACATAGTTATTCCAATGGCTTGCGTCAGAGCCGCACATAAGTTCTAAGCTGGTATCTTCAAATCCCTTATCATAGGCAGATTCAGTGATGTGGCAATTAGCGAGAATTGTTTTCTTGAACAAGCTGTCCAATTCCTCTTGCGTCATTACATATGCTGATCTTGCTAACATCTGCATGGCTGCCAGGACAAAAAATACTATTAACACTTTTTTCATATCATTTACCTCCCAGTCGTTTATTGTTGGTCACTATCTTTATTATTCCATGTAAACCAATGGGTGTATTGAGACTAAGAGGTAATATGTTTGGGGCTTATGACTCATCTCGCGGTATAACTACTAAACAGTGTGATTTGCACTCGTGGCGCGAGACCTTGCCTGTGCCGGGCGTGATGAGAGCGGGGATAGGGAGCTACATTTTTAAAGGAACGCACGCTAAAGCATGCGACTACCGGGAGAAGGGGAACGGACGCAGGCTAAAGCCTGCGGCTACCGGGAGAGGGGGAGAGGATGTAGGCCCGTACTGCTTACTTAACGATTATGAGGGTGTCTAGAGACCAGGCAGCGGTATTCTTGTCTAGGGTTCCGGTGTGGCGGGCTATTTTGGGGACGCTCATTTGCCATTTTTCAGCGCGTTTTCGGACATAGCGCTTGTTGTTTGAGGCAACAATGATCTCTGCTGCCAGATACCAATCTTGTCGTCCGGTCATCAGGACCATTTCATTGAGGGCTTGCGCGTCTTTGGGCATTAGGCGTATGCAGCCGCCGGATGCTCTTTTGCCGATCTTATGAAAGTTCTTGGGGGTGGTAGCATGTATAGCGATCCCGCCTATAAAAAATACAGCATGGTGCATGGGGGATCCTGCCCAAAGTGAAGAGTAGTACTCTTTATATATTTTAGTGGGTCGGAAATACCCTACGGGAGTGGAGGCCATATATTTTTTCCCGCTTTTAGTTGTTACTTCTTTCTCTCTAGCGGTAGACACTTTAAAAGTATGCTCCAAAACTCCTTGATAATATACCTTCATGGTTTGGGCATCCGGAGAAGTTCCTTGGCGGGCTTTATTTACAATGATAACCATTTGGGCTTTTTCTGAATCAGGAATATTGGTCTTATTCAGCGCCAAGCCTTCTGAGTTAACCGCGATGAACCTTTTTCCTGTAATTTCGGTCATCCCCAATTCAAGGGCCTCTTCATCAGTTAGGTCCAAAAATTCCATATTTGGAGAAGCAAGCTGAAATACTTTAACGTTGCTTTGCGCGGCTTTTAACATCGCAGTGCTGTTAAGAGCGATCCCGGCTCCGGCTAAAAGCTTGGGCATTTCCGGGCGGTCAGAGTGTATAGCATGTGTGAGTACCGGCTGGCCATCTTTTAATTCTGCAAATATTCCTGATACTGCGGTTTCTTGCAGGGTGATGGCCGGGTAGTTCTGTGGATGTTTTTCGCTTGTGTGTGCTAATGAAATACCTGTAAATATAATGCAGATCAATAAGCTGAGCGCTTTTTTCATTTCAAATTTATCCATGCATACTATGTGCATGCTAAAACTATTATCACACGGGGCTTGAGGTATTTTGTAGGACTATCGGGAAGGAATTTTTTGGGACTTTAGGCTAATGCTGGGGCGTTCCCTTGACTGACCCTAATGGCGACCATATCGCGGCGAAGTTCATGGCGGTGGAGCAGCGCTATTTCCTTGATGTTATTGGGAAGATAGTTCAGAAAAAGAAGGGGGGCAGTAGGTAGATTTCTTATACGTCGAACACGACATGGGCTTGGAATTTGCCGCGGTAGTGGGTTATGGAGAGTTCATTGAATGTGGCGGATTTGATCTCTCTTTTTAGGGGTAGTTTTTTGTGCAAGAAGCCTTGTGCCTGTACTTTAAGGTTGTAGATTTGGGTGTTTAGCTGCAGCCTGAGCTTGCTGCATATAAAACCTTTTGTTTGTGTCCAATAGAGGATCTCATTGAGCCAGATCACGTAAAGCTGTTCAAGGGAAACAGCATTCATGGCAATGCTAAAGGAATGGTATTTTCCTGCGCGATCGCTGGCAGTGTTTTGGGGGAGCAGGATGTCTTCGCAGGCTGTGATCGCATTCCTGAAAAGCATGGGCATGCTTTTAGCGGTAATGGAAACAGCTATGTCGGATGCGTGGTTTTCAAGTTTGTAATTTAAGCTAGTGTGCGAATGTTGCTTTTCATGAAACGCAACGTGCTCATGTTGAGCGCGATTTTCGGAAGCGGATAAACCAGGCGCAGGGCTTTTTGGTCTGTAGTTTGGATTAGCGCGCGGATAGCGTTCTCTGCGGGGGTGAACGTGGCCATGAGGTGCGCGATTGCCGGAAACAGGTGAATCAGACGCAGGGCCTTTTGGCGTATAGTTCGGATTAGCGCGCGGATAGCGCCTTCTGCGAGGATAAGGGCGCCCATGAGGGGCGCGATTACCGGAAATGGGTGAATCAGATGCAGGATTTTTTGGTTTAACGTTCGGGTCAGTGCGTGTATATTGTTTGCCATATGAATGAGTGTGCCCGTGAGGGGTTCGGTTGCCGGGAGCAGGCGTATTAGGTGCGCGATTGCCGGAAACAGGTGAATCAGACGCAGGGCCTTTTGGCGTATAGTTCGGATTAGCGCGCGGATAGCGCCTTCTGCGAGGATAAGGGCGCCCATGAGGGGCTCGATTGCCTTGGGCAGGTATATTGGGTGCGTGATTTTTTGGTTTATCATCCATATTAATTCAAAGTGCAGAACATATCCGTAAGGGTACGACTACCGGAAAAAATCAAAATATTATCAGAAAGATAGGAACTTGCCGATTCTTTTTGCAGCTTCGATCAGTCTGTTTTCAGGTTCAACAAGAGCAATTCTCACGAATCCCTCGCCGGCTTTGCCGAAACCGACCCCAGGAGACAAGCATACGCCTGTGTCGAGCAGAAGTTTTTTCGCGAATGCGAATGAGCCTTGCTTTTTAAAACGTTCCGGGATGCTTGGCCATAGATACATGGTGGCTTTTGTGTTAGGCATTGTCCATCCGGCATGGGTTGCAGCGGCTTTAACGAATGCGTTTCGCCGTCTTTCATAAACAGCTGCCATTTTTGCTTCGCCGCCCGAAGTCAGGGCAGTGGCCGCTGCCTTTTGAATGAATCCGGCGACTCCGTAATCAATGAAAGTTTTCATCTTGCCCAAACACCCTATTGCTTTTGGGTTGCCTGCAGCGTATCCTACGCGCCATCCTGCCATGGAATATGTTTTGGAAAGAGAATTGAATTCCATTGTCACGTCTTTGGCCCCGGGTATCTCAAGGGCTGATGGAGCCTTGTACCCGTCAAAAGTCATTTCTGAGTACGCATTATCGTAAATCAGTAAAAACCCGTATTTTTTAGCGACTTTTACAGCTTCCTTTATATAGGACTTTTCAGCGGTCGCGCCCGTTGGGTTGTTAGGATAGTTGATCAGGAGGATCTTTGCTTTCCTAAGTACTTTCGTTGGTATGGATCCGAAATCCATCAAGAACCCGTCTTTTTCCTTTAAAGCCACCCAATGCGCTTTTGTGTTGGAAAGATACGGGATGTTAGTATGTGCCGGGTAAGCCGGAGTGGGCATGATGACTGTGTCGCCGGGGTTGGCAAGAGCAAAAAAAGTGTGTCCTAATCCTTCTTTTGAGCCGATAAGAGGCAGGATCTCTTCTGAGGCATTGAGTTTCACCCCGAACCTTTTGTTATAGAATTTCGCAATTGCTTGAGCATACACCCCTGAGCCTGACGCCATGGGGTATCGATGCGTTGATGGGTCGCGGACAGCTTTTCGCAAGGCATCTTGAATGTGTTTCGGGGTGGGCATGTCCGGATTGCCCATGCCTAAGTCTATTATGGTCCTGCCCAGGTCCCTTGCCTGCTTCTTAAGCGTTACAAGATGGACGAATAAATAAGGAGGAAGATCCTTTATCGCTTTTGATGGGGAGATCACGAGATTATCTCTTGGAGAACTGGAATCTCTTTCTTGCTTTCGGTCTGCCGGGCTTTTTGCGTTCCACGATCCTTGAGTCCCGTGTTAGAAAGCCTTTTTTTCTCATGACCTGTTTTGTTTGGGCGTCTATTTGCGCTAAGCAGCGCGCTATTCCGTGACGCATTGCATGGGCCTGGCCTGTGACGCCGCCCCCGTGTACCTTTCCAACAACATCGATCTTGGAAGCCAAGCTCACTGCCTCCAAAGGGCTGGTAATAGCGGCTTTTTGCCATGGGCGGTTGCCAAAAAATTTGTCAAGTGTTTTTCCGTTCACAACGATATTACCACTGCCGTTCACAGTGATAATGATCTGCGCGACAGAAGTTTTTCTCTTTCCTACTGCGTTAAATTGATTTTGGGTTTTGGGCGGCATGAGGATGGTTCTCTCCTTTATAGATCTTAAGTCTTGTAAGCATACGTTTTTTAAGCTTATTGCTCGGGAGCATTCGTTTGACTGCAAGTTCGATGATCCGCTCCGGTTTCTCTTCGAATAATCGTTTAAAAGGGACAAGCTTGGCTCCGGACGGATACCCGGAGTGCTTAAAGTACTGCTTCTGCACCATTTTTCTGCCGGTTACTTTGAGCTTTCCGGCATTCACAACTATCACAAAATCACCGCAATCCGCATGCGGACTGAAGTAGGTTGTATGCTTGCCGATCAATATATAGGCTGCTTTGCTGGCTATCCTGCCGAGGGTCGCGCTGGAAGCATCAATTAAGTGCCACGAACGGTGTTTTTTAATTGTTTCCTGGGATAGTTGTAGTGTTTTTTGCATCATATACTATCTTACCATTTCTAGGTATCAGACGAAAAACCCCACCACCTCTTCGCCTTGAGGCAGTGGGGTGAATATTAATCTATGTAGTTCTTATCTTGAGCAACGGGGCCAAACGCAGGGCTCGTAGTCAGCTGAAGAAGTGGTTCTTGAGCAACGGGGCCAAACGCAGGGTTCGTAGTCAGCAGAAGACATAGTTGAGTTCATTGAGTTCTGAGGGGAAAGTAGCGCTGGCGCTGACATCCCGAGGAGAACAGCAAGTGCAACTGCTATCATTTTCTTCCTCCTGTAACCTCAAATTCGTTTATCATTCTGATCAAATTATCATATTTAGCCAAAAGTGGTCATATGACCGCGGTCAATCAAATCAATTGACCAAGATCAATCCCGCAAGCTCCATTAAGGCCAATGAGGCGGAGGACCGCAGAAAGACAACCAGAAAGAAGGATTTGGGGTCTTAAAAGACGATGGGCCGAATACTGCCGAAGAGATGTGGGATGAGATGATGAAAAAATCGTATGCAACAGGGATAATATGATGAAGAATGGCTTTCGGCCTTATTGGTGTTAGTGGCCTTTATGGTCTTCTACCAATGGCCGTAGATGCCGCCGTCGAACCTGAAAACGTCATCCTTGGATTTATATTTGCCTCCAAGGTGCAGTCTCAGATAGTGGTCTCTTGCAAAATGTCCGGGGATCTTAATAGATGCGCGTCCTGAAGCATTGAACTCCCATTTGCTTATATCGTCTTCCTCGACTCTTGGGTCAATGCGGCCGCTTGTGCGCGGGTCAAACGTATGATCAAGGTAATCAAGGTAATTGCTAACAGGGTCCGGAAGTTGGATCAGTTCGTTCTTGCGATACGTTTTCTTTGTTTTTTTCTTAGATTCAACTTCATACGTATGGTCTTCTATGTCTCTTAAATTGGAATATACCTCAGGATCAGTATCTGCCCATGGCCGTCTTCCAAGGGCATCCCTCCATTCATCCGGATAATCTGATATAAGCCCGATATTCACAGTATCCATAATGACTTGTGCCTGATGGAACATGCTTGCCATGGTGAACACGTACACATCCGTTGACCCCTCGTTTATAGCCTTGCACACAGATGCGTCAAGAGCTGCGATAAATTCATCAGTGTCATACGACCCCACGTGTTCGCGCATGTATAGATCAAGATCGTTTTCGTAATCGATCCTGAGCATGGGGCTTGACACCCATGTATCCAGGTAGTGCTGAGCTCTGCGAACCTTTGAGCCTGTCGTGTCCAGCGTGTACCCTTTTTTGCAGGATTTGATGGCAGGTGTTAGTATAGGCGGGGGAAGCGGTGTTGTGTGGTCCGGTATGCTGTCGGCATTGGCGCCGGGCACTAAAGGCAGCGCTGGTTCGTGCATATAGCGCAGGGAGTTTTCATTTTGCGATGGTCCGCTGAAAGCATGGTAAGTAGCAAGATAGGGGTTATCCTCCGCTGTAGAAGCAGGGGAAAACGGCCTCAATCCATCCTCGCAAAAACCAAAACCAGCAATAATACAAAGAAGGAATAGCGCTGATGAAATAAAAAGGAATACCCTATTTCCCTTTATCGCGTTTTTCACTTTCTGTTCACCATCTCACATGTATCCCGCTGTTGAATTCAGTTATGCCGTCATCAGTGTCATATCTTGTGCCCAGATGGATCCGTGCGTTGTATTTTCTGCCGAGTTTTCCCGGCATGCGCACAGACACGCCTGTTTTAAGTTTGGCGTTAACATGCGTCAGGTCAGAATCCGCCCTGGGATCTGCCCTGACGCTGAGCCTTGGGTCGTAAACCTGCTCCATATAGTCAAAGTATGATTGTTTTTTTGTGCGCTGTTTTTTTACTGTTTTATTGGCATCCATGCTGGAGCTGTTATCCCTGACCGTGGTTTTCCCGGCCAGAGAATCTTCTTCAAGCTCGTTCATGCGTTTTTGGTCTATAGATGTTTCGGGGGGAGCGTTCTCATAATTTTTCACCCAGTCATTGATATCTTCAAAAACAATATATGTACTCATTTTGTCCGAGATCTTTTGATACTCGATCATTGTTTCAGCCAGAAACAATGTGTATGTGTTCCTATTGCCGGTTAGCAGTGACTCGCATACTGTTGCGTCAAGCGCTGCTGCGTATTCATCAGCGTCAAAAGTCCCTACGTTCTGGCGCATATACGATTCAAAGTCATCGTTGTGCCGAAAGCGCATGGCATCATCATTGACCCATCTGTTTATGTGCTCATTTGCCCTGTAAAGCCTTCCTCCCGAGGTATCCATTATATAGCCCTTTTTACAAGCCTTGAGATATGGGTCATTTACCGGCAAAGCTTTTTCGTCGCGCTGCATGTTTTTGTTGTTGATTTCGGGCGCAGCCGCAGGCTTGATCTTGTCATTGTCCGCGAATTCATCAGCATTACCCGAGTAGAGATCTAACAGCCG
>JBHPMF010000091.1:0-8448 GCA_042563375.1 Elusimicrobiota bacterium | reverse complement strand
CTTATCTCCCAGAATCGCTGCTGCGAGGTTGCTTCTTGCTGTGGGCATTGGATCGCGCGTTGCCCATTCATTGGCCACAGGATCATACTCCTCGTTCTCATCTGTATATCCGCTTTTGTCCCCGCCTATGGCGTATATCTTTCCTCCCGCAGCTGTCACTGTCAATACGTGTCTTGCTGTTGGCATTGGTTTGCGTGTGGCCCAGGTGTTTGTTGCAGGGTCGTATTCCTCGTTCTCATCAGTGATACTGCCGTCATTGCCTCCGATCGCATATATCTTGTTTTCAGCAACCCCTGCTCCCAGACTATTTCTTGCTGTCAGCATTGCAGCGCGAGTGGTCCAGGCATTGGTTATGGGATCATATTCTTCATTTTCACCAGTGGCGCTGCCGTCGCTGCCTCCGATCGCATATATTTTTCCTTTAACAACAGCAAGGGCCAGACCACTTCTTGCAGTAGGCAATGGGGCGCGCGTACCCCAATTATTGGTTGCCGGGTCATATACTTCGTTCTCATCAGTGATACTGCCGTCATTGCCTCCGATCGCATACACTTTTCCTTCAAGAGCAACAGCTGCCAAAGTGTTTCTTGCTGTGGGAAGATTAGCTTTTGTGGTCCATGAATCCCCGTACACATGCCAGCCTGCATAGATGCTCGCGCAGGAGATATCCACTCCGGCTGTGTCGCCTCCAAGCCAGCTTGCTTCTTCATAATAAGCTGAGACCACGATCCATGTTGACCCGATCTCCTCAAAAAGAACATCATCCGGGATTCCGACAAGTGTCCGAGTTGAGCTAAGCGAAATGTAACTTGTCTCTCTGTTATAGGCGTTTCTCGCCTTTACCCGGGCGTAATAGGTCGTGAATTTTAAAAGACCGGTGTACTCTTTTGAAATAGATGCTATCCATCCGGAATCAGTGCTTGATAAGAAATCCGAGTAAGTGGAGAATTGGAGGTAATATTCCGTGCCCGGAGGATTCTCGTTCACGCCCCAGGAAACAGTCATGCTTGTTGAAAAAACATCCTGGAAAGACCCTGTTGAAACGACCGTTGGAACAGCAGCCAGTGTGTATGTTGAGACCGTAGCGGATTCTCCGGTAACATTGCTGTTTGAATCCCTTGCTTTTGCCTTAAAAGTGTATTGGGTATTTGGGACAAGGTCTGTGAATTTTCTCGACACGCCGGGGTCATATTCTTCAGTGGTCTGAAGCGGCGTACCGGGCCAGCTCAGTCCTCCGAACGTGTAGATATTCCCGCTGGAAACAGCTGTGGCATAGAGCGTTTTTTTCCTTGCCGTGGGTATGGGCGCAATGGTGGTCCAGGCGTTGGTCGCCGGGTCATAAAGCTCATTGACGGTAAAGCTGACCGAATTATCTTCGGAGCCTCCGGCCACGTATATTTTCCCTCCGACGCTGGCTGCGCCGGCGCCGTATCTTGCCGTTGGCATGGAAGCGCGCGTGGCCCAGTCGCCGGTGACGGGATCGTATTCCTCGTTTGCCGCTGAAACAGAAGCAGCGGTGGTGTAGTCACTCGTGCCTCCGAACACATATATCTTTCCTGCGACGACTGCCGCGGCCGGCCAGTATCTTCCCGTCGGCATATTGGCAAGCGCGGTCCAAGCGTTGGTCGCCGGGTCATACTCCCGGTTTCCATTCTTGCTGCCCGCTGCTCCTCCGATCACATATGCCTTCTCTCCCACAGCCACTCCGGTCGTGAAATAATCGTTCGCGGCCATGGGCTCGCGGGTCGTCCATGTGTTTGTGGCCGGGTCATATTCCTCGTTTACGGCAAAAGTGCTCCCGTTGTCATATCCCCCAATCGCGTATATCTTGTCTTTTACGGCTGCGATCGCGAAGGAAAACCTGGCCGTGTCCATCGCGGCCGGGGAAGCATCCCATGAATCGTTTGCAGGGGCGTATGCCTCGTGTGTGCTCTCCCCGTTGGTATTATCCCATGTCCCGCCCATCACGTATATCCTGCTCCCGACGGTTGCCGCTCCTGCCGCGACCCTGAACGGCGTCGCCGAGGGGTTCATGGGAGCCTTAGTGTTATCCCATGAATCCCCGTTTGTGTGCCAGCCCCCGTACACGCCTACGCATGAGATATTCACCCCTGCTGTCGCCCCTCCGATCCACTCAAGGGTTTTAAAGTACGGGGACACAGTGATCGTTTTCGTGGTTATCTCATCAAAATAAAATGTTGAGGGCGGACCCACCAGTGTCATGGTTGAGGGAAGGGTTGTCCAGGACGACTGGTCTGTTTGGTATTCCGCTCTTACCCTCATGAAATACGTTGTAAACATGTCAAGAGAGGAGAGAACCGCGTATGCATTGGCAGTGTCACTTGTTGCTAAAACAGGATTAAACGCTGAATCAGTGGATATCTGCGCTTCAAATGTTGTGCCGGCAGGGCTTGACTGATCTGTCCAATTAGCCTGGATCGAACTGCTTGATACGCTGGTTGGATCATTCGGGATCGGGGCAAGCAGTTGCGTATCAGTCTGCGTTGAACCAAGTGATGTGTAATATGTTTCAAGATCCAGTGCATTTTTAGCCTTGACGCTCGCATAGTAGGTTGTGATTCCTATGAGGTCTGTAAACTCTGTTGAAAGAGTGGTTATCCATCCTGATGATTGGTACCCGCATGTCAAGGGGTATGCGGCGCAGGTGGAGATTATCGCAAGATATTCCGTTAAAGCAGGATTCGAATTCGCGGTCCATGAGACAGTTATGCTTGTGAATTCCACTTCCGATAATGAACCTGTTGAAACCTCTAATGGCAAGGCAGCCGCTGTATAGGTCGAGACCTCGCTTGTTTCCGATGTCTCTATTCCAGAGTGATTCCTTGCTTTTGCCTTGAAATCGTATTCTGTGTTCGGGGTGAGCCCGTCAAGCTTGGTAGCAACGCCGGGGTCATAGGCTTCGTTGGTATTCTCGTCTCCGTCATTCCCTCCGATCACATATATCCTTCCTCCGACTGTTGCCGCGGCCAGCCCTGCCCCTCCTGTTGGTATGTCACGCCGGATAACCCATGAATTTGCCGCGGGGTCGTATTCCTCGTTTTTAGTTTGTCCGTCATTCCAGCCTCCAAGCGCGTATATCCTTCCTCCGACAACTGTTGCTGCCAGGGACCATCTTCCTGATGGCATGTTAGCGCGTGTAACCCAGGAATCCTCTGTCGGATCATACTCCTCGTTTTTCCATGGCCCGCCAGACCCTCCAATCACATATATCTTTTCTCCGACAATTGCTACGGCTGAGCCTTCCCTCGCGGTGAGCATTGGTTCGCGGGTGGTCCAGGTATTGGTCGCGGGGTCATATTCCTCGTTTACGGCAGTGTCGCTCCCGTCATCGCCTCCGATCGCGTATATTTTTCCTCTGACAGCTGATACTGCGGGAAATTGCCTTCCAGTGGACATCGGAGCTCTGGTAACCCATGAATTTGCCGCGGGGTCGTATTCCTCGTTTGTGTCAAGGGTGGCAGCTCCTCCGATCGCGTATATTTTTCCTTGCGCAGCAGCAACGCCCAACGCCTGCCTTGCTGTGAGCATGTCAGCCCTGCTTACCCAGGAGTTTGCAACAGGGTCATACTCCTCATTTTCATTCCGAACGCCCCCGTTCAAGCCTCCTATCGCATAGATCTTGCCTCCCAGAACTGTTGCAGCCAGATTGGCCCTTCCTGTGAGCACAACAGCTTTGGTTGTCCAGGAACTGCCCCAGACATGCCAGGACCCGTAGCTTGCGTCCTTGGCAATGTTTATGCCTGCTGTACCGCCGCTAAGATCGCCGAATCCGTTTTCCCTGTATGCTGAGACCACGACCCATGTGGAGTTTATATCATCGAACACAATGCCTTCCGGAGGATTGCAGAGCGTTGATGTTGCTCCAAAATTCACGTAGTTTGTATCAACATTGTCAAAATTCCTCGCCTTGACTTGCGCGTAGTATGTGGTATTTATGAAAAGCCCTTCAAAACCTGTTGAAGAGAACACTGCCCATCCGGCTGTTGTGTCAGATGAAGCATCAAAAGTGGAAACAGTGGATATTTCCACAAAATACTCTGTTCCCGCCGGGTTATCCGTATTAGGAGTCCAAGTGACAGTAAGGCTGGACAAAAACACATTTGAAAAAACCGTGCCCGGAACAACAGGCCGGGCAGCAGCAGTATAGTTTATGATCGATGGGGTTTGCGCGGTTTCTCTTCCGGTGATGTTCCTTGCTTTGGCTTGGAACACATATTGGGCGTTTGCGGTAAGAGAAGTGACTGAAGGGGTTGTTGACCACAGGCTCCAATCATCATTATAAACTCCGTCCTTGGATCCCCTGGTCCCTGAAAGGCCCAGGCCTATGTTGGTGAAACTACCGCCAACGCTCAGCGTGACTGATGTGACCCAAAGACCGTCTATTGTCAGGCTGGTCGGCGTTTCTATGAGGGTCGGGGTCGAGCCTATCACAGAATAAGTGCCTAAATCTAGATTCCAGTTATAAGTCTTGCCTCTGAAGTAGTATGTGGTATTTTTCGTAAGGTCTTCGAATGTAAGCGTGGTCAGGTCTCCAACGTATGTTACGCTTGAGTAAACAGTGCCTGTGCCGTTAAAATCAGTTGAGGATGCTGTGATCTCATAACCTGAGGCTCCTGTGGAAGGCTTGTCCCAGGAAACAGCTATGGACGTTAGAAACACGTTTGTGAAGCTGTATGGCGCTTGAGGAGGCAGAGCCAGGGTGGGAGTCGTTCCCATAACGGAATAAGTGCTTAAGAGCATGTGCCAATTGTAGGACTTGCCCCTGAAGTAGTATGTGGTGTTGGAAGTAAGATTTTCAACAGTCAGTGTGGTCTGATCTCCATTTAATGTTACGCTGGAATAAATTGTGCCTGTGCCGTTAAACTCAGTGGATGAGGCTGTTATCTCATATCCTGCTGTGCCGTCAGACGGAGCGTTCCAGGTAAGAGCTGCTGATGTGGTGAACACTGAAAAGACAAACGGAGCTTCAGGCGCCATGGCAAGGGTAATGGTAGAGCCTAAAGAGATATATCTTGTTTCCAAGTCATCAAAGTTCCTTGCCTTGACCTGGGCATAGTATGTTGTATTGGATGTTATACCTTCAAACCCTGTTGATAATTTTACTGTCCAATTTGAAAGAGTGTCTGCTGATCCGTCAAAATTCTGGGTTGTTGAAATCTCAACATTGTATTCAGTGTTCTCAGGATTGTCTTCCTGTACCCAGGAGACAGTCATGCTTGTATAAAACACATCCTGGAAAGAGTTTGTTGAGACAATGGCCGGCAGGGCAGCTGCTGTGTAGCTTGAGATCTGAAAAGACTCCTGAGTCTCCACCCCATTCGAATTCCTCCCCTTGGCAATAAAATCATACTGCGTATTAGGAAGCAGATCGTTAAATTTAATTGACGCCCCGGGAGTGTATTCTTCGGTCAGATTAAACTTGGCAGCGGCGCGTCCTGCGATTACATAAATCTTTCCGCCGACAGCCGCTGCTGCTGGACGTGTTCTTTCCTGGGACATGTCTTTTCGGGTTGTCCATGAATCACTTGTTGGGTCATACACCTCATTTACCGAAGAGTAGTCACCGTCCCAACCTCCGATCGCGTATATCTTTCCACCCAGCGCCACGGCAACGTGATCATATCTTACGGTTGGTATATCGCTTTTTGTAACCCACGAATTGCCTTCAGGATCATATTCTTCATTTTTATTAGTTCCGCCAATGCCTCCGATCACATATATCTTTCCATTGACAACCGCTGCGGACAAATCCTTTCTCCCGGTGGGCATATTGGTTTTGGCAGTCCATGAATTGGTTGCAGGATCATATTCTTCATTCGCACTGGTATCGCCAGTACCCCCGATCGCATATATTTTCCCATTCACAGCCACTGCAGTAAGGACTTCACCTGCTGTGGGCAGTGGAGCGCGGATCGCCCATGAATTTGCTATCGGATCATATTCCTCATTAGTATCAACATCACCGACATCGTTATCGCCGCCAATCGCGTATATCTTTCCTCCTAAAGTTACCGCGGCTAACCCCTCTCTCCCTTCCGTGGGCATATCAGCCCGATTAGCCCATGAATTGCTTACAGGATCATACTCAAAGGTGCTTGGAATCGCGTTATTGCCGGCATCCGATCCTCCGATCACATATATTTTCCCTCCAACAGCCGCTCCGGCCAATTTGTCCCTATTACCGCCGACACTAGCCCTGGTTGTCCATGAATCCCCGATAATCGTCCATCCTGCCCAATCAGTGCCTCCTGTTGTTGAGATGTTCACCCCCGCAAACGGGTCATCCAGATTGGTAAAAGCGGAACCACTGGCATAGGCAGAGGCGACAATTGAGTTTGAGGAGATTTCATCCAGGTAGATATTTGTCGGTGTTTCTATGTGAGCAACAGTGGTTCCCATTACAGCATAACTGCTTAAGGCAAGACTCCAGCTGTAGGATTTGCCTCTGAAATAATAAGTAGTGTTGGGGACCAGGTTCTCAACAGTCAGCGTGGTCAGGTCCCCGACGAGTGTTGCGCTGGAATAAATGGTCCCTGTGCCGTTGTAGTCAGTGGATGAGGCTGTTATCTCATATCCTTCTGCTTCTTCCGCAGGAGCGTTCCAGGAGATGGTGGCTGACGTGGAATACACATTCGGGAAACTAAACGGCGCCTGAGGAGGCCGATTGAGCGTGCAGGTCGTTCCCATCACGGAATATGTGCCCAAGTCCAGATTCCAGTTGTATGATTTGCCTCTAAAGTAGTAAGTGGTGTTTATGTCCAGATTCTCGAGCGTGAGAGCGGTCAGGTCTCCAATGTATGTCACGCTTGAATAAACAGTTTCTGTGCCGTTAAAACCAGTGGATGAGGCGGTGATCTCATAGCCTGACGCTTCTGTGGAAGGAGCGCTCCAAGAAACAGTGATGGAGGAGAGGAAGACATTGGTAAAAGTAAAGGTTTCCTGAGGAGGCAGTGCCAGAGTGGAGGTCGCAAAGACGGAGGAATAATTCACATCCGGCTCAGTGGCCACCTTGACCTTGAAATAGTGGGTGGTGTTTGATTCCAGGCTAATGTAGGTTGTTGTACGCGGAGTCTCGTCGACAACTGTTCCTTCTTGGGAAGAGACCATGACAGAGAAGTCACTCACTGTTGAGATCGCCAGGAAGGGAGTCTCGGTTGCGGGAGAATCCAGAGTGTAATTGTATGTGATCGAAGTCGTGTACACAGCGCTTGCTTCCACGCTTGTTGGCGCGTCCGCGTGAAGGGGGGAGGAAAGCAGGAGACTTATGAGCCCTATGGCTGCCAGGAATATAGCCGGATAGCGCGATATATCACGGTTTTTGGTAGTCGCACCTTTTACAGGTGCGTCTGTTCTTGTTCCGGTAGCAGGACCCTTTATGGGCGCGCCCTGCTCCGAACGACATGTCGGAGCAGAAAAGAACGCACCCCATTCCCCTGCGTCAAGGCTTCGGAGGACGCGGGGTGTGACTACCTGGGAATATAGAATGCGCGAAATACGCGTAACAAGTACGGGATAAGTCAAGGAAAGCGTAAGCAGTGCTTTGAGCACTCGATATATTCGTGTCATATATAATTCATGCCTATCCAAATCTGTTTGGTAGCCGCAGGTCTTTAGCCTGCGTCTGTAATATCTTTATCACCCTCACCTAACCTCTCCCCTCAAGGAAGAGGAATAAAATGAGAGCTTTTCCGCTCTGGACGAATGTCCGAGCGGCGCACCAGTAAAGGGTGCGGCTACCAGAGAATGCAAAGAGCAAAATCGAATATTACTGTAATTATTAAACATTAGCGTTTGTTTATTGTTAGTTTTATCTTTTTGAGCTCTTCCTTCAGTTCTTCGAACTCGTTCGGGGCGACCCAATAGTGCGGATTCACGAAGACAAGTATTTTGCCTTCCTCTATAGAGCCTTGTGCCGCGAAAGATTCCAGGGCAATGCCGATGACCCTGCCGGTTTTTGTGGCTTTCATGGCGTAGCCCGGTTTTGATGACGGGGCAAGATAATCCCCTGCTCTTATAGGGCCGTTCTCCGCTGTGACCTTGACAGGCACTCTTCCGCTCAAAGCCACGGGCACATGTCCTTTGAGTTTATTCTTGCTCATGTCATTCCAGCCGATAGTCATGCCGGGTTCAGTGGAAACGATCCCGATGATGTTCGCTGATGTTCCTTTTGCCACGCGCACTTTGAAGCCGGAGCCTTTTCCGAATTCCAATACATCTCCGGGTTCAGCTTCGCCTTGCAACGGATACATCTCAGCCAAGTCAGCGCCGTAAGTAGCTCCGCCTTTGGCATAGAGGACGCCGGCAGTGGAGACCCGGAGGATCTCCTCTGTTACAGCGGTTCCCGTGGAGATCACAAAAGCATTTTCAAGGGTGTTGGAAACACGCATTGTCACAGAGCTCCTGAACATTGAATCTCCGTTCACATCA
>JBHPMF010000090.1:0-8469 GCA_042563375.1 Elusimicrobiota bacterium | reverse complement strand
ATATCATTGTGGGAGCCTCAATATAAGTGGAAGAGGATGCAATATCAGAATACCCTGTTGTGCCATTCCAGAGAGCTCCTGCTCTTAAATAATACGTTGTATTGGGTATAAGGGAAGTCACAGTAAGGGTCGTGACAGATACATTCGTGGTTACTGATGATATTATAGTGTCAGTACCGTCAAAATTGGTTGATGAGGCTTCAAGACTGTAGTTATCAGGAGCAATACCCAAAGCATACCACCCGGCTGTCACTGAGGACTCAAACACTTCAAGGATCGTGAGGTTCTCAGGATTGACTGCATGGGTCAGTGTTGAACCCAGATTATGATAAGCGGTTTCAACGCCATCGAAATTCCTTGCCTTAACCTTGAAGAAATAAGTCGTGTGAGGAGTAAGGCTTGCAACATAAGAGGACACATCAGTGAACCACCCTATTGAAAAATCATTTGTTCCATTGAACACACTCGCTGTTGAGCCTTCAAGGAAATATTGCACATCTTCATCAGGAGCATCATCATTTCCATTATCATCCCATGACACTGTCACAGCCACTGAGGACACTGCTGTGAACGTGGAAACTGTTAAGGGAATCGAGGGGGCATACGCGGCTGTATAAACGGTCGTGGATATGGTTTGGGTCTCTATCCCGTGCTGGTTCCTTGCTTTAACATAGAATGTAAATTCTTCATTGGGGTCAAAATCAGAGCCTGTGAATTTGAAGGAAACGCCTGGGTCGTATATTTCAAGATGAGTGCCCCCTGCTAAATATATTTTTCCTTCTGCGCTAACAGCAGCGCTATCGCTATAATCCGCGGACAAGCTGGTTTTTGTTGCCCAGGTATTTGTTGCAGGATCGTATTCTTCGTTTACATCGCTATTCGCACTGTCATCTCCTCCAACAGCGTATATTTTTCCTCCAACAGCCGATACGCCCAACATCTGTCTTGCTGTGGGCATTGGAGCTCTTGTATCCCACGTGTCTGTTGTAGGATCATATTCCTCATTTAACGTAAGATTCGCGGCATTTTCTCCTCCGATCACGTAGATTTTATCCCCAACAGCTGCCGCGGCAAAATATGCCCTCATCTCTGTCGGCATATTAACCTTGGCTGTCCACATGTCCGCTGAAACATCATACTCTTCGCTTGTTTTCAGATAAGTAGTATTTTCTCCGCCAAACACATATATCTTGTTTCCTACAACAGCAGACGCAAAACCAGCTCGAGCTTCAAGCATAGGCGCTTTTGTGACCCAAGTGTTTGCCGCAGGATCGTATTCCTCATTTACACCTGTAGGATTACCGGTGTCTCCGCCTATAACGTATATTTTTCCATTGACATTATGCGCTGACGCGTAACCCCTACCGGTTGGCACGACTTCTCTTACTGCCCAATTGTTTGCAACCGGGTCATATTCATCGTTTGTCTGCTCAGGACCATCCGCACCGATCACATATATTTTTCCTCCGGCATAAGCAATTGCTGAACCACCGCCTCCTGTGGGAAGTTCAGCTTTCACTGTCCACGAATCCGCTGTCACGCTCCACCCTGCCCACCCGAAAGCAGTGCCGCTGCTGAAATTGATGCCTGAGCCCGTTGATTTAAGATTAGTGAAAGACGGGGCATAAGCTGATACTGTAACAGAAGACGGATAAAGCTCATCAATGAATATCATTGTGGGAGCCTCAATATAAGTGGAAGAGGATGCAATATCAGAATACCCTGTTGTGCCATTCCAGAGAGCTCCTGCTCTTAAATAATACGTTGTATTGGGTATAAGGGAAGTCACAGTAAGGGTCGTGACAGATACATTCGTGGTTACTGATGATATTATAGTGTCAGTACCGTCAAAATTGGTTGATGAGGCTTCAAGACTGTAGTTATCAGGAGCAATACCCAAAGCATACCACCCGGCTGTCACTGAGGACTCAAACACTTCAAGGATCGTGAGGTTCTCAGGATTGACTGCATGGGTCAGTGTTGAACCCAGATTATGATAAGCGGTTTCAACGCCATCGAAATTCCTTGCCTTAACCTTGAAGAAATAAGTCGTGTGAGGAGTAAGGCTTGCAACATAAGAGGACACATCAGTGAACCACCCTATTGAAAAATCATTTGTTCCATTGAACACACTCGCTGTTGAGCCTTCAAGGAAATATTGCACATCTTCATCAGGAGCATCATCATTTCCATTATCATCCCATGACACTGTCACAGCCACTGAGGACACTGCTGTGAACGTGGAAACTGTTAAGGGAATCGAGGGGGCATACGCGGCTGTATAAACGGTCGTGGATATGGTTTGGGTCTCTATCCCGTGCTGGTTCCTTGCTTTAACATAGAATGTAAATTCTTCATTGGGGTCAAAATCCGAGCCTGTGAATTTAAAGGAAACGCCTGGGTCGTACATTTCGTTTTGTTCCTTGGTACCAGCGTTTCCCCCAATCGCGTAAATTTTTCCTCCCGTGAACACCGCGGCCAAAATCCACCTTGCTGTTAGCATTGAATCCCGGGTTGTCCATAGATCAGATCCGGGGTCATACTCATAATTGTCCGCGCGAACACCGCCGTTGGCTCCTCCGATCGCGTATATTTTTCCCCCTGCAGCCACTGCAGCCGACCCCATAAGCCCGATTGGCATCGAAGCCCTGGTAGTCCAGGAACCATCCGCTCCATCTTCCGGGTCATATTCCTCATTTTGGTTCTCGTCTCCATTATCGCCCCCAACCACATATATTTTTCCCCCAACAGATGCTGCGGCCGGATACTGCCTCTGTGTTGGCATCAAAGCCCTGCTAGTCCATGAATTGGTCGCTGGGTCATATTCCTCATTTTTATCTTGTCCGCTGCTGCCTCCGATCACATATATTTTGTTTTTAGCTGCTGCCGCGGTTAATACATGCCTTCCTGTGGGCATCAAGGCACGCGTTATCCATGAGTTTGCCACAGGATCATATTCCTCATTTTGATTTTTACCTCCATTGTTCCCGCCGATCGCGTATATCTTATCCGCAACAGTTGCTGCCGTCAAATACGCCCTTTCTGTCGGCATTGGAGCACGTAATGCCCATGAGTTTGCCGCAGGATCATATTCCTCGTTTGTGCCCAAAACAGTTCCATTCAAGCCCCCGATCGCGTATATCTTTCCTCCGGCAACCGCCGCAGTCAAGCCGAGTCTTCCTTTGGACATATCATCCCTGGCTGTCCAAGAATCAGCCGTGACCGTCCACCCTGCCCACCCAAAAGCAGTGCCGCTGCTGAAATTGATGCCTGAACCCGTTGATTTAAGATTAGTGAAAGACGGGGCATAAGCTGATATTGTGACAGTTGAGGGATAAAGTTCATCAATGTAGATAGATATTGGAGCCTCGATATAAGTGGAAGAGGAGGCAATATCAGAATACCCTGTTGTGTCATTCCAGAGAGCTCCTGCTCTTAAATAATATGTTGTGTTGGGTATAAGGGAAGTCACAGTAAGGGTCGTGACAGATACATTGGCGGTTACTGATGATATTGTGGTGTCAGTACCGTCAAAATTGGTTGATGAGGCTTCAAGGCTGTAGTTATCAGGATCAGCACCCAAAGCATACCATCCTGCAGTGACAGAAGACTCGAACACTTCAAGGATCGTTAGGTTTTCAGGATCAACCGTAAGGGTCAATGTTGATCCGAGATTGTGATAAGCGGTTTCAACGGAATCCTCATTCCTTGCTTTTACCTTGAAATAATAGGTTGTATTAGGTGTGAGACTTCCAACATAAGAGGACACTGACGTCATCCAGCCAAGAGAGAAATCACCTGTTGCGTTGAACACGCTTGCTGTTGAGACATCAAGCAGATAATACACATCATCAGAAGCATTGGAATTGCCGTTATCATCCCATGCCACTGCCACAGCCACTGAAGATACTGCTGTGAACGTGGAAACCGCTGCTGCCGGAGCATAGGCTGCCGTGTAAACGGTTGTGGATATCACTTGAGTTTCCACTCCATGCAGGTTTCTTGCCTTGACAGCAAAATCAAACTCCATGTTGGGCTCATCAAAATCAGGGCTCGTGAATTTATAGGACACGCCCGGATTGTATTCTTCCACGACATCCGAATAATCTGTATCCCAGCCTCCAATAGCATAGATCCTGCCGCTCACAGCCTGGCTGGTAAGATACCTGCGAGCTGTGATCATGGCTGATTTTGTTGTCCACGTGTTTGTCGCGGGGTCATATTCCTCGTTTACCGCTGTGTTGACGCTGATGTCACCGCCAATCGCATATATTTTTCCTCCCACAGCTGAACTTGCTAAAGCATAACGCCCTGTTGGCATGGATGCTCTTGTTGACCAGGAATCCGAACCGGGATCGTATTCTTCATTCGCAGTATTACCGTTAATGCCTCCGATCGCATAGATCTTATCTCCCACGACCGAGCTAACCAGATCTTCCCGTCCTGTTGACATAGAAGCTTTTGTTGTCCAGGAATTAGTCGCGGGATCATATTCTTCATTTACAGTATCGCCTCCGGAACCGCCGATCGCATAGATCTTATTGCCAACCACAGAACTGGTCAAAGAACGCCGCGCTGTGAGCATGGGAGCGCGGGTGATCCATATATTAGTCGCAGGATCATACTCCTCGTTCAAGTCAAGAACCGATGTATCACTGCCTCCAACCGCATATATCTTACCTCCCACCGCTGCGCATGTTAAAAACCTGCGCGCCGTAGGCATAGAAGCGCGCGAGGCCCATGAATTTGACACAGGATCGTATTCCTCGTTGGTATCCAACTTTCCCATACCAGCATCATCTCCGCCAATTACATATATCTTGCCCCCGAAGACTGCGCTCGCCAAACCAAACCGTGGGGTAAAATTAGTATTGTTTCTTGATGCCCATGCATCCGCGCTTGCTGTCCAACCTTGCCAGGTAGCCGCATTATCACTGCTGAAATTTACCCCTGAAACCTCAACGCCTAAATTCGTGAAAAAAGGAGCGTATGCTGATATTGTGACAGTGGTTTGAAAAAGCTCGTCTATGAATATGGACACCGGATCTTCAATGTGAGTGACAGTCGTGCCCATCACAGAATAACTGCTTAAGTCCAGGCGCCAGTTATATGACCTGCCTCTGAAGTAATAGCTTGTATTGGCATCAAGGTCCTCAAACGTTAAAGATGCCTGTGAGCCATCCAGGGTCGCGCTTGAGTACGCGGTATCAGTGCCGTTAAAATTCGTGGATGAGGCTGTAATTAAAAAGCCTGATGTTCCATCCGCCGGAACACTCCATGAGATCGTTACAGATGTTTTGAACACGTTTGAAAAGCTGAATGCCCCCTGCGGAGGAGCAGCAAGAGTGGTGGTAGAGCCTAATAACACATACCCTGTTTCAACATTATCGAAATTCCTGGCTTTGACTTGCGCGTAAAAAGTTGTATTTGTAGAAAGGTCCTCGTAATCAAATGACACGTTCGTTGTCCACGCTGATTCATCATCACCTGAGCCGTCAAAATTCGGGGTTGTGGAGAGTTCCATTCTATATTCAGTGTTCGCGGGATTCTCATCCTGCACCCAGGAAATAGTCATGCTTGTTGCGAACACATCCTGGAAAGACCCTGTTGACACAAGAACAGGCAAGCCCGCCGCTGTGTAACTCGATGTTGCGGCTGATTCGCTTGTCTCAACACCATCAGTATTTCTCGCCTTTGCAGTGAACGTGTATTGGGCGTTAGGGAGAAGATTATCGAACCTGATCGACACGCCCGGGTCATAAGCTTCGTTTTTTTGCCCATCCCCTACCGTGGTTCCCATTGCATATATATTGCCTGCTACAGCTACCGCTGCCAATCGATACCTTTGAGTGGGCATAACAGAGCTGGTGACCCATTCATTCGTTGTTGGATCATACTCCTCGTTTGTGTCAAGTGCGCCTGTATCATAACCTCCGATTGCATATACCTTGCCTCCCAAGTTCGCTGCTGCTAAAGCATAACGCGCTGTGGGCATTGGCTCGCGCGTGGTCCATGTATTATTGGATGGATCATATTCCTCATTTTTTGCTGTTAAGCCAAAACCTCCAAGCACATAGATCTTATCTTCACGAACCGCTGCAGCCATGTAATACCTTCCCGTAGGTATTGCCTTTTTGGCAGCCCATGCATTGGTCGCGGGATCATATTCTTCATTCGCAGTCGTTGCGCCCTGACCCCCCAACACGTATATTTTTCCATTAACAGCTGCAGCGCATAATTTTTCCCTTCCTGTTGGCATTGGGGCGCGTGTTATCCATGAATCAGTTTCAGGATCATATTCTTCGTTTATTGTATTGCCGTAAGCCCCTCCAAACACATAGATCTTTCTTCCGACTGCTGCTGCTCCATGGAAGATCATTCCTGTCAGCGTGTCAGCCCGCGTGGCCCAGGTGTCGCTCACAGGGTCATATTCCTCGTTCTGCATAGAGGCCCCGCCTCCTCCGCCTATCGCATATATCTTCCCCCCAAGAAGCGTGGTAGTCAAACCCTGCCTGGCTATAGGGATTTCAGCCTTTGTGGTCCAGGAATCCCCCCACACCCTCCAGTCAGCCCATTCAGTATTGCAAGAGATCGCTATTCCGGCGAAATTATCATTTAAATTGGTAAAACCCGGTGAAATCGCATACGCTGATGCTACGATCGAGGTTGATGAGATATCATCAAGATACACGGATGCGATGGCTTCAATGTGCGTTACAGTTGAAACTGCGGGACCGGTGTATGTGCTGTCATCATTGTCATCCTTGTCTTTGACCTTAAAGTAATAGGTCGTGTTGGAAGCCAGATTAAGATAGGTTGTTGCCTGCTGGCCCAAAGTCCCGACCCCTGAAGAGAGTACTGTTGCGAAATCATCATCAGCTGAAAGAGCCATGAATGGTGTGTCTGAACCTGGCGCAGCCAGATCAAACTCGAAAGTGAATGATACTGAACTTATGAAGGTTACTCTTTCATTGGTAGGATCACCGGCCCTGGCAGGAATAGAAAAACCCAATAAAAGCAAAAAAACTATCAGCCAAAACAGCCTGTGCCAAACGCCGCTACTAAATCGTGTCGAGCCCTGCGCAAAGCCTCTCTTTCCTCCGACGGTAGTCACGATACTCATATTTTAAACAATCAGGGAGCATAATATCGGGGACGTTGTCAGGTTTGTCAGGTTTTTTGAAAAACCTGACAAACCTGACAACGTCCCCGAAAAGTTTTATGAAGCTTTTGGGAAGTATTGAAAAATTCGACGGTTACGGTTAAGGTTTTGGGAGACTATCTTGCTCTATGCTTTTTGTCATAAGGCGCATGG
The DNA here is from genome assembly GCA_042563375.1 of Elusimicrobiota bacterium. Classification (GTDB taxonomy): domain Bacteria; phylum Elusimicrobiota; class Elusimicrobia; order JACQPE01; family JACQPE01; genus JBHPMF01. The sequence continues at coordinate 1,154 of JBHPMF010000090.1, read as the reverse complement.
CAAGAATAGTGGTAACAGCGACAAGGCCGCCGAACAAGGAATGCTTTGATACGCTCATCGCAGCATTCCTAAGAGGCATGTTTACCATCCAGGCTTCAGCAGCTCCTATTGAACCAAGCAAAGCTGCGCCGCTTAATGTTCCTGCTAAAAGCCCTTTTGTGCCGCCTCCTGTTTTCCAATCAGTTATCACTCCGGCAAGTCCTGCTGAGAGCCCGGCCGCACCGCCCAAAAGCCCCCTTATATTGCCTGCGCCCATGCCGCTAAACGAGGATTTTGGGACTTGCGCTAAAGCCTGTCCTTTTGACATTAAAAGGGGCTTTAGAGCATATCCACTCGCAATACTTGCAGCGCCTACTGTTCCTGCTATTTTTCTTTTCGCTGCTCTATCGCCATCATAAATAGGACCGTAATCATTACCTCGAGAAAACTTTATCTTCCCATTTTCAATTTTTAAATCGAATTTTGCATTTAAAGCCTGAAGGCCTTTTAATTGACTGAGATTATCAACAGCATTTACATTAAACCCGCAAACAACAGTAACAACCAGGGTCAGACTTGAAATACGTTTTGTGAGATTCGTTCTAGTTCGCATTTTTACCTCTCGTATATTTGATTTTTCTCACTTAGAAAAGTCAAAGCAGACTTAGGGCTGCGTCTCTGACTGCTGCGCAATCCAAACTTGCAACAGTAATCTGATGACTTATGATTTATTTTCTCAAATGGAATCGATTTTCCCTAGGGCCTAAGGTCCTAATTTTATCATAGGTCTTTGGATTAGCAATGATCATTGTCTTCAGTAGCGTCTGTTCTGCTTCCCTCCCGGTAGCCGCATCCTTTATGGGTGCGTCTGCTCTGCTCTTGGTAGCCTCAGGCTTTAGCCTGTGTCTTTCATGAAGAATTACATTTTTAAAGGAACGCGGGCTGCCCGGCTTTGCCGGGCTACTGCGCTTGCGGCCTGCGGCTACCATAAAAAGAAGAGGACACAAAGCAGACACAGGCTAAAGCCTGAGGCTACCAGAGAAGAAAACAAAGCGGAGATCCTGAATCACCCCACCACCTCTTTGGAGATTTTCTGTCACAATGCTGAATTGGGACAGAATTCCCAAAATACAATTTTGGGAATATCTCCAAAGAGGTGGCAGGGTCAAGCTCCC
>JBHPMF010000089.1:0-8541 GCA_042563375.1 Elusimicrobiota bacterium | reverse complement strand
CACCTGTGAACTCAATGCCTTCAAATCCAGCCTCGGCCACGCCCCCTTCACCAATTTCTTTGGCCGAACCTGGACATTCTCGAAAAATAACAAGGAGGTTATATGAATAACGTGCCCCTGACATTCGGAAAAAAAATCCGCCAAACCCGGCAAGCGGAGGGGCTCAGTCTGCGGGAACTCGCCCCCTCCGGGCTATCGCCCTGCGAGGACTAGCCACTCTGTAAATATGGAAGCATGCCCGCAAAGTTGGGACACCCCTGCATCCATTTGCGACATCGAACATGGCATAGGTTTCCCAATCCGAAGCATTTATTCAATCTGGCATGGAATCTTAAGATACCTCTGGAGGACTTAAAGGCTTTGGATGGCAGGATAGATAGTGATATCCGCAGGCAAGCGGAGAATGCCCCTGCTATCAGGTCTCTTGTTTGTGCCATCGTTCATTCCCAAGACCCCGAAATACTTGCCCTGGAATTCCTTGATCAGTTGAGGAAACGGAATTGATCCATTTTCTTTTTCCTCAGGCCGATGGATCGCTCTAAAGACAAAACAGCAAGGATTTTTTGAGCATATCACGATCCTATTGCCTCGCCCCTCTATAAGAAGGTCTTCCAGATGACGGATAGAGGTTTCATGATTTTTGGCACGAGGTTTCCATAAATCAGTTAGCAGAACATACGAGTACGTTTTTAGCTGTTTATCGGAAAATGTTTTTTAATTCGGTCCATGTTTCGGGGTTTATGGTCCCGGTTTTTGTCAAGCCCCTTGACTTTTGATAATCCCGTAGCGCTCTGCGCGTTTTTGCGCCAATAACCCCGTCAACATGGCCAGAATAAAATCCAGCGCGCACTAAAGCGCGCTGGATGCGTCCAGCGTGAAATGGCCCACTTGCTTCCTCTATTCTGTATATTTCTTTCCATGTCCTTTTATCTATGTGTCCCGAGGCCTTCAAGTCGTGGGATTTTTGAAACTTCACAATTGCCGACCTTGTGTCCGGCCCTATGCCTCCGTCAACATACCCCAGATCAAAACCGGAATACATCAATATGAGCTGGATTTTCTTGACCTCTTCTTCATTTCGATTGCGGTAATCGCCGATTAATCCATCTTCCTCATGTCTGGCCACAGCATCGCCGCATCCGGCAATACCGAAAGCAAGTATGCCGGCGAGGAAAACCAAGCCGAATCGTTTTAGGGACATCTTTTCTATTTACCCATCCGTTCTGCCGGGAGCACTCTCAGGACCTTATACGTTACGGTGCCGCCCTCCAGTGCAACCTGGGCCAATTCTCCAGCCTTGCGCTTCATAAGTCCCTGGGCCACGGGAGAGTGTATGGATATCTTTCCCGACGCGGGATCAGCATCATTGGGCCGCGTAAGAGTATATACTGACACCTCTTTTGTTTCCATATTCTCGATCGCGACTATGCTTCCCATACAAGCGCCCATATCCTTGGAATCATCATCTTTTTTCATAATTTAAAATCTCCTTTTCATATGTTTCCCCATCGCGCAGCGCAGTCTCTGAATGCTCAGCGTCATCAGACAGGAACCCGGTAATACTCTTTGTCACTTTATTCAAATCAAGCCCGAGAAAGCATTCATTTTTTTGGCATCGCTTGCATATTCTTTGAATGGAGCAGGATATGTTTTTGCTCTCGCAAGAGCCTCCAAATATCCTTGAGGGAGCGTTTTGATTCGCCCCCAGGAATCCGTTCCGGCCGGAATCGTATCCGTAGATCTTTGGGTCAGTGGAACCGAACATGCTGACGATCATCGTGGAGTTGTTGAAAGAATGCTTTGTATTGACCGCGATCTTCTTTGCGGCTGCTATATGCATGGGACCGGTATCGCCTGTTATAAACACGCGGCTTGCGTCTATCAAAGACGCGTACGCGTCAATGGGCAGGGTCCTTGGTACGACAACGATCTTGTTTTTCAGCGAAGTGTTGATCCTGCGTAGAAGCTCTTCTTCGATATTTTCATGCACGAATCCCGAGCCAAGCAGAACACGGTTGATACCCCCCTGTCGCAAAAGCCATTCCAAAAGAGCCACCTGCGTGTCAATGCTGATAAACGTATAGGGATTTGATGTGTCAGGATTGAAAAATACCGTTGTCTCCTTGGGTAAGATGCCCATTATCCCCATGAATTCATTCCTCTTGTGCAAAGCGCTGTTGGAGAGGTATATTTTGGTCCCAGGATAATAATACTGCGTATTCTCAGGCGTTGTCCTGCCGGGGAGCAGGGTGGCCAGATGGTTTATGTATTGAGCAATGCAATGGGACAGATGCGCTCTGGCGCCGTTCTCCATCCTTGCTTTGAGTATCATTGCAACGAGCCTGGTGGGAAATACAACGGGACACCCGGCATTAGCAAAGTCTTTCTTTGAAAAAAACGGACAGAAATTTATCACAAGATCATATCTCCGTTTCTTAAGGAGTTTGCTGAGTGTTTCATGGTCTGAACCAGAAGGCAGGATCGAGCCTTCAAGCAGGGGCAACGAGGTCGTTATATAGGGGTTATGCCTTATAATGGGGTCAGCCTCCACTTTGTAGAGGTATTCCACTTTACAGCCGACAACACGCTTAAATATCTCCGCTGCTGATTGTATATTGACCGAGTCGCCGATGTTGACATCTGAAACAACAAGGACTTTCTCTAGTTTTTTCAGATGGCTTAATAGCTGCGCTTCCTTTTTAAGCAGGTAGGCATTGAATGTCTCGCTGCATGACAAGGCGCAAAGCATATCAGCAGCATGCTTCGTGGCAATCGATGGCAAGTGTCTGATAGTAGTTCCCAGGACATCCATGATCGCGCCTTAGCCGTGATACCCCAGACTGCGAAGCTTTCTGGATATTTCTGCCTCTTCAGCTTCGCAATCTGTTTCTCGGACATTGCCCGGATTACGGCCTGCGGCTGCTCTTGCGTTGCGTTTGATGATCAGGCCGCTCACGAAGTCCTGCAACTGTTCACCTAGAGCCTTGCTTGTGCCGTCGTTCTCCTGGGCTATATTGCGCGTTTCGCGCGGATCATCGGACAGGTCATAAAGCTCGACTGGCGCACTGTGGATTTTCCTGCAATACCTGCAATGGCCCATGCCGTCAGTGGGATAAATAAATTTATACCGGTCTGTCCGTATTGCCATTTTCCTCTGCACATAGGATTCTTCGCTGTAGACAAATGGCCTGATCTTCCTGCGCGTCCCATCGACCAAAGGCATAAGGTTCCTGCCGTCAAGGTCGTGCTCATGCGCGTCGATCCCAAGGATATCAAGTATCATCGGCAGCAAGTCCACATGCTGGACAAAGGCATCTATCTTTTTCCCGTCTGGAAAAAGCCGGGGATATCGCATGATAAGCGGGACATGGATCGATTCCTCATAGAGCCCGTGGTGGTCGAAATAGATATCGTGCTCTGTCAAACTCTCCCCGTGATCGGAAGTTATGATAAGCAAGGTATTATCAAGCAGCCCGTCTGCCTTCAACGCATCGCAAAGTTTTCCCACCTGGCTGTCGGTATATCGGACCGCTCCGAGATACTTGCCCTTTAACGCCTCTTTTTTGCCGGATGGAGCCTCCCGGGTAAAACTTTTTGGTGAGTTATAAGGAGTGTGCGTGTCCCAGTAGTGGATCAGTGCGAAAAAATTGCTTTTTTTGCGCCTTTTGATCATCTTAATGGCAGAAGCCGTAACAAATGCCGCATCTTGGAGCTCGGCAAGTTCCCTTGTGAACAGGAAAGTGCCCAATGTTCCCTTAATGTCGCTGAGCGATGGCAGGAAACCCGCCCTTTTGCTCATGTAGAGACTGAATATCTCCCTGTGATTGGCCATATATTTGAGATATTGCCTGGCTTTTTTCACAAATCCCTGGTCCTGTATATAGCCATAATCATCAATTCCGAGCTTGAACCATCTTTTCATCCAGTCAACAGTTATGGTGTGATAATTATGTTCTTTTAGTATCTGGCCAATGGTTCTTGTGCCTGTCAGGCGCAGGCAATCCAGATGTCTTTCATTTACCTTGTCCCCGTGCTGTGTTATGCCATGGGAAATAGGATATTTGCCCGTAAGAATTGTTGTGAGTGACGGATCCGTGGTGTTCCAGGTGCAATATGCCTTTGAGAACAAGAGCCCCTGCCTCGCGATATTGTCTATCCATGGGCTTATGCCTGGCTCCCCGCCGTAGCAGCCCAGGTTTCGAGCCCTAAGAGCATCGATCACGATCATAATGACATTGGGCCGGAATCCGACTGCTTTGTTGCCGGCAATGTCGATAGCCATTAGTTGAGCACCAGGCCCGCCACATCGCAAACATTGGGTTTGTCCGCAAGAGTTTGGGCTAATGACTGCCCGCGAACAAAAATGAAAGCATCGTCAAAATTATGCTTTCCATTGAAAATACCCTTGCCAAAAAGCATGGTGGCGTCGATCTTCGCTTTAAGGTTAAATCCCCGGCCAGGCAGAAGGACCATGTCGGGGGCCGTGTCCGCGAATGGTCCGGCATAGATGTCTTCCTTTCTGAGCGTCCTTTGCACGACCTTTCTGCCGCCAAGCTCCAGCTTCGAAAACATCTCTTCCATATCCGCCAAGACAGCCTCACCATCTTCTTTGTTTACGCTTCCGCAAGGATAGCGGTCCTTCCAATTGATATATATCCTGGCAGGATCCAGAGCGAACGCCTTTGTCGCACGATCGATGTTTTCAAGGGAAGGTTTTTGCCCGCTTTTGAACCTGAGTAGGTCAACTTCGCGCAAAAGCGTATTGATATATACGTCGGCATTAAGCCTTTCAAAGCCATGGTCTGAAAGCATGATCAGGCGGTCATCCGCATCAGCCATCTCAGCCGCTTCGGCGACCGCCTTATCGATCCTGCGGAAATAGCTCATGAAAGCCTCGTGGTATAGGTGCTCCTTGTTCTCATAAGCATCCCATAGAAAATGAAGCAGGCGGTCTGTGCCGGTGAACACGATCATGAAAATCTGCCATTTGTGGTTATCACGCAGATAACGCAGCGCCCTGACCCTGGCATCCAGGGTCAGATTCAAATCCTCCAGAAAGCGCTCCATCGACTCATGCGCCAGCTGCGAGTCAACATCCAGCCTGTAATCAAATTCCCGCAGTTTCACAAGCAGGTTTGCGGGAAACACGCTTTTCTCCATGGCAAGGGAAACAAATCCGGATATATGCGAGCCCCGCATCTCGCGGACCGGATATGTGGAGGGGACATTGATGATAATGCAGTCCTTGCCGGATGCTTCCCAGAATGGCGCGGCCCCCAGATCGCGATAATTGGGGAATCGTATTTTGTATGAATTTGGCGCTATATCGGTAAACCCGAAAATGCCGTGCTCGCCCGGATTTTTACCGGTAATGATCGAAGACCATGCCACAGATGACACTTCCGGGACGGAAGACTCCATTCGCCCCAAGCGTCCTCTTGATATCAATGCGGCTGTTGCGGGCATTATCGAGCGCTCAGCTAGATCCTTGATCATGGAGAATGGCACGCCGTCAAGTCCGACAATCACTGTTTTATCCATGGCCAGCCAAATCCACGACTCCTCCGGCGCAGACGACCCCATTCTTTGAAAGCACAAACCTTCCCAGTTCCGGGGAGTCCCGAAATGCCGCAAGCGCGACAGGTCTTTTTGTGAGCAGGTGTACAATCCCTGATTCGCCGTCTGCCAGATATTGCGCGTCCTCTTCTACAGCATTAAAACCGGAAGAGTCCAGCTTTTTGGGGATATTCACAACCTCGCAAGCGCTTTCCTGCGTGGCGCATTTGATCATCAGCCCCCCACCCCGGCAGAGATGTTCCTTTGAGAACCAGAATATTCTGGCGAGAAACGATCTTTTATAAGCCAGTTTTCCTTCTTTATCGCAGATAATATCCCCCCGGCTCAGGGGAATCGCGCTTTTAAGCGTTATCCCGATGCACTCGCCCTTTATGGCACTTAAAGCTGAGCCAAGGTATTTTTTGATATCCGCGATCTTGACGATCTGGCCCATAGGCATGATTTTCACCGTCTGCCTGTTGCTTATGACTCCGGATTCAACCCTTCCCGCTGCGATTCTTTCCCCTGCTACCTCATAACAGTCCTGGATAGGCAGCATGAGAGGCCCCTTCCCGGAATGGCCTTTTGCTTGTGTGCTTTCAAGAGCGTCTAAAAGATTATGTCCCTGATACCAGGGCATGGATTGCGATCCCTTGCCGATATTGTCCCCGCAAAGCGCAGATACCGGTACGCTCAAGCGCGATCGTATGCCGACGCGCTCAAGCAGGGTCAGCGCGTCCCGGGAAACCGTTTCAAATCTTGACTTATCAAATCCTGCGCTGTCCATTTTGCTCACGACCACAATAACCTGATTGATCCCAAGCATGGAGAGAAGGTAAGCGTGCCTTTTCGTCTGCTCCCTCACGCCCTCGTTCGCATCAACAATAAGCGCCGCCGCGTCAGCGCAAGACGCTCCGCTGGCCATGTTCTTAATAAATTCAGCGTGCCCGGGCACATCAATAATCACAAAAAGCTTTTCTCTTGCGCAAAAAGAGACCCGCGCTGTGTCAATGGTGATTCCCTGCTTGCGCTCTTCTTCCAGGCTATCAAGCAGGTGCGCGAGGGCATGGTTTTCGTCGGGACCGCCTGCTGCCTTGTTTATTTCATCAAGCTGTTCCTGCGATAGCGAGTCGGTGTCAAACAATAGTCTTCCGATCAGGGTTGATTTGCCATGATCGATGTGGCCCGCTATCACGAACTTTATTGTCTTCATTTACATATACCCGAGTGCGCGCAAGTGCTGCATGGTGGTTGCGCTTTCCTTGTCCTGGGCGCGGCCGCTTCTCTCGGAGGTCTTTGTGGTTTTAAGCTCGGTTATTATCTTTTCTATCGAGTCAGCACTGGACGCGACAGGCTTGCAACAGCATTCGCATCCTATGCTTCTATATCTGTGTCCTTGTTCTGTGAAATATAATGACGGGACAGGGATATTCTCTCTTCTCACATATTCCCATACATCGATTTCTCTCCATTCGAGCAATGGATGGACCCTGAAATGCCGCTCGCTTCCACCACCCGCCTTGTAAAGGTCCCAGAGTTCAGGAGGCTGGTTTGCATAATCCCACTTGAAGTCCATGTCTCTTGGGCTCAATACCCTTTCCTTGGCCCTGATGCCATGTTCATCACTTCTTATGCCGATATAAAGCGCTTTCAGGCTGCGCTGCGCGACCATGTCCTTTAAGGCATTTGTTTTCAGCTCTGTGCAGCATTGGAATTTCCCGTCTTCCGGATGCAGGCCCCTTCCTATCGCTGCATTGTTTTTCGCAACTAAAAGATCGAGGTTCCATTCCCTCGCGTATTTATCCCTGAATTCATATATTTCCCTGAATTTATATGTTGTATCTATATGAATAACCGGGAAAGGCACCTTGCCGAAAAACGCCTTTCGGATGACCCAGAGAAGCGTGGTGGAATCCTTGCCAATGCTCCAGAGCATGGCGGCTTTCCTGAATTGCGCATACGCCTCCCTGATGATATAGATACTTTTGTTTTCCAGGCAGTCCAGATGCGTCATTGGACACCCGCCTGTTTTTTAGCCAGTACCAGGGCATCTCCCCCAAAGCTTCTTGCGCAAGGTTCCCGTCCGCAGCCCAATTCCATCACGGCTCCAACAGGCGGCAAGTGTTTTCGGGCAAACTCGATCTCAGCTTCATAAAGAGACCTGTCATATGGGTTGTTGCTCCATGAATCCCTGTAATTATCCGCGTGTTTTGAAAGAAGATCATAAGCGATTTTTGTTGATTTCATAATGCGGGCCCTCTTAACGGGGCCTTGTTTGGTTTAAGCGCGGAAAAGGATTTGCGGCGCTCAAACCGCTTCCCCTGCGGCGATGGGCATATGCTACATGGGAGAATAACATCATGCCCATCGCAAGGAGTGAGATGACTTTGCCCCATGTCCCGGTTAACACAAGAAAATAATTAAATCCAAACGTCCAGCTTACGATCCCCGCTGCCATTGACAATGTCGTGATAATCGTCACTCTCTTAACGTCAATTCCCATTAGGAATCCCATCACGGAGCCGACCAAAGCCCCTGTCCAAGGGAATGGAAGCCAGACAAAGAGAGGAAGGCCCCATATTCCGTATTTTTCCATCCTGGATCTATTCGCTTCAGCCCTTATTCTGGTTGACTCGAGCGCTTTCCCGAATAACTTTATCCCGGTCAAGCCATGGTAAAAAATGATCACTACCGGGAAAAACATATGAAGCCACGCCACATTAAAAAGGAACAATACGGCGGTAATGATCGCGGGGTGGAAGCCGAGCTCCAGGCCGGTCAATATAGAGGCGAGCCGTCCGCCGGTCAAGCTGGCTGCTATGATGCTCAGCAGTTTCATACACAGACTCGGAGAAGCGATCCAAAGCAGTGAAAGCAATGCCAGCTCCAGGGCGAGCAGAGCACATCCGAAATAGAGCATGCGTCGTGCAATATGTTTTGATGATCTTGGCGCAGCCCTGGTTTTAACGTTCTGAGGCCTGTTTA
>JBHPMF010000092.1:0-8443 GCA_042563375.1 Elusimicrobiota bacterium | reverse complement strand
ACATACACTTTTGTTGGCATATGATAAGGACCAAGGCATGAGTTCGAAGAGATATTGCCTGCATTATCTATTGCGCGCAGCATGGTGTAATAGGAAGTATTGCCTGTTAAGTCGCTGAATGAATAGGTTGTACCTGAGAACCAGCCTGACTCACTCAATGCCGTACCGGTACACTCGCTCATTGTGTAAAGATTCATGGAAACAGGATTAGCGGGAAGGCCTGAGAGATCCGGGCTTGTTTGGTCAGCGGGAGCGCTGAAATCAAATGACAAGCCAGCCCCTGAAGGCCCGTTTGGATCTGTCACTGCTGACACCTCGATCTGATCAGCGCCAGTACCGCCTATCACATATATCCTTCCTGCATGCACAAGCGCGCTGTGATTAGTGTGATCATGATTAAGATCAGTTGCCTGGGTCCATGCGCCCCCCAAGCTCCCATCAGCATTGATGGAATTGTAATAAACACCATTTGGATCATTATTATTGCCAACAACATAAACCGTGTTATTAACCACAGCTGACTGCATGCGATATGTCACAGCAGCGGGAAGCTGAGTAGTCTGAGTCCAGGCTCCAAGAGTACCGTCAGTCTTGATTTGCGCGTAATACGCCTTGTTCAAGGCTGCATAACCACCTAACACATAGATCCTGTTATTATGAACGAAAGAAGAATTCCAGCGCCCAGACACCTGGGGCATGGGAGTGGTTTCAATCCAATCACCCAGGGTTCCATCAGGGTTGACTTGGGAAAAATGAACACCATTATAATCCGAGCCGACCCACCCGCCGATCGCATAGATTTTTCCATTATGCTCGACTACAGAATGATACGTACGCGCAGCAGGAAGGCGTGTGCCTTGAGTCCATGATCCTAAACTGCCGTCATCATTGATCTGCGCATAAGCTGTCCCGTCACGCTGAGGATTCCCGCCTCCGATCACATAAATCCTGTTATTATAAACAACAGCGCCGAACGCACTCTGATCACTGAAAACTGTCGCACCATTCCATACAGGCAAAGCAGTGGTAGCAGTCCATCCGCTGACTGTTCCATCCGGATTGATCTTTGCGAAATTCACTGCTCCGGAACTGCCAGTGCCTCCAAGCACATATATCCTGCCATTGTGCAATACAGAATCCCCATATTCACGCGCATAAGAACCACCTGTTAAAGACCATGAACCTCCCACGCTGTAATTAGACATTGTTGGCGCGAGCGGAGGGCTTATGTCCACGCTTATGTCATACGGCCCCACACTCCCTACATTGCCGAGCATGTCTGAAGCAAAGATCTTTATCCTGTTCCTTGTTGAATATGTTGAATTCCCCAGGCTGAAATGCGCTGTTGCATCCTGCCCCAGCGGGTCAGCGTAAAGCGAGATCGTCATGGTCTTGCTCGCTGTTTCCCCGTCTGCCGCGTTCACAGAACCTGTGAATGGAGTGAACTCATAAACATCACCGCACATCAAAGTATTGCAGTATCCGGATGCGTATAATTTTCCATTATATGCTGCCAATTCCATGAAATACAGCTCCTGTACAGGATCGTCAGGATCAGTCATGTTAAAAGCATCTCTTGAAAACACTTTTCTCCAGTTTGTCCCGTCAAAACCAAGCAATACTGCTCCGCCCTGGGCATCATCTTTTCCAACAGCATAGAGTTTTCCATTAAAAACCTGCATGTCCCAGACAGTCAAGCCGGTTGTTGCATCATAACTCGTACCCCAACTTATTCCGTTATACACTAATATATCCCCGTCACCCGCAATGCCTCCCATGCCGGCATAGAGTTTTCCATTATATTCCGCGAAACATAATGCTCTTGAGTAGCCATCACCCGGAGCTGTTGAATCATCCCTGCTCAACGTCCAATTGAATCCGTCAAAAACCATTATGTCACCTGCTGTGGGCTCAGTATAGCCGAGGCCAGCATAAAGCTTTCCCTTGTAAACGCCCAATGACTCGACTCGCTCTATGCCGCTTTGGTAACTTGTCTGCCATCGGGTTCCGTCATACACGATCACGTTCCCTTCAGCGCCCGTGGTTCCAATGCCGGCATAAAGCTTGCCATTATAGACCTGAAGAGCCATTGTCCTGGTGCCGCTGGTCTCTATGTGATTGCTCTGGCATCCTGCTTCATCACACACGAGGATCTGGGCATTGCCTGACGCGTCCTTCCCTCCTGCATAGAGCTTGTCTTTATAAACTTCCATGTCATTTATCCGGTCACTGCTGGCAGGGCCATCGTAGAACAGTTCTGTCCAGGTGTCTCCGTTAAACGAATGAATGTCTCCCACATCGCTCCAATGGCCCTGGCTTGCGTAGAGTTTTCCCTTATAGACTTCAAGCGAATATATGCCTTCCTGGCTCCCGTAATAACTGATCGTACTTCTCGCGAAATCAACCCAGCCCTCCCCTCCATCGCTTGACACGCTCACCCCGAAACCGATCCCTTCGGGTCCATCTTGCAGCACAGAGGCTTGCGCCTCGCTGATCGAGAGCCCTGACATTGCATCCGCCATATCGATCGTGATCGTAGGACTGGAAGTATCAGTGAACTGGCCCGTAGCATCAGTGCCGTCAGAAAAGTAATACTTAAAGCTCGCAGAACTTATTGTCGGAGCGTCATTCTCAATGGATATGTTATAGGTATCAGAAGACACCAGGCCTGCCATGTTCGAGGCGAAAACCCTTACCTGGTTCTGCACAGTGTAGGTCGAAGGGAAAAGAGTTATGTTCGAGGAAGGCAGATAAACATCGAGCGTGGCTGTTGTGTCAGAGTCAACAGCCTCCCCGGCTGATGTGTGGAATGGAGTGAATTCAACGATATCATAAACAGACCCGCCAAACCCAGCATACAACTTGCCATTATACGCTCCAAAGCTTGCTGTCATGCTCCCATCGCTCTCATACGCAAGCCTCCAGGAACCTCCATCATACGCGTAAATACTGCCTACATCTGGGCTGAAACCTGTACCCGCATAAAGCCTGCCCTCAAACACATAAAGTATTCCAACGCGATTACTCGTAAAAGGACAGGATCCATCACTGAAATCAATGCTTTTAACCCATGTATTACTGCTATTGCCGTCATACGAGTGAATTGCTGCTTGATTGCTTGTATTGGCTCCCTGGGCAACATATAATTTGCCATCATACACTGCCATGTTTATAGCAAGTTTTTCTGCCCCGTCAAAAGCCATGCTCCACGCGCCGCCTGTTGACACGAACACATCACCTTTTCCTGCATTAGTGGGATGGCCAAACCCCGCGTATAACTTGCCATTATAAACCCCTAACCCAAAAGCATAGGAATAACCCAGTCCAACAGTGTCATAATCAATACTCCAGTCATTTTGCCCGCAAACACCGTCATCCCCGGGATCGCAAACCCAGATATCACCGCCATCAATACCGGAAAAACTCGCGTATAATTTGCCATTGTATTCCTGCAAGCTATATGCCGCATGATAAGTAGCGCCGGCATCAGAGCTATTAAAACTGTCATTCCACTCTTCCGTGCGGTCACAAATAGTAGAACTAACACCGCCGGCAGGATCACACATAAGAATATCACCCTCAACGCTAACACCGCCAATACTCGCATAAAGTATTCCATTGAACTCAGCAAAATTGCTTATATAATCGCGCCCGTTCGCTTCATTATGGCTTACACTCCAGGACGAGCCATCATACATGATCACATTCCCGTCGTTATCTGTTCCACTAGTGCCCTCTCCAGCGTAAAGTATTCCATTATATTCCAGGAAACCCATTGCCCTCGTTGCGGGGCCGTCATACACCCCTGTTGAAGACGCGAAATCCATCCATGTTGATCCGCCATTATTGCTCAGAGCCACTCCAAATCCGGGACGCCTGCCCCTGTCAGTAGTGAAGGAAGACACATCAATAGAGAGCCCTGCTCCATTGTCATTGTCCGTGAAAACTATCTGTATCTTCGGGGTTGACGTGTCAGTATCAACGCCTTCCGCCACATATGAGTCGTCTTTCTTGGAATACTGGAACCCGCTCATACCGGGGTCAGTCCCGTCATAATAGAACGGACCTATGTTTCTCTGTACTCCTGCTTCACTCGCCACAGTGTAGGGTATTATATGCAGATACCATGAATCTGAATTCGAGGCCGCGGTCGCTGTTGCCTTATGCGTGGTTATTACGCCGTCTCCCCACAGATATTCTCCGCTTCCAAGATGGCATCCATCTGTTGAACAGCCATGCCCTGTATGCGCTCCCCATGTATGCGTGGGGCTTGTGTCAAAGAAATAATGGATATGATTCACGCCTTGCGCGCCAAGGTTCGAGCTGAACACGAAATCAGGAGTCCCGTACCATGTGTATGATGACCTCTCACTGAAGATCTGCGCGTCTGAAGCGTAGATTATGGTCCGTGTTGAAGCCAATGGGAACCCGCCAACAGTCGGGTAATCCACAGCAACCCTGAAGCGTATCTGATCAGGAATAGCAGTGATCGAAGCCATAATGACATCAAGATTGCTGGCCCCGCTGTTTATGTCATATACAACATAGAATGTGGCTCCTGTGCCTCTTAAAATCGACAAGTTTTGCTGCTCCTCATAAGTGGCAGGAGAACTGAATGTGACTGTTGTGGCTTTTATCTTAACAGGATCAGCTGAAAAATTCCCTGTGCCGATCTTGGTATCATCCCCGTCAAACACAAGATCCCCGTTATCCCTGTATATATGAACAGATGAAGCATCATTAGGGTTGTCATTGTGCACGATTATCCTTTCAAGCTCAGCTGTATTGCTTGTGGTGTGCAGGCTGAACCTTAACATTCCCACTCCCAGCTCTCCGGCAAAAGTGGTTTCAGGAGCAATAGAAGTCGAGTTCACAAGGATCAGAGACGGAGGATCATCTATATCGATTAAATGCGAATTATACGGCACATTGCCCATTGCCTGCCCTTTGGCGCTGCTCACCGTATCTCCATCACTTTGCCTTGCAAAAACAAAACTATCAGCATCGACTTGCAAGCCTATGGTTCTTCTTGGCAAAGCTGTTTCTTTCATGCTTAAAACCATGAAAAACGTTGTTGCGGTCGTATTGATATTCATATCAGTACCCGCCATCAGCATTGTCGCGGTTGACCCGACAAACGCTGCCACAGGGCTTACATCATCATCCTCCAAAATATCAAAAACCCCGTTATCATTGTCCTTGTATAAACGCACGGTCTTTACATCACTCGGCGTGGATGTTCCGATGAAATACGCTTTAGCCTGCCTTAATCGAGTAAGCCCGTCCGCCTCGCTGTTCATCACGATCTTGAGCACTGCAGCGTAATCATCTTCTTCGCCCGTGTCATACTCGATATTCGTTGTAGTATCCACTGATGACACATCCACTGTTACAAGAGAAGGCATGAAGTACGGCCCAAGGCAGGAGTTCGTTGATATGTTCGTGGCCTTATCCCTGGCCCTCAAAGAAAGGTAATAACTCGTGTTTCCCGAGAGGCTCGTAAAATCATAAGTAGTATTATCAAACCAATCTGAATCAGCCACTGTTGTGCCTGAGCATTCCCTTGCAGTGAATAATCCGATCGAAGTGGGGTCTGTCTCAAGCCCGGAAAGTCCTCCCTGGTCCGCAGGACCTGTCAAACCCGTAATGTTTATCTCTCCCTGGTAAGCTGTGATGCCTGAGACAGGCACTGAAGCCGTGTATACCGTATTATGAAAAGTGCTGGCGGCGGAATTCCCTCCGATCACATAGAGTTTATTGTTTGAGGTAATCAGCGCGAAATTAGCCCTATCCCCGGGAAGTCCGCTGGTGCTTGTAGCGTCTGTCCACGAGCCAAGACTTCCATCAGCGTTTATCGACGCATAGTATAAAGATGCTGCGAATGTGTTTCCCACAACATACACCTTGTTATTCACCACAGCTGCCCCATGGCCGAGCGTAACGCCTGGCAAGGTATTCCCGTCAAGTACCCAGTTCCCAAGAGTGCCGTCTGAATGCACTTGAGAATAATACACCCTGCTACTGTCAGTACCTCCGATCGCATAGATCTTCCCATTGTTAACAACAACCGCGAATTGCGTGAGCACCTCAGGAAGAGATTGGTCCGGGAACCATTGCCCTAATGACCCGTCAGCGCTTATTGATGAGCGGTATACCACATCCTGCTTAACAGCCGACCCATCCTGCCCGCCCATCACATACACATACGCTTTATTGGGCGCTCCCGGAGCTTCCACCACAGCAGCCTCATGTAAACGCACTTCCACGGGTATGCTCGGACCTTGAGTCCCGGCGCTCAGTGTCTTGTCCGCGTTGATCGTGTAATAATAAACATTCTCCGAGATTCCGTCTCCACCGGCATTTTTTCCGCCTATGATATAAACCTTTCCATTGTAAACCACGCTGGCTTGATGCAGAGCTGCTTCTTCCAAGGCGCCTGCTGCTGATTCAGTCCAGTCGCTCAGAGTACCGTCCTTATTAACATCAGCCCAGAAATAAGTGTCCCTGCCGGTGTTGTTTTCTTCATCCCCTCCCAGGAGATAAATCCTCCCATTGTAAACCATTGAAGCAGGTCCGAATGAATCAGCAAGACCTGTGTTATTAGCCGAGGTCCACGTTCCAAGCGGATCCTCAGCGAACACAGGCGGTTTGGGAGCTGAGAGGTCAATAAGCACATTCTGTGTTTCCTCGGATAAATTGCCCAGGGTGTCGGAAACCAGGAATTTGACCTGGTTCTTATCAGCAGTATCTGAGTTGCCAAAACTAAAATGTGTGTCAGATGACGTGAGCACAGGATCAGCATACGCTGAAGCGGTTATTGTTCCGGTGGGGTCACCGTCACTGGCATCGATCGAAGCGCTGAAATTAGTGTATCGATAAATAATGCCGTCATTTCCTCCGGTATACAGGTCGCCTTTATAAGTGGCGAATTCAGCCCTTCTGTCACTGTCCTCTGAGACAACAACCGGTAAAGTGCCGTCATAAGAAAAAAGTCTACCACCAGCTGCAAGTGATCCTACATAAAGGACTCCTCGATGAACACCCAGGGATTGCCCGGCCAGGCCCGGCGTTGTAACACAAGATGAGTTGTCTCCAAGTATATCTGCGAATTTCACGCCGCTGGTCCCATGATACAAGATGCCTTTATACACTGCCATGCCCTCGATCAAGCTGGAACCGCATCTGCCCGTTAGCGTTGTCCATGAAGCACCATCATACCTGAGTCCGGGAGGACTATTTCCGCCAATGTAGAGATATCCGCTAAGAGATCTCATGCTAAAATAATTGCTGGTCCAGTCCGTGCTGCGGCTCCATGAATACCCATCATACGCGCTGATACCACGGTCATTGCCAGCATAAAGCTTGCCATTATACACAGTCAAAGCATCAACAGCCTGGGCAGGGGCAGCATCCATCATCGTACTGATCACAACGCTTCCTTCGGATTCATCATACACTCCGACTCTGCCGGTTGCCATTCCCAGGTAGAGTTTGTCCCTGTAGGTAGTCATGTAAAAAATCGACTGAGTAGCATCCGCTACCGGGGTTGACCAGGATACCCCGTCGTACTTATTAAGAACCTTGCCATAAGAGCCTGCGTAAAGATCACCATTAAACACTTCAAGCCCGAGGTAATGTCCCGCGTCAGAAGCGTATGCTATGGTCGAGGCAGCAATAGCCCTCCAGGTTGCGCCTCCGTCACTTGACAATTCAATCCCATACATTGCCGGTTGAGGAGAACCCGGATATTTCCCGCCTTCCTCATCCGTTGAAAGCCCTGAGAGCGCATCAGCCACAACGATCGTGAATGTCGGGCTTGAAGTGTTTAAAAAATCAGTCGTTGGAACCTCTGCGCCATCCTCCCGGTAATACTTGAAATCGGAGTATGTGGGCGAAGAAGCATCAATCAGGACATTGAACGGCCCTGCAGCAGACACATTGCCCAGGGTGTCAGAAGCAAAGAATTTCACCTGGTTCTGCGCGTCATGCGTTGAAGGATAGAGCTCAAAAAGGTCATCCCCCGGAGTGAATGTCAAAGTGCCCGGACTCTCCCCGTCCGCCACGGACATGGACACTGAGAACGGAGTGAATTCATAGATGACTCCATTTGTCAAATGGCTTCCCACATAAAGCTTGTTGTTGAAACCGGCTATGGCGGCAAGCTTGTCTTCACTGGCCGAGTAAACCAGACGCCACTCGCTCCCGTCATAACCAAAAACATGCCCTTGCGCCCCGTCATCTCTGGTCGCAGCATAAAGTTTCCCGTTAAACACAGTCAAGCCCTGGCAATAATCATCCCCGGTTTCAAACACCAGATTGTCCCATGAATCATCTTCATAAACCCGCACATCCCCGCCAACAACGCTGTGGCCGGAAGCATAGAGTTTGCCATCATAAACTCTAAGCTTGCTAAAAGTAAAGTTTTCGTAATCATATTCCTGCC
>JBHPMF010000008.1:0-61932 GCA_042563375.1 Elusimicrobiota bacterium | reverse complement strand
TCAAGGCGACCATGATGAAGATATCAGACCCCATAATGTTCGGCCACTGCGTTTCAGTCTATTACAAGGACGCTCTTGACAAGCACGCTGCTGTGCTCAATGAGATCGGCGCCAACGTCAATAACGGCCTTGCTGATGTTTTAGAAAAGATCAACCGGCTGCCGGCTGACAAGAAAGCAGAGATCGAGGCTGACATCGCAGCGGTCTACAAGACCCGGCCCGCGCTCGCCATGGTAGATTCTCGAAAAGGCATCACGAACCTGCATGTTCCCAATAACATCATTGTTGACGCTTCCATGCCTAATGTCGTGCGCGACAGCGGCGGAATGTGGAACAACGACGATAAACTGCAGGACTGCATTGCCGTTGTGCCGGACCGATCCTATGCGACCATGTACAAAGAAATACTCGAGAATGCCAAACGCAACGGACAATTCGATCCATCAACTATGGGAAGCGTCTCTAATGTGGGCCTTATGGCCCAAAAAGCAGAAGAGTACGGGTCTCATGACAAGACTTTTGAAGCTCCGGGCAAAGGCGTGATCCGCATTGTCGATACTTCCGGCAAAGCACTGCTTGAGCAAGCTGTTGATACCGGCGACATCTTTAGGATGTGCCAGGCCAAAGACGCGCCCATACAGGACTGGGTAAAGCTCGCTGTGACAAGGGCGAAAGCCTCAGGAATGCCCACAATATTCTGGCTCGATGAGCGCCGCGGACACGACAAAGAGATCATCGCCAAGGTTAAAAAGTACTTACCAAACCATGACACCGCAGGACTCGATATCCGGATCATGACGCCGGTTGATGCCATGAAGTTTTCCCTTGAGAGGATCCGCAAGGGTGAAGACACTATCGCGGTCACCGGCAATGTTCTCAGGGACTATCTGACAGATCTTTTCCCGATCCTTGAGCTGGGCACAAGCGCCCGCATGCTCTCCATTGTGCCTCTTATGAACGGCGGTGGGCTCTTTGAGACCGGAGCAGGCGGTTCCGCGCCCAAACACGTGCAGCAGTTCATAAAGGAAGGCCACATACGCTGGGATTCTCTTGGCGAGTATTGCGCCCTGGTCCCATCGCTTGAGATGGTCGCCAAGAACACCAAGAATGCGAAGATTGCGGTCTATGCTGAGACCTTAGACCAAGCCATAGGCACATATCTGGAAAAAGGCAGGCTGCCTTCTCGCAAGGTCAATGAACTCGACAACCGCGGCAGTACCTTCTACCTTGCGCTCTATTGGGCCCAAGCCCTGGCCGCGCAGACTAAGGACACAGATATCCAGGCGCGCTTTGCCAAGATCGCCAAAGAGCTCGAAGCCAATGAAGCCAAGATCAGCCAAGACCTGATAGCTGCCCAGGGCAAACCCATGGATGTTGGCGGTTACTATCTACCTGATGATGCCAAGGCAAATAAAGCCATGCGGCCCAGCGCTGCTTTTAACGCAGTGATCGATGCCATGTGTTCCCCTCAACCTGAACCAAGCAAGGCTCTCTGATCAGCAGGGAGCCTGTTGCGCAGCGCTGATAGGGATCGCTCTGTTTAGGGATTGTCTGACGGGGTCACGTGTTTTGGGGTTTGATTTTCGGGCTGAGGTTCAGGATCGCTTTTTGTCTCCACTGGAAGTTCTTGCTGGTTACTCGCATTCACCTCATCATTATTCACTGATTCCCGGGGTTCAGGAGCAATTTGTGTTTCCACCGGAGGCTCTTGCTGTTTGTTTGTATCCATCTCAGTGCTGAGCGCCGGGTCTTGAGGTTCAGGATCGGGTTGTGTTTGTGCAAGAGGCTCCTGAGGCTCAGGATCAATTTGTGTTTCTACCGGAGGCTTTTGCGGTTTGTGTGCGATCACTTTATTGCTGCGCGCCGGCTCCCGGGGTTTGGCAGGAGTATCACCATCTTTAGCCAAAATACGCGCTTCGATTATTTTCATTACTTTGATCGCGCCTTTTCTGTCTTCTTCATTGCGGCTGCTCTCTAACCACTTTTTCTTCTTTATCCATGTGCGAACGCTTTCAATGCATTTTTTACTTAATCTCTCTATGTCTTTCTTCTTTGAATGGATACACCCATGATGCGCATACGCGAGCAGTATGACAGGCACATCCTTGGTATCGGGCTTCTTCTCATCCGCTTCCAATCTTTGAAGCGCGGACTTCTCCAGTTCTTCGAATGCTTCATCCTTACGGGAATCATCTTCCAGATTTTCAAGCAGGGTTCTGGTCTCTTGATAAACGCAAATATCTATCAGGCTTTGCACTAAGCTATCCATTTGAAAATACCTTCCTTGTATAATTATTATAAATGTACATTTTCTTCATATAAATTATCGCGCACACGCACACTTAATAACGCCGATGGTGGCTTCCTGAACGGTTGAAGTTGCGATGTCCGCCCGGCTGGGGCGAATGCCTGGATTTGGAGTGGGGTTTTTCGTCCTGGCGATGCGGCTTTTGCCCATGGCGATGGTGCTTATGATGGCGCCCGCGGCCCTGGGGATTGGGCGCTCCGGCTTGATTGTAATCAAAACTTTCAATGCGCCGGCGTTCGATATTGCGGCCCATCCGTTTTTCTATGAGACGGATCATTTCCTCATCCTCGCGCGTGATCAAGGTGTAGGCGTCACCGGTTTTTGCGGCCCTGCCGGTGCGCCCGATCCGGTGGACATAGGTGTCAGGAGTAGACGGGATGTCGTAGTTGATGACGTGCGAGATCTCAGAGACATCAATACCTCGTGATGCAATATCTGTTGCAACGAGGATGTCAAATTTTCCGCTTCTGAACCCGTCCATGACAACCTTGCGGCGGCTTTGGGACAGGTTCCCCTGAAGAGAGGCTGCTACGAACCCGGCATTATTGAGTTTTTTATCGAGCGCTTTGGCCCGATGTTTAGTCCGGGTAAAAACCAGTACTGAGCCGGTGGCAGTGCGCTTAAGGATCTCCAAAAGCAGAACAGCTTTCAGATGCTGATTGACCGGGTAGAGCGCGTGAGAAACAGTGGCTAGCGGTTTGGTATGGTCAACCTGGACAGTAACCGGTTCTCGCAGGCATTCGTGCGTGAGCTTACGGATGTCCGGGGGCATTGTTGCCGCGAAGAGGAGCGTTTGCCTGCGGTCGGGGATCTTCCTTAAAATCTTACGGACATCGGGAATGAACCCCATGTCGAACATCTGGTCAGCTTCGTCAAGGACAAGGATCTCGAGCTTGCTGAAATCCGCGTTGCGGCGGTCCATGTGGTCCAAAAGCCGCCCCGGACAAGCCACCACGATCTCACAGCGCCCCCTGAGATTGTTGACCTGCTTGTGCATTCCCACGCCTCCGTAGACAGTGGCGCTGCGAAGTCCTGTGCCCTTGCCCATTGCCCCGAAAGCTTCATGGATCTGTTCAGCGAGTTCGCGGGTCGGAGCGATCACCAGCGCCCGGATCTTGTTGCGGGGGCCTGAGATGAGGCGGTGCAGGATCGGAAGCCCGAATGCCGCAGTCTTGCCTGTTCCTGTTTGGGCTAATCCCAAAACGTCTTTATGAGCCATGACATGAGGGATGGCTTGTTTCTGGATCGGAGTGGGATTAATAAAACGCAGGCCCTTCAAGTTAGCGTTTAATGTTGGGTGTAAACGGAAATAATCGAAACTCATTACTACTATGATAGCAGTTACGCATTTCCTAATTGGAGCTTGAAACACCCGTAACAACAAAATGGTCTCCCGGTATTCCTGATGAACAATCAGTGTGGATCCGGGTTGGAGAAGAAGTACGAGAAAAAATTCCTCAAACGCGCGCGCCGCGCCCGCTTCTTCTCCCCCGGGATCCTCTCAGCCGGATGCTATAATAGTACAGCAGCGTAAAGCTCTTCAGGATATTAAACAACGAGTTCCCTTCCGACTGTGTCTTTGAATCCAGGGACCGCGCGTGTGCTGAAATATTTGAAGACATTGGATCTTCTGTAATCGACCAAGGATCTGTTAATCATTGAACTATTTTGCCCCTAAAGGGCGCCACAAATGAATTTGACTCAAAATCGCAGAAAAGACTTAAGAAATATCGCTATCATCGCTCACGTTGATCACGGCAAAACCACGCTCATCGATGCCATGCTCAAACAAACAGGCACCTTCACTGTTAAGCCGCTTGACGATCAAACAGTGGTGCTAGACTCCAATGAGCTTGAAAGAGAGCGCGGGATCACGATCCTGGCGAAGATCACGTCCGTGCCTTATAAAGATGTCTCCATTAACATCGTTGACACGCCCGGGCATGCTGATTTCGGTTCCGAGGTTGAGAGGATCTTAAAAATGGTGGACGGGGCTCTGCTCCTGGTGGACGCAGTCGAAGGGCCTATGCCGCAAACAAGATTCGTATTGCGAAAAGCCCTGGCATTGGGCCTGCGCCCCATCGTGGTCATTAACAAGATGGACCGCTCCAACACGCGCCCCAAGGAAACCCTTGAGAGGGTCTTCGGACTTTTCATTGACCTGGGAGCCTCGGACCCGCAGATGGAGTTTCCTGTTGTGTACGCTGCCGGCAGATCAGGCTGGGCAAGCCTGACCCCTGAAACCGGAAAAGCCCTGACCCCTCTTTTTGAAACCATCATTGAGGCTGTCCCGGGCCCGGCAGTCAATGAACAAAAACCGCTTCAAATGCTCATCACTATGCTCGGTTATGATAATCATCTCGGAAGATCCGGGATAGGCCGGGTCCTTACGGGGCGCCTCACGAGATCCGAACCCTTTGCGCTGATAAAACCTTCCGGCGAGATCACCCGCCATAAGATCACGATGCTTAAAAAATTCACCGGGCTCTTCAAAGAGGAGATCGACGAAGCCAGGGCCGGAGATATCGTTTGCGTGTCCGGAGCGCAGCAGATCAATGTGGGAGACACGATCTCTTCCTGCGATAACCCGGTCGCCCTTCCTCCGCTGGAGATCGACGAGCCTACGCTTTCGCTCAGCTTCACTGTGAACGATTCCCCCCTCTCAGGTTTAGACGGAAAATTTTCCACTGCGCGCCATCTTAAGGATCGCTTGCTCAGAGAGCAGCAGACCAATGTCGGCCTGAAGGTGGAGATCATCGACGGGGAAGGCGCTTTCAGGGTATCTGGACGAGGCGAGCTTCATATAGCGATACTCATTGAGACCATGCGCCGGGAAGGCTTCGAGCTCGCGGTCTCCAAACCTGAGGTCATCTTCCGGAAAGAAGGCAGCCGGATCATGGAACCCATGGAACATCTGGTCATTGACGCGGTCAATGCTGATCAAGGCGTTATTTTGGAATGCATAGGCCGGCGCGGGGCTGAATTCATGAATATGACCCCTGAAGGAACTACCCGCACTCGATTTGAATACACGATCTCTTCGCGCTCCCTGATGGGACTCAAAACCGAGCTGATGTCTTTGACTAAAGGGACCGCGATGATGCATCACAGTTTTCTTGATTACGGCCCCAAGGCAAGCGACCCGGCCGGGCGCAATAACGGGGTTCTCGTGGCTAAGGAAAAAGGCATTACAACGGGATACGCCTTGGATAGTCTGCAAGTGCGCAACACTCTGTTCGTCACAGCGGGAGTGGAAGTCTATGAAGGCATGCTTGTGGGCATCTGCAACCGCGATAACGACATGGTGGTTAATCCCTGCAAAGCAAAAGCAATGTCGAACATGCGCACCAAGGCCACAGATGAGGCGGTCGTTCTCACCCCGCCTTTGGTCTTCACCCTCGAGCAATCAATGGAATTCATCGATGAGACCGAACTCGTGGAAGTAACCCCGAAAAACATCCGTTTGCGCAAAAAAACACTATGCGCCCACAAAAGAAAACGAGAGCAGCCTGATACGCGGGCATAAAAATATATTTCCTGATCCCGATACTTATCAGGAACATGATACATTCCCGGTACCGTCATATCGGGACTAAAGGGAACACGTATAGGGACTTTAGTCCCATATAGTCCTACCTCGTAATAAGCGCGGATCAGTATAGCGGCGCTAGGCTAAAGTCCCAATTTATTCATAGGCCTTTCAATCCCTATAAATGGGACCATAGGCCCAGCAAAAATTCCGATCCATGATGTTTAATAGTATGCGTATGGGGAAAAAAGTGAACCTGGATTCTGAATTGCTGCTGCAGGAATTAGACGCGCTCATAGGGTGCGACGTAACCGTGGCTGATCCTCCTGCTCCGGCCTTGCCTGCTGAAGATAAACCAATCGAACAAAAAACCCGAGAGCCTCAGGCTCAAATGCCCCGGCCGGGCGCGCATTTGATAAGCAACACGCTGCCGGAGGAACCAACAGAGAAACAAACAGAGAAAAAGAAGATCTTAATAGTGGATGACAATGAAGATTATGTCAATGTGATCAAATACTATCTGGAAAATAATTCCTACGAGGTCTTGGAAGCCGCTGACGGAGTGATAGGATTGAACACGCTTAACTGGTTCTTACCGGATATGATCCTGCTGGATTTCAACATGCCCAAAATGAACGGCTATGAATTCATTGAAAAACTGCGCAGCAATTTTAAGACAAAAAGTATACCCGTTATCCTGTTCACCGGAGCGCCAAACCGCAGGCATTTAAGGGATCTTTACCTGGATATCTCCGACTTCCTTGAAAAACCACTCTCCAATGCAAAGGTTCTGGAGGCTATCAAGAAAGTCCTCGGACAAAGTGTGAACAATAGCTTTAAAGAGAACATAATCAATATAGAGGAAGCTCTTGAACCTCCTGTGAATGAACCACCCCCGATCGATAAGGATAAGGAAAAAGAAAAGACCAAGAGCGCTCCCGGGCTCTTCCCCTCCCTGCCGGAGGTCAAGATCCCTGAAACTCAGGAGGCGGCACTCAAAGAACCTGTTCCTGAAGCGATTGAAACGGATTCTTTCGCTGATATAAGCTCTTTTGATGATGATAATGAGAAACTGCTGGAGATCCTCGATGATGCGGATGAGAAAAAGAGGCAAGCTCAAGAGATCTATCAGCTGGAAACCCTGGCGCATAAGTCCCCTGTCATCAAACAGGTCAACCAGATACTGGTCAATGCCGTGAATCTGGGCGCCAGTGACATACACATCGAGCCTCAGGAAAAGCAGGTATTGGTGCGGATCCGCCAAAACGGCACATTAAGGCTATTGCGGACATGGCCTATATCGGGCTATCCACAGTTGAGCGCCCGCATTAAAGTCATATCCAATCTTGTGATCACTGAGCGCCGCTTGCCGCAAGACGGACGATTCAAGGTGCACATAAAAGGCAAAAGGCTTGAGATGCGCGTAAGCACTCTTCCCACTATTTACGGAGAAAAGATAGTGATCCGTCTTTTGGGCAGCAGCAAGCTCAAAGGAAGCCTGGATCAACTGGGATTCAATGACCGGGATTTCAAGTGCGTGGAACAACTGCTCCAATCGCCCAACGGCCTGATCCTGGTCACAGGCCCCACAGGAAGCGGCAAGACCACCACGCTTTATACCATGATCAATGTGATCAACCGCCCCAATATCAATATCCTGACCGCGGAAGATCCTGTTGAATACCAGCTCGACGGCATCTCGCAGGTCCAGATACTTCCCAACATCGGGCTGAATTTTGAATCAGCGCTGCGCTCGTTCTTAAGGCAAGATCCGGATATCATGCTCGTAGGCGAGATCCGCGATCTTGAGACCGCTGAAACCGCGATCAAGGCATCTGTCACAGGGCATCTGATCTTATCCACTCTTCACACCAATTCCGCCGCGGCCACTGTAACCCGTCTGGTGCACATGGGAGTGGCGCCGTATCTTGTGGCGGCCAGCGCGCGTTTGGTCATAGCTCAACGCCTGGTTCGGACGCTGTGTCCTTCATGCAAGCTGCCAAGCCCGCTGCCGGATGAGTATAAAAAAATGTTGAAAGAAAAAGAGATCGAACAACTGGACATTGTTTACCGGGGCACAGGATGCCCAACATGCCAGGATACCGGATATAGCGGACGCCAGGCTGTCTTCGAAGTAATGCCGATCAGTTCTGCCCAAATGCGCCGCATGATAATGGGCAGCCAAGACCTCGATCTGCTCAACGACCTTGCTGTGGAAGAAGGAATGACCCCGTTGCGGCAAAGTGTTATTCAGATGGTGGTCAATGGAGAGACCTCGCTGCAAGAGGCTTTCAAAACTATCCTGGTGGAATAAAAATGAACATTAACACAAAAGGATCTTCCGTGGATCAATATATGCAGGCATACCGTCTTTATATGCGCGGCAGACAAAAAATGATGCTATTTGATATTGCCGGGTATCGCGAAGCTGCTGCTTATTTCCGGCAGGCGATCGCGGTCAATGATAATTTTGGATTAGCTTACGCGGGTCTGGCTGAAACTTGTTCTTATTGGGGCTACCGCAATGAATTGAACGGTCAGGACTCCCGGGAATACTATGCTCTTTCCTATGAAAGCGCCCGGAAGGCCCTTGAGATGGCGCCGGAATCAGTTGAATCCCACCGCGCCATGGCCGTGGCATTAAGAAGAGGCTCCAAAAGCGACCCGGAACGCAGAAAAAAAGAAGTCGAATACGCCTTGGAGCTCAATCCCAATGACGCGGAAACCTGTTATGAATACTGGAGAGCCCATGGCTACAAGGCGGATGACCCGATGATCTATAAAGCATTGTCGCTTAATCCTTTCCTGTGCGGGGCGCACAATGACTTAGGAGTCGTCCTAAGCGAGAGCGGGCATTTCCAAGACGCGCAGTACCATCTGCAGATAGCTTTGGAGATAAATCCCGGCCATGCCCTTGCCCGATGCAATCTGGGAATGGCATTTTTCAAACAGGAACAGTTCGAAAAAGCGGAAGCGCAATTCCGCAAAGCTCTCGAGATCTCTCCGGATGAAGTCAAGGGGCACCTGGGCTTGAGCATGATCTTCGCGAAGAGGAATCTTTTTGAGGAAACACTGACTACTCTTCGCCAAGCTCAGGAAACGATCCCGGACAATCCCATAATACTGCGAAGCCTCAAAGTGCTGGGCGAAGAACAAGGGGTTGAAGCATGCGCGTGAATTCCGGATCAACCCGCAGGAAGAATGGAAAAGAGGCTTCCCAATGAGCGAATCTTCGAATGATCAGGATAATATCTCAAAAAAGCCTAAGATAAAAAAAGCGCACAAAGCACGCGTTACCCATGACACAAATTTAGAGATCATACGATCGCTCAACTCAACGTCTAAGCTTTTTTCGCTTTACAGGATGAACCACCCTGTCTCGCTCGACGCTCTATGGAAAACCTACCAATTACTGGACAAATATCTTGTCGTACGCAAAGACAAGATGATCTTGGCTTTGGTGCATAAACAATGGCTCATAAACAGCGTGCCGGTCAACGAGCCTGTTATGATCACTCAAGCGCTTAGAAGCTTTTTCAGTGATTATTATCTGCACAGTCTGGCCTTTATGCCCGGCCTGGAGATGACGGAACTCGGCGCTTTTTTTGAGTTAACCACCGGTAATCCAACAGAGGAAAATCTGGACCTGGCTGATCTTTTCAGGCAAAAAGATATCCGTCATATTGAATTTAACATTGTATTCTATTCACCTTTCGATTCTCAGGACGATGCTGACACGGCCAAATCTCTGACTAAGGACGATGATGATAAAAACGAAGAGGTTCCTCCCGGGGTACCTCTTGCCGAAGAGATCGCGGATCTGAAACCGGAGAATATTCTCAAGATCGATGATGAAGAGCGATCCGCGGATGATCCTGATATCCCCCCTTCTGGTCCCGGGACGCAAGCAAAGGAAGATGATCTGATAAAAACCGGGGCTGATACGGAGCGATCGAATGGGGCCTCATGCAATGGGCAAGAGGCTTGCGATACGGCTAATGCGCAGGATCTATCCCCGGACGATCCCAAGGGCCGGACAAAAGAAAACGATCAGGAGCCGGCAAACGCTTCTTCCGGAGAAAGAGCAAAAAAACGATCCGCATCTTTTAGCTCTTTCTTCAGGGCATTAGTGGAAAAAGGCGTGAAAGATCCGAACGAACGCACCATGATCTATGCCCAAACAGTCGACATGATCAAGAATGCCATATCAGACCGCACAGCTGAAGCCACTCGCCAGGCAGCAAAAGAAACACAGCTTCTCGGCAATGAACAGATCCGTACCGCCAGAGTGCTTACAGCGATAGCAGCCGGAAAGGTGACAGTTGATAAAAACGGAAAAGTGCTCATGATAAATCCCGCTGCTGAAGAGATGGTGGGCAAAAAACTCATTGATATAGCGGGCAAATCCCTGACTGAGAGCCTGGACGAAGAAGGACAGATGGTCGTTCTGGCTCCTGATATAGAGACCCCGGAAGATCCAAAAAGAGCTCCGAATGTGCGCGTAGTCGCCAAACAGGAAGTTGAGCGCGTGATCAAACAATCAACCGCATTGGTGCACAATGAGATCGGAGGGGTTGTCGGTACATACATGGCCCTGCCCCACGTTTCCCAATTGAAAAAAACACTCAAGATCCAGGACGAGATCATGGCTCGCGTGTCACATGAGCTCAGAGCCCCATTAACATCCATCTTCTCAGCGCTGGAAATACTCAATGATAAGGCAGGCTCAAAGCTCGATAAGGATGAATCACAGTTCCTCTCAATAAGCCTTCAAAATACGAATAAACTCAAGCATTTAGTGGATGACATAGTTAATTTCTCAAAAGTAAAATCAGGGAAAATGAGCATTGCCGCTGTCCCCACGGACATAGAACCGATCCTTAAAGAGGCGGCAGAGGGAATGAACCCCTGGGCGCATACCAAAAAATTGAATTTAGATATTGCTGACATTGCGCGCGATATCCCTCAAATATCGGCTGACCACGCCAGAACCGTGCAGGTGCTTACCAATTTGATCTCCAATGCCATCAAGCACACTAAATCCGGCGGCCAAATAAG
The DNA here is from genome assembly GCA_042563375.1 of Elusimicrobiota bacterium. GTDB lineage: Bacteria > Elusimicrobiota > Elusimicrobia > JACQPE01 > JACQPE01 > JBHPMF01. Next base: position 51,037 of record JBHPMF010000008.1, on the reverse strand, counting down.
CATAAAGGCCGAACTCGGGACAGATCAAAAACAAGATTGCGCTGTCTTTTCCGTCCGGGACACGGGCATCGGCATTTCTAAAGAAAATCTAAAAAAGATCTTTCATGAATTCGTCCAATTGAACCCAAGCTCGCTTAGGAATGCCGGGACCGGTTTAGGATTGGTTATCGCCAAAGAACTGATACAGCTTCAAGGCGGACGGATCTGGGCTGAAAGCGAAGAGGGTCAAGGTTCGACTTTTTATTTCACCCTTCCCCTGATCAAAGATACGGATAACGGCTCCCCGGAAGAAGTCGAACAGGCATCAAAGCCGAAAACTCCCTGGAATGAAAAGCTCCTGCGGATATTCGCCAATAAATCGTCTTCTGAGTCTGCATAAACCGCACACCTTTAAAAAGTTTCGATCGTGGTCTACTGCCGCGATGGCGCCGGGATCACAGAAGCTCTTTAAAAATATCCCCGTACCACTTTTGAAGTTTCTCGCGCGCGTCTTGCGGGTCTTCAAATCCATTTGCTTCTTCCAAAGTGATTTTCCTGCTATGCGAGAGGTCTTTGTCGTGGAAAAGCTCAGCCAAATGCGAGGCTAATTCCCCGCTCTCAAACACCAGCACGGTCTCGCTGTTTAATTTGTCGCTTCGCGGATCAAAATTAAATGAACCCACGATGCCTGCTTTACGGTCGAACACAGCGTATTTCGAGTGCAGGAGTCCTTGTGATCTTTCTGATTCATCCGCGCGCTTGCCTTGCCATTCCCAGATCTCCATATTGGAGTTTTCTTGGCCTTCAAGGTTAGTTTTAAGCAGATCATGGTAATAACCGCGGCCAACAATAGCGATCTCCGGATGTTCATTGGCTTCAGTGCTGTTTGTGATGATCACGGTCTTAGCTCCCCTGCGCGCGGCATTCTTAAGCGCGGCGTTCATCTTGGGCGATGGAATGAAAAACGCATTGGAGATCAATATCTCGGATCGGGCCTCATTGATCATTCGGATATATGCGGTACTTATGGTGCGCTGGCCATGGCGCGGGCGATGATGCAGGAAACGACACTTAGCTTTGACGAATCGCAGATGACTTAAATCGCGCCCGGCGTATTCGCGCACGCGCTTTTTTATTTGCCGATCCTGCTCAAATGGCACTTTCATGCGGGTGAATGTTTTAAATGCTTTTCTTGGCAATTTCCAATAAAAATTCGTGTTCGCGAGTCCGCGGTTGCGTTTAATATTAAGGGAGTCATTGAAATTCCGCTCAAACGCTTCTACTAAATCCTCCACGACTTCCCCTTTTACCATGATATCCTGATCGCGCCACGTGCGGTCAGCATTGCTTGGATTCACGCAAAAATATTCATTAGCGATATTAAACCCGCCGATAATGGCAACCGCGTCCTTAGTTTGAGCGTCTACGATCCAGAGCTTGTCATGGAATCGCTTGTTCACTTGCAGCATATCGAACTTAGCGTAATCACTGGGTATGGGAATCTCATTGATCCACTGAAGGTAAAAAGACTCATACCCTTCCACTGTGATCCCGTGCTGTTGCAGATCAAAGTACATCCACTGCGTGTTCCAATCCCGATTGGAGATCGCGTCCACAATGATGCGTATGTCTATGGCAGAGCCCAGTTCCTTTTTCTTTTCCTTTAGAACCTTTGAGATATATAAACCTGATTCATCGCCACGAAATATCAATGACTGTATCCGGATTGATTCGCGCGCCTTGCGGATAGTCTGGATCCTGGCTGCCAACGCGTCTTCTCCATTGGGCAGGATAGCGATACTTCCCTCGCGCAGCGGGAAGTATCCTGTGTCCGTGTCCGCCTCAGCGGAATTAAAAATAGAAAATGATCCAGATCTATAAGCAGGTCCCGGCGCAGCAACAGGGTTGTTGTTAAAATCTGCCAGCATGATCCCTGATCGTGTTTTTCCTGTCGGCGCGCTAAACCTCTGATCCAACAACGCATGGTTCTCATGCTCTTTGTCCAACCCAAAAGCAAACACCGGCAACAATAAGACTATCATCGCCGCTGTATTCGTAATCATTTTTTCATTTAACGACCTCTTTTCTTCACCTCTCTTTTATTTCCCTCGCCCTTTGAGGGAGAGGGCAAGCAAAGCGCGGGTGAGGGGTTTCTTTATAACGAATTAAGATACTCCTCTAAAATCCGCGAGTAACCATACGCTCCCGCTCTCACTCTATACGCGCAAGTATCCACTTCTTTTTTTAAAAGCTTTTTAACAGGCACGTTCTCCGGAAGGAGATCGCCTCTGAGATGGAGCAGGGGATTTACTGAGCGTCCGCCGCATAGCGCTGTTGACGCGATCATAAAGGGCCCTAATACATAGCCGATATTCCCGGTATTAAGCGTGGCATAAGCGTATATTCCAAAAAGTGTTATATCGCCTACAGCTACCCCTACTGTCTTGGCTGCCCTTAAAAACATTCTTCTTTCTGAGCGTAATTCTTCGATCGAGTAAGAGGGTCTGTTGCCAATGCGGCGGCAAAAGGGTGTTCTCTCAGGCATCAATACACTCCCTTTTTCCATAGAGCTTTCTTTATAACCCGCGCAAAAGTAAAAGCTCACTGAGTTTTCAGACACAGGATACACAAGCACGTAGCTCACATCTTCCCGCTTCATCTTTTGGCTTCCGCCCCCGGTAAAAAATGCCGGGCCGTCTCTGCAGATCTTTATCCCGCCGTAAAGTTCCGCGGGATCGATCGGCTCGCGCTCATCGCAATCCGCGCATTTTGGTATGTTTCGGGATCTTCCGGGATAAAATCCGCTCACTTGCACAGCATCCCCGGCCAAGCCCTTATCATATATGCCGGATAGTTGGCCTGCTTCTTCCATAGGATCCTGCGCTGCCTGCATGTAGCCTTGCGAAGCGAGTATCAGGCTTAAAAAAGCCGCACCCAGTATCACTTTTCTCATTTACTTCCTTTCTAAAACCTTGATCGCGATCTCAAATGCTAATTTCTCTGCTGCTGCGCGCAGGCTTTGCACTGATGGGGCCATTTCACTCGCTGATACCTCTATAACAGTGGTTTTCATATCAACAAGGTGCGCGTTCAAATAGTAAACCCCTTTTGAGGATGAGATATTTCCCACCACGATCATCTGCGCGTTGAGCGCTTGCATTTGGGTCTCAACAGCGGTGTAGCCGGATTGCTGGATCCTCAATTCTTTTAATATTTCAGGCATATCCTTGCGGCTGATCACATTGAAGATCTTCGTGTCTACAAGCCCTCTGCGCAAGGCATCGCCGGCTTCGAGGGAATCAGCTTGGGCAATGGGTGCGTTCGTGAAGTCCAGATCCGCTACCACGACCCGCAACCTCTGTTCTTTAGGGATTTCCATTTCCCAAACGCGTTCTATTCCGGGCATTTGAGTTATCGAAGAAACCCCGAAATACATACGCGGCGGAACATAACAGTGCGCTTCCAGGCATACCGGCCTGATGTCTGCCTCTTCCATGCGCTCCATGGCAATGAAGATATCCTCTTCTTCCACCATCCTCCAGCCTTCGCGGCTGATGAGCACAAAAGCCCTTGGATGGGAAGCGATCCACCCCCCTATCATATGCTTGTACTCCTTGGTGTATTTAGAGCTGTAAGGGCTGGGCACCCTGAACACTGTATGGCCTTCTGCGTAAAGGATCTTTGTAACTGCTACAAACGCGACATATTGATGGTCCTCGACGTAATACCCCATCCTATCCTTAAGCAATGTCGTGTCGTTTATCAGGATCCGCAGAAAATAATCATTTGTTTGATTGACACTGCTCTCAGGTATAGCCGTTGCGGATCGTGCAATAACTACGCTTAAAAAAAGCACTGTTGCAAAATATATGATCCGCGTTGTTTTTATTGTTCTGTTCATTATGTTATTTCTCCTTAGATTTCGCTTTTGCCCTGCCTTTAACATAGTTTCGCATGGATTCCCCTCCCTTTCCTGAGCCCAAAGTCTGGCCCCCATAGTACTTTAGTCTCATTTAGTGCCACCTCTCTCAAATCGCGTATTAGTACAGTGCCACTATACCAGGAAGGGCTTGGGATGAGCTGAAGGATAAAGCTGCTCTCTTCATGATATAGAATTTCTGATATAGTTGTACTATCTGTACTGAAAATTGTTTAATGCGTGTAATGGCTAAACTACTAGTGGCAGAGGATGAAGAAAGCCTGTTGCTGTTGGCTGTAGACAATCTTGAAATGGCCGGGTACCAGATTGAAACAGCGGTCAACGGGGAAGAGGCGGTTGAGAAGGTCAAGGCTGTGATGCCTGATGTGGTGATCCTGGATATGCACATGCCTAAAAAAACCGGGATCGAAGCCGCGAAGATCCTGAAATCCGATCCCAAGACAAGCCATATCCCCATAATCCTGCTTACAGGATCAGTGGGAGAAGAAATAATAAACCTGACAAAGACCATCGGCATCGCACGACACATGAAGAAGCCGTATGAACCCCAGGAACTGATAGCTGTTATCGAAGAATTGCTGCGAAAACGCGCCTGACGCCATATCGTATCTTACCCTCATAACGGATAAGCAGCCCCGTTCAAGCGCTGCGGCTGATCAGGCTCATCGTGAAGACGCGGGCGCGGTAGAAAAGCCAGAATAGGACCGGAACCAGCAGGAATGTGAAAAATATCGAGCCCAGCATCCCGCCGATTATAACCGCTCCCATGGATGCTTTCACCAGGAATTGGTCGAATATCTGCGGGAAAGCTCCGAACACAACCGCCAATGAAGTCATCAGGATCGCGCGGAATTTAAAAGACGCGCCCAGCCACAAAGCTTCAGTCACATCCTTGCCTTGAGCCATTTTCTTGAGCGCGTAATCGAGCATCAGGATGGCATTATTGACCGCAAGCCCCACCAGCATGACCATGGCCATCATGGATCCGATGTTCATTGAGAAGCCCATGAAGAAAAGCATGTAGAACACTCCGATGAAAGACGTGGCTATTGAGGACACGATGGCGAATGGATGCGTGAATGAATTGAGTATGGCCACAAGAAGCATGTATGTGAATATGATAGCCAGGAGCCCGGCTCTTCCAAGCTCGCGGTTGGATTCTTCCTGGATCTCAGCCATCCCCACATACATATATCTATAGCCTTCCGGAAAATCGATCTTCTTGAATTCCGAGTCCAGGTGAGCTTGAGCCTGCCCTGCTGTGGCTTTGGCCATATAAGCTGTAAGCTGCACGACCCGTTCTTTGTCGCGGCGCTTCAGGGATGCAAAGCCTCTGCCCTTCTTCAGTTCACCGAGAAGCGATATCGGCACCAGGCCGTCGCGCGACATGACTGTTATGCGCGATATATCTTCAAGCGACTGCTTGTAGGACTCGTCATATTTCACGTTGATATCATACTCCTGCCCGCTTTCCTTGAATATATTGTCATCATTTCCCGCGATCGCCCAGCGTATGGCATTCCCCACATCCATATTCTTTACTCCGAAACGGATCATCTTCTCCTGATCAGGCACAAAGCGTATCTCTTCTTTGGGCTCCTTATGGGATGAATCCACTGACCGAAAATATCCGCTCTCGAGCATGATCTCTTTCATGTCTTCTGATATGGAGATCATCTTGCCATAGTCGGTTCCTGCGAGGTTTATGGTGAGGTCCGCTTCCTGCGGGCCTTCATCGCCCCGCATCAGGGAGATCTTCGCTCCGGGTATCCCGGCGATCTCAGGCGTGAGTTCGCTTATGATATCGAGATCGCTTTTCTTTCTTTTCTCAAGCTCGAGCAGATTAGCGTTTATGCGCGCGTTCTCAGGACCGTCTATGCCGATGTATGTGAGATAAGATGTTACCTCGGGTATCTTACCCACTAATCCTTCCAGAGAGATCGCGGCTTCGCGCGCTGACTCAAGAAGAGCTCCCTGGGGAAGTTCTATGTGAATGCCTATCTTATCCTGGTCAGACGGCGCCATGAACTCGTTTCCCACGTAGCGCAATGGGTAGCGCGCGCTCATGAATATCAATACGCACAAAGCAATGGTCAGCCATGGATGCTTAAAAGTCGCTTCAAACACAGGCTTGTATTCAGCCACAAGAAAAGATAAAGCCTTTTGCGACCACGCGCTCATCAAACCTTGGCTTGCTTTGTCTTTGCCGCCTTTTCTCTGCTTGAATAAAAGCGCGCAAAGCATCGGGGTCAGGCTGAAGGAAGCCAGGATGGAAAATATCGTGGCATACACCACAGTCATCCCGAATTGCTCCATGAATTGCCCGACTATCCCCCCCATGAACGCCAAAGGCGTGAACACCACAAGGTTGGTGCCTGCTGCCGCGAACACTGCCACAGACGCTTCGCTTGTGCCCTCTATCGCCGCCTGCACAGGGGGCTTGCCGGTTTCCAGATGCAGAACAACGCTTTCGATAACAACAAGAGAATTAGCGATGAGCGTCCCCAAAGCGGTTGCAGCAGCCAGCAGGGTCATGAAATTGATCGAATAACCTGAAAGATCCAGTAAAAAGAAAGTCGATATCAGCGATGTGGGTATCACCAGGGATGCGACCACTGTTGTGCGCCAATCCCCAAGGAACAGGAACAGGATGACGATAGTCAGCAGGATCCCGAATATTATGTTTTTCACTGTCTTGTAAGTGTCGGATAAGATGCGCTTGCTCGAATCAAAAGCCACTTCAAGCTTCATGCCTTGCGGAAGTATCTTTTCCACTTCGATCAGGGTTTTGCGTACCTTGCGCACGATGGATATATTATCCCCGTCAGATAATTTTTTTATGGACAACCCGACCACGTTTTTCCCGTTAAAACGCGTGATGGTTTCCACCTTCTTGTGGCCGTCCTCCACCCTGGCAACGTCTGAAAGCTTGAGTTTTTTGCCCTCAGCCGAGACTATCCCCATATCAGCTATATCTTCGACGCTCGAGAATTCCCCCATCATCCTCACGGATGAGCGCGACCTGAATTTATCTATCGCGCCTCCGGGAATATTGAGGTTCTTAAAACTCAGGGCATCCACGATATTGCTTATCCCGAGGAAATGCTTGTTCATAAGCGGGGGCTCGAGCCACACGTTTATCTGGCGCTCTTTTCCGCCGTAGATATCCACTGACGCGACTCCCTCTGTTACGCTGAGCAGATTGCTCAGTTTTTTGTCAGCGTATTCAAAAAGCGCTCTCTCATCATGTTTGTCGCTTGAGAGTACCAGATCCATGATCGGCGAGATCATGGGATCGAACCTGCTTATTTCCGGTTTTTGCGCGCCCTCCGGCAGGGTATTAAGGATCGGCTCCACCTTGTCTTTGACTTCAATGGACTTGATGTTCACATCAGCATCGATCTCGAATTCGATCATTGTGAACCCGAAATTCTCATACGCCATGGACTGGATCTTTTCGATCTGCGAGATCTCAGCTATCGCGTCCTCGATCTTCTTGATGATCTGGGTCTCGATCTCCTCGGGAGAAGCCCCGAAATACACGGTTTTAATGCTTACAAGAGGAAAATCGATCCTCGGGGCTTTTTCGATGATGAGATTGGAATACGACACTATCCCCAGCACCACGAATACCAGCACGAACATGATCGTCATGGCCGGTCTTTTAACGAAACTTGTTATCATCTGCCCTGCGCTCCCTTGTTCTTATCCAAATACCTGACGCGCACCCTGTCTCCCTGCGTTAATATATCGGAGCCATTGGTCACTACTATATCGCCCTCAGATAATCCGCGCAGTACGCGCACGTTTTTCTCATTCCCTTCTCCGAGTTTTATATCTGTCCTGGATGCTTTGTCATCCTTGATCACCCAGGCAAAATCTTTTCCATCCTTGACCCCAACCGCCATCCTGGGTATGGTCAGCACGCGGCGGATATTCCCGGATCTCACGCACGCGACCAGGATCTCCGCGGGCTTAAAAGGATTCTTCCCCCGGAGTTTAAGCGTGGCTCTGTATAATCCTGTGGCGGGGTCAGGAGATCTGAGCACCCGCGATACAGTCCCGGAAAAAACCCGGTCTCTGCCGCATCCGCCAAAAGTCTGTCCTGCTCTGAGTTTGCCTACAATTTCCGGCGTGTCAAAAGCCTGCGCGATATTGTTTCTTTTCATGATGCCCGTGACCTTAGTGGTAAAAACAATACTGCCTTTGGATATCCTTTGCGCGTCCACAGGCTTGCCGCGCTTTTCCCATTCACTCGTTATACTCACGGTCTCACGCGCGGCTTCTTTCTCAGCGATCCTCGCCCTGAATACGACTGCTGCAATAAAGACAAACAGTATCAGCACATAGGTGACGCTTCTGGCTATCATTTTTCGCCCTGCTCCATGGCTGTGAGTTTTTCGATGCGGGCCATGAGTATATTTATCTCATAAAGACTCTGCTTGGTCTTGATCTTTGATGCGCTGAGATGAAGTTCCGCGTCATTGAGTTGGGATTGCGAACCGGACCCTGATCTGAAACTTGAGAGCGTGATCTCGTAGGATTGCTGTGCCACTTCAAGAGCCTTTAGACCCGCTTTATAGATATCGACCGCCCAATGATATTCTGAGAGCGCTGAGCGCAACGCCGCGTCAAGGCTCTCTTGTCTTTTGCTGTATTTTAGTTTTGCGATATCAAGGTCACTGGCAGCTTCATGGTAAGAGTGCCGCCGCAGCCCGCTGTCCCACAAGGGAATACTGAAAGCCAGTCCAACCGAGAACATGGGCTCCATCTGGTCTCTTGGAAAAGTGTCATTGCTGTTTCCGGAGTATGAATAATTCGCGAGCGCTGACAAGACCGGGAAATAATCCTTTTTCCTCAAGCGAAGCCGGTTCTCGCTCAGAAGTATGCTTTCCTTGAACGTCCTGAGCACAGGCTCTTTTAACATCATCCTTGAACGTAGATCAGTCTGTGTATATACCGGGAACTCCCGCGTTAATGCGTCAACAAGCTCTATCTGAGCGTTTTCAGGCGCGCCTATGATCTCTTTAAAGCTGATCACAAGGGAATCAAGCCGGGAGCCTGCTTCGAGTTTTGGCGGGATGCGGCCATGGACATCGGCTTTCATCTTCACATTATCTATTCTTGACGCCCTGCCTGCGCGCACCCTGGACTTAAGAGCTTTCTGGTTATCAAGAGCGTTCTTATGCGAATCTTGAGCTATCCCCAGGGCCTCTTGCGCGTAGAGTATGGTGTAATACGCCTGCTTCACAGCGTATACGATCTCATTGCGCGCGATATCCGCGGATAATCTTTGGATATCGATCGCCTTGCGCGCCACATCCATAGCAGCTGATAATCTTCCGAAAGAAGTTATGGTCTGGGACAGGGCAATGCTTGTCTGCATCTCGTAATCCTGTTTTATGGGTATATTCTGGACCCCGGCGCCGAAATCCACTGTGATAACGGGAGACTTTATATATTTGTCCCATTTCACATTACCTGACACTTGGGGCATGGCATTCGTGCGTATCTTCTTGTAGGCCCTTTTTGCTTTCTCGACCTTCTGCGCGCTTATCCGTATATCCTTGCTGTGGTTCACAGCTTTTTCAACAGCCTGCGAAAGCGTAAGGCGCATAACCACTGCCGGTTCCCCCTGCGAAAACACGGGCTGCGCAAGCAGGACAACAGCGATGAGCGCGCTCCTGATGATCATCATCTGCCCAGCCCCTGCGTTAAAAGCATTATGAACTCACGTGTTTTTTTTGTGATTGATCCGCGCGATTCGACCAAGTCCTTGTTTAAAATAAAAAACCTGACCATATTGTCAAAATAAAGAGCTCCTGAGAGCGCGTCATGTTTTCGCAAGGACCCTTGTTTCACACAATCCTGTATTCTGTCAGCCACAAGTTCCAGGTGCCTGCCATAACGCGCTTGCGTTTTCTCGCCTGCTTTTGTGCGCATCATATCCGGATGCCCGCCTATAAAACCGGTAAAGAAATCCTGATGTTCCTCTATGAACTCCAATACCTCTTTTGTTATGCCGGATAAAGTCATTAGCGCGTCTTTTTTCCTTGGCGCCCCCGCGATCCGCTCATCAAGCATGTCGAGAATATCCATGAACACGCCGGCGAGAAGATCCATCTTGTCTTTAAAATAGAGGTATAGCGTCCCTTTCGCTGTTCTTGCTTTTTTAGCGACCTCATCGAGCTGCATGTCCTGATACCCGCGCTTGGCAAGGACTTTCCTTGCCGCGTCCAATATCATCTTCCTGCGTATGTCCTCGGGATATGTTTTTGGTCTGCTCATTATGGGTCCGTGATATAGATGCTCTCAGGCAGCCTTTGGCACAGATTAATGACTACCCGGTCATTAAATCCTACAAAATTACCCCCCTGCCGTGAAATGAAGAATGAAAAGGCATGGAAAGAACAGATGCGTTTAATATCATCCCGGGCGGCCAATGCCGTGCGAAGATCAATATTCAAAAAGATAACAATCCCGGCAAACACCCTCTTCGCTGAAATAGTACTGCGTTGGATCGGGCGGAAAAAACAGGCGCGAGTCCTTGTCTTGCGGATCCTCCCTGAAGGGCCCCTGTTTCTCGCAGGATTTCACTGTCCTGCCCGTATAACCGGATCTCATTGTTACATCAGGCATTCTTCCGCAGTCTCTGCTTGACCCTGACTCCTTGGCCCAAAGCGATATTGCTTTCATGGCTATTGATTCCGCGTCACCCTCAGCATACCTTTGTATTCCGTAATATGAATAAACCGTTTTGGCATATCCCGCGACATGCGCGATCTCATGTATTAACAATCCGGCCAGGGCAGCATAAGAAAATGTGCCCTTATCCTTCATACTGTTTATTCTCTTTTTAAGCTCCGATTTATTGATCCTTATGGTTTTCTTCATTAAAACTCCCGCTGTTCTGCCTGCTTGGTCTTTGTTGACAATGCTTGTTGCGCAGGCGCAAGCCGGACATTGGCGGTGCCCGTCAGGATCATTCCCGGGATACACGATATCAACAGACCACATCACATCTTCCACTTTGTCAAAGGTATAAGACCATTCTTCGCCCGCGTCATTGGCTGTTCTCAGGATATCTTTGGCGCATTCCATGGCCCTGTCAATATGATCAGGCACATCATCTTCATCCACGTTGGACGCGATTATATTCGCGCTAACAGCGATCATGACGGCAGCCGCTAGCGTAAACTTGACTATATTTCCCATTTTCCTTTGCCCTATAATAATTGTCTCCTCATCATCTGCGCTTTTTTCCTTATCACCTTATTATTCCACAAACAACAATTACAGTTATAAGTCCAAAGGGTAAATTTCCTGGGCCGTAAGGCTCATATCGCGTCTTAACCGCCAAAGACGCCGGGTTGGTAACGCAGCGCGAGAGCACAAGCAAACGCTGCTTTCTTTTTACCCGGCTGTGCGCCGGATCTGCGCAATGTGTGGATCAACAGGAAAAGCCTAAAACATAATAAACGGTCATACGCCTGAATAGAATTCATACAATTATGTAGTTGCCCGGGTTGCCGTCCCCGTGTCAAGCATGGGACGGCTTTGTCATCGGGTTGATCAATATTCATATGCATTTATTCGCGGCCATATTCGATTCGGACGGAGTCGTAGTCGACACAGTCCCTCTTCATTTTAAAGCCTGGAAGCGGATGTTCAACGAGTATGGCAGGGAATTCACTTTTGAGCAATATCAGCAAAAAGTGGACGGCATTCCCAGGAAGGACGGGGCAAAGGCGGTCCTCACGCAGCTCAGCGATCCTGAGATCGAAAAAGCGTGCGAGATCAAACAGCGATATTTCCTGGAATACCTGGACAAGGGCATGCCCGTATATCAAAGCACGGTCGGATTCGTAAAAGATATAAGGTCAAAAGGCGTGAAAACCGCGCTTATATCATCAAGTAAGAATTTGCCGCGCATTATCCGGGCAGGGAACCTCGACGGCCTGTGGGACACGGTGATAAACGGGCATGAGATAACGCGGGGCAAGCCGGACCCTCAGATTTTTTTAATGGCTGCCGAAAGGATGGATACGGCGCCCGGCCGCTGCGTTGTTTTTGAAGACGCTGTTCTGGGGGTTGAAGCCGCGAAAAACGGCAAAATGGCATGCGTGGGAGTGGACAGGCATAATGACCCGAAAAGACTTTCAAAAGCGGACATGGTCGTGAATGATTTCTCCGAGCTTGATTACGATAAGATTTTCAAATTGATGAACAAATGAAAGACTTTTCCACCGACCTTCTTTCTCCCGAAGCCTGGCTGCTCAGGGAAACAGGCTGGGATCCGCAAAAGCAAGGCATAAACGAAACGATCATGTCTCTTGGAAACGGCTACATGGGAAGCCGCGCCGTCCTGGAGGAGGTCCCCCTTAAAAAGACATGCGGCACGTATTTCGCCGGGGTGTTTGACAGGGTAGGCGCCCAGGTGCCCGAACTCGTGAACGCTCCCAATCCGTTTGACTTCAGGATAACCTGCAACGGAGAAAAACTCGATGTGGCCGCGATGGATATATCAGAGCACAAGCGCATCCTGGATATGCGCAAAGGCGTTCTGGCCCGAAGGACAGTATTCGTTAACAGCCGGAAGAAAAAATTCGACTATCAATCATTGAGATTTTTGAGCTTCGCTGACCAGTATATCGGCGCGATGAGGATATATCTTACGCCGCTTGATGAAGGAGCGGAATTCGAGATCACAAATACCATTGACACCTCTGTCGCCAATATGGGCCTTGTCACAGAGGGCATGAAAAAGCACATCATGATCGAGGAGGTCGCAAAGGAATCCGCTCATAATTATATGTGCGTCAAGACCCTTGAAAAGGGAATACATATCGCCTACGCGACACATTTAAACGTAAGCAGGGGCCGGTCAAAAAAGGCGGCGCCGCAGTCTCACAGGGTTTTCAAGATCAGGCTTAAAAAAGGCGAGACAGCCTGTTTCACGAAATATTACTCTTTCCGCACTTCCCGGCATGTGGCTTCCGAAAGGCTCAAAACAAAGAGCCTCAAGACATTAAAGCAAAGCGTAAAAAGCGGGTTTGAGAACCTCATGGAGAAAAACTCCCGCGCATGGGAGAGATTGTGGAAAAACTCGGATTTTGACATAGTAGGCGACAGGGAGATACAGAAAGCGATCCGCTTCAACATATACCATCTTCTGATATGCGGCACGGATAAAGGCGACACAGCCGGCATAGGAGCGAAATCCCTTACGGGCGAGGGCTACAGAGGGCACTCATTCTGGGACACCGAGATCTTCACGCTTCCGTTCTACATATATACCCAGCCGTTGATCGCCAGGCATCTTCTTAAATACCGCCATGACAGGCTTGGAGAAGCGAAAAAAATAGCTCTTGGAAAGGGGTACAAGGGGGCCATGTTCCCGTGGGAATCAGCTGACATCGGCGAGGAGGCGACTCCCACATGGCATAAGGATTATGACGGGAAAATAAGACACATAGAAACCGGAAACCAGGAGCATCATATCACGGCTGACATCGCATTCGGCGTCTGGAACTATTTCATGATCACAGGCGACAGCAGATTCATGCTCGATTGCGGCCTTGAGATACTCCTTGAAACAGCGCGGTTTTGGGCGAGCAGGGTCGAATTCAAGCCCGGGAAAAAGCGCTATGAGATAAACAATGTGATCGGACCTGATGAGTTCCACGAGAAAACCAATAACAACGCCTACACCAACATGATGGCAAAATGGAATTTGTGGGTCGCTCCGAGGCTGTTCAAGATGGTGAAAAAGCGCTTTCCATCAGGAACAGTGCTCATTGCCAAAAGACTGGGCATCACAAAGGGAGAATTCGCCGAATGGACCCGCATAAGACGCTCCATAGCCAATACCGCGTTCAACAAAAGCTCGGGGCTCATCGAGCAATTCAACGGATTCTTCAGAAAGAAAGACATTCCAATCAGGAAAAGGGATGAATTCGGTATCCCGCTCTTCCCTAAGAACATCAAATCCTCTGATCTCAATGACACGCAATTCATAAAGCAGGCGGATGTTGTTTTGCTTATGTATCTCAATCCTGATGCTTTTTCCGCCAGGCAGGAAAAACTCAATTATGATTTTTACGAGAAAAGAACCCTTCATATGTCATCGCTGAGCCCCTCGATCTACGCGGCCATGGGATTAGAAGTCGGGGAAGAGGAAAAAGCCTACAAATATTTTCTGGCCTCGCTGTATGCGGATTTAAAAGATATCCACAAAAACACGCATCTTGGCATGCATATCGCCTGCTGCGGAGGAAACTGGCAAACGCTCTTTCACGGTTTTGGCGGTGTTTCATTCAGGCGCGACGCGCTTTACATTGATCCGAAACTGCCCGGGCAATGGAAAGAAATGAAGTTTCGCGTAAACTGGCGGGGATTGAGTATCAGGGTTGAAATTGACAGGGAGAGGATGCGCTTGCGTTTCACGTCAAAAAAACGCGGGGATTGGGTTTACGTGAGGGCATTCGGCGTGAGAAAGCGTGTTTATGCCAACACTATGTATTCTTTCCCGAAAAGAAAAGACCGAAGGCTCTACAGCAGGGACAAGACAGTCAATTTGGCAAAGGGAGGTGTATCATGAGCAAGAAAAAAAAGGATAAATTAAGGATCGCTCAGCTTCACTGGGGCTTCCCCCCGACTATCGGGGGCGTTGAGACCCACCTTTCTGTGATGCTGCCGGAATTTGTGAGATTAGGGCACAAGACCTTTCTTCTTACAGGGTCTTTTGATGGAGAGAGCGCTAAATCAAATTATAAGGGCGTTGAGGTGATCCGCTCGCCGCTGATGGATCTTAACTGGCTTTATCACAGGGGCTTGGAAAAGCTTGATGACTCTATCTCGAAAGAATATGAGGAATTCCTGGGACACGCGAACCCGGATATCGTTCACGTGCACAACATGCATTATTTCAGCAAGCCGCATGCTGTGATACTGCAGGAGATATGCTCAAGACGGGGCGTTCCTCTTGTGCTTACAGCGCATAATTCATGGGATGACATACTCTTTGTGGACGTGACCACCCATATAAAATGGACACGCACCATCGCTGTCAGCCACTTCATAAAAAAAGAACTCGTCGGCACCGGGTTTGACGACCAAAACATTACTGTGGTCCATCACGGCATCGACCTTGACATATTCAAGCCGAATTCGAAACTGGGGCCGACATATGAAAAGCATCCGCAGCTCAAGGGCAGGAAGGTGATATTCCATCCTGCCAGGATGGGTATGGGAAAAGGCTGCGACATAAGCATCAAGGCCATGCGAATGATCAAAGAGCAGTTTCCGGATGCCCTTCTGGTTCTGGCCGGAACAAAAAACATAATAGACTGGGGAGCCACGCAGCAAAGGGAGATCGCCTATTTTGTGGATCTTGTGAAACTATTCCACCTTCAAAACCACTGCTATATCAATTCTTTCAGTCTTGAGGAAATGCCCGGACTTTACAATGCAGCCGATGTCATTATCTACCCTTCCTCAGCGCCGGAACCCTTCGGCCTTGCCATGCTTGAGTCAATGGCCACGGCAAAACCCATAATCGTGACAAAGGTAGGCGGAATGCCCGAGGTGATCCAGGACAGGATCAACGGCCATGTGATACCACGGAGGGATTTCGACGTATTAGCGTCAAGAACAATAGAACTC
The DNA here is from genome assembly GCA_042563375.1 of Elusimicrobiota bacterium. GTDB lineage: Bacteria > Elusimicrobiota > Elusimicrobia > JACQPE01 > JACQPE01 > JBHPMF01. The sequence goes on along the minus strand of JBHPMF010000008.1, from coordinate 35,454 downwards.
CTGGGCAATCCGCGCCTGAGAAAAAGGTTCGGCACGACCGGCAGGCAGATAGCGCAGAGTCAGTACACAAAGGAAATAATGACCAAGAACACGCTGGCAGTATACCAGCAGGTTCTAGGATAAAAAACGCAGCATTCTTCCGTAGCCTGCGTCTTCCTCTATTTCCCCGTGTCATCCTCGCGGACGTATGCTTCCATACTTACAAAGACGCTTGCCCTTTCCGGGCTTCTCTCTTCTCCTCTGCCCCTGCTCCCCACTGAACTTTTCTTTACCCCGGCGCCGGGACATCCCTCATCCCATCTTCCGGGCGTTTCCCGTGCAGCGTAAAATAATAAACTCTAAGTTACAATAAGGATGTATTCTTTATTAAGTTGATGATCCGAGATTCAAAAAAACCGAGTTAACCGCATATGTGGGAAAATATAATCGCTTATTTCGCCAAACGGCATTTGCTCACTAATTTGATCTACGTGTGCGTGCTCATCGGCGGGATATTCGCCTGGCAGAACACCAATAAAGAAGAGATGCCCTCCGTGACATTTAACCGGGTGCGCGTTTCCGTGAGCTACCCCGGCGCGCCCGCTGAGGATGTGGAATATTTCGTGGCCCAACCCATTGAGGAAAAACTGCGCGGGCTTGACGGCATCTACCGGGTAACGAGCACCTGCAATGTGGGTCAGGCCAGTATCAGCGTGGAGCTTGAGCACGGACTTTCCAACCTCGACGAAGCTGTCATGGAGATCAGGAATACCGTGTTGGATGTGAAATTGCCTGATGGCGTGATCGATGACCCGAGGATCCGGGTGTTTAAAACCTCGAAGAAGGCTATCATTGATCTGGCGCTTTACCACACGCAGTCACCCATACTCGATATTCAAACGCGCGCAGAACTTCAGGGGTATGCCCTGGCCTTAGAAAACAGGCTCTTAAGCCTCTCCGCGATCAACAGCGTGAACCGCAGGGGATACTTACAGGAAGAGATCCAGATAAAAGTCGACCCCAAGAAGCTTCAGCGCTATGACATTCCTTTTAATACAGTCACGGCTGAGATCAGCGCCAATCATCTGCGCCAGCCCGCAGGCTCCATAGAAGCCAAGGGCGAACCAAAAGTGACCTTGCACTCAGAGCTTAACACAGCTCAAAAGCTAAAAGACCTGATCGTGCAAGGGGGCTTTGAGGGTTCTGTGATCCGTCTTGGCCAGCTTGCTGATATCAAGCGCGGGTACGCCAAGAGCAAGACCGTGAGCAAGGTCAATGGGTATGAAGCTGTCACTCTCAATGTGGTGAAGAACGGTTCTTACGGTATTCTGGAGGCTCTCGACGCCACCAGGAAAGTGGCCATGGAATTCAAAAATAGCAATCTTAAGGGCACTCCCATTGTGCTGACCCTGCTTGATGATGAGTCCATTGATGTGCGCAACCGGCTGCGCCTCATCGTGGTCAATGGTTCCATAGGGTTTATTCTGATCGTTTTCACTTTGTTCCTTGTGCTCAGCCGCCGTGCGGGACTATGGGTGGCCATGGGTATCCCATTCTCATTCGCGTTTACCATGATCGCTTCCAACATGCTGGGCTATACGATCAACGGCACTACTCTTGCGGCAGTGATCATTGTTATGGGGATCGTGGTGGATGATGCTATCGTGGTAGCGGAACACATTTCCCGCCTGGTACGCCAGGGCGTGGCGCGCAGTAAAGCTGTGGTGCAGGGAACAAATTACATGACGCTTCCCATCATAGCCAGCATTGTGACCACTTGCGTGGCTTTTGTGCCGCTTTTCTTTTTCTCAGGACACTTTGGGAGATTCGTGGCATTCATTCCTCCCATCATATTCTTGATGCTTGGAGCGAGTCTTTTTGAGTCCATCTTCATCCTTCCCGCCCACATGGATTGGGATGTTCCCATTTTTAAGCGGATATTCCCCTCAGGCAAAAAGTCCAATGGCAGCGCGGGCCAGCGGTTCGACCGCATTGAAGACGCTTACGGCCTATGGCTTGAGAAAGTGCTGGGTTACAAGTGGTTTGTGATCGCTTCGCTGGTGGCGCTCTTAGCGGCCGCGGGATGGCTCGTGACCAAAAAAATGAAATTTGTCATGTTCCCCCGCGAGGAAACGCGCAACTTACAAGTAACCGGCAATGCCCGCAAAGGCGCTGCCCGCTACGAGACCGCGAAAGCCACGCGCAAGATCGAGGATGTGATCGCGCCCTATCTGGGCAAAGAAGTGGTGGGCGTGCGCACCAGTGTCGGCAGCAGCCGGCGCGGCGGCGCGGGCGATGAGAGCCAATTTCGCATGACCGTTGAGATCGTCCCAAAAGAGAAGCGCAAGAAATCATCGAACCAGATCCTCGAAGAGATCGACTCACAGATCCAAAAACTCGAAGGTTTTCGTAAGCTGAAATTTCGAAAACACCGCTGGGGGCATGAATCCGGCAGTCCCATCGAGATCATCGTGCAGAATAACAATGATCAAGAACGCGAAAGTGTTTTGGAAGACTTGAAAACCGCGATAACCCGATATCCTGACCTGGCCAATCCCGAGGTGGACGAGGGGCTGTTCGTGCCGGCGTACCGCATCAGCGTGAAGCGCGACAAGATCAAGCGCCTCTCCATAGGCCCCAAAGACATAGCCTCCACGTTTCGCGCTGCTTTAGAGGGAACGGTTCTTTATGATTTCCCGGACAAGGACGAAAAAGTCCGCGTACGCTTGACCACTGTTGATGATGCCAAAGATGACATCAATAAAGTGCTGGCCATTCCCGTTGAGAACCGGCGCAATTATCTGGTGCCTTTAAGGGATATCGTTGATGTCGAGAAGATCCAATCTCCTAATTCCATCGCGCGCCGGGATATGAAGAGGACTTCCGTGCTTTACGCGGACATGACCCCGGGAGTTAATATCACTCCCGTGGACGCGGCAGAGTATTTAGAGGAAAATGTTTTCCCGGATATACTTGCGCGCTACCCTTCCACTGCGCTATCATTCGGAGGCGAAGTGGAAGACACTCGCGAGTCCGGCAAGGATTTTCTCCATGCCACCATCATGGCCATTGTTTTGATCTATGGCATCCTGGCGGTTTTATTTAATTCCGCAACCAAGCCCTTGCTGATCATGCTGTCCATTCCTTTTGGCATGGTGGGCATTGCCCTTGCGTTCCTTTTACATGGGAAAGTATTATTTGGATTTTTTGCCGCGGTAGGGGCTCTGGGCTTGGCCGGCGTTGTGATCAATGATTCCATTATCATGCTTATTAAACTTGATGATGAACTGCGCAGTATCGCGATCAGGACCAGGGGGCACATCGCCAAAGTCGCGCAAACACGTTTGCGCGCGGTAGTGCTTACCACGGTCACCACAGTGGCAGGAGTCCTGCCCACAGCATATGGATTCGCGGGATATGATGCCATGCTCGCGGAGATGATGCTGGCCTTGGCATGGGGCCTGGTCTTTGGCACTGTCGTCACCTTAGTACTCGTGCCATGCCTCTACAGCATCAGCGAGGATATCAAAGGCGTCCTCACAAATACCAACTCATGAAAAAGAACTTAAATGTTTCATAATTTTCTGAGTACTCGGATCATTCCGAAAGTCGGACCCTTTATGGGCTCGTTCTGTTCTTTACTCTTAATGCTATCGATCAATATCCACGCGCTCGAGACCCCCTCAAATGCCAAGCTCCTCTCCATAGGAAAATTCATCAAGCAAGCCACGCAAAAAGACACAATATTCGAGGGCATATTGATCGATGAGCTCACTCTGCGCTACGCCAAGGATTTAAAACTCCCCCCTCGCGATCTTGTGCTCTCCATAAAACATGAACACGCGATCTTCATGGATCACACCGAGAATGATCCTTCAGATTCCGTGGAATTAAGCAGATTATTCCCCATGACAGGCACTGAAGTCTCAACTGAGTACGCGCTTGATTCAACAGCGAATTCCAATAAAAAAACTTCACAACTCAGCGTGAGTGCGGCTCAACCCATAGCGCGAAACGCTTTCGGCAAGTCCACCAGGCTTTTAAGCAAGATCATCGGGCTTGAAACAGATGTCGCGCGTTTCCAGATCACAGAAGCTTATGAAGATTATCTGGCTTATATTATGAGCCTCTACCTTGACTGGTATGAAGCGTATGAGAATCTAAAGATCGGGCAATCCTCTTATAACGAGAATCTTAAACTTAAAAGCAACATTGAAGCGCGCCGCAGGAGCAATATAGCTTTGCCCATAGATGTCAATAAATTAGTGCTTCAGCTTTTGGGCAAAAAAGAAAAACTCATCAACCTCGAAGAACAATACAAAAGCAGGCTCAACCTCATTGAAACCGCTATCCGCTACAATGGCAAAGCCCCGTTGGTTCCGGACAAGCCGCAAAATATAGAAATGCCTGAAGGTGTTTTTAAGGATCTTTTCTCTGTATTTAAAAGCACAAGCCGCACTTATCAGATATTAGATCTCCTTGAGGGTAAAAGCAGGTTCGAACTCGCCAAAGACGCGCACGATCTTCTGCCATCCATTGATCTCATGGTTTCTTTCGTCCGCGAGGATGATAATGTGCGCACAACAGTTCCTGACGAGGTTTTAAACGCGGGGATCGTGTTCAAGTGGCCATTGCCGGACCAAACAGCCAGGGCCAGGCGCGAAATATCAAGGATAAATGAAAAGAAAACCAAACTCTCTACCCTAAACACCCATCACAGGATCCGCACTCAGCTTAAGAACCTTTTTCAGCGCCTTGAGAAAGAGAGCAAACTCATGGCTATCGCGGATGAGAAAATAGAATTATCAGGATCTATCGTGCGCGATGAATCCGAGAACTACACATTCGGCAAAGCCACTCTTAACGATTACATCTCCGCGGTCAACACGCTTGACAATAACCGCTTCAACCAGATCAGCCGCCAGGTCCTGGCCCTAAAACTAAGCATTGAATGGCAAAGAGCCACTGACACCCTCATAACCACCACACCCTTAAGGTAGCAGCAGGTCTTTACTCGTCCTTCCTACGTGAGTTGAAGCGATGGTTGCAATGATCCGAGCCTTATGTTAAAGAATATATATGGAGACAAGGCAACGCAGGCTACGCGCGGGATTTATTGTTGGTTTCCTGATCACTATGGCTTATTCTTCCCGCTTGAGCGCCGGCATCGATCTGGGCGATGTCGTCGAGGAGCCCGTCCGGATAGAGAGCGGGATCAATCTTTCGGATCAATGGGGAGACAGGCCTGTCCAGTATCAGGGAGAGTTCGGGTATTGCCACACCTTCGCCGTTGTGGGGCTCATTGAGGCCGCGTATTTCAGGAAATACGGCGAGCCCATTGATCTTTCTGAAAAATGGGTCTTGTATAAAAGATACTTACTCGCAAGGAAGACAAAAATGAGAAAGCTCAAGGAAGAGCTGGAACAGTCCGGATCAGCGCAGGACGACCATGAGATGTATATCGAGGAGAGAAGGCTGTTCCTTGATTTCGCGGGTGAGCAAGACGCGGACCTCAGTAATACCATGGCCGAAGAGATCCAGTCGCATGAGCAGGAAATAATTTACCGCACGGAGGAGATGCGGATCGCGGGGGATTCCGACAATCCTTTTAATCCCTGGGAATTGGCGCAACCCGGCGTCTGCGAGGAAGAGACGTATCCTTACTGGGATTTTTCAAACCTCAGCCCCAGAGAAGAGCGCATCATTGGCTCGCTATTGTCGGACAAAGAGTTCTTCGCGAATTTCCTGGCGCTCGAAGTCGGCAGCAGCCTGTGGAACAAGGAGCGCCTAAAACTTCTCAAAAAATGCCCATTCCCCTTTTTCCCGGAAAAGTTGTGTTTCTACAATGAGATCGTGCGGCGCTATAACAAGCTATTCGGAAATTCCATCGTACGCAGACCATGCCGCAAGCAGGCCGCTTCAACAGAGGATTTTATCAAAGGGCTCGATCTCGTCGTATTTGATTGCTACCCGAATTGCAGGGATTCCATCAACGCGCTGCTGCTGGCGGAGATACCCGTGGGCATCGGGATTACTGACTATCCGCAGGAGGGCTCTGGGCACGCGCTCATCATCAGCGGGTATGAGCCGGCCTCCGAAGAACCCGAAGCCTCGGGCATCTATCTGACGCGCGACAGCCTCAAACAAGACGAATACCCGCCCTTGGAGGAAGAGCGCTCGAAAGATATCGATCTGATATACATTGTCGTGGAACGCGACAACGAGAGCCTGCCAACCCCTTAAAAAATAGTCGCCCCCCTTCACTAATTTAAGATGACGATGATGATTGCGGGAGGCATATGAACACGTGGAAGAATATATTTTTCTAGCGAAGTCCTCATGCCAAGTCTATTCATTCTTGATCCTTTTCTCGGTCTTGGCAGAACATGCCTCAGTCGCGGTGAAAACCGCAAAAACAAGCACGGTGACAAGGACTCTCATTGCAAAGGTTATTTCACGCTTTCCCCGCGGACCCTTACTTATACGCTCTTGTGCTTATCGCGTTTACCCAAAATGAACACTTACGTGAAAAGACCGGACACGGTCTCTAAGGCAGTTCAAACACGCGGCCCCAGATGCCATCAGGGCCTCTGGGCCCGTCCCATCCCGGTGAAGTGAAATCCTTCCATGCGGTGAAATATTTTCCTGCGCCGAACTGCGATCGCGGATACCATTGCTGATAACGGGCAGTCGTAACAGGGATTGCCTGCCCGACAAGTTGTCCGGCAGGTGAAACCAGTTGGCCATAGATATCCATTAAACCGTTATTCGCCGAAACATGCTGATATGACACATTCCAGGCAACAAAGTAGTTAGTGCCGTCGAAAATTGCGTGAACCATTGCTCGCTCAGCCAGGTCAGTGATCTGAAAACCCGGATTATCCAGTACCGCGCCTGCTGCTGAAACCCTGGCTCCATAAACCGTACTGTTATTGTCACCGATATCCCCGCCGCGCCAGTCATTCCAGGCAACAAGGTAATTAGTGCCGTCGAACGCAGCGGAAACATGGTCTTGATTCTCGGAAGCATTGGTAACGACAAAGGTGCTGGCATTTACATTGGTTCCGGTGATCGTTGAAACAAGAGCCCCAAAAATATCCAAATCACTGGTTCCATTGGCATGCCAGGCAACTAAATAGTTCGTGTCCCCAAAAGCAACATAAGGATAAAACCCGTTTCCAAGAGTTGTTCCCGCTGCATTATCAATAACAACAGCTGATGTGGAGACTCTGGTAACTTTGACAGTGCCGGCCAGCGAGCGCCAGGCAAGCAGATAATTAATTCCATCAAAAGCGATCGACGGAGGCCGCGCATGAGAACCAGAGTCAGTGGTCAAGCGTTTAAATGGATCATCAAGTACGATCCCGTCCGTTGATACTCTTGCGGCGTAGATGTCATTGAAACTGCCGTTATCATCAACCCACACGACAAGATAGTTCGTCCCGTCAAAAGCAACCGCCGGAAACACAGAGTATGTTCCTGTGGCGATCATGCCTGTTGATATCAGGATCCCGTCAGGGTCTAAAACCTGACCGTTTGCGTTGATCCGGCTTGCCCGAACATAGAAGCCCAGGTCACTTTCTCCTTCCACAACGAAGATCTCTTTCCAAACCGCGAAAAAGTTCGTCCCGTCAAAAGCGACATTAGGACGCCCCGCCTCAGCATCCACCCCGGTATTCGAGCTGATCATAACATCTGAACTCGAAACGATCTCAAGGGTAATGGACTCGCTAAAAGGAGTGCCCACCGCGTTCACGGTATAGGTATAAGAAGCGGAGATCGTTCGATAGTCAAACAGGTCGCTTTGCCATACCTTAACATTGTTTCCGTCAGTGATCTGAAACATTGAAACAGCGTCAGCGAACGCGAATGAATTGCCATTTGCCACATCGATCGAAAGAGTTCCGATCGGTGTGTTATGGAGGGCATCCAGGGGGACTGTGTTGGTAGATAGCGTGAAACGCGCGATATACGTGCTGACTTCGCTGGTGTAATCGCTGTTTCCCTCGCCATTGTAGGCCCGTATCCTGTAAAAATATGTATTTCCCAAAGTCAGCCCTGTATTGGAATAGGCAGTGGCATTGGCCTGCGTGGTATTTATCTGCGAATACGAGCCGCCAACATTAACCTTGCGTTCTATCTTAAAACCATCTTCATTGTCAGAGCTGTCTGCCCAGGAGAGACCTATCTGGCTTGATGAAGCCGGGATCGCGGTCAGACCTATCGGCGCAACAGGCGTTGTGGGCAGTGTTGTTGTGCTTGCTTCATTTGAGTAAGCGCTGCTAACGTTTGCATGATAAGCCCTGACCCGGTAATAATAGGTAGTGTCATAAGATAGCCCGATGCTTGAATAAGTAGTTGTATTTGCGACCGCGAGACAGGCGATCTCCGTAAAATCACTGCCTGAAACAGTTGAACGCTCTACATTAAAACCTTCTTCAGTCGAAGCATTATCAGCCCAGGAAAGATCGATCTGCGTCGAGGAGACCGCGGTCGCGAATAGTGCGGATGGTGTTGCGGGAACCCCGATCTGCGTGGTAGCGTCATCTTCATTGGAATAAGAGCTGTTTCCTGCGCTATTATATGCCCTGACCCTGTAATAATAGGTAGTGAAACCAGATAACCCTATGCTTGAATAAGTAGTTGTATTGGCGCCGGCAATGCTGGCGATTTCCGTGAAATCACTGCCTGAAATAGTTGAACGTTCTACTTTAAACCCGTCTTCATCATCAGCATTATCAGTCCAGGTGATATCGATCTGTGCCGAGGAGACTGCGGCCGCGAATAAGCTCGATGGAGCCGTTGGGATCGTTGGAGCGGCTTGCGTGGCGGCATCATCCTCATTGGAATAAGGACTGTTCCCTCCCTCGTTATAAGACCTGACTCGATAATAATACTGTGTGGAAGCTGAAAGCCCGGCATCCGGATAGGATGTTGTATCACTGGCCAGCGCTGTGATCTGGGCATATGTGCCGCCTGCCCCGGTTTTTCGTTCCAGCTTAAACCCGTCTTCATTGCTTGAGTTGTCCAGCCAATTGAGATTTATCTGTGCGGAGGAAGCCGCGACTGCGCTCAATGAGGATGGCGTACCCGGCAGGTAGAGAGTTGTGACTAGAGTATCAGTGCTTTTTGCTGAGACATTGCCTGTCCAGTCAAAGGCTTCGATAGAGTAAGCATAAGTGGTCGAGGAAACAAGCCCTGTATCTAAATATGTGGATGAGGAGATCGTGATGATCTTTGTGTCATCCCTATAGAGGGTGTAGCCTGCTGTGTCGGATTCCGGAGAAAGGCTCCATACAAGCCGGATAGTGGTGAGCGTGATCGAACTCGACGCGAGTCCTTGGGGAATAGAAGGAGCTGTTGTGTCGCTGATATTAGCTGAGATCGTGGAAAGGATCACGCTGTTTGTGACATCTTGTATCACGGCCGTGGCGTAGTTCGCGGGATCCATGGAAATACTGGTCTCTTCAAGCACCTTGTCAAACCCCGCGCTATTGGCGCTGAAGTCGCCGGTGATAAAATTAAACCCGTCAGCAACGCTATTGCGCTGCATCACAACATCAGCGGCATTGGCAACGGAAACAACCAGGGAATCTATGGCTGTTTTTGAAGGCAGCGTGGGAACCAGCGTGGCAAAACTGTTGTCAAAAACATTGTTGAGATCAGTGACCCCGGCAGCGGTCCTGCAATATGTCCTCACCACGAGATCGGAAAGTGGATGCAGATTAGCGACTCCCACGGCATGGGCGATGCTAAAATATACAGTCGTGCCCTCCGTTACTTTGAGGATCATGGGAAAATTCAATCCCGCCACATTCACGCTGAATGTTCCGCCAGCGCCCGAAGTAGTCGCCTTTGAGGTTCCGTTTGCGTCTTTTAAGGTGATCACCGCGTTGGCAATGGGCAGGCCTTTGGCTGCCAGGCCCTGGATGTTGATCCCCGCGGCTATAGCGGCCGCGATATCCGCGTCTTTCTTAACCGCTTTATCAATAACGTCTTTGCTCTTTTTAGCCGCGGCTTTGCCTAAACCAAAAGAAAATCCAGCGTAACAAATACCGCCGAATATCAGAAGAATGCTAATGCCTAGAATAATTTTCTTCATGGTTAAAAAATATAAAAAGTAAAAAAAGTATTGGCCACAAACTCCAAAGATGTATCCGAAACATCTGTTTTCTTTTCTTTAAGCGAGAAGAAGTATGGGCCGATGTCAAAGCCCAAAGAGAAATTTTCGCCTATGCGGTATTCCAGACCCCCGAACGCCCCGACAGCGGGACCTGAAACTTCGTAGGATGTGTTTTCCTGATCTGAGCTGATCATAGCGGCTTCAGCGCCCAAGAAGAATCTGCGGCGGGGGTTTTCTTTAAAGAAGCGATAGCCTCTCAGGCCGAACACTTGCGAGGTGACATCGCCTGTGCTCGCGCTCTCGCTTCCCGTAAGATAGCGCAATTCTCCGGCCCAGGAAGAATTCAATTCATACCTCACCTGGCCTCCGATATAATTGATACCCAAAGCAAAGCGGGAATGACCAGATTGCGCGCAAACTTGGCTAACTGCCAGAAAAAAAATACTGCTGAGAACTATAATTATCTTCATAAGCTATTCGCGATGAACCACGTGCCGAGCATCCATCTTATACAAAAAAACGTCAATAAAAGCCCTCCTCCCATCTGTCATCCTCGCGAATGCCAACCCCTTAAAAAATAGTCGCCCCCCTTCACTAGTGCACCTTTCTCCCCTTCCCAATATTTCTCCTCCCCCCTTGAGGGGGAAGGACTAAGGCGGGGGGTCCATCCACCTCTATCTAAATAAAGTCCCCTCTTCGCTTTTACTGAGCTCTAACCGCGTCAAATCCTCCGCATCCCCACCCGGAACCACAATCACCACCCCCTCTCCCCTTCTGTCGTCCTAAACTCGATTCCTACTTCGATATTCATTGAGGTGCTGGTTCCCGCAGTGAAACGGAGGAGGCAGGATCTCAATGAGAGTACCTGGTTTCGTGTTGGGAATAGTAAAGGTTAGACTTTATCCCCCCCACCAGGGGGAGGAAAAATTGGGTAGTGCTTCCCTACTGGGAGGAGAAAAAACGGAAAGGATTCAGCAGATCCGATACAGGAACACGTGATACGGGGAATTTTTGTTTTTTGGGGATATGGCGGGGAATGGGACTGGCTTCTTCATGTGAAAGATTCTTTTCAGTATACAAAATAGCCTGAAAGCCAAACCTTTGCAGACATTTTCCTGAATTTCTACCCAGAAAACGTTCGGTTTTGAGACTTTCCACTACTTCGCAAAACGAAATGAACGTTTCACGTGAAGAGACCTGGTACCCAGAGAAAGCGGACCTAAGGCTTCATCGGGAGCTTTTCTAGGCTGTGGCGCACGAAAAGTCCGGCTTCTACGCCAAGAGGTTTGTTCCTAAGCCGCTCAAAGAGCCCGACTGCAAGCTGGCTGAAGAGCCTTTCTGCTATCTTCTTAAACGAAGCAGATTCCCTGACAACTGATTCGGAGATCTTGTATTCCACCATTCCCGGCCCCCAGACCCTCAATTCCCCGGAGACCGCGCGCCTGTGGTATATTCCCAGGGGCACTTCCCTGTATTCTTTTATATGTCCGAAGATCAGCCTTTTGGCAGTGAGCCAATTCGCTACATTCGCCTCACTGGCCGCGCTGAGCTGTCCGCCTTGGCTTATGCCGTTATTGCGCAGCATGGAGTCGGTTTCTTCCTGCGTCAGCAGGGAATATCCTCCGCGTTCAAGCTCATCATAGATAAGCTTGCGCACCAGTATGGGGCCGTCAATGCTCGTTGTCTCGTCTGAGAAAGGGAGAATCGCTGTTTTTCGGCTGAACCAATCTTCTTTCCTCGGCGTGCTGGATTTTTCCACGCCAAGGGCGAAAGTGATGTCTTTGATGATATCGTCCCATGAAACCTTTCTTGCATGCTTATGGCCCGCGCTCTGCTCGCGCGCTTTTCTGTAATGCCGGAGGGAGTTCTCGTAGTCCTCCCTGATCTCGGCTGCCACCGCCAGATTCGCATGCTCCCGCCAATCCGCAGCGCCGTTATCGATCTCGCTTTTCCATATCTCCACGGCCTTATCCCATTTGCCTTTTTTGGCTGCTTTAGAAGCTTCTTTTGACCTCTCGCGTTCTTTGTCCTGGAACACGAGTCTGCGGCGCGCGGCTGCATGTTTGAACAACTCTTTCGATATATTTTCGGCGAGTTTTGAATAAAGTTTCTTTTCTACGCTTGAGAACCAGTTCTCCTGCAATTTTTTTTCCTTGTTCGATTCGCTCGGCTTTTCCTCTCTGACATTCGCTCCCATAGAGAATTCCTCGATCGTTGTGTTCTGCGGGTAGGAGACAAGCCTGATATCCGCCTTCATTCCGGCGCTACAAACCCAGAATTTCTCTATGACTTTCTTTGCCTTCTTTTTATACTCTTTTTTCGTATATTTCCTTTCCATGTGACTTATGTTGATATTAGGTTTAGATGTATCCATGAAAATAATGCCTGATGGATTTATGTAGCGCACGAAAGGATCAGGCTCTTCTTTTGCGTCCGCGATCCTGTAGGCGATGACCTGTCCTTTGGATTTATATATGGCGCCGGCTGTATCCTTGCCCAGAGTCCGGAGAAGAAGGACATCGTCCTCCTGCCTCGATATCTTTCCGGACTTTATGCGTATAGTCTTATCTTGAGCAGGCGGCCTGCGCATAACCAGATACGACGCGTTCAAAGCCTTGTCCCTGTCAGCGTCTTTCCGGTTCAAGGGTATCGAATACAAAACAGGGGTCGTGAAAAAATGCCTAGTGCACCCCGTCAGCCCCAGGCAAGCAATCAAAAGAAGAATTTTCCATCCACCGGTAAATCTCATATCCTTAGTGTAATATATCTAATTCGGAATGTTTTTTACTTTGGCAACAGAACTGATCGGTTAGACCGCAAAGCAGGGGTAAAGAGGGCTAAATAGGGATAAATCGTTTTGCGGGTTTTGTGACCGCGCCTGGTCTCTACCCTGTTCAAACCAAGTCCCAACAATGGCAAAATATATAAGCTAATGCATAATGAACGAACAGGACCATAGACTTTAAACCAAATGAACCGCATAGAAATAAACGAGCAATTTAAAATAGCTCTTGAGCTTATGAAGGATACGTCGGACAGCGTATTTATCACGGGAAAAGCAGGCACCGGGAAATCCACCCTGCTTGATTATTTTCGAAACATCACGCGCAAGCAAGTCGCTGTGCTTGCCCCGACCGGAGTGGCTGCCGTAAACATAAAAGGCCAGACGATCCACTCATTTTTCCATTTCAAACCCAACATCACAACCCAACAGGCGGTGAAGATCGCGGCCCGGCTGATCAAGCAAGACAAAGCTGACCTCTACAGGAACCTGGACGCGATCATAATAGACGAGGTATCAATGGTCCGCCCTGATCTCATGGACTGCGTGGACATATTTCTGCGCACCATCCGTCGAAGCAGGACACTTCCTTTTGGCGGGCTTCAGGTGATTCTTATCGGAGACCTTTATCAATTGCCCCCGGTCGTCAGGTCCGAGGAAAGGAAAGCGCTCAGGAACATCTACGAAGGCGAATATTTTTTCAACGCCCATGTGTTTAAAGAGTTGAAATTCGCGTTCCTCGAGCTCGAAAAGGTCTATCGCCAGAAGGACCCCGAATTTATCCGGCTGCTCAACACTGTGCGCAACAATTCCATCACTCATGGAGACATCAGGATCTTTAACAAACGCTTTGATCCGGATTTCGAGCCCGCAGAGAGCTTTTATATCTATCTAACCGCCAGAAACGACAAGGCCGCTGTTGTTAACGCGAAAAGGCTCGATGCCCTGCCGGGGAAGGCCCATGTGTTCGAGGGGGTCGTGGCGGGTGAATTCAAAATGAACTCCCTTCCCGCGGAAATAACCCTTGAACTCAAAAAAGGCGCGCAGGTCATGCTCCTGAACAATGATTCCCGTGACAGATGGATAAACGGCACCATAGGGGTTGTCAGGGATTTCGGCGAAGATATCGTCGAGGTCGAGCTTGAGGACGGCGAAACCGTTGAAGTGGCTCCTTTTATGTGGGAGATGTTCCATTACGACTTTGATAAAGAAAACAAAGCCCTTTCGACTGAGATCGTGGGCACATTCACTCAGTTTCCGATCAGGCTTGCTTGGGCCATCACGATCCACAAGAGCCAGGGGAAGACATTCGAGCGCGTGATCATTGATGTAGGAAGCGGCACATTCGCCACGGGGCAGATGTATGTGGCTTTAAGCCGCGCCAGAACCCTTGAAGGCGTCACGCTTAAAAGGGAGCTCAAAAAAAACCACGTGCGCATTGACTACAGGATCATGAAATTTTTAACGCAGTACCAGTATGAAATTTCCGATGGAAAAACGCCCCTTGCCCAAAAGATAGGGCAGTTGGAAGCCGCCGTAAGAGACAAGCGTGAGTTGGCGATCACTTATCTTAAAGCGAATGACGAAAAATCACGCAGGATCATAAAACCTGTCTCAGTCGGAGAAATGGAATACGCCGGCAAGACATTCACGGGACTTAAAGCTTTCTGCCACACCCGAAAACAGGACCGAACCTTTCGAGTCGACAGGATCCTCGAAATGAAACCTCTGAAGAAGTAGAATCCCGCAAAGCACTCATCCTCTACAGTGAGGACAGTGGCTAGACTTTATCCCCCCCACCTAGCCTCCCCCACCAGGGGGGAGGAAAAATTGGGTAGTGCTTACCTGCTGGGGGGAGGAAAAATTGGGTAGTGCTTACCTGCTGGGGGGAGGAAAAATTGGGTAGTGCTTACCTGCTGGGGGGAGGAAAAATTGGGTAGTGTTTACCTCTGGGAGGAGGAAAAACGGAAAGGATTCAATGGATCCGATACAGAAACACGTGGTATGGGAAATTTTTGTTTTTTGGGGATATGGCGGGGAACGGCGCGGTCACATGGGTAATCTCAGCTTCCGAGAAACTTGACGCCAAAATATACTTTAATAATTTTACTTATGTATCTATTGAACCCAAATAAAGACGGTTTTGATCACTTGGATGCCAAGTCTCGGGAGATCATGCTCAAGACCATCGAATTTTTTGAAAGCAGGGGGCTTAAACAGCTCAAGGAAGATTTCCATGAAAGGGTGTGGTATGCTGATTTTCTGAAATTCCAGAAAGACAACAAAATATTCGCGACCATGATGACCCCCGCGGGGTATGGAGGTCCTGACGCCCGATTCGACTCTTATAGGAACTGCGACTTCAACGAGATCCTCGGATTCTACGGATTGTGCTATTGGTATACCTGGCAGGTCTCGATGCTCGGTCTGGGTCCCATTTGGATGTCGAAGAACGAGGAAATCAAAAAGAAGACCGCGAAACTCCTCGAAGAGGGCGCCATATTCGCCTTCGGCCTCTCCGAGAAAGAGCACGGCGCGGACCTCATGTCCAGCGAAATGCGGCTGGATCACCAGCAGGATGGGTCCTACAGGGCCTCAGGCAGTAAGTATTACATCGGCAATGCCAATGAAGCAGCTCTGGTATCCACATTCGGCAAGATCAACGGCGGCAAGGAATTTGTGTTTTTCGCAGCTGACCCCAAGCACTCAGAATACGAGCTTGTCCAGAATGTTTGCAATTCGCAGAACTACGTAGCTGAATACAAACTCGACAACTACCCTGTGACCGAGGCCGAGATACTCTCCCGGGGACGCTCTGCCTGGGACGCTTCTTTATCCACAGTGGCATACTGCAAATACAACCTTGGCTGGGCTTCCATTGGCATTTGCACCCACGCTTTCTACGAGGCCATCACCCACGCATCCAAGCGTCGGCTCTTCGGACAGTCAGTAGCTGAGTTCACCCATATCAAGCAGTATTTCGTTGACGCTTACGTGCGCCTCGTGGCAATGAAGTTCTTTGCTGCGCGCGCGCGCGACTATATGCGCTGCGCATCTGCTGATGACCGCCGCTATCTCCTATTTAATCCAATGGTCAAGATGAAGGTGACCATGCAGGGCGAGGAAGTTGTGAACCTGCTCTGGGAAGTGATCGCTGCAAAGGGCTTTGAGAAAGCCCCTTATTTCGAGATGGCAGCCATAGACATCCGCGCCCTACCCAAACTTGAAGGCACGGCCCAGGTGAATATGGTCCTCATCATTAAGTTCATTAAAAGCTTCCTGTTCGAACCCGCGGAGTATCCGGAAGTTCCCAGGATGAACGCGCCCCAAAGCGATGATTTTCTCTTTAATCAAGGCTCCACGAGCAAAGGCCAGAAAAACGTGCGCTTCCACGACTTCGGACCCGTGTTTAAGCAAGTGGACCTTCCCAATGTTAAGATCTTCCGGCGTCAGATCGAAGCATTAAAGGAACTCGTAAAAGATGCTGCTCCTGATGAGGCTCAGGAAAGGGACCTTGACTTCATGCTGATCCTGGGCGAACTCTTCACTTTGGTCCCGTACGCGCAGCTCCTCGTTGAGAACGCGCGCCTCGAGAATGTTGAAGATGACACCATCGACCAATTCTTTGACTTCCTTGTGCGGGATTTCTCGCGCTACGCGCTCCAGCTGTACTCCAAATCAAGCAGCACTGATGATCAGATGGCGATCTGCATGAAGATGGTGAGAAAACCAGTCAGGGATCAAGAACGCTTCGAGCGGGTATGGAAGAAATACGTTTCCCCTTTAAACGGGGCTTACGAGATGAACGAACATCCCCCCGCGAAAACCCCGGGATCCAGATCAGAAGGAAACATTAGAGCGTTTTCAGGCGGTTGAGCATCCAGAAAACAGCGCGATATCGCTTACCGTAATAGCGTTAAAATGGGAAACATAAAAAATAATTCAAGCGATCTTGGGATAAAAGTTCCTCTCCCCAGGCAACAAAGCTTAGGCGAAGAGATCGCAAACAGTATTGTTCATGGCATTGGCACGGCTTTAAGCATAGCTGCGCTTGTTCTTCTTGTGGTTTTTGCCAGTAAATATGGCGATGCATGGCGGATCGTAAGTTTCAGCATCTATGGCTCTACGCTTTTTTTCCTCTATTTAGCTTCGACTCTTTACCACAGCATTACGAATAAGCGAGCAAAACGTGTTTTCAGGATCTTAGACCATTCATCCGTCTTCCTGCTCATAGCGGGGACATACACGCCTGTGACCCTGGTTTGCATGCGCGGTCCATGGGGATGGAGTATTTTCGGACTGATCTGGGCTATGGCGATCGGGGGGATCATTGCGAAAGTATTCCTGATCGAGAAATACAGATTTGTCTCGATATTACTTTACCTGGGCATGGGATGGCTGATCATCATCGCCTTAAAGCCCATGTTTCAAATGGTTCCCAAAGGCCTGATCATCTGGCTTTTTATCGGCGGCGCATGCTATACGCTTGGCGTGGCCTTTTATGTGTACAAAAGGATACCGTATTTTCATTTTATTTGGCATATTTTCGTACTTGGCGGGAGCATATCACACTTTTTTGGGATGTTCTTCCACTTAACTTCAAAATAGAAATCGACGATGGGGGGTCAAGTTGGACTTACCCTGAAAACAAACTATTCCGACGGAGGAAAAATCCCCGACTTCATGCTTGCGGAAAAATGTATTTGTTATATTACCGGGTAAGCAAATGAGAAGAAAAAAAATAATACGGCGAGACGTTAACGCCTCTGTCTGCCCGCATTGCGGAAAAGAAAAAAACGCTGCTCATAAATTCTGTCCGGGGAATTTCGCCTATTTTGACACGAATCCCGTGTCTGCGCAGCCTGTGAATAGGCGCTACAAACGCGATGCTTTGATATGCGTCATCCTGCTAATCACTGTTATGTCCGGATTCTCGGGTGCAGCGTGGTATGTCCTCTTCTATGCGCCCCAAAGGGCTTATAAGACCGCGATCTCAGCATATGCAGCGCAAGATTATTCCAAAGCAGCTGACTTGCTATGCGGATTCAAGATCGAACACCCAAAGCGCAATGAAGGCAATACCGCCTTCTTTCAAAAAGCTTTGGTAGTGTCCGTAGGATCCCAGGCGAAAAAGCGCTTTGCCGAGGCAGGATTCACGTCAGCTGACATGACTGCTTTTGCGCATGCGGCTGAGAAGCTGGCCAAGTTCGCGCCCAATGCTGATCCGGCATTCCTTCTGACCTTGACCCTGAGCGATCCGGCAGGATATCCTGAAGGCGCAGCATTCAAAGATGTGCTCGATGCCTACGTTGTCATATACCGCGCAGTCTCATCCTACGGCGCAGGCGACCAGATGTCCTTGGAATTGCCTGATCCGGCGGAGTTCTCATTCGGATTTAAAAAATATCTCGACCGCTGTGACCTCGCCAAAGCCGTTGAGCGCTTCCGCGCTAAAACCCAAAAGAAAAAGCCCGGCAAATAACGGAAGAGGGGGCAGCCCTAACGTTCATTTCATTTTTCGAAATGCGGAATGAAGAGACCACGCACCTTGGCAGAACTACAGGATGGGCCTGGACTTATTCAGTCCCAACAGGATTGCCATCATCATCAAATTTTAAGATGTTGCCGTTTCCATCTGTTTTAAGTCTTCTATCCGCAACTTTCTCAGCTTCAGTGAATTCGACAAGATAGCCATCCGTACTGCGCATTTCAGGAGGATTGCCTCCTCCCCATAGACCCTCACACGGAGTGATTGCGTGATCGCCGTCAGACGGAATCTTTATTCTCCCGCTAAATTCAGGAATTTCTCTGCCGCCATGAAGGAGAGCAACTTTTTTTATGGAGCCGTCTTCTTTAATTGCGTATTGCTGAGAGCCATGTAAAGCATCTATTATTACTGCAACCACGGCTTTACCTCCCCGGTCGGTTGTGACTGACCTTAACACCTCAACTTGCTGTCCCCCAAGAGGTGATAGCCTAACGCAGGCATTATAATATCCGGGAGGAAGCTGGACTTCACAAACCCATCCTGGGTCACCATACTGAGTTTCGCTTTCGGTAAATTGTAGTTCGCACATAAAATTTTCCTCTCCATCTCCCGCAGAAACTAATACTGCATCAAGGTCGTAGTTCTCAAAATTCCCAAGGGGCCTATTATCAATTGCCCTTTGAAAGGCTGCGAGGTAATGGGGTCTCACGCTAATTTCAACCGGAAACGCGTACTCTTGTACATTCATTTCTTCATCTTGCGCAAGCATATTGCCCGAGGTGGCTGCCAAGGCGAGCAAGCTAAATACAAGAAACACAACTACGGAGTGTAATCCATTCCTTTTTATAGCCATATTCCACCTCCTAAAAAACACTATTAGATAGATAGCAGGGATTTCATTAGATTGCAAGGGACACTTCAATTCACATTAAATGTTCCTGAGCTGTTCAGGTGACCGTTTCGCGACTGCTTGAATTATGCAGGTGTTCCTTCGATCTATAGATCCCAAACTTTAGCTCCCTTCTTCACTCCTCCTCCGCTAAGGCTACGGAAGGACATGGCAAGGCTGCGCAGGACACGGCGGATGGCGCAGGGGTGTGCGGGAAGATTGGTGTAGAGCCACATTAGTAAACCGGTAGTATTGATAATCCGCCGCTACATGAGCCCTTAGCCCTACAAAATATGCACTTAAGACCCTAAAGGTCCGGGTGATCCTGGAATAAAATGAACATAACGCGTTCCCTGCTGGAGACGCGTTATATTCATCCTGAGCGAGTACAGCGAGGCGAAGGATCTGAATGTAAGCACAGAACGCAGTAAGCCAATGAATAAGGAGCGTGTATGAACAAAAGACGATTGACTGTGATAGCGGCCGGGGCAGGAGTGTGCGCGGTTTTGGCGGCAAGCCATGTTTTCGCCAATCTTTTTGATTTGACGCAGATGCTGACGATGGCTCAGATATCCGTTATTTTCGGCGAGGATGACAGGCTGGATTACTATCAAGTGAAAGAACCCCGCTTGCGCCAAATAGCGGATTCGACCGCAGCGTTCTTTAAAGCTGATAACGTGAAAACATCTCACTTAAGCACAATAGCTCGTTTGGAAACGCGCCATTACGGCAAGGCCTTTGATCTGTGCAAGGGTGAACGCTTTTACGACCAGCCGATAGGCGCGACCTGTTCAGGCTTTCTCGTGGCCCCGGATATCATGCTTACCGCAGAGGGCATTGCATTTCTCAGGGAAATTCATGCAAGAGCACGAAA
Source organism: Elusimicrobiota bacterium (assembly GCA_042563375.1). Lineage (GTDB taxonomy): Bacteria > Elusimicrobiota > Elusimicrobia > JACQPE01 > JACQPE01 > JBHPMF01. Next base: position 15,319 of record JBHPMF010000008.1, on the reverse strand, counting down.
TTCGTATTCGGCTTCGCTGTCAACAATGAGGGTGAATACCCGGAGACAGTTCCGGCAGACAATGTCTATGGCTGCAGGGAAGTGCGAGCCCGGTATTTCGACTATTATGGAGCTGATTTCGCTTTTGTGCAGCTTGACCGCGAAGTATCAGGCCGGATCCCGCTTAAGCTCAACACTGCCGAAGCCATAAGTAAGGACGCTGCGCTTGTTGTGGCAGGGTATCCTGATGGTCTGCCTGTTAAGATCGCGGGCAACGCCAAAGTGCTTGATCCCATGTTGAAGCGCGATTATTTCGTCGCGAATCTGGATGTGTTCATAGGGACTTCCGGCGGCCCTGTGGTCAACGCGAATACATTGCTAGTCGAGGGGATCCTGGTCCGCGCGAATAAGCCGCACTATGTTTGGGAAGGCAACTGCTATGCATCGAATGTGCGTTCAGATAAAGGTGTAACTGCACGCAACAACGAGATAATGGCCGCGGATTCGACCAAGGCGGAACTTTTGGCTTTATTTATGGATCGGGTTTTGGATACCAGCCTGCCGGCGTTGAGTAATTACGAGGTGAATAGGATCGTGCAGAGGCGTGGTAATCCCCGTGCCATATCTCCACGCTCCACATTTCAGATTCAGCCTTCCCGGTAAATCACGATCTTTCAGAGTTATTCAACAGAAATGTCACTTCAAATGTGCGTTTCACGTGTGGAGACACGGCACGTGGAGTTTCTATCGCGCGATCACTCTTTTCCGCCGCGCCTTCTGTATTCCCGGATTTCATCCATAGTCAGGCCGAACATCCTGGCTTTCTTTTCCGTTACCCAGCGTTCCCTTTCTTTTTGATCTCTGACAGTACGGGCTATCTCATAACCGCTGTAGTAGCTGGCAAGCATCTCGTCGACTCTTGATCTCAGGCGGGCGTTCAATTCAGGCCCGGAAAGCCAGTGCTCATCGAGCAGATAAGTGTCCCTGAAAGCGCTGATCAATTGAATGAGCCCTGCGCTGTCATGATTTTCGCTTTTCATTCCCTTGTACACCAGCCGATTGAATGGGTGGAGCGCGTTCTCTGTCATGAACGTATCGATAGCGCCGTCTCTTATGCGAATTATGAGCTTGTCCTGCATCTCGTCGAGCGTCCGGGTATCCGGATTGCCTTTTCCCAGATAGGCGATCATCTCGGTCACAACTTTGTGCGCTCCAAGCATCGGCTGGGCATGGCTCATGGCAAAGCCCGAACTGTGGAACTTGACCTTTGGCGCGCTGCTCTGGCCGTCAGAACAGCCAGTGACGCTGAGCAGGAAAAAAACCGACATAACCGCGAACAAACCGTAAGCGCATATTTTATTTTTCATACACAGATTCTAGGAAAAATTATCGGCAAATAATAATGGCAAAAAGCTCGGGACCAAGATCCGGCCCCGATGATGATGCGGATTTTGCTGTAATATCAGGGATGCGGCGAGTCTGGAGCAGATCATAAAATGAGCGGATCAAAATGGATAGTTCTGATCATTGCGGTTTTGGCGATAGCGGCAGGCGCGTATTTTGGAAAGTATCACCTTGCGAGATCACCGCGCGTTCTAAACGCTTCGGAAGTATATTCGGATTTCCTGAAGACCCAGGAACAATACTTTGGAAAAACATTCCCCGGCCAAAGCGGTATGGGATACATAGCCGGACGGATGATCTATGCTACTTCAGGATTTATGCCAACCGACTTTGAGGTGTACGCGAAGAATCTTGGCACCGGGGAGATATATTCCGGAAAAGTCTTTACGGAAGAAGGGGCGGGACGCATGCTTGCGTCTGATGTGTCCAAAGAAGATATGGCGTATAAGCTCGAAGTGCCGGCCGGCTACTATTGCGTCTATGCCGTGACCCAAGAGCAAGAGGAAAAGAATTATCGGGCTTATTATTCCGAGTTCGTTAAGTGCGGTTTTGGCATGAACTGTCCCGATCACACTCCGATCATTATCAAAGTGGAAGCCGGCAAGACTGTGACCGGAGTGATCCCGTCTGACTGGCACGTCCAGAAGGAATCAACGTACCACAAGATATACCGCCCTTGACCCCTATGTCGATCTTAAAAACTTCAATGCGGCCTTAGCGCCGTTTCCAGCACTGCATTTGCGATAGCGGAATAAGAATTCTCTATGGGGTCACGTCTAAAGTTTCAAGTTTTGTAATTGGGGAATGGAGAGGGTGCGGCTTCGTGTTGACGCCGCATTAAAGAGAAAACGGACGCAGATGCGCATTAAACAGCATCACGAACTATCAGCAATATGGAAACCCGCAATCTGTGTGCAGGTATTTATCTGCCTATTGACACGGGGACCTCTGCTGAGTGACCTTAATGCCCTGAAATGATGGAGGGCGCATTTACGTTTTACAGCAAACAATAACCTTTTTGTATGGCGGCCAGGATGATGCGTTTTTCGTATCAACGGTTACTCCGCAATCGGATCCAGACGCAGCAGGGCAAGTGGGGCTGGAAAATTCATGATCATGAGTGTTGTTACCCCCGGTTTCGCCAGGAATCTCCCGAACAAGTGTCCACGCGCAATCCATGGGGTTCCCACGGCAATCCGGGTCGATTATACGCCTGTTCTTTATACCCCGCAATGTTCTTCCGTCAAACTGGGTGCTTTCCGCCCAGCCCGCAGGACAAGTTGTTTGGCTTGAGTTACCTGAAAAAACACAGAATCCCGATGGAATAGCGGCTGCGCCGCCGATATTCTGCCAAGTAGGTGATGCGCCTCCCTGATAATAACGTAATTTGTTGGTTGTCTGGTCATAGTAAAGCATTCCTGCCACGGGTGTGCCCGGCTCACTTGTAGGCGCAAGCCGCGCGTTTCCCGCAACATCCAGTTTTGCCTGCGGATTTGTCGTTCCTATGCCTACATTGCCGGAATTGGCGGCTAAGTAACTACTTTGGGTCGAGCGCAGTTCCTTATAAACCCCGTAAGGTGAGGGATAATAGGAAGTGATAGTCAGCCTTTCGGCGACCGCGATGATCCCGTAAACTAAAATCCCCAGACAGATCAACGCAATAAAATCTTTCTGGCGAAGAGGCTTGTTAAAATCAAACACGTTATTTCCCTCCCTCCGGAATTCCTGATCTGTGTCCAGCATAATTTGGGATTATCAGTTATTAGGGCCAAGTCTTTGACTTGCCACATAATATCATATCGTATTATTTTTCATTTTTCGGCGCCGGGGTCAGAGCTTAGAACTACGCTTTCCTAATGAATTCTTAAACTTGGCGGAAGGTGTCCCCCTCTTCCGGGGGCCCCGGGATAATCCCCCCTTGAAATATTCCTGTTTATGCCTTACATACATTGTAAGGCGTGGTATGCGGGTGTTCGTGATTTATGCGATGAGCGTAATGTTTGACTTGAAATAAAGGGTAACAAATGAAAAAAATACTATATATAGCAGTATTAACATTTATATTGCCTTTTACTTTAATTTTTAATGCGCAGAGTGAGGCAACTGACGATACAATAGATGACTATGAACCCACAAGCGGTCCTTCAGACGGAAATATTGTGGATAGCGCACTTACAGCAGATACCATTTTCGGAATACATTCTGCATATGCAGAGGCTCCTTGCGAAGAACCTCCCTGTGAATTACCCGATATTAATGAGGACCATTTCGAGTTTCTTATGTCAGAGTTCTCTGATGATATTCAGGATATGTTGCTTGATCTCCCTGAAGAAGCACAAAAAGAGTTTGTCCAGTTATATGTTGCTTTTGCCGTATTTGTACAAAAAGAAGTGGCAGATGGCAGGGGCCAGGGTCTGGTTAAAGGAACATACGGCAATACAGGCGGCGAATGCGTGGGATGGGCTGAACTTGTTAAAAAACATATTGATAATTTCGATAGTGAATATTGGAAAGGAACCGGGTTTAAAAGGGGAAAAGGGCAGTGGGCGCGTTTATTATCGATAAGTTGGGATCCCAGGGATAAAGATTTTTTAACGGGTGAGCATCATGCCGGAGGAATCATTTATTCAGACGATGAAGACATAAATTTTGTTTTTGATGGATGGGGTGATGATATTTATCCTTGGGAAATACAGGCAGCAGAGGACTGGGGAGCTCCTTAAGCAGCCGTGCCCTGTACCATCCTTTAGCGAAATGGTGGACCGGCACATCCCACTTTCTCTTTTAAGGAAAGATCAGGCACAGGGACGCGGTCACAATCTGTATCGAGTCAACATCTGTCCCCGGCGTTAAAACCAGCTGCGCAATCTTACGAACATCTTGTTGTTGGTAAAGTCAGACAGCTCATCATTGGAAACATTATTTTTCCACGATCCCCCGGCGCTGGTTCCGAAAGTTATATTTCTAAATCTAATCAATCTGGTGATTTCCCCCGTGATGAGATGTTCTTTGTCCTTTCTTTCCGGCGAATTTGCGAGAAAATTATCGGATATGTCTTTTGCGAACCTGCCGTTATATTTTGATTCAGAATAACCGTAAAAGAAAGTAGCGTAAAAATCCCGGAAAAAACGCGCATACAAGGACGTGTAAGGACCCTCCCTGGATATCGAGTAGTAATCGTTCACCAGGGTTTCATCATTGTTTATCGGATTATAATACTGGTCCTGGCCGGGCCCGTAATCCAGGTAATTACCGTTAGAATCCTGTTTTTCGCTGATAAAGCCCGCGGACATCATGAGCCCGGGTCTTTCATAGCCGCCCTCCAGCCGCCAGGAAGAAACATCATCTTTGCGAAGCTTGCCGGAGAGCGATCCCGATGAATCCAGAAAGAGCTCGCGTTCACTGAATTTTTGCCTTTCTCCGGAAACAACGGTTTTAACGTATCCATACAGAGTCAGGTCCTGTATTATTTCAGCTTCGAATCCTGATGCTGAATAATCAAGGTCATAGTGAGGGTAGATATTGGACTTCCCGGAATAAAAAACCTTAAGTCCTGTACCGGGGAAAACCCACAGCTCGATGCCCGGTTTGGCGAAATAACCGGAATAGCTCTGAGTGTTTAATTTCGGCTGGACAAAAGAAGCGTATCCCCCCGAGATGTTAAGGGTCGCGGGACCTGATATATGGCGGCGCCAGGAGCTCTTCGCATAGTGAGCGCGAAATGATTCTTCCTGATGCTGGGAAAAATTGGTAAGGGATAGCCGGTAATACGTCTGAACATAGTTTTTCCTGCTGATGCGCCCTCTCCATCCGATACCGGCGTAAGAAGGAAAGACCGTGTCATCGTACATATAGGCATCCTGCAGTATGGAATCGTCTTGTTCCGCTGATATTGCGAAATCTCCGAAGATCCGGCCTTCTGAGCCGCCATGGAGACGATCCGGCAGAAAAGCGCACGCGATAAGACAGCATGCGCTCAAGCCCTTTGCCGGCTTGAGCGCAAACCGCAAAATGGACCTTGCGCTCAACAAGGCCCACTTCTGTGGATCGGGAATATTCTTTGTTCTGAGCAAAAATACTCAGCCTAGCGGTTCTTTAATCGTTGCTTGCGGCCACCAGTGGTGTCCTGGGAATCACCGCTCTCGCTGCGGGTTTCCCCTCTTTGCTGTTTTTGCGTCTGATCCTGCCGGTTCCGTTCGAATTCCGACCCGCTGCGCTTTTGTTCCAGGATCGCCTCGATCTCCGGAGAAAGTTTTGCCTTCTGCTTTTTGGCGCGATCGCCACCGGCATCTTCTCCCTGTTTGGAAGATTCGCCTTTCATGTTTTTCTCCCCGTTATTGAGCTTTTTGCTGTTTTTCCTGGCTACTTTTTCATTGTGTATCTGTAATACGACTCTGCGGGATTCTCTTTCTGTGAGCCCTTCTTGCATGAGCTGTTGATGCTTTTCCAGCGCGCCCTTGACATCGTCCGGGGTGCCGTGATTCTTGGCTATGTGACCGGCTATCGCGGAGGCGTTTTTTACCTGCTGGCCTTCTTTGAGCGCGGACTGGAGATGCCCCAGGATCTCAGCCGTATCTTTGCCTGATAAACCCGCTTCCAATCCTGCTTTCATCAGCTTAAGACAGCAGGAAGAAGATACCCCGTTTTTATGAGCGTTCTGGTATGCTTGCGAGAGCTTTTCCATCTGTTTGAGTTCCAGCTTTTTCTGCATCATGGTTTTAAGCGCGTTTTGCGCGTTTTCGGGCGCGATACCGCCGGCTATTAGACCCTGCATGATCTTAACCATCTCCTGGGTCTGTTCCTGCGTCATATCGGCTTTTGCAGCCTGTTTTTTTAAGCCTGCTTCGGCTTTTTTTGCGGAAGTGGCAGCATGGACGGGCAAGCTCAACACAAAGCCCATCAGCGCCACACATGTCATTTTTATTAATTTATCCATCATAATATTTCCTCCTGTTCAGATTTCAATACTTTCCCTGGTATCCAATATCGAGAATGGATTACCTTCCTGATCGAACACCATTTCCTCGCGGTTTGGGTCAGGTATCATCATTTTTCCGTTTAATATCAGGGCATAACGGTAACGTTCGCCTGAATGCACAGGCAAGACAAGGGCCCACTCATTGTCATGTTTTTCCAGCGGGACCGGATCCCATCCCGTAAAATCACCGGCAAGCGACACTGTTTGCGCGCGCGGGGCTTCCAGGTGGAAGCTGACCGGGATATCTTGCGCGCCGGGCTGAAAATAGGTGATGCGACCGAGCAAAAATCCAAAAACAAGACAAAGAGCCGCGGTAGCGGCCAGTGGCGCTAATACGGGATGTCTTACTGTGAACCGGTTGCCAAACACCCGGTCTTCTATGCGATCAGTAAGACCATGGGGAGCAGGCGCTGCGCGAACTTTGCCGGAAAAGCTCTCCAAGCCATTCAAAAAGTCCAGATATTGCCGGCATTCCCCGTGCGCAGCAAGCATTTCCTCTGCCCGTGATCTTTCATCATAAGCCAGGGCGCCTTTAGAGTATGATTCTATGAGTTCCTTGTCTTTTCTTGATAGATCAGCCATGTCATCCTCCTTGCTATATACACCTGGGCTTGAACATAATTACACGCCGGAACCAATGGTTCCTGAGAATTCCTTCCACAGGTACTCCTTGGCTCTGCATATTCGGACGCGGACATTGTTAAGAGATATGCCCAGGATATCCGCGATCTCCCTTTCGGGGATCCGGCGTACATGATGCAGCATGAATACTTCTTTGAGTTGTTCGGGTAACTTCCGGACAAGCTTTGATATGAGCGTTTCCATCTCTCGGCGTTCCAGGATCGCCTCTATTGACGGGCCCGTGTCCGGCGGATCGATTTCCCTTCCGCGCACATCCTCCCCGCGAACAAATCCGAAAGAAACGAATCTCACGATCTTCCTGCGGCGCAGCAGGTTGCGGCATTTATTCAGGGCAATGGAGTAAAGCCAGCTTGAGAATTTTTTCCCCGGCCTGAAATCCGAAAGCCGCGCATGAGCTTTTAGAAAAGTCTCCTGCGTCAGATCCTCGGCATCCTGAGTGCTTGCGGTGATGCTTAGACATAAATTGTAGATATTGCCGTGATGTTTTTCCACCAGCTCACGGAAAGCATGCTGGTCTCCGGCTGCGGACCTGCGGATAAGCATCAAGTCTTGTGTCAGGCAATCGTGTTCAGTCTGCACGTATAGCGCCATATTATATATACACTTAAGACCGGTGATTATTACAAAATGGTGAATTCAAGTCCTTGTGCCGTATTGAGCTTACTCCGAGCCCGCATGAGGATGACAAAGAAGGCAGGAGACCACGCATATATACTTTCTTAAAGTGTCCACCCGGCACGGGGATTGTATCCGATCAGGTCCGCACTCCGGCGGCGATACTTTCGACCGCGCGGATAGCAGCCTCGATATCTTCTGCCTTGTTGCCCGGGCCGATACTCATGCGCACAGTCCCTCTTGGAGAAGTTCCCAGATGGTCATGCACGAGCGGAGCGCACTGGAGGCCAGTGCGCGTCGCGATACTGTGGTCAACATCGAGCATCGTGCCTGTGTCAGCCGGATCCTGTGCTTCAAGGGTGAAACTCAGCACCGGTAACCGGTGTTCGGATCCCTTTGGCCCGTGCAGGGTCAGACCTTTGATGCGGGAAAGGCCATCCTCGAGCCTGGTGAAGAGCTCCATTTCGTGGTGATAAATGTTTTCCACGCCCTTGCGGGCCAGGTATTTCTGCGCCTCGAGCAGACCTGCTATGCCTAAAAAGTTCCCGGTCCCAACCTCTAGCCGGTACGGATATTCCTCCAGGTGATAAGGGTAAGCGGATTTGACCCCGGTCCCTCCGGCGCGCGTATGTCGGACCTCGAGGTCTTCGCGCACGCAGAGCCCTCCGATTCCCGTGGGCCCGAGCAAAGATTTGTGGCCGGTGAATGCCAGGGCGTCAATGTTCATTTCTTTCATGTTAATGGGCACCATGCCCGCGGTCTGGGCTGTATCAATGAGAAAGGTAACCCCTTTTTCCCGGCAAATTCGGCCGATTTCCGCGACCGGTTGTATAATTCCGATCACATTGGAGCCGTGGTTGATCGCTACCAGCTTGGTATTCTTCTTGATGGCTGCGGCAACGCGCTCAGGAGAGATCCTCCAATCCGGACCAGGTTCAAGGAGGTCGACCTCAACGCCCTTATCCCGCTTGAGATGGTTGAGCGGCCGCAGCACAGAGTTGTGTTCGAGGACTGTGCTGATCACATGGTCGCCCTCATTCACGAGCCCGAAGATCAGGATGTTGAGCGCGTCCGAGGCATTGTAGGCGAAGCACAGGCGGCTTGGGTCATCCCCGCCGAAAAACTCTGTGAGCCGGCGGCGCGTCTCATCTACGAAGTTCCCGCCCACAACGCAGAGATCGTATCCGGAGCGTCCCGGATTGACCCCGAAGCGGCGATAAAGGTCGATCATTGCATCGAGCACAGCCTTGGGTTTGGGATAGACAGTGGCTGCGTTGTCGAGGTAGATGACGTCCTCAACGCCTTCGGGGATCTCGGTCAGTTCTTCGATCATTGGTCGTCTCCATGGCTGTGCCCATTGACGGTATCGTATTTAAATAAACAAATCAGCATAGTGATCCCGGTTAAACATGTTTTCATATTTTCCCCCTGTTCTCTCTTCACATTATCTAAAAACAAAATGTCTTTTGAACTTTTTAAATAGTTCCTGCTGCGCGTCCGGATTTGCGGAACATACTTGTCAGTATATAAATTAACCTAAAAACCAAAACTTTTTAAACTTTTTCCTGAGATAAACAGCACTGACCAGGCACTATTCTCTTTTGCCTGAGAGTGTTCTGCCTTGTCGAGCCTGCTTGTGTTATACTGGCCCATATAATGGGGCATATTTATGGGAATTTTCAAGGATAAGATCGCCATTGTAACCGGAGGAGCATCCGGCATTGGGCGCGCCATAGTTGAGGAATTGGCAAGGCGCGGCGCTGCAGTTATCATCGCTGACATCCAGATCGAATTGGCCCGGGAGGTTGCGCAGGCTATAACCCGTGCCAGCGGTACAGCCAAAGCGGTTAACCTCGACGTAACTGATCACGAAGCAGTCAAAAAACTGGTTGCCAATACTGCTGCGGAGTACGGCCGGCTGGATTATATGTTCAATAACGCGGGAGTCGCGATATTCGCTGAAGCCCGCGACGCCTCATATGATGATTGGAAAAAAGTCATTGATGTGGATCTATACGGACCGGTGAACGGCTCCATTGCCGCTTACGCGGTCATGGTGAAACAGGGTTTCGGGCACATAATAAACACCGCTTCTATGGCCGGATTAGTGCCTGCCTCTCACCTATCCTGGTACGTTACCAGCAAACACGGAGTCGTGGGGCTTTCCCATTCCCTGCGGCTCGAAGGCGCTGCTTTAGGCGTAAAAGTGAGCGTGGTATGTCCCGGACTCATCAAAACCCCCATGTACTACAGCCCTATGATCAGGATGGATCAGGAAAAGTTACTCAAACAGGCTCCCAAGGGCATGAAGCCTGAAAAGTGCGCCCGTATAATTTTGAAGGGCGTCGAACATAACAAGGCCACGATCATGGTGACTGCTTTGGCAAAAATAGCTTATATACTTTACCGAATAAGCCCGGGCATGATGTTCTGGCTGGGAGAAAAGATAGTTAAAAAAACCCGCAAAGAATTCCGCACCGATGGTATCCCCGGTTAGTTGTTTAATCAAGAACGTTCCTGAGCCTGTGTGCTGCGGCAAGAAAACCAGAAATGTTATCATCGGATTATGAAAACCAATGGAACTAAACAGTCTGATAAGCGAATTTCAAAGCATGAGTATTATCTTAACATCGCCAAGGAGACAGCGCGGCGCAGTACCTGCCTGAGGCGCCATTACGGCACGGTCGTGGTTAACAACGACCAGATCGTATCCACAGGCTATGCAGGCGCGCCGCGCAAGACAGCTAACTGCAGCGAGATCGGAAAATGCATACGCATCCAGTTGGGCGTACCCAAGGGTGAGCACTATGAGTGGTGCCGGGCTGTGCATGCGGAACAGAATGCCATCATCCACGCTTCCCGGTTAGACATGATCGGTGCGACCCTCTATCTGGCGGGTGTTTCGCCCGAAACAGGAAAAGTGATCGAGGGCGCCCAGCCGTGCCGTATCTGCAAACGTATGATCATCAATTCCGGCATCAAGCGCGTGATCACCAAGACCCCGAACAGCCATGTGTTCCAGAATGTAGATGACTGGGTCCGCAACAACCTCGGAGAGTTCCGACGGGTGCGCGGGCGCATGGTTCCGGTAATGCCCAAGGGCTATTGATGGATCCTTTGACCCTGGACAAGCTCCTTCCCACTCTTCAGACAGCCATTGGTCCGGCAATATTGATCTCAGGCGTAGGCCTGCTTCTTCTGACCATGACTAACCGGCTGGGCCTAGTCATCGCCAGGGTCCGGGGTTTGGCCGTGGAATCCCCTGAAACAGCAGGATTCGCCAGGCATCAACGCTCACGACAGCTTAATATCCTGTGGAAGCGCGCACGCATAATCCGGCTGGCGATCATGTTCGCTTCAGCGAGCGCCTTATGCGCTGCCCTGCTCATAGCCTCGATATTTCTGATGGCTCTGTGTAACATCGACTACTCCTGGCTGATCGCTCTGCTCTTTATTGCCAGCATGGCTTGCTTGATAAGCTCGCTCGCGGTCTTCATCAAAGATATCAACCACACCCTTGAAGCCCTCCATCTAGAGATCAGCGCGCAAGCGCCTTCCTCCAAGCGCTGAGAAATGCGGCCAAGTACAAACCCAGGGACGTTCTAAACTAACTCCGGACTTAGTTGTTTAGCTTAGAACGTTCCTGAGCCTGCCTTTGCGGGGATGACACATATATACTTTCTTGAAGTGTCCGCAAAACCGGGGCAAGTCCAAGCGGCACTAGCAGTTTTTGAGGATGTCTAAGAGTTTAACCATGGCCAGGGTGTCTTGGGCGCAGTATTTTAAGAGGTTTTCACGGGTTTTTTCAGCTTCTCTATAGGGAAACTTGTTGGCCATAAGATCAAGGTAGGCTTGGGATGCAGCGCTGCCTTGGCCTATGTCCATGTTTTCATAGGTCATGGAAGGAATGAGCGCCGGGAGGACTTTTTTGATCGAGGCGCTGCAGTGGGCGTTGGGGTGGAGATAATAGCCTTTTGAGAATGGGATCATAAGGTCCCAAAGGCGTTTGTTAATGGCTTTTAGGGCTTTACGGTATTTCGGGAACAGGACTGCGAGGTTTTTCATCACGTTTTTTTCAAAGCTGGCGCTGTAAGCTGCCACTGAACCTTCAGGGCCGATGTTTTCCACAAGAAGCCGTGCTATTTCGGGCCGCGGATCTGTTTTACCGTCACCTAAGAACTCAATGTGTTTTTGTCCGCCTGATTCCCCGAAAATCCTTAACGAAAACTGGAAAGGACAGTTCTGGTATGGGCGGGCAAGATCGTATTGCGGTATGGCAGGGCCGATGGTTTCAAAATCCAGGAAGTAGACGGGGTACTTGAGATCATCAAGGAGTTCCCGGACCTGTTTTTTGTCGATCTTTGGTTTTTTTGATTTAAGAACAGCGAAAAACTTCTGCTCGCGTTCTGTGAGCTTAAAATCATCCGGGATCTGTCCGGTTGTTTTCACCCCCATATCGCGCAGGGCTTCGATCTTTTTCCAGCCAAGGAAATTACATTCACAGATCGAGTCCCTGGGAATGCATGCCCAGCAGTGGTCCATGAAAGGACATTCATAAGGAGTTTCGCAATGAGGGCCGATGTCTATCCCGGGTTCTTCTTTGTTGGCGAGCATATCGTAGAAATCCTGGATGGTTTTTGGGACCCGGGGCAGAAAGTCTTTGACCTTTTCGGTCATGTCAATAAGTTTGAAAAGTTTTTTGGGGCTGACGGGACCGCGGCGCACGTATTTGTTGTTTATAAGCATGAGATACGCCTTATTCATTTTAAATCCGGAGTTTTGCAGGACATAGTATTGGATCGCGGCATCCGGCAGATAAACGCCTTTTTCCGATGTGGATGCTTTCACTTCGATCAAATCCCAATGGGACCTTGATTCATCTGATTGCTTGAGGATGTCAGCGCGTATGCGGACATCTTTGAATTGGGCCGCGGGTTCATAGAGGATCGTGTGATTTGCCGCTACAGCAGCGAGAGTCGCGTCGATCGCTTTTTTGTGCTCATAGTACGGGGATTCTATTTCTTTGCCCCCTTTGAAGTATTCCTTCGCGAGATTGCCGATCTCATGGCCCTGGTCAAAGGTCGCCTGGAGAGCCTCAGAGACCGGAGTCTTAAGATCGCGGCGGTGCTTCTGCAGCCAAAGGTATTTAATGCACTGCAATCCGTTTACAAACGTTGACTTGGATAAGTGCATATGGATATTATGCGAGATATTACAGAAAAGTTGCAGTCATGACACGCTACCGGCACCGGGGGGCAAGTCCGAGTCTTGACTTGATATAGCAGGCGCTGTTTCTAATTGTTATACTGTGGATACGATTATAGGCAATACTATATGTACTGGTTTAAACGGCTGGTTCTTCTTTCCTGCGGTTTTATTGTAACTACCTTTAGCTATATTTCCCTTGGCGTGATCGCGCTCTTCGCTTTAGGCCGCGGTCTTTCCATGATCCAGAACATTGAAAAATACACGTTTCTCTCCGACATCATCAAGGGCCAGAAACTCGTTGAGCAGCCTGTAACAGGTCTCCTGCATGCCAATTTCCCCATGGTTTTCTCCGGAGTGGACGCAGCGCCCTGGATCTATTTAACAGTCGTGATCCTGCTCTGGCTGACGCTTGAGTTCGAACGAGATCGGGTGTGTCAAATGAAATCCGCTCTGGCAAAAGACTGGGATGAGGTGACCCAACTCAAGACTCAGGAACGCGAGGAAAAGAGGGCAGCCGCGGAAGAGGCTGCCATGCAGAGAGCGCGGCTGCGGGCAGCCAAGATCGAAGCCGCGGCCCTGGCTAAGGCCCAGAAAAAAGCGCTCAAAACCGCACAGAAAACCGAGCCGGAACCGCCCAACAGCTCAAAGCGCGAGGAACTCCTTGAGATCTACGCACAAACCAAGAAGACCCTGGAAGATTCAAAGAAGAATCTTTCCTTCCTGGCCATTGATGTGGTCAATTCCACGGGCATGAAGAAAGGCGAGGACTCGGCTCTGGCGGAAAGGGATTTCCGGCAATATAAAAAGCTGGTGGAAAAAGCCATCAATGACAACAGCGGGCTCAAGGCTTCCTGGACGCCCGACGGGGTCATGATCTGCTTTGCGACCGTTCAATCAGCAGTGCAGGCCGCGCAGCAAGTGATCAAGAGCCTTGACCACTTCAACGCTAAGATCAAGTCCATCAAAGCTGATTTCAAAGTTCGAGCCGGAATCAACGCGGGCAAAGTCCTTTTTGACGATACAGTGCGCATGGAGGAGATGAGCGACCGCAACATCGACATAGCCGGGCACATGCAGAAATACGCCGGAGCCAACAACATCTTCATCGGCCGCCATGCCATCGAGGGCATGCGCACCAGCTGCGGATTCACGCCTGCTTCGCAAGAAGTTGACGGCTGCGAGGTCTATGTCTGGCGTCCGGATGCGGAGACTGCAGCTTCCAACTGATCCCTCAGAGATTCCCCGTGCCAAGTTTCAACAAATAGGATCTAAGACACGCGATACTGCGCCTTGGATCAGAATACAAACAGATAAAGAAATTCCCTTAAGATACAGAAGGCGATATAGCAGAAAACCAAAAGCTCAGCGGCCACAGGCAGTTTAAGCGCCGCGGAAAATCTCAGGGACACATACCTTAACAAATCCAGATATCCTTCCCTGATGAACAGCAAAGCCGCGGCGCTGACCGCCTCGTAGGCGATAATAACATAGAGTGCTGTCAGCGCCTCACCCGGAAGCCAGGGCATCTGCCATTGCACAAAAAGCAAGCCGCCGATAACAAGTGAAGACCGCCATATCAGCAATGACAGGGAGGCATTTTCAATGGCATTGATAATATCTTCAGCGCGCAGAGGCAGCGCCTTTAATGTAGTGACGATGAGAGTGACCATTATAATTTCAGCGATCATCTCCGCCATAATTCCCCCGGGGTCACGTCTAAAGTTTCAAGTTTTGAGGTTTTTTGAAAAATCATCATATCGAACAAGCTCATGGCCGGCACAGCCCCCAAAACGAATCCTTTACCTGCATTCATAAAGCGCAACGAATTATTGAACATAATCCTATACAGAGAGCATAACAGAGAACCCCCGCATTTTCAAGAAACAGAAAGGCTTGGCCCCCGTCAAACCGAAAAAACGCTATTATCCGGGATGGACGGTGAGTCGAAGTTAAAAACGGTAGGATATTTTGGAATATATGAAAGGATATCCGCGAATGTTTAAGCTCTGCGAACCGCTGGTCCTGCTGATGTTCCTTCTCTCCTGCGGATGCGCCGGAAGATCGCGATTCACAGCGTGCGATAAGTTCATGGACAAGGATACCGAGATCCTGGCCCCCCGCCCCTTTGCCGGCACTGATATTCTGAGCATGGAAGCTGAATACAACAAACGAAGCGAGGCAAGAGTTCTGGGATTGTATGCGGTATCAAAAAAATCTGCGGCAAAAACAGATATAAGATCGTCCGAGAAGATATTCCGGAACGTTGCGATCCTTCGGCTGGTCCACTCTCAAACCGGTCATGTGATGTGGGGCGCAAGCGCGAATACAAAACGCATGGATTTGCGCTCTACCCGCAGCGCCGCTGACAAGCCCGAAAAGTTATCGAGATCTAAAAAGTAGAGAGTCCCCAAAGAATTAGATTTTAAAATGAGAAATCAGTTTTGCTGCCGTCGCTGAAATCAAGGCCATAAGCGCTAAACAGATTCAGAGTTA
>JBHPMF010000088.1:0-8780 GCA_042563375.1 Elusimicrobiota bacterium | reverse complement strand
GAAGAACAGAAAAGACGTACGCGTAATTTTCTTCAGTATACTAGAAGCATCATGAAAAATTTATTCAAAGGTGCTGATGTAAAAACCGAGGCTGTTGCCGGGATAACCACATTCCTCACGATGGCCTACATCGTGGTGGTCAATCCCGCCATTCTCTCGACTCAAGGCACGGGCATGTCATTTAACGGCGTGTTAACAGCGACGGTGTTGATATGTTCCCTCATGACGCTTCTCATGGGGCTATATGCCAAGCTTCCTTTCGCCGTAGCTCCGGGTATGGGGCTCAATGCTTTTTTCACTTTCACGATAATAATGGGCCAGCAAGTGCCCTGGCCTATTGCCTTGGGCATGGTGTTCTGGTCAGGCGTGTTGTTTATGATCCTGTCTGTTTCATCTGTACGCGAGGCGATCGCAAGGGCGATCCCGCATGAACTCAGGATCGGAGCTGCTTGCGGAATAGGAGTTTTTCTTTCATTCATTGGGCTTAAAAGCTCAGGATTCATTGTTTCTGATCCTGTGACATTCGTTAAATTCGGCAATATCGGCCCTGAGATATTGCTTGCTATAGCAGGACTTGGCTTAACATGTTTTCTGATGCGCAAAAAAAATCCGTTCGCGTTCCTTGCGGGTATTTCAATGATCACCGTAGGCGCTTTGATCTTCGGGCTTATTGAAACACCAAAGAATATGGTGAGCGCGCCTGATTTCAAAAGTGTTTTTTTAAAAGCGGATATTTTAGGCGCTCTAAAGTTTATTTATATTCCAGCTATAATTACTCTGCTTTTCACTGATCTTTTTGACTCCATTTCCACTTTTGTAGGAGTGTCGCAGGCCGCGAACATGCTTGATAAAGATGGAAATCCGAAAAACTTAAGAAAAGGTCTTATCGTCGATGCTTTAGCAACATTAGGCTCTGGGCTCGCAGGCACTTCATCGGGCACTACTTACATTGAGAGCGCTGCGGGTATTGAAGCAGGGGGAAGAACAGGTCTGACATCTGTGTTCACCGCGCTCTGCTTTCTGCCTTGTTTGTTCCTTGCGCCTTTGGCAGGAATGGTTCCGGCTTACGCCACAGCTCCTGTACTGGTGCTTGTTGGAGCCTTGATGTTTAGAAGCATAACACAGCTCAAACACACAACGCTTGAGAATATCGTGCCCGCGTATCTGACCACGATTCTAATTCCTCTCACTTTTTCCATCACACAGGGAATCTTGTGGGGGTTTGTTTCATATGTGGGCTTGCATGTATTAGCAGGCAAATATAAAAAGGTATCTTCGATGCTTTACGCGCTTGCAGGCCTTTCAGTCATATTGCTAGTGATCGAGCATTCCCGCTGATAATCAGTATTTTTCCTGTTTTTGCTTTGTGTTTCCGGTAACCTCAGGCTTTAGCCTGTGTCTTTTATTGAGAACTACATCTTAAAGGGAACACAGGCTGAAGCCTGCGGCTACCAGAGGGGGCAGGTACCAGAGGGGGCAGGAAAAGATAAAAATTACCTTATTGGGAATAAAGGTTTTGGGTCACCGCACCCTGTGGGCACAAGCATCTATATGAATATGCCAGCATACATCTGCGGGGATGACAGATGGTGCGGGGAATACTTTAAAATATTCCGTTCTTTTCTGTGAATCGGGCTAGTTTTTTGAGTAGGGCTTGTTTTTCCGGGAAATCAAGAAAACTGGATTCAAAGGCGTTTCTTTCGAGCTGATAGATGTCTTTTTTATCGAGGTTTAATGCTTTTTGGGTGGCGAGCAGGTTTTCTGTTACATAACCACCGAAGTAAGCCGGATCATCTGAATTCACGGTTATGCACAAGCCCTGATCAAGGAGTTTTTTAAGATTATGCTTTTTCATGTCTTTAAAAACTCGCAGTTTGATATTTGATAAGGGGCATACAGTAAGAGGCATCTTAAGCTGGGCAAGGTGCCTTACAAGATCAGGGTCTTTTGCGCATTGCACGCCATGGTCAATGCGATTCACTTTCAGCTGATCCAGGGCTTCTTTTATATAGTCAGAAGGCCCCTCCTCTCCTGCGTGAGCCACGAGCAACAACCCTTCTTTGCGGGCTTTATCAAACACTGTGGTGAATTTGCTCGGGGGATTATTCATTTCCGATGAATCAAGCCCGATGCCCGCTATCCATTCTTTATGGGGAAGCGCTTGCTTTAAAGTCTTCATGGCGGATTCTGAGCTAAGGTGGCGCAGAATGCACATGATAAGTTTTGATGAAATACCGAGCTTGGTCCTTGCCTGCTCGCATGCCTTGTGGATCCCCTTTATCACTGTCTTAAAAGGCACTTGACGGCCAGCGTGAGCTTGTGGATCAAAGAAAATCTCAGCGTGCAGTACTTTTTGCTCAGCTATCCGTTTGAAATAAGCCCAGGTCAGATCAAAGAAATCCTGTTCGCGAACAAGGACTTTCGCTCCCTCGTAGTAAATATTAAGGAAGGACTGGAGATCTCGGAAGTTATAAGCTTTTTTGACTTCTTTCACATTTTTGAATCCGAGCTCTATCTTGTTTCTTTGAGCGAGTTTGAACATGAGTTCGGGCTCAAGCGAACCTTCGATGTGGATGTGAAGTTCGGCTTTGGGGATATTTTTGATGAATGCTTCGATGTTCTTTTTTGACATGTTATTTCCTCGGATAAATCATTTTACTGCTTTTTGTGAAAAGGGCTCAAGGGCGCGGGGTTGTTTTTTCCGGTAGCCGTCTAATGCAGAGTTCCATTTTCAAAGGAGCGCAGGCTTGGATTCGACGGAGCGTGCAACGTCCTGAGTATGCTCGAAGGGCTCACCGCTAAGAAAGACCTGCGGCTGCCGGGAGTGGAGCGGGAAAATTAATCGTGCTGGAAAACGTAGAATTTGTGTGGTATATATCTATATGGAGATTGGCCATAAAAAAGATAATTGCTTTTAAATTGATTCTTGTGTTATTGGCGTGTTTGGTGTGCGCTGAGCGCGTTGATGCCAAGAAATTCGTGCTTGTGCTTGATCCCGGGCATATGCCCATAGAGGGCAAAACAGGACCCATAAGCCCAAGGGGAGTGCCTGAGAGGGATTATAATTTCCAGATCACAAACCGGTTGATTGAAAAGCTGGATAAGCTGGATTGGATGAAAGTAGTGTTAACGAATAAATACAATGAGGTTGTTGAGCTTAAACGAAGGCCGGAAATAGCTAATGAGCATGAGGCTGATCTATTCCTGTCTGTGCACCATGATGGAGCGCAATCGCAATTCTTTGAAGATTGGGAGGGTGGAGAGCATCAGCGTTGCAACTTGTTCAGCGGATATTCGATACTTTTATCCAAAACCAAATACGATCGCGAATTAAAAAAACACACAAAAGATCCCTATCCCTATTATAAGGAAAGCCGTTGCTTTGCTAATCAGCTTGGCAAGCAATTCGAGGCTCGGGGATTTAAGCCTACTCATCATCATACTGCGGATATACCCGGAGAAAGAAGGAAGCTGATTAGCAAGAGGTTCGGCATCTATAATATCCCAGTATTTGCTGTTTTCAAGTACAATGAGCGACCCGCTGTGCTTGTGGAATGCGGAGTGATAGTGAATAGCGATGAAGAGCTCAGACTTAGCAAGCCTGAAACGCAGATCCAGATCGTTGATGCTTTATATGAGACGATCATGTATTACGTTGATGAATGCTGGTGGGAAGAGAGGGAATAGGCTAAAGGTAGTAAGCTTACTTGCTCTTGAGATTGCCGCGTCCCTTAATTCCCCATGAAGCAAAGAAGGAAATGCTCCTCGCAATGACAATTTCCACCTGCCTCTGGTTGTTAGCTCCTAGTTATTAGTTGCTTTTCCTTGAGTTGTATAATACGCAGATAGAAGGATGTTATGAAAAATTTCCAGGCTAATTATTATCTTGATCCCAAGGCGAATGCTTTTATTGTTGAGAATTACAACTGGGCCTCAGCGTTCTCGAATTTCCTTCCGGGGATCGCGGGGAAATGGGGGATCCCTTTGTGGACATTTTACGTAAGCAGGGCTCAGGCCATGATCTCTGCGGGGGTGCAGGATAAAAACCACCAGATCCTAGAATTCCAATCGTTTAACAAGGCAGTATCGCGCATAGCGCGGGAGGGGTTCAGGACGTTTGCGCGCGTAAACGGGAAAGATGTGTATGAGCCGTTTCAAAGGACAAAACAATCCGGGATCATGCAAACCATGATTGTTTCCTCTCATGAGCTTGTGATCCGGGAAACCAATAATCCGCTTAATCTTGAATTTGAAGTTGCTTATTTTACGATTCCTAACATGCCATTCGCCGGTTTGGCCAGAACAGTCAGCATTTTCAATATGTCGACTAAGACTTGCAATGTTGAAGTGATTGACGGAGCAGCGCGCTTTATTCCCTACGGCATAAATCAGGCCCAGCTTAAATCCATTTCGCGCCATATCGAAGCCATGATGGGCGTTGAAGATGATCATGGCGCGGCGCTTTTTAGGCTTAAGCAGACTTCAGATGACAGTTCCGCAGTGGGCAAGATCATCGGAGGAAATTTTTACGCAAGCGCCGGGGTTTCGATCGGAAATGGAATTATTGTTGACCCTGAGGTGATCTTTGGAGAGGCATTTAATTATGACTACCCATGGATATTCGCTCAGGACGGATTAAACGCGGTCTTGTCCGGGAAACAATATTTTGAGAATAAAACCCCATGTGCTTTTACAGCCGTGAAAAAGCAGATTCCAGGCGGAAGCAGGACGACTCTTGAGTCTATTTCCGGGTATGTGGGCGAAGATAATGATCTTAAAACCGTTCAAAGGGAACTTAATAAAAAAGATTTTATCCGGGATAAGCGAAGCGAGAACAAGAGGATGATCGATAGGATCTGCGATCATTCATTCACAGCATCCGCTTCATCGCAGCTTGACGCTTATGCCAGGCAGAATTATCTGGATAATGTTATGCGCGGAGGTGTTCCGGTCCCGCATAAAACCAAGCATGGTTTAAGTTCGAGCTATCTATATTCCAGAAGACACGGAGACTTAGAGCGTGATTACCATCATTTTGTGCTTGAAGCTTCCTATCTGTCGCAGGGGAATGCATTTTTCAGGGACGCGACCCAGAATAGGAGAACTGATGTGTGGTTTTTCCCGGAAATAGAGGATTCCAATATTAAAAGCATAATGAACCTGATCCAGCTTGATGGGTACAATCCTCTTGAGATAAAGGGCGTTACTTACAGGTCTGATGATGATAAGCAGCTGAATTCATGGCTTAAACGCAATATCAAGTCTTCCCTAAAGCGAAAAGAATATTTCAAATACATGAAAACGTGTTTTGCGCCCGGTGAGCTTATTATGCGTTTAGAAAGGGACTCTTTGTTGCGCGGAAAAGACAGAGACCGTATTATCTCAGAGGCGCTTGGGTTTTCCAGGGAAAATGAGATAGGTGATCTTCATGAGGGGTTTTGGACTGATCATTGGCATTACACCATAGACCTGCTGGAATCATACTTTACCATGTACCCTGAACACATGAGGACGGCTCTTATAGGCAAAAGAGTATACAGATTTTTTGATGATCCGGATATTATCCTGCCAAGAAGCGAGAAAACAGTATGTGTTGACAATAAGGTGCGCTGTTACGGGGCTGTTGTTCGTGATAAGACCAAGCTAAAACGCATAAGCAGCAGAAAAACCGACAAATATTCAGTGCGAACGCGTTATGGAGATGGAAAGATCTATACAACACATCTGCTTGTGAAATTGCTGGTGATCATAATCAATCGCCTGGCCACGATCGACCCTGCGGGCATTGGCATTGAAATGGAAGCGGGAAAACCCGGTTGGAATGATTCAATGAACGGTCTTCCCGGGCTTTTTGGTTCAGGTTTGTCCGAGACGATCGAGCTGAAGAGAGCGCTTCGTTTTCTGCTTGATGCTCTGGATAAGATGGGATTCACAAATTCGGATCAGATCGATATTCTCGAGGAATTTTCTGTTTTTATGCATGACCTGCATCCTCTTATGAGGAATCGCCTTAAATCAAAGAGTAAAAAGGCTGCTTTTGATTATTGGGATAAGGCCAATGCTCTCAAAGAAGCTTATCGTGCGAAAACAAAGCATGGGGTAAGCGGCAAAGAGCGCAAAATGTTCATCCATGAGATCTACGGTTTTCTCTCTGACGGCAAGTTTTTGATCGATTCGATATTCGCCACAAAAAACAGAAATAAGCTTCTTTCAAAAGACGGAGTGCCTTATACATACTTCGTGAATGAAGTTGATAAATATCACGCTATCGGGAGAAGGAGCCATCAGGGACATTCTTTGGTTCGCGCGACATCATTTAAGCAAAGACCCGTGAAATTATTCCTTGAGGGGGCTGTGCATTGGCTTAAGGACATGCCTGAGCAAGCGCAAAACATCTATAGAGCAGTGAAAAGATCCGATATCTATGACAGGAAACTTAAGATGTATAAGGTATGCGAGAATATGGCAGGCGAGTCATATGAGCTTGGCCGTGCTGTGGGAGCTTATCCCAGAGGGTGGATCGAGAATGAGTCCGTGTATCTTCATATGCAGTATAAATGGATGCTCGAAGTGCTGCGAAGCGGTCTTTGCGATGAGTTCTGGGATGACGCTAAAACCGCTTTGGTTCCTTTTGTTAATCCGACTATGTATGGAAGAAGCATCTTAGAAGGCGCTTCATTCATAGTCTCAAGCGCGTTCGCTGATCCCAGGTATCATGGCCGCGCATATCAGCCGAGGCTTTCAGGGCTGACCTGTGAATTCATACAGATGTGGACGACCGCGACCGCCGGATCAAGACCTTTTAAACTAGATGAAATAGGTTTTCTGGAGTTTTCTCTGGAACCGAGGCTTCCCGGCTGGCTGTTTACCAATGAGCCGGTTTCCAGGACTTATTTTGACATGGTGGATGGATGGACGCAGATCGAGATCCCCAAGGATGCGTTTGCTTTTAAGTTAATGAGCCGCACCCTGGTGGTTTATCATAATCCAATGAGAAAACCTACTTATGGGCAGGACGGGGTGAGTCCGGTTAAATACAGCTTTATGCACAGGAATGGTTCTGCGTCTGAAGCCATGGGTACCAGCGTGTCGACCCCGTATTCAACAGCCATCAGAAACGGCGACATTAAAAGAATCGATATAGAACTTCGCTGAGCTCGGAGATGTTATGAAAAAAATCATATTTTACGCTATTGCTTGTATCCATATTCTGTCGGTGTCGGCATGGACGGATCAGGATAAGAACAAATTGCTTTCTAATGAGTGGTTTTCCATACATGCCAAAGGGGTCATGACCGGATATAGGCATGTCAAAACAGCCATGAACACGGATAAGATCAAGTTCCTTCCAAATACTCAGCCACGCTTTCAAGCAATTCTTTTTGAGGTTCGATATTTCCGGTTTGAGCTTCAACCTTGATATACGGAACATGTTTGCCTGCGCATGATTTTTTACACCTGGCAGCCAATGAGCCGTTGTCCTGAACTTTGTTATTATCCTGGAGCACAACGTTAATGCCTTTTTTCATGAAATAATAAAAAATCTCTTCATTATTTACATAAAGGAAGTCGTCCTCGTCCCAGTTCGTGTTCGCGTAATAGGATTTTGTGTTTTTACCGTGCAGATTGCCTATTTCATGGGTCAATATGCCAAAGCCCTTATTTCTGTTATTGCGGACCTCGACGATCGCTTTTGCTCCTGCTAGGAACTCCTCTCCCTCAAAGAGCATCTGGGCCAGTGTCTGCACATCGCCCAAGGCCCCCTCGTTACTTGTGTTGAGCGTCTTGCGCAGCCCCTGTTCGGTAAAGATCATGCCAGGGTTGAAAGTATATTTAACATTGTTGATGGCGAACGGAACAAAGCTTGTATTGGGATAAATGAGTTCCACCAGGCGGCCGCCAAGTTTGCGAACAGTGTCCCTGGCTGCTTTTGATGCTGTGTCATCGCCGTTGCGCGGAACAAAATAGACTATTGGATTGGAAATGTTATCAGGCTCCTGTAAGACCCTGACTGTTATCGCGTCATCACCCAGCATCATGCCTGTTTCAAATTCCTCAGCGCAAAGTCTGCTGGAGATAATCGCGCAAATAAAAGGGATCAGTAACATCTTAAGCTTCATACTTATCAATGGTAACAGGCTTTAGGGTGATTTTCAATGGCCACAGGGGGTGTTGTTGTTCCCCTGGTAGTCGCATGCATTAGCGTGCGTCTTCAAGAATGGGGAGCGGCACCTTATCAAAAAGGGAGCCTATTCCCATTCTTCAGAAAAGAACGCACGCTAAAGCATGCGACTACTAGGATAAGACGCAGGTTACCCTGTAGGGAATACTACCCTATGGAGAATACCACAGGGCTGCTCTGCTGAGTCTGCAGGGCTGCAACGCTTACGACCTGCGACTACCGGAGAGGGCAAGAAGGGAATATTTAACTGGCGCCTAATTCACATCGCCTAGGTAGATGGGGGTTTCGGGGTTGATTCCTTTTTTCAGGATCTGTTTTAGCGCGC
This sequence comes from Elusimicrobiota bacterium, assembly GCA_042563375.1. GTDB lineage: Bacteria > Elusimicrobiota > Elusimicrobia > JACQPE01 > JACQPE01 > JBHPMF01. Next base: position 273 of record JBHPMF010000088.1, on the reverse strand, counting down.
AGGGATATATCCTGTATTGGTCGAGCTTTGAGATCTCCAGCCACTCCACTCCTGTTTGATGCCAGTGTTGGGTTTCATCGCAAACTTGGACTTTTATAGGCTGAGCCTCATTCAGGATCTTGCATCCAAACATGAATTTAACCTGGTGCAGATTATTGTCCTGGTGGGCGAACTCATGATTTTTGGATATATAGTCGCGGATCAGAAGCAGTTTGCCCACGCTTATATCAAGTCCTGTTTCTTCCTTGCATTCGCGCTTCAGGGTTTCATGAA
>JBHPMF010000087.1:0-8798 GCA_042563375.1 Elusimicrobiota bacterium | reverse complement strand
TTTATACTTCCGGAGCTGTGACTTCCTTGGCCTCTTTCACGCTTTCAAGAAGCATCAACTGATATGAGATTAAAAATGGCGTGAACAGCACTGTTGCTATAAAAGCTCCGATCTTGCCCAGAAGGCTCAGCACAAAACTTCCTACGAATATAAGCACAAACACCAGGAAGTATCTTCCAAAGATCGCCCACCAATAACCCTTGACCAGGGCGCTTGAGCGCTTAAAAGCTTCAATGGGCTTAAGCTTGTCAATAACCAAAAGCAATGGCCCGAATGAGAATCTTACGGCAAGATAAATACCCGGAATAACCAAGAGCATCGTGCCGACTCCGACTCCCACATAATAGATCAGATCGAAAAGAGCGAGGTACGGCCAAAGCTTGATGCTTTCAGCGGCGATCTCAGGAAGCGTTCTTGGGTCCGAACCGTCTTCTCCGGCTTCCCTGTCCTTATAGGGGAATATCGTCAAAAGTATCATGCCCTGAAACCATATCCCCACAGCGATCCCTACGATCGCCGCAAGTATGACCGAACCGCTTACAACGATCCCCAAGATGCTTTCCGGCGGGAAATATCTTAAAAATTCTCCAAAATTCGCAGTTGTTATATCATCCGCCGCGATCCCCATCTCCTCGACAGCAACCCGCACATTGCCCACAATAGCGGAAGATGCCGCGTAATTTGTGATCGTTCTGAACCCCGTGCCGATTATCATGATAATAATAAGAGGGATTATCCTTGCCTTATAGGTACTTATAGATGACCCGAACAATTCTCCGATTTTAATCAATTGCATATTTCACGCCTCCTTGAGTAAATTTGCTTAAACACTAGGTTACCATAAAAATTGGTGAAAATACTCACAAAAAACAACACCCTGATTAAGCTTAATCTGCTTCTCACGATGTAGACTATTAGCAAATATGCCCTTGATAGGACTCGAACCTACACGGGTTTAACCCCATACGGTCCTGAGCCGTACGCGTCTGCCAATTCCGCCACAAGGGCATATTTGCTGACAATGAGCATGTATTTTACAAACTGTGCAATGTAGCGGGACGCGTCTGCCCTATGTCTACGCAGAGGACTGCTTCGCCGCCAATTCCGCCACAAGGGCATTTGAAGAGAAGCCCAAATAGGGTACTGAGTAAATTTTACCTTCTTTTACTTCTAACATGGTAGCCGCATGCTTCAGCGTGCGTCTTTTCTGTTTACCCTCTCCAGGTAGTCGCATGCTTCAGCGTGCGTTCCGTTCTGATACAATAGAGAAAAGACGCAGGTTAAAGCCTGCGGCTACCCGGGCAGATTTCAGGGATAATTAACACATGAAGCAAAACAGGAAAATAATAACAACGAACAGAAAAGCATTCTACCGCTACTATATTGAAGACACCATAGAAGCCGGCATAGTGCTCACAGGCAGTGAAGCAAAATCAGCGAAAACCGGTAATCTGGTTCTTTCTGACGCCTATGCCATAATAAAAAGAGGAGAATGCTTTCTTTTAAACTGCCACATTTCCCCGTACATTCATGATTCGCTCAGCTCTAAAACCTATGAACCCACAAGAACCAGGAAGCTTCTGTTAAAAAGACAGGAGATCGGAAAACTCGCAGGTAAGATCGCTTCCCGGGGCTACACTCTTGTACCGACTGAAGTGTATGTGAATGAAAAATCCCTTATCAAGGTGTCCATTGGTCTTGCAAAAGGCAAGAAAGGTCCTGATAAAAGAGAAAGCATAAAAAAGCGCGAACTCGATCGGGAACTGCACAGAAGCGTTAAGCTGCGATAGTGAAGCGTGAAAGGCAAGACGTTAGACGTAAAAAGTAGATATTAAGGATTTCTAGGATTTTTTTTCGTTTTTCGCGTTTCACGTCTCACGTTTTACGCTTTTTGGGTCTCAGCCCTTCTTCGTATATATCGGTGACATTTCCCTTAATTTAGAAACGATCTTGACCAAGACTTCAAGAGTGTGATCGATATCTTCCTTTGTATTATCCTTGCCAAGACTGAACCTGACTGAGCCGCGGGCCGTGGCAGCATCAACCCCCATTGCTCCCAACACATGTGATGGGTCTTCTGACCCCGTGGTGCATGCTGAGCCCGAAGAAGCAGCGATCCCGTTCGCATCAAGGCCCAGTATAACAGCTTCTCCTTCCACGAACTTTAAAGATGCGCTTACGGTGTTCGGTGTTCTTTTTTCAGGGTGCCCGAATACCACTACATGCTCTATGTTTTTTCTTATCCCCTTTTCCAGGTGATCACGCAGCTTGCTGATTCTGGCGGCTTCCTCTTTTAAAACAGCCCCCTCTATCTCCAATGCCTTCCCAAGCCCCACGATCCCCGGGACGTTCTCAGTGCCTGCTCTTAAATCCATCTCATGATGCCCTCCATGGATCCTTGGCCTGATACTGGCGCCTTCCTTTATATATAGAGCCCCGATGCCTTTGGGTCCATAGAGCTTGTGGCCTGAAAGCGCCAAAAAATCCACATTCAGCTTTTTCACATCCACAGAGATCTTCCCAACTGCCTGGACAGCGTCAGTATGAAAAGATATTCCCTTTTCCCGCGCAATACGCCCGATATCCGCTATCGGCTGAATCGCGCCCACTTCATTATTCGCGCTCATCACGGTAATCAAGATGGTCTTATCGGTTATCGCATTCCTGGCTGACTCCGGGTCAAGAATGCCGTATTCATCCACGGGCAAATATGTGATAGCGAAACCCTTGCGCTCCAGATTCTTGCAAGTATTAAGCACTGAATGATGCTCTATGGCTGAAGTGATTATGTGATTCCCCTTATCCTTCAGGGCATAAGCCGCGCCCTTGATCGCCAGATTATTTGATTCCGTGCCTCCGCTTGTGAAAATTATTTCCTTAGGCCCGGCTCCCAAAAAATCAGCGACTTTTTTTCTTGATTGCTCAATAGCGCTTCTGGCTTGCTGTCCCGCATAATGCACGTTCGAAGCATTGCCATAAAACTCACTGAAATAAGGCATCATCGCCTCGATCACTTCCCGCCTGACAGGCGTGGATGAATTATGGTCCAGATATATTTTTTTCATTGCCGACTCCTACTAACAGGCTGTTGTGTTTTGGACAAGTCCGCGATGGTCAGATCAGACAGGACTTCCCAGACATTCTTGAATATTACCTGCCAAACATGCCTTAAACCGCAATTTTTATGAGTATGAACGCATTTACTTTTCTTGCCCCGAAACTGCCCGCAGGCAAATAATGTGTGTGAGCTGTTTTTGCGCGCTCCGGACGAGAGGCCTATGATCACCTCGGCAGCATTAATACTGCCGGGCCTGCGGGACAGGACATATCCCCCTTTTGGGCCGCGAATACTTTTTATAAAACCGTTTTTCCTTAAAATATAGAGCAGTTTGCCCGCATAAGCTATTGTGATCCCTTCAGCCTTGCTTATCTCGGGGATGGACAAAGCCTTATCACCGGCTTTTGCAAGCTGCAATAAGCATCGAAGGCCGTATTCTTCCTGGGAGCTGATATGCATATAAAAATCACTTAAAGATTGGTATGGATATTATACAAATATACTTTACTAATTAGTCAAGTACAATGAAACAAGGCGCAAAGCCACTGAGCCACTAAGGAAAAGCTGCCGGATGCAAGATAGCTGCTCTGTCATTTCTGGTAGTCGCACTCTCCGAAGGTGGTGAGCGAAGTCGAATCCATATGGGTGCGCTCTGCTCTGTTGTGCTGTTCAGAGCAAAAAAAACGCACCCGTAAAGGGTGCGACTACATTCCTGACTGTCTTCTTGCTGCTCTGCCACTTAGTGCCTTAGTGGCTCAGCGGCTTAGTGGCTTTACTCTATTTTGCGTCCATTGCGCAGCGGAAGCCCTGTATGTAATACCACTTGGCCGGTTTTACGCCAACGCGCGTACCCGGCCTGCAATAATACGCGCTATATGACCATGCTCCGCTGCGAATCACTTTGAATTTTCCGGTTTTAGGACCTTTTGGATTTTTATGCGGGCTTGTTTGGAAATACTTTTTATGGAACCAATCAGAAACCCACTCCCACACATTGCCCTGCATATCGTAGAGGCCGTATTGGTTCGGCTTCTTCTGCCCCGCAGGATGGGTTTGCCTGCCTGAATTAATTTTATACCACGCATACTCTGTCAACAGATCCGTGTCATCACCAAAGCTGTACTTCGCCTCTGACCCGCCGCGCGCAGCCTTTTCCCACTCAGCCTCAGTGGGTAATCTTTTGCCATAGTGATTACAAAAAGCCTGGGCATCATACCATGACACTCTCACCATAGGATGGTCATCCGCGCTCCACTTGGGCTGCTTGCGCGTGCGATTCCCGGTAGCCCTTGCGAATGCTTTGTATTTTTTTACAGTAACCTCATATTGGTCAATATAAAAACCATCAAGATAGACCCTGTGCTTGGGATGCTCAGCATAGCTCCCCTCTTTTTCTGGGCATCCCATCATAAACTCACCGGATGGAATCAGAACCATATCCGCATGAAGCGGATGCTTTTTAATATCTAACCGGCCCTCCAGCAGTTTTCTGCTTTCTCTGTCGAGCACCAAACCGCTGCCACCCTCCGCCTGACCTGGCTCCGCAGACTTTATGCCTTCCTTATCTTGTATAAGTTTTGAAATCTCTGACCTTGCTATAAACAAAATAAAAATAACTCCAACGAACAAAATGCCGACTAACAGCCAGACTTCATACCCCAGAGAGCTTTTATTCTCGGTTTTCATGATTAAAATCCATTTTATCTTCTTATCACAAAGATAAATGTCTTGATTCCGCTCTTTGGAACATCTGGCTTTTGCCATATCCCTATTTCCACTTCCCAAAACACTAGATTTAGGAATTGATATTGACAAACCACAACATAGGGGTTACTATTGGGTATATGCCTAACCTAAACACGATCGAAATCAGAGCAGCAGTAGAGAGCGGGCCATTTAACGGGAATAATAAATTAAAACTCGAAAGTAATAAGGCCACGCTTCTTGAAAAAGAAAAAAATAAGGAAGGACATAAGAACATCCTCAGGCTCTACAGAAGCACTATCAAGGTCATATCCCCCATAGCCAAACGCAGCGACGCAGCGCCGGGAGTCCGCGAGATCAAGCTGAAAGTCGCGGTTTCTCCCCAGGATACGCCCGATCTTCACATACATGAGTTCGCTCTCAGCGCGGACAAGAAGCCGGGTTCATGGGAAGTCAGGGTCAGCATAAAAAACAGTAAAAATGACAAGTCAGCGCTTGCCCTGGAATATGAGATCCCAACCACTGAGCTTTTCATTGATATTGTGAAGGGGATCCTTAAAGAGGTCCTGGATTGGTACTGCCAGGAATACTATGTCAGTGATCTGGATAAATTTCCAATGAGGCTTGCCAAGCGCAAGTTTTCAGCAAAGCAGCAGGAGGAGGTCCTTATATCGGGTGAGTTCCCGCAAGAAATTTCTCTGAATTAAGAAAACCCGCACCCGTAAAGAGTGCGACTACCATCTGAATATCGCTAACTCCTAGTGATTTCCATTGGTATCTATATCATCAGTCAAGGCTTCATATTTTACGGATTCCGCGTTATTACCATCAACTACATCCGGAGGACTTACAAGATCCGGAACCTCAACCATATCCGGCGCTGATTCCGGATTTGCATCCGTTTTGGAGCTATTATCCACTGGAGCATTGTTTTGAACTGCATCTGCCTTTGCATTTGGCTTCGTATCTGGAACCGGCTCTGGTTTTGTATCAGCTCCCGGCACAGTAGTGATCACTTCTTTCTTTGGAGCATCTTTTTTGGGCTCAAGTTTTGAATCAGTATCCGTGGCTGCATTGGCGCTGCCTTTAGGATCGGAATCCGCATCAGCATCTTGTTTTGCCGTATCCGCAGAAGTGTCATCGTACTTTCCCTGATCATCAGGGGGTCCCTTGCCTTTCTCGGGCATTCTCTGTTGTTCAAGCTCTTCATCAGTGTATGTGTCATCATCCGAACCGCGACCGCTGCCTCTGTTCTTTGAAGCTTGTTTACAATACAGCCCGGAACAGTCACCGCCCCCTCTTGGGCTCGATGAGCAGGATTTACGCGAACTGCACGAATTCGAAGACTTACAAGAACCTTGGTTGCCAGATGGCTTTAAAACCAGATAGGATTCTTTACTGCCGTCAAACTTTGAACCTGCCCTGTCCAAACTCGCTTCAGGTGATTTTCTGCTCACGCTATCCTTGCCGGGGAATGAAAGATCCTCACTTCCGGAAGGAACCCTCAGCACGCTCCCATCAGGATAGATCACAACCGCTTCATTGCCTTTTCTTTCCTTGAGCAATTCCTCGGTTTTCCCTAATATCGCGTCATTGCCTGTTTCTGATTCATCAGGGGCAGGACCATCATCCGCCCTTTTGGCAAAAAGTTTGTCAATTGCATCATTCCACGCGTTATCCCAGTTTTCCTTGGCATCTTTCCAATTCTGTTTGGTGGTTTCCCAGTTCTGTTTTACGCGTTCTTTAAAACGATCATTCGCCTCATTGAATCTCTCTATTTTCTCGACCCGCCTCTCTTTGATCGTTTCCCAAGTAGGCCAAGGACTCGAACCAGCGCTTGGCCCAGCATGCGCTTGCCCTGTCATGCACGCTATTGCGGCTATGATCATTAATTTTCGCATGATATGCTTCTTATTCAGTTATTTCCCTCTTTCTACTTATCCCAGGAAAAATCCGGGGGCTCCACCACATAGGGCTCCTTAACCTCTGCCTTTGATGCAGCCTGGTTATTATTATCCGGCTGAGGCTTGGCAGCCCCTTTTACTGTGTCCGCTGATGGAGATTTTACCTTCGCACCTGCTGCATCAGCAGCAGGGTTGTCTGCGCTGTTATCCTGCTTTCCCCAATCTTCAGGGAACCCAGCGTTTTTCTCCAAAACTTTTATTTGCTCAAGGTCTTCATCCGTGTATGTATCATTACCAGACCCGCTGTTACTGTTTCCTTTGGCTGAAGCCTGCCCGCAGTATCCGCCCGGGCAATTGCCTTTTCCGCCTTGCGAATTGGATGAACCGCAATATCCGCCGGGACAATTCCCCTTTGATCCTGATGATCCGCAATTCCCGCTTGAGCAATTTCCATTGGGATCATCATCGAACAAACTGTTCTCATACCTTGACTTGTAGCTTGGGGGCAGACGGGCAACATCGATCTCTGCATAACTGCCGCCGCGCTTCCTCCAGTAACTGGTGCCGGTTAAATTCGCGTACCCGCCTCCTGAACCATCAGGCACAAAAACGATCCCCGTGCCGGCAGAGTTTCTTGGGCAATTCGAGTTGTCGAACTTGGCATTGAGCTCAGCTTCTTTATCCATAGGCGCGTCTATTTTGACCGTATCCTCAATAGGGACATACGCGCCCTCAACAGCTGACGTGGATCCTTCTTCTTCAAATTGAGCGGATTCCTCGGGCATGGAGTTCAGCCCCGCTGAATCTTCTTTTTTCTTCTTTGGGATGCCATACCTGGAATTCATCTCTTGCTCGCGCCAATTATCAGCAGTCACCTTGTTGTTCTCAAAAGACTCCTTGAGCGCGGCTTTCCATTTGTCATTAACGGATTTCAGATAATCCATGGATTTTTCTGTGAAATCCTTGACCTTCTGCTCGAATTCCTCGGTCTTTTCCGCCCACTTATACAACATGGACGAGAACGACGCCTCAGGGTTGCCATTTATTTGGTCGTAAGCAGCATTGTCCCCTGCGCGCACTTGAGCAGCGAGACATGCTGATAATATCGCGATAATCATTGTCTTTTTCATAACATCCTCCTTAAAATATCCGCTTTTGCAAATCATTTCTTCACCTTGTAAGTAATGATGGTATCAGCGTCTTTTCTTAGTTTCGCTTCACCGCAAACACCGCCGATAGCCAATCTTTTACCTTCTTTAAAAAATCCTGTCATGGGAACAAGATTAGCCAAAGCCATTTTTATACCTGCGTCTAAGTATGTGCCGACATCGCATGTGGCGAATTTAACCCGCCCCGCATAATCCGGAGCCACTTTTTTAAACAATGCCTTCATCTGCGGGCATTTAGAGCAAGACTTCTTCCATACAAGCACGATAACGGGTATTTTGCTTTGAAAGATCTCCCGATCAATATTGCTGTTAGTTATTGTGGTAATAGAGCCGCCAGCTCCAAATGTCATTTCCTCTTTATTGCTTGATCCATTTTTTAAGTTATCCGTAATCTGAACCGGCTTAGCCAGGCTCTCTGCCTTGTCTTTGCCAGAGGCAACAGCTGCCTGCATTCTGGTTAGCTCCATGAAAAAACCAATATCAGTGAGAGGCACGGGGTCCGCTGCAAAGCAAACCACCTGGCCTGCCAACAATAATCCAACAAACACGCTAATAAATGCCTTGAATGTTTCCATTTCCCTGTACCTCCTTGTTCCATCTTTGACCAATATCACCCTGTCATCCTGAACTTGTCGAGACGATACCGATTTATTGAGCAAAGGACCTGCGCTATTTTTCTGCGATTGAGAAATAGTGCTCAGGATCTCTCTGCGATTCAGAATCTTTTTTCCTTCCCGCTTCTTTTTCCTGCTATCTTGTTTTGCCTTCATTTTTTGTTCCTCTACCTATACTCTAGGCGATTTTTCTTATCCATCCATGAGGCATAAGTCCTTGCCTCTGTGGGCCTATAGACCCATCTAGCGCCAGATGAGTAAAAAGGGGTGTTTGGTAACCCAGCGCTAGACCAATGAAGAACAATGGCGGTGGGCGATAGAGATTCTCCTGTCTTCGTAGCGCGGGGGC
>JBHPMF010000086.1:0-9172 GCA_042563375.1 Elusimicrobiota bacterium | reverse complement strand
CCAAGGGGGCCAAGGGGGCAAGAGGGAAGAAGGGGGCGAGTGATGAGAAACTGTTCCTTTCCGGTAGTGGCATGCTTCAGCGTGCGCTCTGCTTTTCCCCTTTTGATGGAATTCTTTATTGAAAACGCACGCTGAAGCATGCGACTACCGGAATGCAGAGCAGAGCGCACCCATATCCTGTGTGGAATAACACAGGACTGCTTCGCTGAAGCATGCGACTACCGGGAAGGTAGAGATGAGCGGGGCGTGGAAACATTGAAATTGGGGGCGGAAATTGGTAAAAAGAGGTATTCCTATGAGAATAAACCAAATTATCATTGTTGGCGTGATCGCTTGCATCCCGATGATGGGCCATGCTGCTGCGAGAAGATCTGATGCTTCGCATGCGCTGCGGATCGTTTATTTGCGCAATGCTGTGCAGATCTGCGACACAAAAGGCGCTTGTTCAAAAGCAAGGCTTGGCCAGATTCTCACCACAGGAGAAAAAGTTAAGGTTGGGTCCAGGAGCAAAGCGATTTTAAGGTCAGGCAAGGACACGATAGAGCTCAGGCATAACACAACAATGGTTGTGGATCATTTTGCCAAGAAGAAAACATCCTTCAACCTTCTTGTGGGTACGCTTAAGGCAAAGATAAGAGGTATGTGGTTTGGAAGAAAGCAGGTGTCTATTATAACCCCCGTGAGCGTTATGGCTGTTCGGGGCACAGGGTTTATGTGTACTGTTTCCCCAAGCGGAGCTGCTGAGATCCAGGTGTTTGACGGAAGAGTGGATGTTTTAAATAAATTCACGGGAAAGCGCATGCTCAACGTTATACAGGGTGAAAGCGGAAAGTTCAGCACTGCTACCACACAGGCAAAAGAGGGTGACGCGGACACTGCTCAAGAAGGTATGCGCGGGGATGACATCAGGCAGGATGGCCCGGGCATGGAAGATCAGCAGGAAGACCGGCAGTCTGATGATCAGGATCAGGAAACACAAGACCAGCAACAGCCCGGGGATGACGAGCAGAAGAAACAACATGGAGAAGTGTTTTTACAGCAGGAGCAGGGTGAATTAAGCCAGGATGGATTCGAAGAGGCATTTGGCGGAGAAGAAGGTTTTAATGATTTTCAGAATGCAAGAGATGACAATATCAGAGATGTTCAGGGTTTTGAGCAGGATCAGTCTGCTATTGGAAATGTAGTGCAAGTAGTCAGGGAGAATGACTTGGCAAGCGGTCGTACTCTTGTGGATATTCATGGCAACTTAACAAGAGTCGAACAAAGGCTTTTTAGGCCAAGTGGAGACACGATCCAATTTGTAAACCTCATTAAGCGAGACGGGTATTCCTATCATGGATTCTTTGGTTATTCAGGTTCCGGCGGAGGAAGGCGCGATATCCTTCAGTCCACGATTCAATTTGACAGGAGCCTTCCTGAAAACATTGGCGAGTGGCCGAGCTTTTTTGCTGATAACGCGAGTGATTTGAAGATCCTGTCAGCTAGCATGAAGGCTTCGAACACAAGGGACTTCATGTTGAGCGAGACAGCGTATAATCCCACTAAAAATGAGATTGGGGGCACGATTTGCGGGGACGGGCAAATATATAGAACAAATTGCTTCCAAAGGATTTTTGTGGGTTATACGGATACCGTTAATAATGTGAAGTATCAGGTAAAGAACTGCGATCATACATCCGGCAGCACTTCTGTATGCGTGGGCGGGGAAGTTGGGAATAGTAATATAGATATTGACGGTTCAGACGGCGGAGATCTATGGGCAACCATTGCGCAGCCTGTGAAGCTTATTGCCAAGGCTGCGGAAACTGATGCGGGTCCAAGCAGTGTCGGAGATACGCTTTGGATCCTCACAGAGAGCTATGCGCTTAATAATTCCGGCAGTATTTTAAACATAAACACGATTTTAGACGGCGAGATCACAGAACCATTTGCTTATATGCGAACGCTTGCCGGAGAATCAATATTTACGGTCAGACATAGTTTAAGCGGTGCTTATAACAAGGACACGAATAGCGGAACATCGTTTTTCACGGGGACCAGAAGCAATATTGATCTTCTTATAATACCGGACCTTATGGTGGATCTTGTGCAAAAATACGCGATACACTTGGCGGACCAGCTTGATTGATAAAATGACTTTTCTTGACTTTTCTCGCGTGTTGCCGGGGCTCTTTCTTAGCGTAGCGCGGGGGCTTGTACCCCGCTTCCGTTTTTTAAGAGTAAGAGGCGGCATACAAGCTGCCGCGCTACGAAGAGTGGCATATAAATCGGTATGCTATGGTGTTACCCTCTTTTTGTTTGTTTTGCTTCTCCCTCATTCCTCCCATGCTGAATTTGACGTAGTCAATAAGCTTAAATCCGTTGCAACTGAGATCGCCACGAATCCCGGCGGCTTCCTTTATGACCTGCATCAAATGACAGAATCATTGGCTCCCACCCGCACCGGCAGAAGGCTCACCATAAACAGCCAACTTATGCCCAGTCTTTTTCCATTCACATTCGCAAATGTATCAGGCCGCTTTAATGTTTTTAATGAGCACGGAGGCGGGATTCCGCAAATGGAAGTGTTTGGCGGGTATTCAAAGATGGTTGCCCTTGAGTTCGTGGATACTGACAGCACGGAGGGAACAGTGCAAGGTTATCATGCCGGGATAAGTATCGTTGACTCGATCCACCCCAAGGCAAGGGTCCAGTTCGGGTATCAGCGAAGTCTTTTATCCGGAAAAGCAACATTCAAAAAGAAGCCCATTGATGTTTACGGGACAAGCCTTTCAAGCATCAAGGTGAATATCCAGGAAGATTTTTTTATCGCGGGAGCTGAAATCCTCAGAGGCAACAGAAAATACATGTTCACGCAAATGGGGTTCGGTCTGGAAAGCTCGAAAATATTTGCCCGCATCGTATGGGTAGGCAGAGTCTGGGATTGGGGGCTTGCGGTATATCCTGAAGGTTCTCTTGTCGTGTATCCCACATTAGGATTTAAATTCGGAGTATGATGACGCAGACGCTGGGGCACACAGACGCTAAGGCGCTAAGGATACAAAGAAACGTTTTGTATCTATTGCTTGCATTATTCTTGCCTTTATACCTTTTTGCTTTGGTACCTTTTGTATATGGAGAAGAAGATATAGAGGCTCAAGTTGAAACCGTGCAAGATACCCAAGACACAAAGATTGAAACTCTCAAACCCGTTGAGACATTAGAGGATTTACCGCAAACCATGCAGCAAGACACAGGCCCGGAAGATATAGTTCCTGATGATATTGACTTTAAACAAACAAAGCGGATATTCACTCCGTATTATCAATTTGAGTTTTCAGAAGGCATGTCTGTTCCCTCAAAGGGAGATTTTTTCGCTAATCATATGGTAGATACCAAGATAGGCGGGCAATGGCGTGTGTCAGACAGGACAGCGCTGTTCGGGCTGTATAATCTTTCCTATGAAGGTCCCGGGCTTATACGCTCTGAAGGCAGGTTATTCTCAGAGCGGGCAATAAAACATTCCTTCCTGATCCAGCCATCGATCAAGTTGGAGCCCATTGGCAATATTAAGGCCAAGGTATTCAGCATTGTAGAGAAAAGGCGAAGCGGAACGAATGAGGTTTGGGGAGAAGGGCTCTATGACTATAAGGCTCTTGGCATAGCTCTTACGCTTGACAGAAAGCTCCTTGGGCTTATGTTTTCCCCTTTCATAGGCTACACGGACATGGATTTTCCCAATTACACGGATCTATTGAGGGAATTCGAAACTTCCGGCCTTACAGCTGAGATCGCAGGCGGATTAATGGATCAAAGGATCATCACAGCAGGTTTTTCGATTGGCAAAGGTAAAACCAGGATAGGCGCTGGTTTAACGATCCAGGATTATCAAAAAGAAAAGGTAGTCGGCTCAGGTGGCACTTATGAGAATGAAAATCAGAAAGACAGCACTCTTGATATAAACGCGAATACCGAACTTGTGTTTCTAAGTCGCTTTCTTCTTTTCCCGCGATTCAGCCAATCGTACAATAGGTCAAACCAGAATTATTTGAGATTCGCTTATTTTGGAGATCCAGCCCCTGCGTTTGTTGAGAAGAATTATGACTATGATGAGACTTCTTTGGGCGGGACACTGCTTTTTAGTTTAACCAGAAAACCCACTAAGTTTCTTTATACTTCATCTGACTGGAACTGGAGAAAGTATTCAAGGCGTGAGCCAAGGGACGCTGAAGGCGTTTATGCGAAGAGTGAGCACCAGAAAACTCTCTGGGCGACCACTTCATTCGGGTATAGATGGAAATCAACAGCTTACACGACCTGGACCCTTGCTTACAGCTTTATCTTCAGCTCTTCAAACATGAAGTATGAGAGCTTCATCCCTTATAACTACACAGGCCACATGATCGGCATGTATTTCTCCGTCACTCCGTAACTGTTCTCGCAGGCAATACTCTGTCATTGCGAACGAAGCGCGGCAATCTCAAACCCAAGATAGCTTATTTAATCTTGAATACTGCCCCAAAGATCTTGCCATGATGGGTTTCTGCTTTCAATCAGTTTTATTTTCTTTTTTCTTGAACCTGCCTTGATTCGTTTTTCCATTTCTATAGCAGGTAATGGATTATCAAAGATCTCGTAATAAACAAGTTTTGAAACATTATATTTATCGGTAAAGCCTTTAACAATTTTTGACTTGTGCTCCCAAATTTTTTTCTGTAAGTTACTTGTGACGCCTGCGTAGAATACATTATTGCCGGAGTTAGTCAATATGTACGTGCAATATTGCTTTTCGGTCACTTATAGGTTTCCTTGTTTTTTGGGATTGCCACGTCGCAAGCTCCTCGCAATGACATTATGCGAGGTCGCGTCTAAAACGCTATGGAAACGCGGATCTGCGTGCCTGTGATGGAATTCGGGACCTTATCGTTGAGCTCATATACTTTGCCTGGACTGAATTGGAATATCGTGGCCCTGGCGAAAAATCTCTTGTCGATCTCAGTCTCAACAGCCAAAGATGTCTCACTCCCCAAGCCTTTGGGCAGATTATCGCTTGTAGACGCTCTGAACCCGAAGCTTGATACAGCGAACCTCAGAGGCACACCAAGGGCTCTGTAGCGTCTTTTACTGGCGAATGTGACGCCATAGAGGGTTATTCCGGATATTCCCGTAGGCAGGCCGTTCCAGGTCGGAGTGGACGCGTAAGCATCGAAAAGGCTTGCTCCGAGGCCTCCTCCCCACCCTGTTCTGTTTGTTCCGTTAAAACGTTTGGCAGCAGGGGCGAAGTATGATTCGTCCTTGTCTGTGCCCGGCTTGTCTCCGCTGCCTTGCCCGTATACAATACTCATATCAAGCCATCCGAGATTTTCGAGTTTGGGGAATTTTACTTTCCACCCGCCTTCTAAAACCATGGCGTTTCCCGATGTTGTGACTTTTCTTTGCTGACTTGTTTTCACACTTGCTACGGTTGGGATGCGGTAGTGCCCCTGGCTTATCACTGCTTCAAGAGAAAAATGAAAATCCTTTAATTTCTTCAAGTATGAGACGTTGCTTGAATTCCTTACGGCTTTGCCTATGTTTGAGCCTGTGGCCATTTTGCGCTGGGTTTTATCCACTTCCTGCATAAAACTGAATTTCCAATCGCCGTATCCTTTGATGGACAGGGAAGCGAGCCCGAAGGTCTCGTCGATCGGATTCGGGCTCGCATTATTTGTATTACCGAAATATACCTCTACGCCAACAGGCCCATATTTAGCAAGCGCCAGATGCGCTCCCATGATCCCAAAACCATTATTGCCAAGCAGAATGCCGTTTCCAAGGTGCATGGGGATCGCGCCAAGCTCGACTCTTAGATCTTCCCCCTTAAAATGGCTGTAATAACCCACATAAGCATGCGGCAGGAAAATATCCCCCCCGGGGGCTGAATACTGGGTTTCAATGAGCTGCAGCTCATCCGGCAGGGCATTTCTTCCGATAAGCGTGATATTGGAAAGCCTTAAATTCATATCCCATGGATACTGATTGATGTTCAGGTCTATGTTCGTGCGCTGCGTTAAATAAGCGTAATTCGATCTGGATGTTTGCGTTGAGATCTGGCTGAACCCGTGGAATGAGGGCTCTATCGAAGCTGAGAGGTCTATGGGAGATGATTGGGGCTGCTGCTTTGCATAGAGAAGTTGGCAAGTTGATAAGTTAATAAGTTGATATGCGATTAAGAATAAGATTAATTTTTTCATTTTACCCGTTGTCATCCTGAACCTGTTTCAGGATCTTCCGTGTTTTGAGCATCTCATTTCTATCTTGTGAAATCATATTAAATATTTTTTGTTTCAGGCGCGAGCTCGGCCCTTTTTGGTAGTCGCACCCTTCAGCGAAGCAGTCCTTACTGCAAGTAGGGATACGGGTGCGCCTGCTGTGCTTTCGTGGTAGCCTCAGGCTTCAGCGAAGCAGCCCTATGGGAAATACCACAGGGCTGCTTCGCTGAAGCCTGAGGCTACCGGAGAAAAAGGCACAGCCGCACCCGTGAAGGGTGCGGCTGCCATAAAAGAAAAAGCGTGCTGTTTCCCCTACAAAAGCAAAAACCCCGTTCCCTTTTGGGAACGGGGTTTTGAATTTGTGTTTAAGCTAGAGTTGACTCCTTAGAATTTCACCGTTGCATTGGCAAAGAACTTGGTCATTTTATCATCAGCATTTCTGCCGTTGAATGCCCAAGACTCTGCTTCAGGGCTGAATGTTGCGTATCCGATGCTGAAGTTGGTTTTTTCATTCTTCGCATAGCTGATGGTTAGGTCGATCTCAGATCCAAGATCTTTTGAATCATTTTTGCCGTCTCCATCAACGTCCGTGCTTGTTGGAAGCTTCTTATATTCATATGAGAAGTAATCCAACATGAATTTCAGCTTCTTATCCATGATCGGAGGAACATACCCTGCTCCTAAAGCGAATATCCCGGCGCCAGGTCCCTGTCCATTTGCCTGGACACTTCCTGTGTCGAGTCCGCTTGACCAACTGCCATTTGTAATGGCTAGAGCATTGCTTTTGCCAGCGATTTCACCATAATATTTATATGGAGCCAATCCGAATTCATTGAGGTCGTGGAATGACTTATCTGAAGCATCGGTAGCATCGGCTATCTTGTCGTCGCCGCTTGCATTTACCATCTCAAAGTAAGCATCGAAGCCTACATCTTCATGAGCAACGCCTGCTTTGAATGCTGTGAGGTTGCCTTTATATTTGATCTTTCTTGTTGCGTTGACTTTTCTTTCTCCGGTGTTCCCAACATAGTTAAGACCGAAGTTGAGTTGCAATGCTTCAACGGGGACAGCGAGTCCCACGTTCAGGTCATAAAGACCAAAGCTCACATTGTCATTCACATTGGCAGAGTTCACTGCATCAGCTGCGTTCCAGTAGTCAAACCCGATCGAGAGATCGAGCTCTGTGTCTGTGATGTCTTTTACATTCGTGTCAAGCATAAGTGCATTGACTTTCTGCTCTTGGCCGAATGCAGCGGTTGCGTCAACTGATGTATTATCTGATGCGAAGTTTGAGCTCCTTTCCTGCGGTTTCGCAAAGAACATTGCTGTATTTAACCATCCGAATTTACGGGTTAAATGCAGAGCATCAATGCTTGTTACCGTGAAGTTGTCATCGTCGCGAAGGCCAGCATAAGCGACGAAGTTTTCTTTATCGCCGAAATACTGACGTCCGAGTTTTGCATTAACGCCAAACATGACATCATTGATATCAACATATGCCTGTTCAATCGAGAATGCTGTTTGTTCAGTGTGAACATTTGTGGCTGCGTTGCCATACATTCTCTGTACAGCTCCTGCGCTTGTTGCCGGGCTTCGAACAGTTTCGACTCTGCCGGTAACATCTTCTGCCAGGTTGCCAGTTACTCCGAGAATCACGCGGGTGGCTGTGCCGCCTCTGCGGTCGCTTGTCGGACCCCACGCGTCACTTTCGTTGTTTGCTGCATCTCCTGATACCTCGAGCGTTCCATCCCAGTCGAGCTCGAAGTCACTCCAGTTGAATGCTTGTGCGCTTGATCCTACAAGGAGTAGCGCAACAATGACACCCAACCCTCCTTTAACTAATTTCATTTACTTACCTCCTATGTACGTACATCCTCGCAAGTTTGTAAGCTTGCGAATCGTGTTAACTCTTTTAAAGTTAAAACCTATTTAAAGAAACTTATAAGGTAATGTCAATACCTTAAATTTAACCAGCTCTAACTTTTTATTTGTCAACTTAAAACAGGGACAGGCACTACAATTTGTCATATTGTGTTATTTAGTGCCACCTAGTTGTTTGAGCCTTATCTCAGCTCTTTGAGCCCATGATGTGTCTGCGAACAGTATCCTGATACGCTCAAAATTCTCTTTTGCTTCATTGAATTTTCCCTGCACTTCGGAAATCCTTGCCAAACCTTCATAAGCTTCAGGCAAAAGAAAGTGATCCGAGTGGCTATCAACGAATGTCTGGTAAGTTTCTTTTGCTTTGTCAAGTTCATTCATGGCTTCATGGCTTTTTGCCTTGCCGATCAGGGCCCAGCTTGTGAATTCCTGCTTTTTTGTTCGGCTTAAGACAGTCTCATAACGGATTAAAGCTTCTTTCCAATTGCCTGACATCGTGAGCATTGACGCGTCATATAAGGTAGCCATGTATCCTAAGGGCCTGTTAGTGTGCTGGCTTTGGATCTTGCGTAATATTCCGATGGCATCCTGGGTTTTGCCTTGCGAAGCATGGATCTGAGCTGATGCTATTGCTTCCCAACTGCGGACTTTCAGGCTTTTCATCTGATAGAAAAACGCGAATGTCACGCCTCCCGCAAGCAGAACTATAAAAGACAATGTTCCTATCAGCGCCTTATGGTTCTTGATCCAGTTTATCGCGTTCAACATAGTTACTCATTATAGATGATTAGAAGCGGGGGCGTAGTTGCATAATTGGAATTATGGAATTTCATGAGTTTTTCGTTATTCACTTTATGTTATTGCGGGTGCAGTATATTCTTTCTGTCATTGCGAGGAGTGAAGCAACGCGGCAATCTCAAGCTCACGATGACTTTGAGATTGCCGCGCCCTTCGCGCTCACAATGGGCATAATGGTCAAAAAGTGTTGGTATTTTGCCGACCTTTTTATTTCTTCGTGTCATCCTGAACTTGTTTCAGGATCTCAATGGGAATACCGCTTT
>JBHPMF010000085.1:0-9570 GCA_042563375.1 Elusimicrobiota bacterium | reverse complement strand
GAATAAACGGTTTATATGCTTTTACATATATTAGAATAGAGTCTACTGAAATGAATAAAAATACTTTACTAGGCAATGGATACATTCTTAGGGAATTAACATCATCCTCGAACCTGATCCCTGAAATACTGCGAACAATGCCTCCGTATACCATGATAAGGCTCCTTAGAACCAAGCAAAAAATCACCCAGGTGCAATTGGCTCAAAAAACAGGCCTTCCTCAGTCATATATCGCGAATATAGAAGCAGGCAAAGTGGATATCAGGCTGAATACCCTTAAAAAAATATTCAATGCTTTATCATGCGATCTGCTTTTACTGCCGAAACCTCTTAAAAACTTTGGAACAGGCGCCCCTGATGCCTGCTCCGTCCAGACAATCCCGGAAACACAAGCCAGGCCTGTTGATAAGAATCCTTCCGGACATGAAGAGCGAAAGATCGTTGGGGGCTTATCATCAAAAGTCTGGGTAGACTGACAAAAGATACTTCTCATTAAGACACGCCTTCTTTTTGATAGAATTCCACAGTACTGCTTTGCTTAAAGCAGAATTTAAATTTTCAAGTAATATCAAAGTGAATTCGCCGCACACGAGAAAACTTCTTTTAACAAGCATTTGCCGCCCTCTTGGCACTGAATACGGAGACGCTCCAAGCGTAGGATACGAGGTCCTCTACGGACAAGTCACCAGGCTCCAGGGGGCATTCAGCCCGCGTGGAATACAAACGAACTATGCTCTGGATTATATAGCTCATAATCTTGAGGTTCCCACGGCAGTGCTTCAATACCCATCCAAGAGAGAGCTTGTCCGCGAATTAAAGAAAGGATACGAGCTTGTGGGCATATCATTCATAATCGCGACATTCCATAGGATGAAAGAGGTGTCTGCGTTGATACGCAAGCATTCTCCGCAAAGCAAGATCATACTCGGAGGCTATGGCACGATACTCGATGACGACACCCTGAAGCCATACGGGGATTATTTTTGCAGAAGCGAAGGTGTGGCTTTCATGAGGAATCTGCTTGGAGAGCCGGCGCTTACCATGCCATATAAGCATCCATTAATAGAGAGTAAACTTAAAGTATTCTCAACAGCAAAGACAACAACCGGGATAATCCTGGGGGGGCTGGGATGCCCCAATGGCTGTGATTTTTGTTGCACTTCCCATTACTTTAAAAGACAACATATAAAGCTTCTTCCAACAGGCAAAGACATACACAATGTTATTGATCGATACTTGAAAAGAAACCCTGAAATGGTGTTTTCGATCATAGATGAAGATTTCCTTCTTAACAAAAAGAGGGCAATGGAATTCAGGGATTGCGTGCTTAAAGGCGGTAAGACCCTCTCGATCTTTGCGTTTTCAAGCATCAAGGCCATAAGCCAATACGGCACTCAGGAAATCTTGGAAATGGGCATAGATGGAATATGGATAGGTTATGAAGGAACACGCTCCGGATACAACAAGCAACAGGGCAGATCGGCTGATGAGCTCTTCCTCGATCTGCGCAAAAACGGGATCGCGGTGCTGAGTTCAATGATAGTGGGTTTCGATTATCAAACGCCTGAGATCATCTCGCAAGAACTCAATGGATTGCTTAAACTTAAACCAGCCTTGGCGCAATTTCTAATATATGGACCCACTCCCGGAACGCCGTTTTACGCGCGAGCGGTCTCTGATGGTCTATTGCGGACTGAATATGTATCTGACCCTGAAAAATATTATCACGATGCGACCGGTTTCGCGCCGCTGGTAAACCACCCTACCATGTCACCCTCCGATATTGAAAGCGAACAAACAAGGTGTTTTAAGGAAGATTTCAACAAGCTTGGACCCTCGATATATAGATTCATGAGAACAGGACTTCTGGGCTACAAAGCCTGGAGAAACTCTACCAGTGATTATTTAAAGCAAAAAGCCAGGTGGCAGAAGAAGTTATTACGCAACTATTTCCCGGCTTTTCTTGCAGGACGACTGCTCGGACCCAATCAAAGCGTTCGCAAGCACATCAGAGAGCTTGAATCCGACTTTTATCGCGAAATAGGACTGCCTAATATAAAAGACAGGCTATTATCCATCCTGGTTTTGTGCGCTGCAGCATGGACTTGGATGGCTTTGAGATTCAGGATCTTCCAGCATCCGCGCCTTATTCGAAACACTTTCAGGATTCCGCAAGAAGGCATATGGCCGGCCCAGATATGGGAATCCCTTGAGAATTATTCCCAGGATTGTTCCATCCAAGTGGATCTGAATTATTTCAAGAAACAAGTATGGGTGAAAATCGAGGGAGCATTGGATGAGATGACAACCGAGAACCTCTCGGCCAAGATGGATGACCTGCTAAAACGCGGAAAAGGCAGGCTTGTTCTGGATCTCGAAAAGCTCCAGCTGCCTGAAAGCAGGGGGCTCACCAGCTTGGCAAGAAGACTACAGATTTACCGCCGCAGGATACGGATAAGACTTCCTGATGCTATCCCGGCCCATGCCACAGAACTGCTTCTCCTGGCTGAAATATTTAAATCTTACGAAGCCTAATATCCGAATATCTGTTATTACATATATTCTGATACAGCTTAAGAAGGCTTAAATCCTAATACCCTTACTGACACACCACCTCGATAATACATACCTATAAAATATATGCTTTTACATATATAGGTGCCAGGTACAAAGCCTGACACTGACCTAAAAAGCCTAAATATCAATGGGTTTCGTACTTTTTTCCTGGAAAACGTTCGGTTTGGGGATTTTTTCCGCTTATATATATTAGCAGTGATCCAGATGCGTCCACCTGTGGCGTCTAACACTATGGCTGGACACTATAACTAAAAGGGGGCTGTGTGAACACTGAGAATAAGGGGCATCGCGCACGTTTGAGAAAGCGTTTTCTGGACTCAGGCTTAAAAGGCATGGCTGATTATGAATTGATTGAGCTGTTACTGACATTCTCCATATTACGGCGCGATGTAAAACCTGTTGCCAAGAAGCTTCTTAGGCGTTTTAAGTCAATAAAAGGAACAATGGATGCAAGCCCTGATACATTGAGACAAATACAGGGAATGGGCCCAAGCTCAATCGCGTTTTTTTCAGGTATTAAGGCTTTAATGCATCGCTATTTCGAGCAGACCGCTAAAAACACGGATCTTTTAAACTCACCCGAAGCAGTTGTCTCATATTGCAGAACATCCCTGGAGTCTGAAAAAAACGAGATATTCGAGGTTCTGTATTTGTCATCAAAAAATCATCTTATTGCTTCGGAGCGCCTCTCTGAGGGAACAATAGACAGGGCAGCAGTGTACCCTAGGCGGGTTATTGAGGGGGCTTTATCAGCGAATGCTGCTGCTTTGATATTCGTACATAATCACCCATCAGGCGACCCTACCCCATCAAAAGAAGACATTGAACTTACCAAAACTCTGGCAAAAGCAGTCAATGTTGTGGGAATAACAGCGCATGACCATATTATCATAGGGAATGGACATTATGTGAGTCTGCGCGAAGGCGGCTTGTTTCCGAAAACCTAGTTTTTCCTGATATATACTCTCATGGGCTGGCCAAATGCCGGCCCATTAAGGACATTAGGGCTTAGTATCCTTATAAGCGGTCCTTTTTTGCCCATTTTGGACATAAAACTGCCATCAGATTCTTGGATGATAGCATGAAGCGGGAAAAACAACATAGCAGGATCATCCACACCTTTTAATACCACAGAGAAATCTTCATAATAAGAAGCCCCTGCATTTGGCCGGCATTTCCCATCAGGACATGGTTTGCCGTAAAGAACAACCTTCTGATAACCCGGGTGGAACGAAAAATCCATGCCTCCCATTGGCTTATACCCATGCCTGGCATAGAATCCATCGAATTCCCTTACATACAATGAACCGTATAGGCTGCTTCCAAAATACTCACCTGCTGTATGTGATATGCAATTATAAATACCCCCATCCTCATTCATTTCCCAATTATCCCTGCTCAGCCCGGGCCACAGCCCGGGATGGCTGTCCAGGTATTTCTGGAATTTTTGCCTGGGTTCAGGCATTTTTTTTAAATCAAGCAATGGCGAGTTATTAGGACGATAAAGCCTCAGCCTGTGCATATCTTCCTCATCTATTCTCCGGATAGCGTCTCCTGACACTTGAGCAGCCTCTTTGCTTACAGGAGCAGGTCCGCGCAATCGGAACCTATGCAAATCCTCTTCATTAATACGCCTTATTACGTCGTCAAATGAAAACACGCTTGGACCGCATGAGATTACAAAAAACACGCTTGCAACAATGATTGATTTGAGATTCATATCCTTATATGTAAGTATTCGCCTTTTTTGGTTGAATTACCAGGAACTTAAGTCCCATATGGCTTTACCCGATAGTCCCTGGTAATCAACATAGCGCAAAAAATCATTTTTCTACTCCAACCGCAGTCAATGTCAAGACTGTTTCTTTATATGGGTCCAACTTAAAAAGCTTCTCTGCCTTACTGTGCCTGACTGTGAAAGTTGTAAACAAGCCCAACCCCAATGACCTGGCAGTAATATAAGCCATCTGAGAGAGATGCCCTGCGTCAAGGAACAAAAACCTCAAGCCCTGCTCATGCCTATATTTCCACATGGTCCGATCGATCATGGCAGCCATTACAATGTAGCATGGAGCATTGAAGAATGTTTTTTGTTTGCACCCTAGATCATAAGCAGTGCGCGCAAAATCACCCTTCTTTATCAGGTCCAGGACATGTTTCTTGACATTATAGTGATACAAGCCAGGAACAACTCCGCTCACATTAATAGCAACAACATAAGCTTCGATCGGATGCCTGTAACCGGCTGAGCGACTTGTCTTGATCAAAAGATCCCCGAATGCTTTTGTCCTGGTTTTACCCTGCTCTCCCCACACTGCAAATAAAAACCTGCTCAGGTCCTCTTTGGATATTGCTTTTTTCGTGAATCCTGACGCATCCCTGACGCCAAGAACCATGCTATATCCCTGCGAATTACATCTTGGTTTTTCAAGTTTTACGGATTTAACGCCGGTATAATTCTTATACAAAGAAGGTTGCAGCGAACTCTTGTAAAGTCCTTTTACGTACGATGAACGGATCTTTTTTGAAGCCGCGATATTAGCGTTCTTGGTTGAGAAAAGGAAATATTTAGCTGCATGCCCCCAATGCCATTTATCAAGCGCCATAGACTTGTCAGCCTGCATATAGGCATTGAGGAAACCAAGACGCATTAATTTACCCGCGGCTTTTTTAAGTCCGATATGACCCTTATGTAAGCCTGAAAAATCGCGTTTTGGCGAACTGAAATGATCAAGGATCTCTATGACAGATGGGCTGGCTTCGATCTTTATTTGTTTTAAGTACTCTTCGCAGATTAACTTATCCTTTTCCCAATAAACAGCGATATTCGGGGAGCGGATGATTCGCGGCACTTTAACCGGATTGCGTAAGCGCAGATGAAGCAGGCGCAGCGCTTTTCTGGACATCAAGTAATCTCATAGCTCCGAAGAAACATGGTGCTATGCTTACTATACATATAATCCCATATATGGTGAATGATGTTTGATATCCCCAAAATTTTGCCATAAAGCCGAACAGCGCGACTGATACGGGAATAACACCGACATAAAACATATTAAACGCGCCGATCGCTCTGCCCATGAGCTCTTTTGGAACAAGCGTATGACACAAGCTCTGCCAGCTGACCCTGTGGATCGACATGCCGAAATCACCAAGAATAAAAGCTGCTGCTATAAGATACGAGCTATCAGCCCAGCCTATCATCAGCAAAGCTGTTGAGCAGAACAGGGATCCGAAGACCAGCATTCTCTTTGTACCGATAACACTTGTAAGGTATGGGATCTGAAGCGTGAGCGACATATTAACCACTGATGTCAATGAAAAAAGGATACCTATTGTTTTAGCGTCGAATGAGTGCACTGTGTTTAGATAAAAGACTCCTATGGAGCCTATAACCGCTATAGCCCCGCTGGCCAGTGATGTTACCATTAAAACCGATAAGAGCATCCTGGAGTTCAAGTCCTTGTCAAGAAAATATGAGATACCTGCCAGGTAATCCCCTTTTTCCTCAACAGCATGGGTTCGTTTTGCGTCCAATGCTGGCATTTGTATCGTCAGAACTACCATTACCAGGGAAATGATCGCTTGCACGCATAATCCGCTCATCACGCCGAAATACGTGATCACAAAACCTCCGACAATAGGGCCTATGATCGAGGCCAGGTTGTAGCAGCTTTCAAATACCGAATTAGCTCTTAGCGCCTGGCCTTTCCTTACGACAAAAGGCACTAGCGCGCGCAGCGCGGTAGTCTGAGACACTCCGAAAATGCCTATCATGACATAAGCAAGTGCCACAAAAGGCAGGCTGAGCCATCCGATATACCCCAAGAATCCCACGCCAAAATAAACAGCGGAGCGGATAATATAAGAGATGAACATCACGGCTTTTGGCGAGAACCTGTCCACAAAATAACCGGCTGGAATATTAAAGAATGCTATTGCCAGCCTGAACACCGCATACACGATCCCTGCCCACAGGGGGGATTCAGTGAATGCCTTGATCAAGAACGGAAGGGTAAGGCAGCCGATCTCAGCATTGAGGAAATTTAATCCCCTAAGCTGAAATAAGTGCTTGAAGTTCGGGTTATAGAACAGCCGCCAACACTCTTTCATAAGTGCATACCGGAATTGAGATTTAAACGCTTATTCGAAGCTCTGGTTATCCTCCGTCATCAGGAGATACTTTCATTGTCTCCTTTTTAACAGACAGCTTTTTCACAACGATAGACTTTACTACCGGCTTTTTTGCGTTATTTCTTTTTTTGTTTGTTTTGTTTTGCATTGACTTCCTCCATTATTTGAATATATCTTCAGTTTGCTTAGAATCGATTTAAGGTCCTCGAGATTTTCCTTAAGAACATTCTCCTTTTGGGCTCTTTTTTCAAGCGAGAGGATCAGAGAAGTAAGATTGTTTTTCCTGTTTTTTACAGCTTCAGATCTTTGTCCGTTTGTGCCGGGTAGATCCATAAAGGGCCCAGGGCCCTTTTTCTTAAGAAAATCATACAGATTAAACACGATCAACACATCCACAGCCTTAAAATCCTCGATCAAGAGCTCTCTTAGGATCATGTCACACACATTGTCCCAGTCTGGCATCTCTTTTTCATTAAAATTCTCGATATCCGACCTTTTTTTATCCTCTCTGAGCCTGAATATGTTGAATGTCCTGTTAAACGACCCTGCGCTTGCATCGGTTTTCAAATACTCAATAAAGTTTTTCAGAGCATTGTTGTCCCCTGTAAAAGCAAGTCCGATAGATGCTGACATGTGCACATAATGAGCCTTGGCCCTGGCATTAGCGCACACCTGCCTTAAAAACGTGTTCACCTCGACATAGCGCAAATGTCCGAGGGGTTGGATCAGCCTGCCGATCGCAAGCTCCAGATTGAACGAACGGGTCTTCTGCCATTCATTCCAGATAAGATCGAACACATCCTGGCAGCGGTCAAGATACATGGTGCGCTTTTCCTGGGCCAACTGCTCTATTCCAAGGGAAAGATAACACCACACATCCTTGAACACGAGCGGATTTATGAATATTTCCCTGGTTCTTGTGGGACTGTCGCAAAGCACTCTTTCAAGGATATACCGGGCAACAAGGAATTCAGAAAAGTGATGGTCCAGATGAAACACGCCGTGTTCAGCGCTATAACCCAAAAGCGGGATCTGCACAAGGAAATAAAATATCTCTTCCTTGCTTTCAGCAAGAAACGGATAATCTCTTTTCAAGATATCCATTATATCTTCAGAGGAGACATGCCACTCTTTCCCATACTGGCCCTTTAAATACGCGCTCCATGCCATTCTCATTAAAAGCCCTTTTGCCATGCCGGCATCCAGACAAGCATTGTCTCTTTTTACCTCATGCTCAATAAGCGCTGAAAAGGCATGCTCCAGGATCTCATATTCATTTCTCGGAGAACCATTTCTTGCGATAACATAATTGGCCTGAGCCAAAGCAGTCAGCGGCGTGTGTCTTATGAGCTGGGGAGGGGCGATAATATCGTCATTTGCGCAAGCCAGATTCTTTATCTTGCCAACATTCTTCTCTGTCTGCCCGCTCATGCCTTTTAAGATCTCATTATACAGCGCGCGGAAATGCAGAGGTTTCCAGGCAAGAAGCTTGATCGCTTCAAAACCGTCGCCGAATATCGCGCGAAACTGCCTAAGCTTTACATTGCTTAAAAATCTATCTGAAAATGTCAGCACCAGCTTGTTTCTTGATGCCTGCTGCCAAAAAGAAAAAACTTCTGATTTTGAGAAGTCACTTAAAGCCGCGTTAGTGCTTACATCATCTATCAGGAGCAAAAGCCTGCCGTCTTTGAACAAGGCTTCAAGCTTTTCAGCCAATATAAGGTCGGATCCCGGCACAGCATCCCACCTGATCGTGCCTCCCGCTGCGAATGAGATCCTGCTGGCAGGCACATATATCGGCCAGAATGGAACAAGACCGCGTTTTTTTTCAATTTCCATCAAACTCAAGATTATCTGATGAAGCAGAGCTGTTTTACCGATACCTGTTTCACCTGCGATCAATATCGGCTTTGCCTCAGGTGACAACAATGACCCGATGATATGAGACACGGGATGGCTTTTTTCCTCCAGCCCATTTGGGACCATGCCCCTGGCCCTGGAATACGGAGGTGTCACCCATATCAGCTCCCGGAACATTTCTGAGAATACTTCCAAAGAACGCTTTGTGTATTGGAGCTGGTCATCCTGGAATTCGCGGAATGAAGAATGCTGCGTGCTTAATGAGGAAAGTTTTTTTTCAAGCAGTCTTGCGAAAACCTTTTGCTTGCTGCCCTTGCGCTTAAAAAGATCTTTAACAAGTTTATCCGCGTTTATCGGAGCTGCTGCCACAAACACAAGATTTTTTAATGGCTTGCAAAGATCAAGACTCACTCCGAACCGTTTGTACGTCTTGTTAAAGCGAGAGACCCATTCGCTTATATTATGCCAATGGCTTGACTTGGAGACATTGCCAAAAACAAGCTTTAAGTCAGTTTCGCTAAAGCTTATTTCAAGTTCTTTCATGCTATTTCCAGCCATATATCCCTCATGTATTATTATACCACCAACGCTTCAGATTTGGTCATTTTATGACTAAATATGACGGCAATATGGCCGCTTTTATCGTCGGAAACCATATTATACCTGACCAAATCTGACCAGTGTCCATCTGCAATGCCTGGCACTGCAGATGGACACTAAAACCCCCTACTTACACTTTCTCTGAAAATCTTCATTTTACATGGGCCCAAAGTCCCTAATCAATATGGGCCCATACTAGCTGTTTCCTTAGATATAAAGACTTCCTCTATTAAACACGTTGAGGAAAATATCAGGGCATCGGAAATAATGCTTTCCCGGGGATTAGAAAGAAGGAACGCAGGCTAAAAACCCATCCCCGCTAAGTTAATTTTTTCTGTCATCCTGAACTTGATTCAGGATGACGGAAGGGGACAAAACACGTCTCGTTCGCAGAAGTAT
>JBHPMF010000084.1:0-9899 GCA_042563375.1 Elusimicrobiota bacterium | reverse complement strand
TGGAATAACACAGTCCAGCAGGCAGTCCTATACCAAAGGTATAGGGTAGGACTGCTTCGCTGAAGGGTGCGACTACCGGATTCAGCGGGACCACGCGTGAGCTTAGCTAAAAGATAACTTGAAACTATATTGCTTTATTGAGACCTGCACTTCCAGCGCTACTTCAAACTCTTCTTCAATTCCCGCGCTTTCCTGTTATTGGGATCAAGGATAAGCGCTTTCTCAAGATAGGCTATTGCGTCCTTTGTTCTTCCCAGATCGACAAGCATATCAGCAGTCTTGATATAAAGGTCTTTATGATAAGGATTAAAAGTGAAATATTTCTCATACATCCTGACCGCATCCTTGAATTTCGCCATGTCATGATATATGTTGCCCATCGTCTCATAGCTTGGCGGCCAGTTCGGATTCTGCTTTAAGAGCTTCTCGGCTATGCTGCGGGCGTCATTGCGCTTCTTGGCGGATCTGTAAGCCTTTACCATGCGCGAGAGGATGAACGGGTTCGAGCTTCCATTCGATAAAGCGGTCCTGTAAAGCTCCAATGCGCTGAAATATTTTCCCCTTGTCATCATGTCATCGCCCAGTTTGATGATATGAGCGGCTCTTGGGCCCAGGAATATGATCTCATCATGCGCGCTTTCCTTGAACTGCACAAGACTCCTGAAAGCTCCTGTGTATTCCAGCTCTTCCACGTTTTTAGCGCTGGTTTTCCATTCCTTGAACAGCTTCTTCTCGAATTTTCTCCAGGACTTCCTGTAGATATCCTTGAACGCGCTCTTAAAACCCATGCCATTATCGATCCCTATCAAAAGTTCCCTCATGGATTGCTCGCGCTTGAACTCACCCGCCAGTGAAAGCATTCTATCTATGGCAAGGGCCACTTGCGTGAAAGCCAAAGAGATCTCCTTGGTATCCTTAAGATATACCATGGACGGCTCCATCCTGTTGAATGTCACCAGGCGGTTCTCGCGGGCAGCAAGCATAAGCTCTTCCTCATCCCCGGGGCTCATTTTAAACATACCCCTTCGCCATATCGCCTCCCCGTGCCTGGCAACTCCCTCCTGGAACCATAATGGAAGCCTCATCCCTGCTTTCGCCTTTAAGGCCTGGTGTATATATTCATGGCAGAACGTGTCCTGCCATGAATACCCGAAAGCCAGCGACTCGGGCGACATGAGCATAAGCCTGTGGAATTTCGCCACTCCCACAACTCCGCTTTTCTCAAGCAGTTCATCGCCTAAAGTCGTGGCAAACGCAAAATCCTTCTTATTGCGGTATACCTCAACCAAGATCTTCTCGCCCGGAACATACCTTATCCACTCGCCCACCTCGGCAACGCACGCCTCAAGAGCCTTGATGGCCCCGTCTTTAAGCACCATGTCCCTGGAAGCGAGCTTGAACACAAAATGCTCTGACTCGAACCTCTTGGCGAATTTCCATGATATGCTTTTCATGTGCGCAAGATATTTGACGAAACTTCTCTTTCTGATGTATTTCTTCAATGATGAGCGTTTTGAGATGCCCATAAGGCATTTATCATCGCCTTTCGGGCAAAGCCTGGATACGGGATCCTTGAATATCCCCGAGGATGACAAAACCCTCCATGCGCCCTCATAATCCCCTCTATAGAATTTAAGCAATCCAAGCAGTTCAGGATCGTTCTCCGCGCTTAATGCGCTCTCAACATAAGAAAACTTCCCCCTCTCAAGGAATTCCTCATCCGGATGCCCCCAGTATGCGTTTGCAGAAGTAGACAGTAGACAGTAGACAGTAGACAGGAAAAAAATAAATATTATCTGATTTCTAAAATACATAACTTTATCATCTATCACTTTACCACTTTCTTCTCTGTCATCCTCGACTCTCTTCTGTCATCCTGAATTTATTTCAGGATCTCAAAAAGTTCTTCTTTATGTCGATCCTTCCCTTTTTCACTTTTTTCGCCTTCTCTACTTAAGCAATCCTTTAAGGTATTCCTCCACATCCCCCTCTCTCCCCTTAGGCGATTTCTCGCGCAGAGATTTAAGGATCTCCTCCCTGTTTGACGGAGGAACCTTGTAATCCTGGGGTTTTGGTATCGCAACTCTGCCAAAGCGCATACCGAGCCTCCCGCCCCCGCGCTCGCTCATGCCCGGCTTGGGCCTCGGAGCGAATATAAGCGACCCGGCTCCCCCAAGAGAATTCTGCCCTGAGCTCATCGCGGAGTTCTGCATATCCTTGCTGAGGCTATTAAGCTCCTCTTCAAGCTCTTTGAGTTTTTGAGATGCTGCGCTCTCATTTTCAAGAGCTTTTTCAAGGTCTGCGTGCGCAAGATTGCTATGAGCGCTCTTCTGCGCGGCCCAGGCTTCATCAGCGATCGTTACCATGCCTCCCAGAAAAAGAGACGGGAAACGCCGGTCATATTCCGCTAATTCCGTTAAGATCTTTGAAGTCTTTTTTGCTAACCCCTCCTCTTCTTTTGCCTGGTTTACAAGGCTATTTTTCTCTTTCTTGCTCAGCTTCGGCCTCAAGCAGTCCTGGTATTGCGCATTTGCCTTATCCGCGTTTTCCGTGGAACTGGATATCTCAAGAGTCTTCTTTTTTTTCTCCTTGCATTCCTTTTTCGCGTGCGCATGCCTTTCCCTGCTTGCCTTGTCAATGGCGCTTGCCTTGTAAAGCAATTTCTCCTGGCCCATCCTTATCTCGCGCACGCGGTCAGCAAGAAAAACATCCTCCCCCTGCTCCTGCGCCTGCATTCCCCCGAACGCTTCCATTGCCTGCTCTCTTTGATCCATGGCAGCTTCGCTGAGCTTCTCTTTAAGTTCCCTCACAGCCTCAAGCATGCGCTGGGCCGCTTCCTTGGCGCCCTGCAGATCACCTTTGGCGAGCGCCTCCATCACCCTGGATGCCTCAGATGCCATGCTGGGCATTGGAAGGTCTTCCTGGCTCAACTGGTTCACGAATTCAGACGGAAGATTCTCCTTGCTCATCTGGGAAGTGAGCTGCGCGATCTCCGCCATTTCACGCTCGATATCGCGCATTATATTCATCAGGTCCTCCGCATTGACCGAACCATCAAGCGAATCATCAAGACCCTTGGCCAGATCCTCGATCCTGTTGGCGGATGTCACCATGTCTTCCATGCGCTGTTCTTTGCGCAATTCATCAAAAGCTGACACTCCTTTTTGAAGTTCTTCCATATACCTTCCAAAAGATTCCTGGGAATTCTTAAGATCATCCTCTTTTAATGATTTTTTGCTGTCCTCGAGATAATTCTGAGCTGCTTGCCTGAGGTTTTGAGACAAGCGCTCCAGCCCCCAGGTCATCCTTGGAGCAGCCAAAGGATCGTCTTTTAAAGACCGGGATAATCGATCGACCATGTCGGATTGCGTCAAGGCTTTTCTTTTGTACGGAGTGATATTTCGCAGCATGTCATTTGCTTGAGGCGTGGGTTCTTCCTTGAATTTATTCGCGATGCCCAACCCCTCTTCCATGTGCTTTAAAAGCTCGTCATATATAGCGCTGGCTTCTTTCTCAAGATGTTGTTTATGCTTGGTTTCAAAATCCATGATATATATCGTGAGAGCTTTGTCGGATAATGACGGCTGCGCGCGCTGCGGATGATTATCCCAGGCTTTAAGCCTTAATTCCACGATATCGCCTGCTTTTAGGCTCCACAGTTTAGGCCTGAACACAAGGATCCCGTTTTTTTCTTTAACAAGCTCCTTGCTGCTGTTCAGCCAGATCCGCTTGTTCTCTGATACAAGAGACGGACGTATCCCCTGAAGGCTTGCCTCTATCTTGCGTAATCCTATATCATCCAGGATCTCATAACTCACGCTGAAATCTTCCTGTATATCCATCTGTATCTGGGTAAAAGTCGGTTCGGTTATCATGACTGTTGGCATGGCATCCTCAAGAACCTCAAGATAAAAAGCCCATGCCTCGGGATTCTCGAAGTTGTTCTCATCAGTGACCTTGAAAAGCATTCTTCCTGATCCTTTCGGCTTGAAACTGAATTCCCAGGTCTTTGGATCGAGCGATCTTCCTGCTCTCACAACGGAGATATCGCCCTGCGTTGATTTCATTGCTAGCTCCGCCTTGCTCAAACTCCTGTCAGTCAGGATTTGGGCTTTTACAGAGCTTCCCGAGAGCATCTGCAAGACTTGGGGGTTTTTTAATTCCCTTGGTTTCGGCTCTCCCGCGTAACCCGGACTTGTGACATCCAGATCGATCTGCTCTATCTGCGGCAGATCGATCGGCAGGAATTCCAGATGGCCTGAGACATAATCCCCCCACACAACCCTTGTTTTTATGGGCCGTATGAGAGAAGCTATCCTGTAATGGAATTTTCCGCCCATATGATCCATGCGGACCTTCTTTTTATTCAGATCAAGGTAGGGCCTTCCCCTCGCGGAATCATTATCGCTAGCAGCATCCTTTGAAGACGAGACGGTCACTTCAACAAAACTGCCTCTGGGATACGAGTATTTTCCGGGCTCAGGGCTTATATGGATGTTGCTCAGGAACTCGGCATATTCCCTGTGCGGAAAAAGCATCCTTGACATTTCTTTTTCAAGCGAAACCTCTCCGATATATGAAACGCAGACAATGAGCGATGGAGCCAGGACAAAGGCGGCTCTCCTGGCCCTGCCAAGCTGGTCGATGATATGCTTGGCCCCGTAATACCCGCTTATACGCTCCTTTGAGGACTCAAGCGTGTGTTGGGCTCTCTCAACCTCATTGCTGACGAACACTGCTTTTAAGCCGCTGAATTTATTACCCAGGTGATCCCTGTAAAAACTAAGCGCGTTCTTGAGTACATCTTGCTTAAAAACCATGTCATACATGATCTCCAATTCATCGGCAATGGATCGGATGCTTGTATCTCTAAGCCGCAGGATAAGCGCCAGCGAAAAGTATGCAACAACGCACGATATAAGGACATAAAGGAACACTATCCTTATCCAAACCCCAAGATGAATGCCAACATCGATCGCGACTGCCAAGGCAAGCAAACTCAACCCCAAACACAAACCCTCAAGGAAGCTCGAACCCAGCACCCCGAATATCTTCCTCTTCCTCGCCTCATTTAAAGTCCTGATTATGTCATTCATTTTCTTCTTCTTTTTTTGTCATCCTCGCGGATGTCGGGATCCATTTCCGCCCCCCCTTTGTCATCCCCGCGAAGGCGGGGATCCATTTCCGCTATTAAATAAAGTTCTTCTCTGCGCCTTTTACCTTCTACTCTATGCCTTCCCTCAGCTTCCGCGCCTGCTCCCTGCGCCCCAACTTCTCCAAAACAGCTCCTAATTTCTTTCTTGATAAACTGTTTTCAGTAATATCATAAAGCAGGATCGAATACCCGAGGAAAACTTCAGGCGTAACATCATTAAGCCACTTGAATATCTCCCTGTCAGCGTAATATGTTGACTGGATATTCGTAGCGGAAACCGCAAGATACACTTTCTTTTCTCCTGTGGGATCAGCTTCAGGGTTTCCATGCCTCTTGGTGTTGCTGATCATCCCGATAGGGATATATTTGATCCCGTAATAAGCAGGATCACCCACCCCGAAATAAGACAGATATATCGATCCCACGCCTTCCTTTTCCAGATATTCACCCAAAGCCTTGAGCCCCTGCCCCCAGTCATTGTTTGAATCCGTAAAATACTTGTAACTGTTTTTCGGCCCGCCTATGAACTCATTGAAATAAGCCACAAACCACGGTGAAACCTTGTAGCAGCTGAAAATACCGAATAACAGAACGATAAGGATCGCGTCTTGCCCCAATGAGGGGGCGAGCTTTGCCTTTACCTGCGCTTTCTTGCTCGCGCGCCCGAAGTTCATTGACTTGCTGTTTCTTATCTGCGCGCTCAACGTGCCAAGGACTTTTGATATTCCAATGCTTCCAAGAAGGATCGCGAAGGGATACACAGGAAGGATATAGCGCAATCCTATCTGCACGCTTGAAGAACACGCGAATACAAAATGCACAAAAGGCACAAGAAGCAAAAAATAGATCGCGGTGTACTGATCGGTCTTGATCGCGTTCTTCATAAGCATACTGATCCCCAATATCGCCAATACAATGTGGATGATGTTTGTTTTTATCAGGAAAAGAACAGGAAAATACATGATCCAGCCTCTGTTGGCGTATTCCCCCATGAAGAATGATGATCTTCCCCTTTCAGTCTGCTTGAACATATATTCAACCCCTTCAATATAATATCCCGGGAATTTAAACTGATACACGATAAGGAAGCAGGCAGCAAGACCCAGAAAAGCCCATGGCAGCATTGTGAAAATCCGAGGGTCCTTGAATATTCGCTTGCGCTCAAGTATCAGCAGGAAAACAAGCCCGAAGCACGCGGTAAGATTGCTGTATTTCGACAAGAAACTCAATGCCCACATGGCCCCGCAAAAACCCGCTAGAACAGGCGTGGGCGAGCGCAGATAACGCCAAAGAGCATAAAAACTCGCCACATAGAACACGGACGCCGCGAAATCAGTGGTAGCAAGGCTTGAATGCGCTATAAGGTTGGGCTCAATGAGCAGAAGGATTATCGCCCAGATCCCGGAACCGGGCTCGATCTCCTCGCTGAATTTATACAAGAAAAGGCCGAGCAAGGGAAAACACACGATAAAAAGCGCCCATCTCGCCTGATGCAGGATATCTTCAGGAGGGATCCTGTTGTTATGGAAGAACCAATCAGCCATTTCATAATTTCTTTTAGCCAGATAAGCAGGATGCGTTGTCTCAAGTATCGGTTTTTTGTCTCTGGAAAGCAGCGCTAATGGCAATGCCTCGATCATTTCAGCCAATGGAGGATGCCATATGGCCTGGTAAGCATAATCCCCTGTTTTAAGTATTGTGTACCCCGCTGTAATATGGAACGGCTCATCATATGTGGCAGAAAGCTCATTCACAGCCAAATGCACATTGCGCACACATATCACAGCCAGCACAACACCCACAAAATACAAAAGCCAGATTTTCTTAATTTTCACTACTAAATCTTACCAGTTTAACACCCCCTTCCCTTGTGTCATCCTGAATTTATTTCAGGATCTCACCAAGCTCTTCCTCATCCACTATCCCCCCCTTTTTTTCCAGCCTGTCCCCTTCCAGTGCCTGACACCACAAGTGGTCATGCACCTTGTAGTGTCAGGCACTGGAAGGCGACACTTTCGCCCTCCCTATTCATCCCTCATCCTCCATCCCCTCTCCCTTCTTGCCCCATTGGCCTTCCTCCACTATTCCCGACCTGAAATCCCCCCCAGACTTAAAATTTGACTAATTCGCGCTAATATATTAAAATAAAGAAGACTTTAGGCCTATGCCTCATATAGGACTAAAGTCTTCTAAAGGGCGCTTAGAACAAATCAAATAGGGGGTATTCATGTACAAGTTAGTAAAAAAATCCGTGTTCTGTTTAGTATCGATCGCGTTTCTATCCTCAGTAGCAAGCGCTTCAAGTCTGGACCGTTTGAGTGATATGCATAATGAAATTTCCGACATATTCACGCACTCAGCAGGAGCAGCCAATCTGGCTGCCGTTAATCCTGCATTCTCGCCGATATCATATAGTCCCACAGCAGTAATGGCTCCGAATGCTATGCGGACCTCCGCAAGCAACAGATTGCTCGGCACGATCAGCATTTCAACTTTCCTTGATAAGCATCATAAGATCATGAAGCTTAATCTTGGCGGAAAGGATTATTGGGTCACAATAGCCATGACCCCTGGATCAAAAGATCAATACGCTATCATCAAGGATCCAAACAGCGCGAATTATGTTATGGCAAGGCTTACCAGAAACGCAATGCTTGGAAGCGGAGTCAACTTAAGGATCAATCAATCAACCACTTACAATGTAAAGCTTAAACCGAATCTCTGGAACCCTGATCGAAAAAGCACATTTATTATTGCTCCCGCAGGAAGAACCAGGGGCAAAACCTACAAGCTCAACAGCGGAAAAGTCCTTGATATGGGCAAAAAGAGCTCTTTAACCCTTCAAACAAAACGCGGCAATGTTTACATGTTTTACGGCAAAGACATTGATACCGGCAAAAATAAGTTCAAGAACACCAAGAGTTTCGGCATCACCACAAAATGGACCCTTGAGCCAAAAGCATGGTTCGCCTCAGACACAAAGCTCGTTGAAGGCAAAGCAGTCCCGGTCAGCTTCGGCAATATCAGACTCTACATGAAAAAGTCCGGAGATACCCTGCAGATATTCGAGTAAACTAACCGCAGCTTCACTGCGCGATTTAAAAGAGCAGTTATCGCAAGATAACTGCTCTTTTTATTTCACACCTCTCTCCCTCTTCTCCGGTAGCCTCAGGCTTTAGCCTGTGTCTCCTCCGCTTCTCCGGTAGTCGCAGGTCTTCAGCCTGCGTTCCTTCTAAAAATATAGCTCTTCTCTGGTAACCGCATGCTTCAGCGTGCGTTCCTTTAAAATGTAGATTTTTATGTCAGGCAAACTACCCAGCTTTGCTGGGCTGTTTCACTAAAGACCTGCGGCTACCGGATAACTTAATGCCTTGTTTTTCCCCACCCATTCTTTTATAAACTGTGCATGTCCGACAAGGAGGTGCCTATAATGAAAAAGTTAGGAGTATCCTTAGCAACAGTCATTCTCGCCGCAACCGCACTGTTTTCCTCGAATTACGAAAACCTGATCAACAAAAGCGCTCAAGCATTTAATTCTGCGATCCCGTTCCATCTATTGTATCCCGGATCGATTGAACAAGACGCAAACCCCGTTATCCCGATAACCGCTGACGCCCGACAAAAAAGAACAGTAGAAGACGTATTCAGGGAAGTC
This sequence comes from Elusimicrobiota bacterium, assembly GCA_042563375.1. Lineage (GTDB taxonomy): Bacteria > Elusimicrobiota > Elusimicrobia > JACQPE01 > JACQPE01 > JBHPMF01. Next base: position 1,089 of record JBHPMF010000084.1, on the reverse strand, counting down.
CTCCCCCAAGACCCTGAGAATTCAGTTAAAGACACACTCCTTGGCAAAGATGATCTTAACACGCGCCTTGACCGCCATTTAAGGGTCATGAAGCTTAAACTGGGGGATAAGAACTATTTTGTCTCAGTAGGCATGGTTTCCAGCTCCGAAGAAAAATATATTGTCATCCTTGGAGTGGATTTCCCGAAGACGATAATAACAGAACTAGACCTCGACAAGATCAGAAAGAGAAGCGGCATAGAGATCAAGATCGATAATGCAACCACTTACCGAGTCCGCCTCAAAGTCAATTATCTTGACCCTATTGAAAACAGCACATTCTATATGGAGCCCGTTGGATCTACCAGGGGCCCGAAACACAGCTTCAAAAGCGGAAAATTGCTTGATATGGTAAGAGACAACTCCTATGTTTTCAGGACAAGAAATGGCAGGGAATTCTGGATGATCTACGCCACTGACATAGATTCCAAGACAAAGACATTCGCGAAAACTCGCAGCGTAGGATTCATCCAGGAGGCAGGAATGGACACGCAAATGTACCATCTGCCTGAAGCAAAACTCCCGCAAGACAAACTGGTTGATCTCTCCCTCGGCGGAACAGTAATACGCCTGCTCAAAAACGCAGCAAACATACTCTCAATATACGAATAGCAAATAGGTTAGGCCAAACCCCCTTAAAAGGTAGCCGCACCCTTCAGCGAAGCAGTCCTTACTGCAAGTAAGGGCACGGGCGCGTCTTCCTCTATCCCCCTCTGCACTATCTTCTCCATAATATTGCGGTAATAGCACTGCTCCGCTACGCTACGCTGTCATCCTGATCCCCCCCGTGTCATCCTGAACTTGATTCAGGATCTCCGCTCCCCTTTCTGCGTGTCATCCTGCCGTGTCCTCCGTAGCTTTACGCGAAGGAGGGAACTTGATTCCTGCTTCGATAATCACAGAGGCGCTGGTCCCCGCAGGTATGTCCGGAGGGGGCAGGATCTCCGCTCTGTTCTTCACTCCCCGTGTCATCCTGATGAACCGGCGAAGCCGCCCCGGACTTGATCCGGGGTCTTCTGCGATTCAGGATCTCCGCTCTTTATATTCCCC
>JBHPMF010000083.1:0-9990 GCA_042563375.1 Elusimicrobiota bacterium | reverse complement strand
ATTTGTTCGCGCTGATCATTGCCGTGTTTTTAGCCTGGCCCCAAGCCGGACACAGCAAAATCCCCCCTGATAAAGCAACAAGCAATCCTATATACATAATCCCCATAGACGATGACATAAGCATGGGTATGGCAGCGTTTGTAAGAAGAGCTGTGTCTGATGTGAAAAAAAGCAGTGCAACAGCTGTGATCTTCGAAATAGACACTTTCGGGGGAAGAGTAGATGCGGCCCTTAAGATCGTGAGCCATATCGAATCCCTGCAAGGCACTGCCTCATACGCCTTTGTTCTTGATAAGGCATGGTCTGCCGGAGCCCTGATATCTTTGGCTTGCGATAAGATCTACATGAAACCGGGAAGCTCCATTGGATCAGCTGCTCCTGTATCAGGCGAATCCGGAAAAGAATTAAGTGAAAAACATGTTTCAGCATTAAGAGCTAAGTTCCGGGGCTTAGCCGAGAAGAACGGTTATCCTCCCAATCTGGCGGCAGCCATGGTGGATAAGGATATGGAAGTGCACAGGGTCATCTCGCAGGGAAAAAACAGGTTTCTGACCCCTGATGAGATCAAGGATCTAAAACGCCGAGGAAAAATTACCTCGTCAGTATCCGAAGTCATCACTGAAAAAGGAAAACTCTTGAATCTTGCTGCTGAGCAATCCAAAAAATACGATTTAGCTGCAGATATCGTGGATTCCCCTGAAAATCTCCACAAGATCGAAGACTGGACAAAACCACCGATCGTGAGGATAGAGAGAAGCGCTCTTGAAAAAGTCGCCGGTATATTAACAGGAGGAATGCTTAGCTCGCTTCTTCTGATGCTTGGCATGATCCTTTTATCTTCTGAGATGAAAACTCCGGGTTTTGGATGGCTTGGTATAACAGGGCTTATATTTATTATCGCTGTGCTCTGGGGACACTATATCGTTGACCTGGCCCAATTGATGGATATGATCCTGATCTTTGCGGGATTAACCCTGCTTGCCATTGAAATATTCGCGATACCCGGATTCGGGGTCTTCGGAATATCAGGGATCGCATGCATCCTGACCGGACTGTACCTGATGTTTATCCCATTCACGATCCCGAAAGAACCATGGGAATTCGCACGCTTGATAGAAGTCTTATGGATCCTGACAGCAGGGCTATTGGGCGCGATCGTAATAAGCCTGGTATTGTTTATCTATCTGATCCCGAAACTGCCGATGTTCAGCAAGCCCAGACGAATTGAGATAGATGAAAGCGCGGCCACAGAACAGGTCCAAATTTCCGAAGAAGAACTCTCCATCGGAGAAAAGGGATTAAGCGCGACCGCTATCGCGCCATTTGGCACAGGGCAATTCAGCGTGCACATAATCGATGTTGCTTCTGAGGGCGAAACAATACCACGAGGAAGCACGATTGAGATAGTAAGATTTGATACCGGAAAGGCAGTGGTCAGAGAGAGTAAAAGTTAGGCTCTATTACCAACCTCAATAGAAAATGCGCTATCAGAACAGGTGTAGATAATAAGTGAAAGCGCTTGTCTCATATCTATAACGCCAACCCGTAATAGATGAATAAGTCATCCTGAAATAACGCACAGCCTCGCCTTTTGGGGGAGCTTTCCCATCAACCAAAATCTCTGCGCGGACAAGAACCTCATTATCCCTGCCTCTGCGTGCGCTCATTGACTTAAATGTTATTTTATCGATCTTCTTCTTAGCTGACATGACCTGATCGCCCAACTCATTAACTTCTTGGGCGCTCATCTTACTTGGATCCTTGCCTTCCAATATATTCCTGTAATATTGTGTGGCTAATTCGCGTTTTAACACTGCTTTTCCTTTTGTGTTAACTGATGTTTGTATCATCTGATATCTAACCACCATGAACGCACCAGCAAGCACTATGGCTACAATGGCGCTCCAGCCTGAGAGTTTGACAGTTGGCTTACCATCACTGCCAATAGTTACAGGGCTGGCGTATTTATCAACATAGGGCTCGCTTGCCTCTTGGGTCGGAGGCGGAGCCGGGCTGCTAGATGTTTCTTTCTTAAAGGGCTCATAACACATCTCACAGAATAAAGCATCGTCTTTGTTCGCAGAAGCACATTTAGGACATATCATTTGCTTTCCACCCCCATACTTATTAAAGCGTAACACACAGCTCTAAATTTTCAATAGGAAATTCGTATCCTCTGCCCCTAATATTTCGCAGCCTCTTTCATCTCATTCTGATGCACAGCCAGGCCAATACAAGCATCATGTATCTCCCTGTGCTTTCGAAATGACGGCACAAGGATGAGCTCTGTTTCCTTGAAGATCAATTCAGAATGTTCGATCGTATGGATCAATGTTTTTTTCAAGATGACTGTTCCCAAAAGAACTGAAAAAGCCATTTCCTGAGCTTCGACAGGACCGAAAATAGATCTTGTCACTTCTTTGAATTTATCCTCGCTGAGTTTAAATTCAGGCTGTTTCTTTGTGAACAGTTTCGCCAACTTGCTCACTTGAGGGCAGAGTCGATTTCCCCATGCGGGCACATATATATAAAAAGGCTTATCAGGATCATTGGAAGCTTGCGTATAACTTACACCCGGAACAAAACCGCGAAATTGAGCCTGATTAGTGATCTTCCCCTTAGGCGTTTCCATTTCCACCCTGATCTTCCACAGCGGTATATGGAGCATGTCTTTTGGAACGGGTTTTTCAGGCGCAGCAATCTTAAATGACACCTTGGCAAGTTTCGCGCGCTCTGATTGCCAGCCCAACTGACAGTGCTCGCAAAAATATATCTTTTGAAATACCTGGACATCGAGATCATTCCCGCAACGTGGACATCTTAAAGGCACGCACTTTGGAGCGCTGCTTTGCGAAGACATGCTTATCTTTGATGTGGATGAAGATGTTTTAAGCAGCTTAGCTGTTGGGATAATATCTCCATTTAACGCATCGATTGAAAAATTACCGCAAGACCAGAACGGGAAGTAAACAAGAGAAAGTTTTCCGCCCACAACATTGCCATGCTCGATCTTATGGGTCAGCGAATGATCGCGCATGCCATAAAATGCTCTGTGATCCGCTAATATTTTCACAGCCTTCTCTTTGGTAAGGGTGACATCTCGGACCTCTCCCAAAGACTCCATCTTCTTGCGGTCAAATGGATACTGTGTGGTGAGTTTAAGGCGAGTCCCAAGTTGTCCGTAACCCACTGAGACTTCCAAAGCCCGGATACTTGCATCCAAGGATCTGGAATTAAATTTCCTTGCCTGCCCCACGCCTGAAGTTCCGATCTCCCATAAAAATATCATGGCCTTATAGCGCCAATATGGAACAAATACCAGGGACGGCTCAGCCTGCATGGTTGGTTTTGTTTTTGCTATCGTCACAGCTTGTTCATGGGTGACTCTAGGCTCAATGTAGAACCGAAGTATATTATGCTCCCCTGCTATCAACAGATGAGAATCACAATAATCGCAATTGAATGTATTGGAATCTTCAGGGATCTCTATTGTGGCTCCGCACTTTGGACAATCAAGGGACACAAGCGGACTTTTCCCGTGGATGCCATGGTCAAAAATAAGAGATGACCCGCATTGTTCACAGCGTATTTTCTTGTATCCGGGCTTGACCGTGATCCTCACTCCGCACTCAGGGCAATGGTGGAACTTAGCGCTCTGATCAGGTTTAGCGGCAGGAGCTGGAGCAACTGCAGCCGGTTTTTTGAATATATCAGCTAGATCACGAACTTTTTTGGCCGACTGCCAGAATTGATAAGTGCTTTCCGTGACTTCAGTATCAGGGGTAAGTTCTTTTAAGGTTTTAAGCTGGTCAAGCGTGTATGGCCCGTGTAACTTGCGGTTAATATATGCAAACCACTTTTTCACTTGAAATCCTCAAGCCATATGCAATGCGAAGCGCCCTTATATTTTCTTACCGCAGCTCGGACAGAATTTGGAAGTCGGCGCAACTTCTGCCTGGCATTTTCCGCAAATGGACGGGCCCATCTTATGGCCGCAATTCCCGCAGAATTTCGCTCCCGCAGGAATATCGCCTTTGCATGTCGGACATTTTGCGCTTGGAGCCATAACAGGCTTTCCGCAGTTCGTGCAGAACTTGCTTGTGGCAGGCACAGCTGAATTACACGCAGAGCATGTCACGACTTGCTGTGGCGGTTGTTGCGGCTGCTGAGATTGCGCTGCAGGCGCCATGCCTTTCGCCATCATTGTCCCCATCAGGCCACCAACGCCAGCGCCTGCGCCAAGCCCCATTCCAAGACCCATACCACCGCCCATTGTCCCACCTTCAGTCCCGGCAGCTGTTTCCATAGTATCGAATGTCCGCTTAGTCTTATATACATCACCGCCGAGTATGTCATACTCGGCTTTTTCAGCAAGCACTTTCTTCAGCTTTTTAACAGTCTCGTCTTCTTCCGGCACATTGATCGAATTGAGATAAAAAGTCGCGAGTGTCACTCCAAAACGCGCGAAATCCTGGGAAAGTTTCTTATGAAGCTCCTGTGATATTTCTTCAAGAAAAGCGCTTATCTCAAGAAGGTTTATCTTTTGCTTAATTATCTGCTCAGCGATATAGTCCTTTGATTTTGTGAGTATTACTCCCCTGAAGTACTCTGTGATCGCATCCTTATCAAATTCAGGAGATGTTCCGGCAAGCTGGACAATGAATTTCCTTGAATCTGATATGCGGATTCCCATTTGGCCGAATGCCCGGATAGGCAGAAACACATTGTATTTCGGGTCAAGGATAGGAATAGGCTCCTTTGTGCCCCACTTGAGATTTAAGTTCGTGGCTTTATTAATGTAATATATTTCAGCTGCAAAAGGAGTTTCCCCGCCAAATGGTATTTTGATAAGTGATCTTAAAAGCGGTATGTTGGCTGTACGTAAAGTATGCGTTCCGGGTTTAAGCAGATCAAGAGCTTGTCCGCCCTTATAAAACAAAGCTTCCTGGCTTTGATTAACAATAACTTGTGTTCCCCAGGACAGATCAGCCTGAGCCCATCTCCAAACAAAAACGTCTCTGGGACCATCGTATTTTACTCGATCTATAATAGCCATACTCTCCCCCTTAAAATTGAAACTTTGGATACGCCTACCTTGTAGTCTATATTATTTAATTCAAATGGCATCCTGCTTATTTTCTAATGCAGCAACCTTCTTTCCGTCTTTGCGGATCCCCCTTATTTTGCATATTGCCAAAGCTATTTACCGGGGCTATAAAGATAGTAAGGGTGCATATGAAAAAGACAGCTATATACTGCCTATTACTGGGAACTATATTTGTATATGCTGAGGCGGTTTCCTTGTCAGCAGAAGAATTCTGCGTGTATATTCCCGAATGTGAAGAAGTCCATATACCTATATCGATATTCGAGGAACGTGAAGATGAGATATACGATATTATGATCACGCCCTACACGGAAAAACTCATGAATCTGGTTGTCAACAACGGCTTCCTTGAAAAAGTTCAGTTCGTCGATATTGAAAGACCCAGCAATAAATCCAAGGTTATATACGCCAGGTATGACCGCGGATCACATCATTTAGATCTGAATAAGGCATACGTCGGAACGCAAGTCATAGCCATACATGAGTTTGGACATGCGATTGATGTCTATCTGTACGGTAAATACATCGAAGAGTATGGTCATGCGGAGATCGAAACCGTGTCTTTAAAAGGAGAACTGAATTATCCTAAGGATGATCCTATTATTGAGCGTCGGGTGATCCCTCCGAATGAAGTCAACGCGAAATATCAAATGTACAGCTATATCGTAGGCACGCCTGTGCATGAAATGTACGTTGAAATGTTTCTTGAGTTCGCGCGCAGCCACAAGGCCAGGGAAATATGGAACAAAAATGCGATGGCTCTGCTTGAGAAAGAAGCTGAACAAAAAATGAGCAGCTCACCTCCGGACACGAAATTTTCCGATGATGAAATAAGGAATATCGGTAATGAGTTTTTGAAACGTTATGCAAAGAAAAATCCGTTGCCGCCCAAATATTTCAGCAAGGAAGCTCGGCATTCTGAAATGTTTGTGAGACCATACGCCTCAATGTATCCCGTAGAGTACTTTGCGGTAGGAGTAGATCATTACCTAAGCGAAAAACCGATGGAATCCACAAGCTCAAGGACTGTTCTTAAAGATAAAAATCCAACCCTTTACGCTATTCTAGACCGCTTTTTTAACGCCGGATGCCTTCCAACCTCAGCCGGCTCTATCGCTCCGGAATAAAAAGCACTGCGGACTCAAGGATCAAGCAGAGCGCTTCCCTGGTCGAGACCTCTTAGCGATTTCCTCAGCCAAACCTGCGAATATATCTTTATGAATAGGATAAAGGGCATTCCAATACAGATTTCCGAAAATCCCGCTTGGCTTGAAATACGCGGTCTGCCTGAATATAGTGCGCTTATCCCCATCCGGAATGCTCTCAAAATGAAGCCATCCGGGGCCGGGCATCTTCATCTCAGCGCGTAAAAGCAAAGCTCTTCCGGACACGATCCTTTCCACCTTCCAGAAATCAACAGAGTCTCCTTTTTTCAAAATATCAGGATGTCCTCGTCCGCGCTTCATACCGACCCCGCCAAACAAACGGTCAACGGATCCACGCAAAGCCCACATCCAATCCCTGTAGAACCAGCCTCGCTCCCCCCCTATCCCTGAATACACTTCAAAAACCTTTTGAGCCGGAGCATTGATCTCAAGAACCCGCTCATCACAAAGCATGCCCTCATTTATCCTAAGACTGTGGATCGTGGTGCGCCTTGGGAATAAAAGCGCGCGCAAAGACATTTTTGCCTGCTCTTTTTTGATCCTTTTAAGCGCAAGCTGCACAGCGGTTTCATAATCCAATGGCTTTATCTGAAAAATATCCAAAGCGCTCTTATCATTACATACAACATCGTTTTTAAGGCTTTCCAAAAGATGCTTTGCGTAATCCTGGTCAACAGGAGTCAGACGCCCAAGCCACTTAGCGCATTTACCGCAATCAGAAGAATTGGAACATGGGAGATTGATCGAGAACCTTTTTATTCCCCTAACCTTAGCGTAAATTCGTAGCATTTCCTCATATGTATACACTCTGCTTCCGCCAATCTCAAAGATATTTCCCGAGGACCGGACAGCATCCAGAGCTTCAATAAGATAGCTCCATACGTCCCTGACAGCTATGGGCTGGCACTTTGTTTTAAGGCATGGAAATGAAGGCAGGAATGGAAGGCGTTCAACCAGATGCCTGATAACCTCGAACGGGACTGAGCCTGAGCCTACAATTACCCCGGCCCTGAATTCAGTAACAGCAACCCCATGCTTTCGCAAAGCAATACCCACTTCATGGCGGCTTTTCAGGTGTTCAGATAAGCCCGGACCTTCTTTACCCAGACCGCCAAGATAAATTATGCGCTTAACACCTGCGCTGGAAGCAACTTTTGAAAAATTATCAGCAGCGCGCGCATCATGCTTTGCGAAATTGGGTAAAGATCGCGCCATGGAGTGCACTAGGTAATAAGCACAATCAACACCCTTGAACGCATGGGTAAGGTCATCCGGAGAAAACACATCGCCTTTGACTATCTCAGCCCCTTTGAAAGCGCCCGGATAAAAGAGTTCCGGGCGGCGCACAAGACAGCGCACCTTGTAGCCTGACTCCAGAAGCTTTCGCACAAGCCCTCCGCCCACAAAACCGGAAGCTCCGGCAACAAGCACGCTCCTGGTTTTCTTATGTGCGCTGGTCATGATTAAAATATTTTGCAAGCAGATCTTCTTCTCTCTCAAACGTCATGCGATCAATTATGAGTATTTTCATATATCACCTATAAAATCATCTCAAGCTCAATCTCATCACGCATTGGGATGCCATAACAGCCAATTGTAGGGATAGCGGGTTTTAACTTCCTGGATTCAGTTAAAGCGTCTACGTATATAGCTGTGATAATAAATCCCCTCTTCTGATAAAAGCGTACTGCATCAAGGTTGTCATTGGTGGTTATGAGCCATAATCTTTTACACCCGGCATCGCGCGCAGCGCCTCTAAGTTTCTCCGTCAATGCTGACCCTACACCCACGAATTTTTTAAAAGCATCCAGGGTTACCATCTCGCACTGATCCCCGGCAATATCATAAATCACCAAGCCGATTTTTTCGCCTGAATCCGATTCCGCACAAAATCCCTTAAGTTCAGCGGGATAATGCTTTTTACCGCGGGAAACAATGAAGTCCCCGCCCCATGTCTGGATTATGCTCGCAACCCAGGACTTATCAGAATCAGATAGAGGACGGATATTAAATTGGACGCTCATTCCCGCTATTTTAGGAAAAGAAATAAGAAGAAGGAGCCAAAAGAAGCGTGTTGAGATCTATGTTTTACGCGGAGCAACTATCCAAAACAATATGTAAGCTATAAAGCCCCATCCGCCCATGAACAACGTTGCCAGGAAAATTATCCGAATAAAGGTAACATCTATGTCAAAGTATTCCGCCATTCCGGAACACACGCCTGCGATCTTCTTATCATTATCGGTCAGATAGAATCGTTTTTTCATGTTACTCTCCTCTTGGCTACGAACCGTAGAAGGTATCCTTCTATAAGCCCTTCGACTTCCCCTCATCTCGCTACACTCGGTCGGGGTCGCTCAGGGCAGATTTTTTTGGCTATCACGGCGTAAAAAGGAAACTTTGTAAGCCCATTCGACTCGCTGCGCTCGCTCAGGGCAGATTTTTTTGCAAAGCCAAAAAAATCTGGGGGGCTGAGATTCGAACTCAAACTATATCCTTCAAAGGGACATGTGCTACCTTTACACCACCCCCCATCATAGAGCATTAGCCATTAATGTGGATAAAATGCGCTAATGCGAACAAAGAACTATTTTGAAACTTTATCACCCTCACCCTGCCCTCTCCCCTCAAGGGAGAGGGAAATACGGAAGAGAAGAAAGAGTTTACTCTTTTAGATTATAAGTATTACTAAGCCAGGTTTTTATGTCTGAGAACATGTTAAAAACCTTTTCAGCTCCTTCTAATTCTCTGCCAAAAGCCATGAAATGCACTTTAGCGGCTTTTGCAGCGTGAAAATCAAACGGTGAATCCCCTATAAAAAGCACTTCCTCGGGCTTTAGCCTTAAAATCTCAAAAGCTTTAAGCAGCATATCAGGAGCAGGCTTTCCATGCTGAACCTCGCTTGAAGTCACAACAAGGTCCAGCTTATCTATTATCTCGCATTTGTTTAATGCCTGAAAAGCAGCGCTTTTCGGAGAATTGGTGATGCATGCTGTTTTTATGCCATGCTCTTTGAGCCAACCAAGCAACTCTTTGATCCCATCCATTGGATTAAGCTCATGTACAAATTGGGGGTAATATTTATCATAGAGCTTGCATACTGTTTCGAATGACTCCTTATCGTTCATATAGAGCTTAATATCAAGCTCTACGCTCTGGCCGAAATCCTTGTCAAATTTCTCCCAGGAAACAACAGGATAACCCAATTCCTCAAGAGCCTTGTTTAAAACAAGGTGCCATGTCTTGCGGCTGTCAACAAGGACTCCGTCCATGTCAAAGAATATGGCTTTTATGCTCATTGTTTTCTTCTTTCTGTAATTATTGAATCAAATGACCGTTCGTACGCTTAAAGAGATCCTGAAACAAGTTCAGAGCCTACCCCGGACTCGATCCGGGGATGACAATATTGTTAAGCTCTATGCCGGCGGAAGGATTCGAACCTTCGACACGTGCCTTATGAGAGCACTGCTCTACCCCTGAGCTACGCCGACGTTATGGATGCAGAGCGGGGATTTCCCCCGCCTTTTGGCAGCAAGGGAAGCCTGTAAGTAATGTCCACCCGGCCATCATGCCAGACATCCACCCTTTTAACCATGGCCTGGATAAGATTTTTCTTTTCTCTCCTTGCCGCTCTTTCAAAAACTTCCGGGAATGTCTCAATAAAAGTCCCGGCAACAGACGAGTCACTTTCCTGATGTTCTGACTCCATCTTCTTGT
>JBHPMF010000082.1:0-10098 GCA_042563375.1 Elusimicrobiota bacterium | reverse complement strand
ACCATCCATATACCCCTTGAAAAATGATCATTTCACAGGTATAAACTAATAGGAGACAATATGTTCGCGCACAAGTTTAGATCTGTTATAAAAGTTATGGCCGCAGCAGGTCTATTCACAATGTTCCTTGCTGTTTATGCGATCGCGGATCTTTTTCAGGTGGTGCAAGTCCTCACGTTGGCGCAGATATCTACGATCTTCGGAGAAGATAACCGTCTGGATGTTTATCAGGTTAGAAATCCTTTTGTGCGCAACCTGGCAAATTCAACTGTGGGCTTGTTTGTATCTCGTTATGTAGAAATGAACAACGAGACAGGAAGAGCCAAGCTCAGATTAAGGGATTATAGTAAGGCGGAAGAACTTTGCGAAGAAGAGCCGTTTGAGGATCAGCCTATGGGCCCGTTTTGTTCAGGAACTCTGGTTGGCCCTGATATCATTCTTACTGCCGGGCATTGCATTGAAACTGAACAGGAATGCCGGGATACGAGTTTTGTATTTGGTTTTTCTATTAAAAAGGAAAATGAAATCCCGACAAGTGTTCCGATAGGCGATGTATATAAGTGCGAGAGAATAATAAAGAGAAATTATGACTCGCAACACGGCGACTGGGCATTGATAAAGCTCGATACCCTTGTGTCAGGCCGTAAACCACTAAAGCTGAATCCTTCCAAGATGCCTATCAGAAAGGGCACTCCGCTCATAGTTGTAGGACATCCAAAGGGTTTGCCAACAAAAATATCAGGCAAAGCAAAAGTTATTGATCCGGGACTTGGCAGGGAATTTTTTAGTTCGACTTTGGATACTTTCTCAGGCAACTCCGGCAGCGCGGTATTTAATGCGTGCACTCTCCTTATCGAAGGGATTCACTCATTCGGAGATTGGCGCCACTTTAGATATAAAGGAAATTGCAAGATATCAAGGAGAGCCAAGGGGGTTTATAAACAGCAAGATTTCTCCTATAAGGCACCGGAAGATTTTCCTTCCAAAGCAGAGCGTCCCAAAGTTACGGAAGATGGCCCTTCAATTGCTTCATCTGAAATGAAAGCTTCATTAATATATCCTGCATTACGCGCCGCGCTTCGAGATAAAGGAGACGAAGATGCAGATGACGAAGAAATCCGCTCCCTGGAATTCCCACGCCATATAGAAACCCCGGAAGACTAACATCCGCACAAACATTAAGAACAACCATTGATCAATCTGTCATCCTGAATTTATCGGGACGATTCCCATCCATAAAGAAAAAGGACCTGCACAATTCTCTGCCATATAGGAATTGTGTTCAGGATCTCATCAAGTTTTTCCACAGTTTTTCATCCCGCATCTCTCTCTTTTATCGTCTAAAATACAGTCACAACATGTCTGAAACTTCCAATAGAATTGATCCTCTCCTAACTTCTTGCGCTAATGCTATGTGTAAAGCTCTACAAGACAGGCATGGGCTTGGAGAGGGGATTAGCGATGAGGATAATATCCGGTATTATTTTCATACGGAGCTGATGGCGCGCAAGGTCAGTGCGCATAGCGTGACATTGGAGTGTTCGTGTTTGCAAGGGCATCCGATGCGTGGGATAGATATGCGTGTGAAGCTGGCAAACAAGAAGGCATGGTTGGAGTTCAAATTCCACAGGAGATTGCCCGGAGGTACGCTTGCCAAGACTGAAAAACTCGGCAATATTATCGCGGATTTTCTTCGCCTTGCTTATCTGCCTCGCGGGGATCAGAAGTATTGCTGTTATATTGTAGACAGCGCCATGTTTAAATACTTGAACAATGGCGGGTATAAAGATCTGATCTGCAATAAGCCTTTTACTGTTTACCGCAAAAAAGGGGAATTTTATTTGGGATCAACCAAGCTTTCTCCATTCACCAAAAAGATAATCAGGAAAGGAACCTGGAAAATGCCCTTAGACATAAGAGCAACAGCGCATCCTGTTCCTCTGGAGGGGCTCAAAGCGCCGGGAAAGAACAATAATTTCCCGTATCAAGTGTTTTTTTACAGGATTGAGAAGTAATGGCTAGCGCAAACAAGACCTCAACACGTATTCAGTCTCTTCTGGAGTCATGCGCTAATGCCGCTTATGAGGCTTTAAAAGCCAGATATAGACTTGGGGAGGGGCTTGATCATGAGGACAGCATTCGTTATTACTTTTATCAGGAATTAAATAAACGCAAGGTCAGCAAACACAGCCTAATGCTTAAGTGCCCGTGCTGGGAAGGGGATCTCAGGCGCATAATGGATACTCGCATAAAACTGCCGGGTAAGACAGTCTGGCTGGAGTTCGCGTTTCACAGGAGGTTGATCGGAGGCGGGCTTGCGAAAACTCAGAAACTAGGAAGTATCCTCGCGAATTTTCTACGTCTTTCCCTTATGCCTCGATTAGACCAGAAGTACTCTTACTACGCCATGGATCGCACGATGTTTGAATACTTGCGGGATGCGGGATACGGGGCTTTGCTCTTAAATAAGCCTTTTACTGTTTATCGCAAAAAAGGGGAATTTTATCTGGGCCCAACCAAGCTCTCCAAATACACCCAAAAAATAATCCGCAGAAGAACCTGGAAAATGCCTTCTGATATAAAAGCCGTGATCCGTCCCATTTCTCTGCCCGCCGCCACCCTGTCCAAAAAGGATAAGGATTTTTCTTATTACTTGTTTTTCTACAAAGTCCTTTGACCCCGTGCCCGGCCTCTTCATTCCTCATTTGGGCAAAAATCTAAGCCTATTGCAGGAAAGCTCTGAAATGAACGTTTCACGTGAAGAGATCAGGCACGGTCATTTTTCCCAGCCTGGACACTGCGGGACCTCGATAAAATCCATTATTTTGCTGCTTTTTTGCCAAAATGTGGAATGTGGAAACCAAGCGCGGTCCGTTGAGACATCATATGAAAGACAATCTCGGGCGCTCTAAGCTAAAAACTCCCCTGGCTTATCAAGAGCAGGCCAGGAAATTTGTGTGGAAAGCTAAATATACGAAGGCACTAAGGACCGTTCAAGATGGTTTGTCGCGCTGGTCGGATAGTTTTCTGCTGAGAAGTGCCTATGCCTCGATTCTGGGGGATTACGCTGAAGAATTGCCGCCTACCAGACACAAGACCTGCAAGCAAAAAGCGTGTAAGCTGCTGCGCCATCTGCTTTTACGGCATCGCGGCGTTGATCCGCAGCTAATATATCGAACCAAAAATGAATACTACTATCATTCGGGGCAGTTTAAAAAACAATACCTTCTTGGAACGCGAAACGCCTCGGCACGAGGCCGCTATAGCCAAGGCGTTGGAGCGGCTCAATACGCTCGGATACTGGCTGAGCAAAAACGGATGCGTTCGGCGTTCTTCTGGGCACAACGCGCCATCCGCAGCTGGGAACGATTCTTTAAGACAACACCTGATTATTACAATGCCTATGTACACTATGCTCTTGCGCTTGGCATAGTCGGTCAAATCAATGATATGAATGCCGCGCTGCGGAAAGCCGGCAAATTGAGCCATCAGCCACAAGCATACCGGGAATTCAAAGAAGTGCGCGACGCAATAAAAAAGATCCATTCAGGGGGATCTAATACCGGTGCCTGGTCTCTTCACGTGAAACGTTCATTTGGGTAAAAATATAAGGTTTATTGCAGGAAAGCTCTGAAATGAACGTTTCACGTGAAGAGACCAGCCACGGTCCCCCCTTGTTCACCTGTTGACGAGCTTAACTATGCCGCTGGCCAGGAGCGCACCTGTAACGCCGCCGATGGTTCCTTGATGGAAAAAGTAATCAGCAGCGATATAGCAGATATAAATACATAAGCCCGCGAGCGCCACGTTGACCATTCTCAGTTTCATTGTTTCGCGTATAGACATCATCGATACCTCCAATTTTACTTTGAGCAGGTCCCTTGCATGCGGCAGCCGCCGTATCGCTCTCTGGATTCCTGGGTCTGGTCACGCTCTGCGTAGTTGTTGAGCTTTTTGCCCGCATAATCCTGCGCTTTATCGCCGAGATACGCTCCTCCAATGGTTCCCGTGGGGGAGCATCCGGTAGCTGCGCAACCCAGAGCTCCACCGATTACGGCCCCTTCGGAACCCGTAAGTGTAAGACGCGCAGGCGCATTGCCGTGGGTCCTATTGTTGAGTGTCAACGGCACAGGCACTGACTGTGTTGTCAGATTCGAGACAGATCTCGTAACTCTGAGGTCTGCGTGGGTTTGCGTCCTGGCAGTTTCCTTTGTGAAGTTCAGGGGAAGCATACCTTTTTGCTTTTTGTTTACTTTGGCTCTGCTGAAGATGGTCTCCATGGACAACATCCCTGTTTGGATATCCATCTTGTTTCCTGGCACGCTCATGCTCGGATTTGCCTCAAGTGTTACGCAGAGCCCCATCAGCGCCAACATGCTTGCTGCAAGCGTTTTTGTTTTTTGCATATTTCTTCTCATTTGAGCCTCCTTATCCTTATTTTGAGGGGTTGTAGCCCTTCAACCCATGACGATCAATTTTTATGCCAACATAAAGCAAAAATTCCGTTGCGGGCGGTGCGTAAATTTTGCAGCAGCTTGCTGCAAAAACGGCTCGTTGGAACCCAACGCTTCCTCACGCATCGTGAAGGTGCCAGGCGCCCCCTGTTGCCAAAATAATATAGCGTGCTACGCTATACTAATGCCAAGTTTGAGTTTATCGAGTGGTTGTTTTTCTGGTTGCAGGAAATCTCAATGCTTGAGTTCCAGCGGGATGCTGGCAATCAGACAAAGAATAAAACGAAACATAAGGTGACCACTGCTGAAGTGGAGGAGGTGTTTTTATCCGGACAGGGTCTGAGCAACTTTTGGCGGTAGAATGGGACAGGGTTGACCTAGCGTTTTTTGACCGCACTCCCACCGACCCCAAGCGTTGCGTAATGATTTGCGAGGCAAAGAGACCAAAGCAGCCTCTGGAAAATGCATTAGAACAAGCTAAAAACTACGTGAAAGAGAAAAATCTGAGGCACTGTCGCAAAATGATGCTTGACAAACATCATGTTTGCGAGGTATCATTACATTATGATGACTTTCTGGAATCGTTCCAAAGAGCTTGAGCTGATCAAAAAGCGCCTAAGGAAGGGCGGTTTTGGCTATGTTACGGGCCGCCGCCGCATAGGCAAGACAGCCTTGCTTAAAAAAGCCTGTGAAAAATTCGGCGGGATTTACCACCAGGCGGTTGAGGGGACCCCTGCCCAGCAGATCCTCCATTTAGCCGAGGAGCTTGCCGCCAAGCTCGGCGTTTTTCGGGAAATCACGCCAAAAACATGGAGCGAATTTTTCAGCCTTTTGGCTCGCGAAAAATTGCCGGGACTTGTTGTGTTTGATGAATTTCCCTACTGGGTTGAGGGTGATCACACGCTTGCCAGCGTACTGCAAAAGTGGATCGATCATGAACTTCCCAAAAAAAGAACATTGATCCTGATTTCAGGTTCCTCGCAGTCCATGCTCTATGATCAAATGCTCAACCGCTCACTGCCTCTTTACGGGAGGGCTTCTTTCCATTTGCATCTTGAGCCCATGAGCTATGGGTGGTTTTGCCGGACCTTGGGATTCAAGGTCGCCAAGCCCGAGTCATTTGCCCGTTTTTCGCTTGTTGGCGGCGTGCCCTATTATTGGAAACTGATGCCCAAAGGCTCTATGGTTGATCAGGCGCATGAACTCTATTTTGAACCGTCAGCCATTCTTTCCCAGGAGCCCGCAAGCTGGATACGCGATGAGGGGATCACCGGTTCCCTGCCCAAGGCGATCCTGGATTTGATCGGCCGCGGAGTGGCCAAGCCCAGTGAATTGGCGGCGCGCCTTGGCACGCCGCAGGGAAATCTTTCGCGGCCCCTGGCTCTGCTTGTTGAGCTCGGCTTAGTAAGCCGCGAACTGCCTTTCGGTGAATCCACAAGATCGACCAAGAGAACCCATTACGCCATCCTTGACCCTGCGTTATCCTTCTATTTCAGCACTTTTTTACCGCATCGCAGCCGGTGGGACGCGCTGTCAAAACGAAAAAAGGGGGAATTGCTTGAAATGCACGCTTCCCGCCAATGGGAGGTTTTCTGCCGCCGGTCCTTTCGCGGATCCAGCCGTTATTGGGAAAGCGGCGTTGAGATCGATCTGGTCGCTGCGACCGGAGAAAAGGGCCATTACCTGGTTGCCGAATGCAAATGGTCACAACTTACGGAAAGCGCAAAGCGCTCGATGCTCGCGGATCTAAAGGCAAGATTTTTAAAAACCAGGCTTGGCCGCCGCGCGCATAGCGCCCAATTCAAGATACTTTCGAAAGACGATCTTCCATGGCTTGCCCGGAACGCACAATTCGCTAACAAGGGATGACCGTGCCTGGTCTCTTCATTCTTCATTTCGTTTCACCAAAACGTTTTGTAATTCTTTAAGCCGTGGGTTATTAGCCATTTTATTCTCGGTCCTCGTGCCGGATCTCCACACGTGAAACGCACTTTTGAGACAGAAATGAAAGGTGGGAATTTGGGAAAAAGTTCGGAAAAGTCTGGCTTTCAGGTTAATTTAATATGGTGAAATGAAGAATGAAGAGATCAGGCACGGTCACCCGATCTTGCCCTCGAATTCGATGATATCCTTGGCTTGAACCTCGCGCAAATTCAAGAGGCGATCATACCCGAAGAGATCATGATTCTGGTAGAGAAGAGAGAGGGGGCCAGAAAAAACAAGGATTTTCGATCAGCCGACAAATTACGGCAGGAAGTGCAGTCCAAGGGCTACTTAATTGAAGACACGCTGCATGGACCGAAAGTGAAAACTTGCCAGACAATCATTTGAATGCCCGGGGATAGTTTTTCAGGATAAACTCATCCAGCTCGCGCAGGGGCGTTCTATAAAAGCTTAAAAATCCGGGGATTAGATACATTGCAGGGCAGATTATCAGTATTATTATGCCGCATGAAAGCATGGTTATCTCGATCCCGGCTTTAGGGACCATCAATCCGGCGAAAGCCGTCCCCAGCGGAGCTGCTATCATGCGGAAAAAAGAGTAGATACTTTCCACTCTCGACCTGAACATATCTGGGACAGCGATCGCGCGTCTTGTCTGGCCCGGAATCCCTCCTGCGGCGAATACCGTGCCCGATATGAACATGATAAGTAGCAACAGCGCCTGGTTGCTTATAAGCGGTATAAGCGCGATTCCCATGCCCAGAGCGCTTATGCTTGAGACAACAAGGATATCATCATGCATCTTTTTGCGCAGCCATCCTACGGATAAAGACCCTAAAATTGAGCCCAGGCTCATGCACGAATACAATGTTCCCAGGAACCATGGCGGCATATTCCGGGTTTCCTTGATGAGAAAGGGGAGCGTGATGCTGATAGGCGTGTAAGCGAAATTTATAAATGCCAGCATTATCGCAAGCCACAGGAAAATAGGGATTTTGCGCATGATCTGGAATCCAAGCCGCATTTCTGATATCCAATTTCTTATGGCATTGCCGCTTCTTCTTGCCTTGCGCTTTGTCTGGGCTATGTCCTTCGTTTGCGCATTATAGACTGGCGGCATCTTTGAGGGCAGCGTATTTGACTTGATGGCAAAAGAGGCGAAGCCTGCTATCAGGAACGAAATGCTGTCGATCGCAAAAGCTCCGCTGACCCCAAATAAAGTTATAAGCAAACCTCCTATTGATGCCCCCAAAAGCTGCCCCGTGGTTCTTATGGCTTGTCCGCTCTGTATAGCTGCAGGAATATTATCTTTGGAAACGAGTTGAGGTATGATACTTGAAGTACCGGTGCCGGGTTGGACTTGCCCCGGTTTTGTGGACACTTTATCGGGGCAAGTCCAACCCGGCACCGGTACTGCTAACCCTGCGCTGGCGCTGTGCAAAAGAACAGGTTTTCAAGAGGTCGATAGGTCAATCTTTTATATGCTACCTGATTGTAAGGTACGGAACTAGCATGTACAAAAAGCTTTTATCCGAGAACAAAGACTTCGCAAAGATCTATTTTGCGGGGATCATATCCACATTGGGCGATATCCTGTTTGACATATTCCTCATGTGGCAGGTCTATGTGAAAACCGGGCGCGTAACCGACGTGGGACTTATCCTTGGTATAAATTACCTTGCCAGGGGCCTGGTCTCGCTGATCAGCGGTCATCTGGTGGACATATTCCCGCGCAAACGCATCATGATCATCGGAGACGTTGTGAGAGGCTTGCTGGTTTTGGCTTTTGTCCTGGCGCTTGATCATATTGACAGCCGTTTTGTGATCTTAGCCTGCGTTTTCACGATAGAGGTATTTACCACGCTCTTTGATTCTGCCAAGACCGCTGCCATCCCTGATCTTGTCGGCAAGAAAAATGTTGTTGTAGCCGGCTCGCTGGCAGCTGTGTCGCGAAGGGTCATGACTGTTCTTGGCGCGCTTGTTTCCGGGATTATAGTGGAGCATGTGGCTCCGGTGTCGGTGCTCTTGATCAATTCCTCATCGTTTTTCATATCTGCTTTTTTAGTGAACCTTAGCGCAAGCGCGTGCTTTGCTAAACCGTCAGCGCAAAAAATTGCGAAAGTATCGGAAATAGGTTCTCAATACCTAAGCACTGTCCGGATTATCCTGAAAGACCGGTTCATAGTCGCCTTTATGCTGCTGCTTATGTTGCTTAATTTCCCCTATTCATTAATACAGCTCGTTCCTCTTGTGGGCGCAAAAGTGCAAGTGATTGGCGGCGCATCCTGGATAGGGATGTTCAGGGGCGCTATAGCAATTGGAGAGATACTCGGTCTTTTCCTGATAGGCAGCGCAGCGCTTTCAAAACGCATATCTTTATGTTTCAAAATAGGGCTCATTGGACCCGCATTGGGATATCTCTTGATCTACAATATTCATATAGCCGGCTTAGTGATCGCCGGACTTTTTATATACGGACTCACAGACGCTCTTTCGCAGCCTCTGTTTTCTTACTTTACAGCACATGTGCCAAGCGATATACGCGGAAAAGTCCTTGGTATCTTTGATTGCTGCGTGCTTCTCATAGTACCGCTTGCGCTATATGCCGCATCAAAGGCTATGGATTCCTATGGAGCCGGTGTAGTGTGCCTTGCCTCAAGCTGCGCCTTGCTCATAGCAGCGCTAATATTCATACTAAGGCCGGAATTCAGAATAACCGCATCAAAAGACGATTCCTAACATATTTTCAATTGAGAAGGTTTTATGCCTTTTTTCAATAAAATAAGTACCGGTGCCGGGTTGGACTTGACGGCACGGGGACTTGATAAAAAACAAACTCCTGTTATACTTCAAATAGAAGTTTTTACAGTGGGAAATTTATGAAAAAATTATTGATTTTGATCATGGCAGTTCTTCTCTGCCCTTTTGCTGTCAGGGCTGACGGGTCGGCTGGCGACTCGTGGGCGATAGGAAACTCGGGATATCGGCTTGATAAGAACACCTTTGGAAACGCGCAGCTAGATGATGGAACAGAAGTGTCATATGTTTCTCAGTGTGAAAAATCCTGTTCTTCATGTAATCCAACCACTGATTCGACCGGAGAAAAAGATCCTTTAGCAGAATGTGTTCATCAATGTGAAATTGGAAAAAAAGATGATTCTTGTAAGCAAATTGATTCTGCAGGTATTGATCGTTTGGATAATTGGGATGATGAGGATGAGACTCGGGAGCATACAGATGTAAGCATAGGAGAGGCAAATGGCGGATCGTATGCTTTATGTGCCATTATGGAAACAATTGAATATTATTCGGATGATCCAGATGCGGAAACTATGTATGAAAATATTTCAGATGTGTTTGACTGGGTAAGGGTTATGTTGC
Source organism: Elusimicrobiota bacterium (assembly GCA_042563375.1). Taxonomy (GTDB): domain Bacteria; phylum Elusimicrobiota; class Elusimicrobia; order JACQPE01; family JACQPE01; genus JBHPMF01. Next base: position 319 of record JBHPMF010000082.1, on the reverse strand, counting down.
CTTTAGAAGGGGATTTTACATCTTGTATTAATAATAATCGGGGGAAAGCATATGCTAGCGCTGGAACCAATATATATTTATGCAAAAAAACTTACAACAGCAGCTATAAACAGAATAAGGTACGCGTGTTAGCCGGGATATATATACATGAAGCTGTACATGTTGCGAGATTTGCGGCAGATGTAAAAGAAGAAGAAAGGATTGCAAATGCACTTTCTCGCAATGCGCTTGCTATAGCTGCGAAAAGGTGTAATGAAGACGAATAGGGGCGTAGACGCGGGGTCACGTCTTTACATTTAACATTTGATCCCGCTGTTGC
>JBHPMF010000081.1:0-10106 GCA_042563375.1 Elusimicrobiota bacterium | reverse complement strand
CGAAATTCCATTTGAGAAAAGAAAAAGACACAGGCTAAAGACCTGAGGCTGCCGGGAAATCAGTATTGGATCCCAGCCGAGCTTATCCCGGACTTGATCCGGGACCCTCTTTGGGGATAACAGAGGGTACGGGAATATATTAGTTATCCTCGTTGTCGAAATCGGATTCTACGGCTTCTTGCACTTCGGTTTGGTTCATTATATGATCCAGGATGACCAGGTTCTGGCACATCTGAACGTACCTGTTAGTGTCGCAAGCTTGCAAGTGGCGCATAGCATCTCCGGGATTGTCCCTGTAATCATTGACCAGCATCATTATGTCTTTAGAATAGGCATCAGTCATTGTTTCAGCGTGAGCCGTACTTGGAGCTGCTACCTCAAAGATAACTGTTAAGGCTACAAAACCGGCTTTGCCGGCGAGTTTCCCGAGTTTTTTCAACACTGCGAGGGCATGGCCCTTGTAAGCGCGCAGATATCCTTTTCTGAGCGCTCCTGCTTTTACGAAGTTTCTGAGCAGTACGCCAAGGAATGGATTTGCTTCAGCTGTGGTAGCGCGCGCTGCAAGCCGGCTTGATAAACTGTCCAGCACTGCGTCCCCGAACGCGGTATAAGTACCATGGCCGTGTATAGTGCGCATGAGACCCAGGATCTTTTCTTCCCTTACGACACCAGCTATGATCTCACGCCCATGCCTGCCTATTATGCGGTTGAACTCCTTGAAAGCCTCTTTTCCGTATCGTGTTTCCAGAGCATCGCCGATCGCCACCTTATGGAGCACCTTCTCCGCGAACTCATGCGCTATGGGTCCATCCACCTCTTTGATCCAGAGTCTTCCTGATCCCTTAACCGCTTCATTCACATTGCCATTCCACCATCCGGGATGAAACATCTTGCCGAATTCCTCCGCAGCTACTTTGCGCAGATACCCCTGGATCCACTTTGACTCCTTAGCAGCAAGTTGAGCTGCGGCTTCGGTATTATTAATGCCCAGCGACACCCAGGCTCCCGGACCTATGAGCGCCGCAGCAGCAGCATAGGGCGCATAATGCTCGGATTTCGGGCGGCGCGCATGGAGGCATTCGTTAGCGGGCATATTGCGGCAATCCGCTCTGGGATCACCGGGTTTTGAAACAGCATTCACAATATTACGAAGCGCACTCAATGCGGAATTTTCATCTGCATCCTCCGCGATAGAAGAGAAATCAGGCTCATCTATGATATTGTTCCCGTCTAAAACATCAGCCTTTGCGGGAATATGGGAAAGAAAAATAGCCAGACTCAATATAAACAGTTTTTTCATGGCACGAGCCTCCTTAAACCTATGGTAATTGTTTAACAGTAGAACGCAGGTTTTTCAAGAGCAAGCCGGGAATGGCAGATCCAGGGATAGGGCATTGGAGCATTAGAAAAAAAGGCCCGTGCCTGGCACCCGATAAAATTAAAACGTACCAGGCACGAGAAGCGCAGGCGTGAGAAGAGTGCGCGCTCGCAGGCGCGGCGCAGAAACTTATAATACCAGCATGAGGATCGCGAGCGCTTGCTGGTTGTTGTCAGTGGTTTTATTATCCGCTGCCCCTAAAGCGGAAAGCGCGCAGGAATATGAGACCATTGTAATAGACTGCGCAGATCCCGAACAGGTGCGATACTATGAAGAAGAAGTGATCTTCGATCCGCCAAGGGAAGAGTGGAAAGATTGCGTGGATAATCAAGAGGTTTACGCGTTCAAGTGCCGGGTGCATGAGGAGTTCGGGTATATCTGCCTCAGCGCTAAAAAAGGTTTGAGATTGGGGGAAGATGAGGGCAAAGATGACGAGCCCGGCCCGGCAGATACCAAGCAGGCCGCTAAAGCACGCGCGCTTAAGCTGATCCAACCGCTTGCGCCGCCTCCAATAGCTGCCAAGGAAGAAACCACAGAACAAGCCGGCCAGGAAGAATCCTGGTTCAAAAGCTTATGGAAGCGGATCTCCGCATGGTTCGCGGGGTGACCCTGAGCCGCTTCCGGGGGCCGGCCAACATCCGTATTGAAAAAGAACATTCCCGGGGCTATATATAAATAGAGCCCAGCGTGATATTAATGATCGGAAAACGTGTAATCAAGATATTGGCCGGCGCGGGCTTGTGCGCGCTAATGATCACGGCTTACGCGGGCGCCGGTCTTTTTGAAATAATGCAAGTTTTAACTTTAGCGCAGATATCCGTGATCTTCGGGGAAGACGACAGGCTTGATTTCTATCAACTTAAAAATCCGAACTTGCGCCAAGCAGCGGATTCAACAGTTGCCCTGTTCAGCGCCAAAAACGTGAAATTTCCATTTTTTGAGCCCGGAACAGCACGTTTAAGCACGCGCCATTACGGCAAAACAGATAACCTCTGCGAAGAAGAGCCTTTTTATGATCAGCCGAAAGGCGCTTTTTGTTCCGGAGTCCTGATCGCTCCTGATATCGTGCTTACTGCCGGACACTGCATCGAGACTGAATCCTCGTGCAAAAAAACCAGATTCGTATTTGGTTTTGCGATTTACACCAAAGACAAGTATCCGGACACTGTTTTAAAAAGTGATGTTTATGAATGTAAAGACATAAGAGCAAGGTATTACGCCAGTGACCATGAAGCTGAATTCGCGTTAATACAGCTTGACCGCAAAGTATCCGGCCGTATTCCGCTCAAACTGAATCTTTCCGGAAAAATTGAAAAAGATACTCCGCTTATCGTGATAGGACATCCAAAAGGCCTGCCTGTGAAGATCGCGGGTAATGCAAAAGTGCTTGACCATAGGCCAATGTCCACTTATTTTATAGCGAATCCGGATACTTACACCGGAAGCTCCGGCAGTCCTATATTTAACGCTAATACTCTTCTTATTGAAGGGATAGCAGCGCGCGCGCCTGAACCGCACTTTATTCTCAAGGAAGACTGCAATATATCAAGAGTAACGTCAGATTCAGGCAAGAGCGAGCCTGACGGGAAGCTCGCTGGCGTTGAAGTAAGCAAGGCAGAGTTTTTATCTTTATTCCTGGAGGACGCTCTTGATCCGGATCTTCCGGCTCTCACCGAAGACAAAGCAGCAGACATCGCAGACATGGGCCGGCGCAAAATGTATATGGATGAGTATATCCGCATAGCTGACGGGCGCGCTAAACACTGCGCAGATCACCCGTCCCAAGCCAGGATCAATAGCATTATGCGCAATCTTCACAGAGCAAGATTTCATGCTGTTGAACTTGGCCCGGAGCATGAGGAACAGGTTGATAAAAAAGCCGAAGAGATCATGCAAAAATGCGGCGAGTTCGATTACCCTAACCTCCCCGACTAAAGCTCCCGGAAGTACACACCAGGCGCGGTCACTGAAACCACTTTTTAAACCACCAAACTGCTTTGCGGCCGTAAAAAGCGTGTCCTTGCTTGTGGGGTAAAAAAACAGCAGAATCCGGGGCGCCTTTTTTCTTGTAAACAGCGTGGAGCTTGTCAAAAGCAGAGCTGGCCATGTCGAATGACTCGTGTTGGTCGTTGGTCCCATGCTCAGCCATCAAAGGCCGAGGCGCCAGCATGGGAGCCAATTGGGCAGGTTCGCCGAATCGCTCGATCATTGACGGAATATAGTTGTCCGGAGAATGCAGGATGTCGTCTTCAGCCAGAAATTTCAAGGGCACAAAACAACCGCTCAGAAACGCGGCTTTCAATCGCGGGTCAAGGGCCATGGCATACTGCGCGATCCCTCCGCCCATGGACCAGCCCAATATCCCTATGCGATCCTTGTCAACTTGGGGATGCTCTGTTAAAAAATCAACATGCCGCAACACAGCTGCCACCCGCTCCCCTGTCATGGTCTTGCCGCGCAAAAGCAGTTTCATGGCGTCAAGCGTTTCCTCCAGCCTGCTGTCAGGATTGTAATGAGGGATTTTGGGGACAAGCACAACAAAACCTTCCTTGGCAAGCTCGAGCGCCACAGGCCGCATCCAGGAGTCCGGATTGGCCACAAACGTGTCTTCAGGTTTCATGTTATGGCCATGCATCACGATCACAGCCGGTAAAACGCGCTCTTTAATATCCTTCATGTTGGGAAGCAAAAGATAAGCCTGCCCTTTGATCCCTTTAGCCGCACTCATTTGAAATGTCTGCAGAGTCACGCCTTTATGAGCCTTGACGCTAAGAAGCTCCGCGGTATTCCAGCGCGGCCGGCAGTCAACTTTGAGGGTTTTGCGAAGAAGATTGCGCGGCGTGTGAGCAACATGCCATCCGATCAAAACTGCAATGCCTGCCATGCCCACTGTCACGGCCACGCCATAAGCAAACGGCCTCCAGTGGTCTTTTTTCCATTTAAATCCCTGCTTCATAAATAGTTATTTCAGAGTTACCGCAAGTTCGCCAAGAAAAGGTATCTAATCTCTACATTCTACATTTTGGCCAGATGACTGCGCCCGGGCGGACTTGCCCCTGTTTTACAGGGACAGTTTTTTCCGCTTCGCGCATTCCCTTTACTCACTTGCTATCATTTAGAGGAGGGAAACTTACGCCAAGCCAGGGCTTGGTCCCATATTTATATCCGTCTCTCACAATAAGGAGCGAGGAGTAATGAAACTAACATTATCTGAAGTTATCAAATTGATCGGCGAAGGCACTCTGGAAGGTGACGCTAATTATAATATCCAGGGTATCGCCTCATTAAAGGACGCCGGTTCCGCTGATATCTCTTTTTATTCCTCATCCACAGCTGTCCTGAAGGAACAGCTGGCCAAAACCAAGGCAGGCGCCATCTTGTTTGGTCCTGATCTCAAGGAAGATGCCGAGCTTTACAAAGGCAACCGCATTTCTGTTCTCAATGTCCGGTTGGCATGGACCAAGCTCTTGCAAGTGCGGGAAAAGGAATTAAGGAAACCGCGCCAAGGAATCAGCCCGAAAGCTGATATCGCCTCGAGCGCTAAGATCGGCGCGAACGTAAGCATCGGCGCTTTTTGCGTTATTGAAGAAAATGTTGTGATCGGAGCTAATACTGCCATACATCCGTATACCTTCATCGGCGATAATGTCCGGATCGGCGATGATTGCCTGATCTATCCCCGCGTGGTCATCAGGGAAGGCTGTACTCTGGGGAACCGCGGCATCATCCACGCAGGCGCTGTTATCGGCTCTGACGGGTATGGTTTCGTCAATGTCAATGGTAAGCATGAGAAAGTCCCTCAGATCGGGATAGTGGAAATCCATGATGACGTAGAGATAGGGGCTAATTGCTGTATTGACCGCGCAACAACAGGAAAAACCATCATAGGCGAAGGAACGAAATTCGACAATGCGGTCCATATTGGGCACAATGTGACTATTGGCAAGCATTGCTTATTGGTCGCCCAAGCAGGCATAGCCGGTTCGACTACGGTGGGTGATGATGTTATCATTGGAGGCCAGGCTGCCATCCGAGACAATGTAAGCATCGGCGATAAAGCCATCATCGGACCCCAGACCGGGATCATCGGTAATGTCAAAAGCGGGGAAGTGCTTTTCGGCACTCCGGGCATTGATATTAAAGAGTCCATAAAACTAAGCGCGTTTTACAGAAAGCTTCCCGAGATGTACCGAGCGTTTAAAAAGCAGCAAAAAGCCCAAGCCGAAAACAATAAGACGCCGGCTTAACACAACCCGCGTTCCGTTATTTAATTGGAAATTGGGGCAAGCTCACTGCGAACGTCGAATCCCGAAAGGAGACAAAAATTATACCCAGGGCTGCCCTGGGTATAATTTTTGGCCCCAACGGGATTCGAACCCGTGATCTCATCCTTGAGAGGGATGCGTCCTAGGCCACTAGACGATGGGGCCGGAAAGGTAATTATATCTAACACGGAGGTTTTTGGCCAATCATTTAGCGTATGAAGAAGAGGCCAGGCACAGGCTTGGATCCGAGTGAGTTTATGCAGAGCGAAGCGAAGTACTCTTCACGGGAAAGTCTGAGGCTGCCGCGTTACGGGGGTAATTACGGGGGTAATTTGAAATAAGGGTGAAATTTTTTTATCATAGTAAGTATGTTAATACATATGGAAAAATTTAAATCATGAAAGTAATTAAAAGATTTCTTCTGTCCTCCATCGGCAAGAAACAGTTCATGGCAGTGACCGGAACTCTTTTAGTCGGCTTCCTGGCGGCTCATCTGGCAGGGAACCTCCTTATGCTCGGCGGGGCTGATGCATTCAACAGCTATGCTCATCACCTTGAAACATTCCCGCTTCTCATTCCGGCTGAACTGGGTCTTATGGCCCTGTTCCTCGCGCACATCATAATGGGGCTTAAGCTTAAATGGGAGAACTGGCAAGCCCGCCCGAACTCATACGAAGTGCACACCGCAGCAGGAGGCAGCACATGGGGCTCCTCCACTATGGTTTATACAGGCGCGCTCACCCTGGTGTTCATCCTGTTCCATGTGGTAACTATCAAATTCCAGCTTCCGCAGGATAAAACCCTGTTCGCATGGGTGATAGAACGGTTTCAAAATCCACTTTATACGGGTTTTTATGTGCTGGCAGTAACGTCTCTAGGATTGCATTTAAGCCATGGAATACGCAGCGCTTTTCAGACTTTTGGACTCAGCCACCCGAACTATGACACACTTATAAAATTCGCAGGAATTCTTGTAGCCATATCTTTTGGTATGGTTTTCGCCATGCTTCCCCTCTGGGGCCTCCTGCGCTAAGGACTAATCTATGATAAAACTCGACGCTAAAATACCTGACGGACCGATTGAAAATAAATGGAGCAAACACAAATTTGAACTCAAGCTTGTAAACCCCGCGAACAAGCGAAAATTCGATGTGATCGTGGTAGGCACCGGTTTAGCCGGAGCATCTGCCGCGGCTTCGCTTGGAGAACTGGGCTACAATGTCATGGCATTGTGCATCCAGGACAGCCCGCGGCGCGCGCATTCAATTGCCGCGCAGGGCGGGATCAATGCCGCGAAAAACTACCCCAATGACAGTGACAGCGTTCACCGGCTTTTTTATGACACAGTAAAGGGCGGAGATTACAGAGCGCGCGAAGCTAATGTGCATCGTTTGGCTGAAGTCTCAAACAGCATCATTGACCAGTGCGTGGCTCAGGGAGTGCCGTTTGCGCGCGAATACGGCGGACAATTAGCAAACCGTTCTTTTGGAGGAGCTCAAGTATCGCGAACGTTTTATGCCCGAGGACAGACAGGGCAACAGCTCCTGCTTGGCGCGTACGGGACCCTTATGCGGCAAGTCGAAGCAGGCAAGGTCAAGTTATTCCCGCGCCGCGAGATGCTCGAACTCGTCATAGTAGACGGCAAAGCACGCGGGATCATATGCAGGAACCTGATCACAGGAAAGCTTGAGCGATACGCTGCTCACGCGGTACTGTTGGCAACAGGCGGGTACTCGAATGCTTTTTATCTTTCAACGAATGCTGCGGGCTGTAATGCCACAGCGAGTTTCCGCTCCTATAAAAAAGGCGCTGCTTTCGCGAATCCATGCTTCACGCAGATACATCCCACCTGCATCCCGGTTACAGGGGATTATCAGTCGAAACTCACCCTTATGTCTGAGAGTCTGCGAAATGACGGCAGAGTATGGGTGCCCAAGAAAAAGGATGAGAATCGCGGGCCTCAGGATATCCCTGAGGAGGACCGTGATTATTACCTGGAGCGCAGGTATCCGGCTTTCGGAAACCTTGTGCCAAGAGATGTGGCGTCCCGGGCAGCCAAAGTCGTGTGCGATGGAGGACACGGTGTGGGCACAACAAAGTGCGCTGTATATCTGGATTTCAAAGATGCGATCGAGCGTGACGGGGAAAGTGCTATCACGCAGAAATACGGCAACCTGTTCCATATGTATGAACACATCACAGCTGAGAACCCGTATAAGATCCCGATGCGGATCTATCCTGCCCTGCATTACACCATGGGCGGATTATGGGTGGATTACAATCTGATGTCCACTGTCCCCGGGCTTTTTGTGCTGGGTGAGGCGAATTTCTCGGACCATGGCGCCAACCGCCTTGGCGCGAGCGCGCTTATGCAGGGACTCGCTGATGGATACTTTGTGATCCCACCGTGCGTGGGCGGATATATTGGAGCAGAAAAACTCAGCCCTGTGTCAACGACCGCGAAAGAATTCGATGAGGCTGAGAAAGAAGCGGATTCGCGCATCGCAAAACTTTTGAATATAAAAGGAAAGAAGACAGTGTCTGAATTCCACAGAGAACTCGGACTTCTGCTGTGGGAGAACTGCGGCATGGGCAGGAATGAGAAAGACCTCAAGAAAGCCCTTGGACGCATACCTGAGATCAGAGAAGAGTTCTGGAAGAACGTCAATGTCCCGGGGGCAGGCGCGGAATTCAACCAGTCCGTGGAGAAAGCCGGGCGTGTAGCTGATTTCCTGGACATAGGCGAACTCATCGTGCGCGATGCTCTGACGCGAAATGAATCCTGCGGGGCGCATTTCCGGGAAGAGAGCCAGACTGATGATAATGAGGCTTTACGAGATGACAAGAATTTCTGCCATGTTGCTGCTTGGGAGTACACAGGCGAGGGCAAGGAGCCGACAAGACACACGGAAGAACTGAAATTCGAACATGTCAAGCTCACGCAGAGGAGCTACAAATGAACTTAACATTAAAGATTTGGCGGCAAAAAAGCCCTGAGACCGCGGGCGCTTTAAAGGAATACGAGCTCAAGGATATCTCGCCTGAGATGTCATTCCTTGAGATGCTCGATGTGCTCAATGATAACCTGACAAGGAAGGGGGAAGATCCGATCGCTTTTGACCATGACTGCAGGGAAGGAATATGCGGTATGTGCAGTCTTGTGATAAACGGACGAGCCCAGGACCCCAATGGCGGAGCCACTATCTGCCAGCTTCACATGCGCAGATTCGGCGACGGAGCAACAGTCACGATAGAACCGTTCAGGGCAAAGGGATTCCCGGTTATCAAAGACCTGGTCGTGGACCGAGCATCACTTGACCGCATCATCAAGGCAGGCGGATATGTTTCCGTTAAGACAGGTTCAGCTATTGAAGCTAATGCGATACCCATCCAAAAAGAGAACGCAGAAGCCTCCATGGACGCGGCAGCGTGCATAGGGTGCGGAGCTTGCGTGGCAGCATGCCCGAATGCGTCAGCAATGCTGTTTCTTTCCGCGAAAGTCTCGCAGCTCGCTCTTTTGCCCCAAGGGCATCCGGAGCGCGAACGCCGCGTGCTTAAAATGCTTGAAGCGCATGATCGCGAAGGTTTCGGCAATTGCACCAATGAGTTCGAGTGCGAGAAAGTCTGCCCGAAAGAAATCAAGATAAGCAATATCGCGCGATTGAACAGGGAATTTTTGAAAGCCGCTGTACTTTCCAGCGAATAAGCGCGCCTCACGCTGTTAATCCCACTCTGCGCGTGTATCCGCTCTGCTTTCCGCGTGTCCACTCTGTTTCTCGGTAGTCGCAGGTCTTCAGCCTGCGTTCCTTTTAAAATGTAGCTCTCTATTGAAGACGCAGACTTGGACTCGACTGAGTTCATGCAGAGCGAAGTCGAAGTGCTCTTCACAGGAAAGCCTGAGGCTATCGGAGAAAAAACAGAACGCACCCATAAGAAAAGAATTTACTAACATTAAGTTGTTGTTACGCAAAGGAGATTTTTATGAAAAAACTTGAGATCGGACCCAATGAGAATAGAGCGCTGATCCAGGCGCTTCAGAAAGTCGCTTTCTTCAAGGACTTGACCATTGCGCAATTGGACCTGATGCTGCCTTATATATATTTATACGAATACAAAGCAGGAGAAGGCGTATTTAAGAAGGGCGATCCCGGGGACGCGATGTATATCGTGTGCGAAGGAACCGCTTCAGTACGGATCAAAAAAGGATTCTTTTCTTTTGCGAAAACAGTGACCCAGTTGAGGCCCGGAGATCTCTTCGGCGAAATGGCGCTGCTTGATAAAAAACCCCGCTCTGCCACTATTATTGTCGAGGAAACAGCAAAACTTTTTGTCATGCTGGTGCAGGATTATGAGTTTGTATGCCAGAACAATCCCCAGTTCGGCGAGATCATGAGGAAGATCGCTACCACGAGGAAGTTCGAATCTTCGCATTGGAAATAATAAAGCATACAGTAGGCAGTAGA
>JBHPMF010000080.1:0-10389 GCA_042563375.1 Elusimicrobiota bacterium | reverse complement strand
GAGCTCAAGGACATTCAAATTTGAATGGGATGCTCCCAGTTCCACTATCACGTTCCCGTCTTATGCGCGCACCAAGAATCTTGCATCAATATCAGGGACAGCAGCTGATATTGCTCCGGGCGAGGTGGCAACTGTTGAAGTCAGGCTTTCTAATCCTGACGGCGTATGGTGGGACCATGGAGACGGGACTTGGGGTATTCCATCAAACGAGGGGGATACTGCCTGGTTTGTTGCCACAGAGGATCCTGACTGGTCTGACTGGTTCTCAAGCGGAACCACGCCCACGACTTTCTATGCTTTCCTTGATGATTTGCAGAGCGGTTCTACTTATCAGTTTAACTCGAAAGCACAGGATGAAGCCGGAACCTGGTCAGTGATATTCTCAACAGAGACCACTGTTTATGATCCTGAAGCTCCTGAAACAGGTCTTACATTCCCGCCAATGGGGCCCAACGCAAGGGCCAATAACCTGACTTTTATCTCCGGCACTCTTGTGGACAAGCCTGATTCAAATCCGGGCACAGTGCCTACCGTGTATGTAAGGCTTATGCGTTTGTCAGATGGATGGTACTGGAAGCCCACAATAAACAACTGGCTTGGTTCTGAGTGGACCATAACAGATCCCCCAACCACGATCAATGTGTATGAAAGTTCCTGGACTATTTCAGATACAGCGCCGCTTCCAACAGCAGCAGGCGGCAAACTCACAAGCGGCGCTTCCTATTATGTTGTGAGCTCGGGTTTTGATAACACTAATGGAGGGGGGATAAACGGCAATCAGGAATCCTTCTACAACACAAGAGGTTCTACGTTCACTTATGATGACATCAAGTCAACTGCTACGATCTGGGATCCTGGATCCACCATTGTCAATAATCTGCCCACGATCTCAGGAACATCAAATGATGACACTGACACAGTTAGTCTCGTGGAGATATCGATCCAGGAAATGGCTCCGGGAAACACTTTTTACTGGAATTTTACATCTGAGGATTTCAGCCTTGATTATTCAAGCTTTGGAGCTGTTGTAAGCACAGGGCTCTGGACTTATACTGACTCCTTGGGATCGGACATGAACGCTGTTCTGACAAGCGGACGCAAATACATTGTGACCTCGCGCGCATCTGACCTGGCAGGCAATGTGCAGGATGAGTTTGAGCTGGGTACTTCTTCAGTGAATTTTACTTATGACACAAAAGCGCCGAATATGGGTATTGCCGAACCTGCTGACACAGAGAATTATTCTGAGCTGACAACAATCAGCGGCACAATAGATGATCTGCAGGATGATCCTGCTAATGCTCCCTATACAAGCAATGAGATCAGGGTATTTGTAAGCATAAAGGACACGACTCTGAATAAATACTGGAATGCTGATTGGGTTGTGGCTGCATCATCATGGGTAGTGCAAACAGCCAGCCAATCCATAACCGTGACGAATGGAAGTCCAAAATGGTGGGATTCGTCAACCATAGACCTGCCCATATGGGCGTCAGATCATACTTATGATGTTATTGTGTACGGCGAGGATAATGCAGGCAATATTGCTGTTGCTTTCACCACAAGCACATTCACATTCGACGCATCAGGGCCCATCACATCAATAAACAACCCTGTGTTTGATGGAGAAGGATTCAATGGCTCAACAAAGCAGTTAACTGAACTTTCAGGCACTGTATATGATGTTTCAAGTGATGTTGCTGAGATCTGGATAAGCATGTGCTTGGATGATAATAAAGACGGGGATTGCGAGGATGGCAGTGATGTGTATTGGGACTGGGCTGCCCAGGATTTCGGCACTGAAACGGTTGTGACCACGAATGTTTTCACAAGCATTACTCCCAGCCTTCCGGCTTCAGTCACGGAAGTCGCTCCCGCAACATGGTCAGTGACTTTTAACCCTGCTGACTGGACTTCTCCTGAGAAATACGTTCTGGAGGTCTATGCGATAGACGCAGTGACTTTAGCCAATGGAGGAGAGAATATCGAGGCGTCCACAAAAACAAGGAGCTTCTCAATTGACAGTGACGCGCCAAGTTCCGTAATCACCACGATCTCAAGCGCAGTATTCTACAGCGCTCTTATCGCCCAGATCACGGGAACCGTGGCTGATCCCGGAGATTTCTCGAATATTGGCGCTGTTGAACTGCAGATCAAGGATTTCGGAAATGATTTTGAGGAAGGCTCCAATCCTAATGCTGATACTTACTGGGATGGCAGTGATTTTGACTCAACAGCTTCAACGTGGGTGGTTGTGACTCCTCCGGGCGGGCCTTCAGGAACATGGACCTATGACACAACAGGAGTTTTGTGGAAGTCAACAGGAAGATACAGGGTAAGCGTGCGAGCCAAGGATTCTGCTGATAATCAGGAGGCTGATGAGCTTGGCCAGATATTCATGATCGACAGGGGTTCTCCAACAGCAGTGGTCACCTATCCTGTGGATGAGGATGGTTATGTCGGGTTCCCTGTTCTGCAGGGTACCGCAAGCGATGGGCTTGGCGCTACAGATGCCGGTGTTGTTTATTCAACTCATGTTCAGATCGCGATACAGCAGTTAGGCGGAATCAATGATAGATTATGCTGGAGCGGCACGAACTGGATCGGAGCCGGGAATCACCCCTATTGGCTGAATGCGGCTTTCACGGGACATTCATCAGGCACATGGGTTTATTCATCTGTTCCGGATGCGGGCGATACTGAAAGCGGAGTTGAGTATTTGATTTTATCCAGGGCAAGGGACAATGCCAAGCCTTATCCGGGCAATACGCAGATCGATTTTATCAGCGGGTCCTCATCAGTCACGTTCTCGGTTGACAATTCATCAGCAAGCGCTACAATAAGTTTCCCGACTGCCACAGTCAGGAATGTCATGACATCCATCAGCGGAGATGCTGCGGATGATTTTTCAGGAGCGGAAGATGTACTCTTAAGCCTCATCCTCTATAATGGAACTTCATATTACTGGACAGCCTCTTCCTGGACCACAACAGTAACTGATATTGCCGTGGCAGTTGATAATCAGGGAGAGCTTAATTCAACGTGGAGTTATAATGCCCTGCCTTCCACGTGGACCCCTTCAGGCCAGGAATATACGATCGAGGTGAATGGCCGTGATGTCACAGGAAACACGCAAGTGGATGCGAGTTCTGTTACATGGATTTATGACACTGATGGCCCTGGCATGGGAATAAGTGTTCCGGATCAGGATAATAACTATTATTCACCTGTGAACGCGCTGCCCAGTATTGACGGCACTGCTGAGGATGCGGCTGGAGCTGTGACCAATGAATACACTAATGTGGGAGAGGTGTTTGTAAGGCTCAGGATGTTCCAAACCGGAGCACAACAAGCCACTGATCTTTACTGGACAGGCTCATCATGGACATCAACATCAGATACCTGGATATCATCCTCAGGATGGAACCAGTCAAGTGCGAGCTGGTCGATCCCGGAGCCTGACACATGCCCCGTGTCAGGGATAGAGGATACTGATTGGTGCGACAACAGGCTTTACTGGGCTCAGGCAAGATCAAGGGACCTGACGCTTCCTTCGGGCAATCTGTCGAACTGGACAACAAGGCAATTTTATTATGATTCCTATTCACCTACCATCGGGATAAAAGACCCGAACTTTGCTTACGAAGACACTCTGGGAGAGATCACGGGCACCGCAACCGATGACGCTACCAAGCCCAATAGATCTGATATTTACAAAGTGTATGTAGCCATACAGATAAACCCAGATTCAAGCGGTAATTGGTGGGAAGTGCCTGCCCAGACATTCACCGAACCAAACGGCGCTGTAGATGGTTGCGATGAACCATCGGATAGCTGCTATATAGAGGTGTCCACTGGCACAGGAGGCCAGATCAACTGGATATTCACCTCAACGCCGACCTGGGATGACGGTCAAAAATACAGGATAAAGGCGATCGCCGAGGATAATGCAGGCAATTACAGCACGCCTGCGAGCATTGACTTCACGTACGATGAATCAGGACCTCCCAGCGTGGACATAACCCTTCCTGCTGATGGCGGCAGGTATAATTCTGTGACATCAATGGCAGGAAGCGCGTCTGATGAATGGGGCGTTGTATCAGCCAGCGTGTCGATAAAAGAATCTCCGATCGGAGCCGGAGGCGGAAACATGTTCTGGGACGCGGATGCCGCGACATTCACATCAACATCAGAGCTTTGGTATGAGGTGCAGTTGGCAGGTGCGCCTCCGGATTATACCTGGACATTCAGCGGAGCTGATTTCCCTGCTGCCGGGAAATTCGTGGATGACAGGCGTTATATGTACAGGGCAAAAGTCCTGGACGTGGAAGGCAAGGAAAATACTCCGGGAGCATACTACCAGTTCACGTTTGACACCACAAAACCAACCTCAACGGTCAGGGTGCCTTCCAATAACGCGTATCTGAACTCGCTTGACTCTATTACAGGGACAGCCATTGATTTTACGGCTTTTGGCTCGACTATCGCCGCGGTTGAGATCTATATCCGTCAGAACTTCTCTCCGAATGATTATTGGACAGGCTCAAATTGGGGTAACCTGACATGGCTGCCCACAACATGGGATGGGTCAAGCTGGGAAATAACAAGTGGACTTCCGGGGGCCGGCAGTCCGGGCCTGGAAGATGGAAAGGAATATGTGATCCGTGTGCACGCGGAGGACATGGCCACTAATCTTCAGGACTCACTCTCTGATCCTGTTTCTTTCATCTATGATAAAACAGGTCCTGTCCTAAAGCTTGGAATTCCTGAAAATGATGCTGATGTGCCCGGAACCAAGATCTACAGCTCGATCACGCAGATCACAGGCACAGCGCAAGATGTCAGCAATGTGACCCAGGTCGTGTATATGATCAAAGACAAGAATAATAATTACTGGGACCAGGCAGGCGATGATTTCCCTAATTCAACGGAAAGATGGTATGTTGTGGGTGATTCAGAGTCCACGAACGCGCAGTTCACATGGTCAACAGGGTCTGTGCCCACATGGCCCGCAGGAAACACTGTTGTGTATGCCAAGGCGCAGGATCTTGCGGGAAATTACAGCGCTGTTTTTACAACATCAACATTCACATTCGACAATGATATTCCCGTGAGCATTGTGACCAATGTGGCAGAAGGGTCAATAATCAGTTCGCTTCAGACGATCTCAGGAACGGCTGTGGACGCTTCAAGCATGGATGACATAAAGATCAGGGTCAGGGACTTGAATCACTCAACAACTCAGTGGTTTACTCCGAGTGGCACATGCTGGGATACCGTAGATACCTTCCTGACATCAGTGGATAATTTTAGCGGAGCTGCTATTCCCTCGCAGTGGGTGTGGGATTATACTAATGCCAATTGCCTTGGTTCAACAGCAGCCTGGAACACAGGGCATACTTACCAGATCACCACACGAGCAACGGATAAATCAGTGCCTGCTAAAGTGGAAGTGGCTTATTCAACGCGCACATTCACTTTTGATAATTCTCCGCCGTCTGTTTTGATGACAACTCCAATCGCAGGCGGGTTTGTGCATGTGGATCAGCTCGGTGAGATCGCAGGTACAGCGATCGATTCCCCTGCCGGAGTGAACAGTAATGTGGGGGCTCCAAGTGATTGGGGTATTAAGCTTAGTATCTATGAAGTTGAAACAAGCTCCTGGTACTCAGGAACAGTATTTGGCGGAGGCACAGAGGCTGATAACCCATTATTCCCGGGAGCCACAACATGGGCGTATTCGATCGCGCAACCCGCGACAAAATTCAAAGATGGACACCATTACAGGATAAGAGCGCTTGGAAGGGATATTTTGGGTAATGAGGAAGATCCGGGCAAAACGCAGTATGAGATAATGGTGGACACCACTCCTCCTGATGCGGAGATATCATATCCAGCATCCGCGGGTTCAACTGAGGATGATAATTCATGGAACATAGCAGGCACAGCCACTGATCCTGAAGCTGATCCTGATCCGGATGGGGGCGCTAATAATTTCTCTGATCTTGCAGGCGTCGGCTCAATAGAGATCCAGGTGTTCAGGGATGAGGATCTTAATGGCAATCCGACCCAAGCAATTGATTATTATTGGGATCATTCAGTTTCAACATGGGTGCTTGTGGGAACTCCTCCCACCAGCAATGAAAAATGGTTCAATCCGACTGATTACACTCCGGGCGCTATAAAGAGCTGGCAATACAGTGGTTTGCGATGCGCTGATGATGCTGAGCGTCTTGCGGAAACATGCTGGGTTTCAGGTAAGTGGTACAGGATAAGAACAAGAGTAACAGACCAGGCAGGAAACGCGGAAACAGTAGCAGCTAATCAGGGATTCAGCGTAAGAGTGGCTGTTGAAACACCTCATCACTTTGCATTAATACCTGCCAGTTATGGTCCGTACGCAGCAGGCACTGAGAATCTTGTGACGGTCGAAGCGCATGACTCATTGCACAGGGTAGCAGCTGCTTATGCTTTAAGCGGAGCGAAAACAGTGCGATTTATGGCTACTGACACCAGCCCCGCAGCTCCTGAAGTGCCCGGTGCTGGCGGAGGACTGCCGTCTGATCAGGTATTCGCGGCAGGAGCGGATGATGAGGGGGTTCTTGCAGATGTCGGGGGTATGATCCTAAGAAAAGCAGGCACAAGGAATATAGAGGTATTTGAAGTTAATGCTTCAAGCCTGCCGACATCCACCATAGCGCATCCTCTTTCGATCGAAATAACAACAGATACCGTGGATCGCGTGCTTGTGCTTGATGCTTCTGATCAGGCCTACAGGCCCGGGTGTAATGGCGTGAATGCCAATTGCGAAACAGCTTATGGCAGAGAGGGTTCATTGGAAGTCAAAACAGCCGGCGTTGGCTTTAATGTGCGCGTTATGGCAACTGACAAGTATTACAATATCGTCTCTGACAGCGAACCATTTGTGAGCCTGACCACGTCAGATCCCAACGCTGATGACGCTGATTTCGCAACCCAGCAGATCACGAATGGTGATGCTTCGTTCAACCTTACTCTTAAGTCAAAGGGCGGATCCGTGACCAATCCATCTCCTCCTCCTTCGGCAAGGACCATATCAGCAACAGGAGCAGGAACAGCCGGAGCATGGAACACAACAGATGATATAACAGTGAACGCGAATCCTGCTTCAGCCACGCAGAGGCTTCTTATGCTTCTGCCCGGGGAATCATCTGATCCCGGAAACACATCTCCGTCAGCCGCTGGCAAGAGCGGGAATACTAACACGAACAATGTGGCAGGCACAACATTTACAGTCACTGTTTTTGCGACTGATGAATACTATAACCCGTATGATCCGGGCCAGATAGGTGGCGGCGGGTCCCAGACCCCGGCGATTGATGCGTGGGTTAATACTTTTACTGATCCTTATGACGTACATCCTGATACAATAACGCTTACCGATGGCACAACAACATTTGATGTTAATATCTATGTTTCCTCGGATCATTGGGTAACAGCCAGCGATGGAGCGGGAAATTATGTTGATTATGACAGCAGTGTGGATAATTCAACGACTGTATGGGTGAATGTGGATACAACAAGCGTTAAGATGCAGATACTTGTGCCGGGTGAAACAGCAATGCCGGGCAAACCTCCTTATAATTCGAATCCTACAACAGGCGGAAAAGATTCGGATCCGGATGACTTTACGGCTGGCGCTACCTATTACATCACAGTCAATATCGTTGACAGGTATTTCAACCTTGTCACAGAGAATCTTGGAGTGGGAATGCCCAATGCCACTGTTTCCACTGAAGATGATAATGATCAGGAACCAGGGCCATTACTGCTTGTTGATGGCACAACCCAGTTCCCTGTGAGGATGATTACAGCGAATTACAGTGGGCTTACCCCGCAGATTTACGTGTCAACAGGAGGCACTCAAAGAGATGAAACCCCGGATCTAACAGTGGTGCCTGCGAGCTCAAAGAAACTTCTTATTCTTATTAGTCCTCCGGGCGAGGAATCTCATGATCCTGGAACAAATGACGGCAAAGACGGCTCGATCAACAATAAGACAGCAGGGAGTGAATTCACTGTCAGGGTGCATTCGGTTGATGAGTTTTTCAACATAAAATCAGACAATCCAACCGTGGAGATAGACACAAATGATCAGTATGATCCTGACGGCACAGGAGTGGAAGCTCCCGCGAGCAAATATGGTCCATATCCGTTGAGCAATGGGAGTTATGATTTTAAAGTGACTCCAAGAGTATCCGGTAATAATGTCCTGGAGATCATCGCGAAAGCTGATGATTATACAGTAGAATACGCCACTACTTCAAACATAGATGTTAATGACGGCACTTATTCAAAATTACTGCCTGTGCTTGCGGGGCTCGGCGAAACATTCGATCCCGGAAGCGCTACCGGAAAAACAGGAACGATCAATGATGCTGTGGCAGGAGCGCGCATTGCAGTGGATGTGTACGCTGTTGACAATTCGAACAACCAGGTTGATGTTGATACTCCGTCAGTCGTTCTTGCGGTTGATGGCGGGTTGGGATATGATGTTTCCGCTGATTCCAAGACCATTACAGGCGGAATAGCTCAATTCAATTCTTCAACAGGACCGGTCATCTATAATGCGGGAACGAGTTTCAGGATCGAGGCTGATAATATAGACAGCGGAACACCTCCTGACGCTTATTCAAGTTATTTTGATGTGGTCCCCGCTGCTGTGAAGCAGATCATAATCGCTGTTGACCCGCAAACGCTTTCTCCGGGGGAGTGGGATGTTGCGCCAAATCCTGCTCCGACTTACAATGGGTCAGGAGGCAAATCCAATTCTCCTGCGAACGATCTTACAGCGGGAGTTCCTTTTGAAGTGGATGTATACGCCACTGACCTTTATTACAACCAGGTTGACACGAATCCTGTTGTGACCATCACGCCTGATGCTGAAGCAGGGGAAGACACGGGTTCCCTTGCGATCTCCAGGCAGATGATCAGCGGAACAACGACTTTCTGGCCTGTGTTCAAAGCTGCCGCGAGCAACAGGACTCTTACCCCAAGCGTTACGTCGTACGCCATAACATTTATGAGAGTCTCATCCGATTTCACCATAGCCGCAAATGATGCTTCGCGCCTGCTCTTGCTGGTCCAGGGCGAGACTCTTTCTCAAGGGTCTGCAACAGGAAAATCAGGAAGCCCTGACGGAGTTACAGGTACAGCCGGAATCCAGCCCTTTTACGCGGGAGTTGATTTCGGGATCAAGGGTTATCTGACTGATGATTATTTCAATCCCACGGTGCTTATCGGAGCGGGCAATGTTGATGACTTTAATGTGAAGGTCCGCTCAACAGACGGCAATGACAGTGATGTTCCGGGCAGTATCCTGGCTTTCAGCGGAACGATCGGTCCGAAGTATGAATTCCCGGCGAACAATTCAGGAACCGGATCTTGCGGGAACGTGGGAGACTGGGAATGTTATACGCTTAAAACCGCGACAGGCCCTGCTCCTTTGGGCTGGGTTTTAAGGATATCAACTGATTCCGGAGCCATCAATTACGCTGAGGACTCTTCTTCCAATCTCAGCGTGATAGCTGACACAGCTTCAGCCACAGGCAGGATCCAGGTGTTATTGCCCGGCGAGGAAGCTGCTCCGGGAACTTCCACAGGAAAGAGATCAGGTTTTGACCCGACCGCAAGAACAGCCGGAGAATCATTCAGCATCAGCCTCAGGACGACTGATGACAGCTGGAACATAATATCTGACAACAGCGTACAAGTTGTATTATCCGCTCCTAATGATCCATATGTTGAAGGATTGGGAGGGAAAGTCATATCAGGAGGAGAGATCCAGGTCAATAATATAGTATTCAAGAAAGAGCAAAGCAATGTTGTTATCATCTCCTCGTTCATAAGCGGCGGCAATTGGAGCATAAATTATGCGTCAGCGAACGCGACACCGGCGACCAAGCCGTTCACTGTGCAGGAAAATCTTCCCACAAGACTTCAAATATTGGTTGACGGGCAGAGTCCTGATCCGGGGACGCCGACAGGAAGAACAGGCACGATCAATTCGAACCTCAAGGCAGGCGTGCCTTTTGATGTAACTGTGAGAGCCACTGATGACAATTGGAACCTGATCGAGTCTACCTCGAACATTGATGTTGTTCTCTCAAGCAATTATGAGTCTCCGTATGTTGATCTGGGCAGCACGCAGACGCTTATCACCGGCGCAACGGTCTTCTCAGTGCGGATTTATAAAGCCATGGATTCAGCGGCTAATCCGGTCAGCCACATTATAAGCGTGACAACCGCGACGCCGAGCGTTCTTGCTTCGACGAACACTCTTTCTTTTACCGTGGATGCCAATGATTTCACGAAACTGCAGGTGCTTTTACCGGGTGAGACTTATGATCC
>JBHPMF010000079.1:0-10589 GCA_042563375.1 Elusimicrobiota bacterium | reverse complement strand
GGACCATGCGCTGGGTGTTGAAGAATGAGCCGTTGAGCGCTATGGAGTTGCGCATGATATTGGCATAGCGCTGTTTGTCGCCGTAAAAGGCCGGGAGAACAGTCCTTTCTAAAATGTAATACATGGATTCAGCGTCAAAATCCAGACGTTCCTCATCGCTTTTCTCGGATTCCTCGCCATCTCCAAAGCTCCATCCTGTGACGTTCTCTATACACCCTTCGATCCACCATCCATCAAGGATACTTAAGCTCGGTACTCCGTTAAGCGCGGCTTTCATGCCGCTTGTGCCTGAGGCTTCAAGAGGAGGTTGGGGCGTGTTAAGCCACACATCTACCCCTGCGGTTAAAAGTTTGCCGATGTGCATGTTATAGTCTTCAAGATAAGTGATCTTGACCTGACCTTTAAGGGTTTCCATGCCTTTGAATATCCGTTTTATGATATCTTTTCCACCCTGATCAGCAGGATGGGCTTTTCCTGAATATATAAGCTGGATCTTCCCGACCTTGGATACTATATCCTGTAATCTTTGCGGGTTGTGAAAAATCAGGTCACCTCGTTTGTAAGTGGCCATGCGCCTGGCAAAACCTATGGTGAAAGTGTTCGCATCCATTTCAATGCCTGACGAACTTTTCACATATTCAAGTAATTGCTTTTTAGCTTGCATATGCGCATCCAGGATGAATTGTATCGGTATGTTTAAAGCTGATCTTAAGCTGAAGACATCTTCTTTCCATCCCGGGATGTATTTGTCAAAAAGATGCTTAATAGGTTCCGAGGTCCAGGTCGCAACATGTACTCCGTTTGTCACGGAATCTATGTCATAGTCAGCGAACATCAGCTTGGATACTTCCTTGTGTTTCTTGGTAACGCCGTTGATATAGTCACTCAAAGATAAAGCAAGGTGCGTCATATTAAGCATATCTCCGGAGGTTAGATTCTTATGTGAGTCAAATATATCAGAGCGGCCGAGTGCGTTTATTGACAAATCTTTTGGGAATTGGTCGTGTCCTGCGGGCACAGGAGTATGGGTCGTGAAAATGCATACTTTTCTGACCTCTTCCATATCTTCCTCATTAAAAGACTCGCGCTTGTTCCATATTGCTTTCTCATCAAGCAGTTCAAGGGTGAGCAGGCTTGAGTGCCCTTCGTTCATGTGAAAGCGCTTGATATCATGATAATCAAGAGCTCGCAGCATACGAACGCCTCCGATGCCTAAGATCACTTCCTGGCAAAGCCTGTATCTTTGATCCCCGCCGTATAAATGATCGGTTAAAGTACGGTCAAATTCTGAATTCTCAGGGAATTCAGTATCCAGGAAATAGATCGGCAGGACAGAGTCTTTAAGTCCTGTTATATCCAGGCGCCATACTCCGACCACGACATCCCGGTCTTCTATTTTTATTCTTATTTTTACGTCAAGTTTTTTAAGGAAATCCTGAGGATCCCAAAACACGGATTCTTCCTGCTGAACACCGTCTTCCTTGATTTTTTGCCGGAAGTATCCTTTTCTGTGAAGCAATGAGATCCCAACCATAGGTATGCCCAGGTCAGCAGCGGCTTTAAGAGTGTCTCCTGCCAGGATCCCCAAACCTCCGCTGTAAGTGGGCATAGCGGGATTCACCCCGATCTCCATTGAAAAATAGGCGATTATCCTGCGGCCTTTTTGTTTGCGTGACTTATCCATCTTTAAGTACTGCTAATTATATAACTATAAATGTTTGACTTTGGAAGATTTGATCGAGTTTACAAAGCTCTAAGCGGATCAATGCCGGCATCCGCAAGTTCAGAAATACACGGCAATGGACAGCTCATAACTGATCGGGCTGAATTCGATGGGCTCAGGAAGGATGCTGAATTTTAATTTATCCAATGTCTCCCAGGTTGCCGATAGATTGATTTGCGCTTTACGCGTAAGCCTGTATGAACCTTCCATCGAGGCCAGAAAAGCCGTAAAGGATTTTTCTTTTACGGCGTATATGTGGCTTTCCGAGCGGTGTACGGCTTTAACGTTGTGGCGAGAAGTTCCTATTCCAGCGCTTGCTTTAAAGCGCTTGTTCTCGATGACATCATGATTAACAGATAGCGATACTGTATTAAATGTATCGATATATGATTCATCATTTAGGTTCAATGCCATATAATTCGGAAAGACCCCGTAGCGGCACTTGCCGGTGGATATGAATTTCTGTGTTCTCACTGTGCTTGGAAGATAGGCGAACGAACCATCAAGAAACCACTTTGGACGAAAATAGTACTTTGCCCCGATGCCGATCTGCGCCAGAGTATAGTCCTTTTGAGTTATCTGCATGGGACCGCCGAATACACCTGAAACAAAAAGCGGCTCGCCCGCATAAGTTGGCGGGCATTGTAAGTCGTCGCAGCTTCCCCTGATGAACCGGGTTCTGTAGAATCCGTAAATATCGATCTCGCCGTATGGTTTCCCGTCAGGATGTATCCTTAGATACGGGTTCGCTTCTTCCTTAAAGGCTTCGGTTGGAACTGCCTGGTAATCCACCGCAAGCACTTGCGCGGTTTCAACATCAACCATTCTGGCGTGGACCTGATATTCGCCGCCAAGCTTTTCAATGCTTCCCAGAACCAGTATATGCGCCCCAAGGATTTTTCCGGCTTTCACGGCTTTTTGCGCGTCCACTGTTTCGGTCTGCGCCAGACCCTGCTCAGTGAGCAGTTTCTGAAGTTCCATTCTTTCAACCACCTTGAAATCCGTTTTTTTGACAAAACGCTGTGTTATAAGTTCCGCAACAGCGAAACCCGCTCTTTGCTTTTGCAGTTTTTTACTTGCGCTGAAATTAAGGATGGCAATGGTCGGCCGGAGCTCGTCGGGTTTCTTGTCTTTATAGCCTTTTATCAGGTTTTTAGCCAGTTTATCCAGTTTCCCGGTGATTTCCGAGGCGAAAAGAGCATTGTCCGCGCAGAAAATAAGCGCAAAGAAGGTAAGCAAAACAGCTTGCGACTTGTTCATTTGGAGAATTTGACCTTACTTTAAGTTATTTAAAGCTTAACAGCGCAATGTGGATGCCGCAATAGTGAAATTGAAATTTTGATTACAGCAACACAATGCTTATAATAGTGGGGTAAGAGGGCAACTTAATTCATGATCACGCTTAATTCAATAAATAAGTCATTCGGATCGCAGACGCTTTTGGCGAACACTTCCCTGCAGATCAATATTGACGACCGCTATGCTTTGGTCGGTCCCAATGGCAGCGGTAAAACAACCCTGTTTAAGATGCTGCTCGGCAAAGAAGAAGTGGATTCCGGCAATATTTTTATAAAGCGGGGCGCAAAGGTGGGGTATCTCCCCCAGGAGAACGCTCCTATAACTGATGAGACAGTGCTTAATACCGCTCTCTCTGATCATGAAGCTCCTGATGGGTCCACAATAGCTCAAGCTAAAACGATTTTAATGGGGCTTGGATTCAAGATATCTGATTTTGACAGGCCTGTGTCGAATTTAAGCGGTGGTTGGGCAATGCGCGTGGCAATTGCCAAGCTTTTGACCCAGGAACCGGACCTTCTGCTTCTTGACGAACCGACAAATCATCTGGACCTGGAATCTTTACTTTGGTTTCAGCAGTATCTCCAGGATTATGCAGGCGCGATTTTTGTTATTTCGCATGACAGGCAGTTCATAAACACAGTGTGCGAGGTGATCGTGAGCGTGCAGGAACATGATCTTAAGATGTACTACGGAAATTATGAGAATTATGTGGCAACGCGTGAATCAGAAAGGGAAAAACTCGAGCAGGCTTATTATCAGCAGCAGCAGGAAATAGTCAAGATGAAGGAGTTCATTGACAGGAACCGCGCCAGATTATCCACTGCCACACGGGCCCAGAACATGATCAAGCGGTTGGATAAGCTTGAGCTCCTGGAACTTCCGTCTGAAAGCAGAACAGCCAAGATCTCTTTTCCGCAGCCAAGGCGCACAGGCAATAAGGTCCTGGACCTGAAAAACATCTATAAGTCGTATGGAGATATCAAGGTGTATGAAGGTCTTGATTTTAAGCTTGAACGCGGCAAGAGAATGGTTTTTGTTGGGCATAACGGAGCGGGCAAGTCCACTTTGCTTAAAATGCTCGCCGGAGTGGAGCCGATCGATTCCGGAGGCAGAGAAGTCGGGTCCAATGTGAATGTCGGGTATTATTCACAGCACAGGTCAGGACAGCTCGATCCTGACAAGACTGTTTTTGAGATCGCCATGTCCAATGAGCGCGCGCATTCCGAGATGATGATAAAAACAGTGCTTGGAACGTTTCTTTTTCCGGGGGACGCTGTTTACAAGAAAGTTTCAGTGCTCAGCGGCGGAGAGCTGAGCCGCTTGGCATTAGTGCATTTCCTGCTTGATCCGCCGAACGTGCTTTTAATGGATGAGCCTACAACACATCTTGACATGCACAGCGTTGAGATGATGGTCAAGGCTCTGAAAAAATATGAAGGTACGCTTTGTTTTATAAGCCATGACTTATATCTGATTAATTCTCTTGCCAATCAAGTGATCCATGTGGACAATGGCAAGGTTACGATTTATCCGGGTAGTTACTCGTATTTTGAAAGACGGCAGGAGCAGATCAGGGTTGAGACGCAGGGTTCTAAAAAAAGCGCTCGCGCTCCAAGGATAGGAAAGCATGGAAGCGTGCCCAAGCAGGCTCAAGATCAGGCAAACGCTGATAAAAAAGAAGAACGCAGGCGCAGAGCAGAAGAGCGCGGCAAAGTCCGTGCTTTTGAACAGCTTAAAAAAGACGTGGATATCGCGAGTAAGCGCCTTGAGGAACTCGCTACGCAACTTTCTGATCCTGCTTTGTATTCTGACTATGCCAAGGTGCAGGCAATAGGCGATGAAATGGAAGCTATGCAGGCTGAGATCGCAGCCAAAGAATCTGAATTACAAAGGCACAAGGGATAACTGTTTCTGCTGTCTTCTTCTCCGGTAGCCTCAGGCTTTAGCCTGTGTCTTTTATTAAGAACTCCATTTTCAAAGGAACACAGGCTTGGATTCGACTTCGCTCACCACTGAGAAAGCCTGCGGCTACCGGGAAAGGGAAATTGCAGAGCAGAGACTATGAGTCAAGTTCAGAGCCTGTCTCGTACTTGACGCAGGGGTGACACAAGACTACACGGAAACCACTATGAAAAGATGGATAAAAACAGGATTGATCGCGATAAGCGCCATAGCGCTTTCATTGGTCGTATTCGCTCTTTTTATGTCTTATGTTCTCTATAAAGAGGTTGATAAAGCGGGAAGAGGGCCGGCGCAGAGGCCAGGCAATATAGCTAAAACAGCTTTTTATGTGAGTGATGCCAAGGATGGGCAATGGTTTAATTGTGAGCCTGCGGATAAAAAGTCTTCAGAGCTCGATTGCGAATCTTACAGCGCTTTTGAAGGAGAAAAACTGCAAACCGGAAAATTCAGAACATATAAAGTGGATTATCGCACCGCAGCTTACCAAAGAGAAGAAATAATTTTTATGAGGCCTATCTACAGCGGGCATTATTCCGGGCGCAATATAGTTACGTCTGAATCAATAGTATTCAAACCTGTGGGAAAACATATGTTCCTGGAAGGCGGCAAGGAAGAGATCGATTTTGGTTATATCCCTGATTCCGGAGACAATATCTGGGGCGAGGATTTCCCCGCAGGCTTCGGCGAACAATAAACCTAAGAATTAGAATGAGATAATCATGAAAAAAATAACACTAGTTGCACTAATGACACTGATCTTATCCGGCTGCTTGGGGGGTAAATATAAACAATTCAGGATCCAGCTTGCTGAGGCGATCCGGGAAAAAGCATCGATCGATTTTAAATGCCCATTGGAACAAGTAGGCGTAGTCATGAACGATGCTGATCATCAGCATGAAGCAAAGGGCTGTGACAAGAATGATAAATATACTGCGACTTGCGCAGGGCTTAATGTTGAGACGCAATGTAATATCCATAGCGCTAAGGCTGCTGCTGCAGCGCAAGAAAGCGAAGGGGCTAAGGAGGGCGACTCAGCGGCTGTGCCCGGGGATCCCGCAATAAGACCTGTAAAAAAACCAGCAGGCACGCGCGGAAGTTTTCTTTTTTTCACGCAAGGAGAACCGCTTAAGAAACCGCCTGAAGGCTGGGAAGATTTAAAAGTCCTTGAATCGGGATCAGCGGATGATTACCGCATAATAGGCATTGTGGAGGCAACGGGAAGGGGTCTGAACCTTACGCAAGAGAGCATGATACCAGAACTCAAAAAACAGGCAAGCATGCTCGGGGCTGACGCTATTAATAACATTGAATCCAATAAGTTCAACACATTCGGTGAAGCTGTCTATGCCACAGCCATAGCCTTGGAGGTGTTAAAGTGATAAATAAGCTTGACCGCTGTTTTTCTTTTCCCTCGCCTCCCGGGGGAGAGGGCAGGGTGAGGGGTTTCCTTTTGTTCACTATGGCTACGGTCTTGCTCTCCTCCTGCGGCAGCCATAGGGTAAACCCCAACATCCTAACCACCGAGAAGTACAATAAGGTTCAGTACACAGTTTCAGTCCCGAATGATGCGGCCGAATTGGGTCAAGTAAAAGTGAGTAAGCGCGCCGGGCAGGCCTCTATACGTTACACGATCCCTGCTTTATACGAGAAGGCGATAATGCTCAGCGGGCAGTATATCGCTGATATTTCCCTTAAAACCACGGCGAAGAAGGAGCTTTTTGATGTTCCTTATAAGAAGTGTAAACAGGTGCAAAAGCAGGAATCAGTGCGCAAGTGTACGACCGTGTCCAAGCAGGTGAGCGAACATAAATGTGAGTATTTCAGGGGTGAGCATAAATGTGGCCCCAAGCTCGTGTATAAACCCGTAGAGGAATGTAAAACAGAATATGTGACCAAGCGGGTAGAAGAGTGCGAGAGATTCACCAAACAGGAACTCCGCTGGGTCCTGTATCAGACAGCCACGGGAATGGTGTATGGGAATAAAGCGGAATAATTCTTTCCCGTGGGCATACACGGGACTGCTTTGCTGAATTTTGAGTTCTTAATTTATTATTCCTCCCCCCTGGCGGGGGAGGTTAGGTGGGGGGGATTTTATGAGTAAATATCGACACACACGCAACCAGATTCCACGGATATTTACGATTAGCTGTCTCATCGCTTTCTTCTTCCTCTCCGCTTGTTTCAAACATTCCCAGTTAACCCCTCAGCAGATAGAGAACTATAAAAAAAGGCTTGGCACTGTCGGAGTGACCATCCTTCCTCCTACAGGCGATAAAAGCATGATGAAAAAACAGAGGGTCAAAAAGGGCAGCTGGATCGATCTTATCAATGACTGGGAAAAAGAGTATGGGGAAACATCCTCACCAACGCTAATGTATGTGGAAGGAGGCATGTTGCTTCTGGATATCATAGGCGATGCTATGGGCAATGATGCTGCCAGTGAACAAAGGATGCTTAAAATGGTTTCAAAAGAGCAGGTGGAATCTTCCGGTCCTGTCATTAAAAGAGTTTTAGCTACTATGGACTCCGAAGAAGGCATGATAAATGCTTTTAAAAAACTTGCCAAAGAAAGGCAGGATGTGAATCTTGTCATGGCAGATGACGCGCATGGCGCAACCCTTACCACTAGATTATCCGTAAATATAATCCATGTTGGATTAAGAGGGGGAAAAGGCGAGAATCCGGACCTGTGTCCAGCCATGAGCGTTGAATACTGGATCGCGGGCGAGCAATACAGCCAGATCATAAGCCGGGGTTTCAAGAGCTATGCCCATTCCCAGTCATCGCGCAAATTCGCAGACTGGGCTCAAGATGACGGTAAGGTCTTGGAAGAGCAAATAGACCTCATGTATTCCCACATCGCAAAATCCGTACTCGAAACAGCAATCACCCCCCGTTGATAGCTGTATCTTCACTTTTCGTGGCAGCCGCAGGCTTTAACCTGTGCCTGCTCTACCTTTCTGCGGTAGCGCATGTTTCGGCGTGCGTAAAAAATGGGCAGAGGCGCCTTATTAAAATGGCGCCTATTCCCATTTTTTACGCACCCATATAAGGATGCGACTACCATAGAAGATGGGTATCCTCTATTTGGGGAGAGACTGCCCTTTTAACATTGCAAAAAACTTATCCCAGGCTCTTTGCGGCAAACCGTGTCTATGGGTCCGTTCTACATGCTTATCAATTTCTGATGGTTTGAATTTTATTTCCCAAAGCGAGTCGATCTGATTAGGAATGAATCCGTATCTCATATCTCCGACATAGCAGTATCCGGAGCCGTCTGTTCTCAGCGTGGCCATGTTACCCGAAAACCATACAAAGCGCTTAATATCATTGTAAAGCACACTTCCTGGTTCAATAAATAGAGAGCTTTCATCTTCTATTTTTTTTCTCCTCCCCCCTGGAGGGGGAGGCTGGGTGGGGGGGATAGAGTTTGTCCTTAATACAAATTTCCTAACACTCCCTCCCGGATAAAGCACATGTTCCGCAAACGGCCTCACTCTTACAGCATCCACATGGTACATGTCATCTGCTTCATAAATGGTCCTAAACAAGATGCTGTTAAACATTGATGGTTTCGCTTCAACGCGCACAGGGAAGTGCCCGCGTTTGTTCGCGATTTTTACAATGTATGATTTTGCCTGAAGCATGCTAAGAGTGCATAGGCTTAAATAAGCCAGAGAGAATATGACTGCAATGCGGGAGAACTTCACCTTGGCATATATGAATCCGAGTATCAACAGTATGAACAGCGGTAATGAGAATATCGGATCGATTATTGAGACCACATCCCAGGCAATGCGCTTATTAGTAAAGGGCAAGAGGATCTGGGTTCCATATGAAGTGCAGGCATCAAGAAGCGCGTGGGTTGCGATCGCAATTGTGGAATAAAGGTATAGATCTTTGAAAGATATGCTTCTTTTGCGATACGATATCCATCCCAGACCCGCGGCCAGAAGTGCGCCTATGGGAATAAACAATAGGGAATGGGTGAAATGCCTGTGATGCACCAGCCGGTAGAGCGGATCAGAATCTGACTTAAAAAATAAGTCCATATCAGGCACAATGCTCGATAAGAATCCCACGGTGCCCGCCATCCTGATATGCTCTTTCTGCCGCGCAATGGATTGCGCAAACACTGCGCCAAGCAGCCCTTGAGTTATAGAATCCATGTAGAAACCTTACATTATTATATGGCAGAATGGCTCTTGGGTGTGGGCCAGCTTCTTTTTGCCCACGTAAGGAGGAAACTCATGAATTCAATCAAAAAGATCACAATAATCACATTTTCCGCGTTTATGGCGTGCTCGCTTGTGTTTTGCGGAGATGCGCTGGCGGGGAAGAAAAAGAAGAGGAAAGAGGCGTGGGACGCGTTTGATACAGCCATGGGAATGCTGCGTGATGGGAAATATGAATTTGCTGCGCGTGCTTTTAACAAAGCCGGCACGAAATATCAATACGATAAACTTGATTTCACCGGTTTTCAGAAAACGGAGCTCACTAATCTTAATGCTCTTATATATGAAGGAAGGTCATGGTTTTTAAAGGCTTCAAGGGCGTGTGAAAACTGTGATAAAGAGGCAAAAGGCAAGATCTACGATCTTGCAAATACGGCCTATCAAAAGGCGCTGGGGATGGAGCCAGATAGTGCGCTGGTACATGTCCTGCTCGGGAATTTGTATTACGAACAGGATAAATTTGATGAAGGTGTAAAGGCCGTTAAAAAAGGTCTTGATCTAGGGATTAAAGGTGATGGTGACGGTCTGGTTCATGATAGCAAGCTTGAAATAAGCGCAATGGATGCTCATTTTTTTCTTGGTGAGCTTTATTACTTCTCAGGGAAAAACGATCTGGCTTTGAAGGAATTCAAAAGATCAATCGGGATCATAGATCAAAAGATAAATAAATTATCCAAAAAGGCTGGGCAGTTTGAAAAGGACAAGATGACTTCCAATGCATCCAGCATTGATGTGGCCGCAGCCGGGTTTGCTCGCCATAAATTTGAGGAAGCCAAGAATAAATATCGCAAGTTTGACAGATGCTATGCATCAGGCGGCATGGATCAGTGCATGGGTATTCCGGAGTGGCAGCATGTGCGCCGCTATCGTGGGGCTCATTGGTTCCTTGGAAACGCATACAAGCGCAAGGGGGACTATGGTAAGGCTCGCCAAAATTACAAATACGCTGCTGCCATGGGCGTGAGCTTGGGGGCCAAATACCTGGCGGACCTTGATCTGGATGTCTGCAAGGACCTTGCAAAAAAGAACAAAGATAAAGCGCTTCCTGTAATGACTCAGGAAGTGCGCAAATATTTGATCCAAGGCCAGGCATTAAGGAAAGCTGAAAAGTATGGTGAAGCTATCGAGAAGCTTAATAAAGTAGTGGAGATAGAGCCTCTGACATCAGCGGTATATTACAATCTCGGACTTATCGAGGGTGCCAAGAAAAACTACCTTCCCGCCATGAACCGGATGAAATGCTTCCTGGAGCTCGATCCTAATCACGCGAAAGCCCAGAAAGCGCAGGATAAGATTTACGAGTGGGAGGCGTTTGTTAAGTAATGCTGTGTCATCCATATATTTTGTTTGTCATTCCCGCGGAGGCGGGA
>JBHPMF010000007.1:0-65346 GCA_042563375.1 Elusimicrobiota bacterium | reverse complement strand
TCTCAAATCCAACCAGGGTCCTCATAGCCGGAACAACATCTCTTGCGTTTACAATACGACTGGAAGACAGGTATGGGAACTCTCCTTATGTCGATATAAGCGGAGCCTCTGAGAAATTCGATATCGAGTCGAACTCAACAGGCACGATCAAATATTACTGGCCGAATCAGGGTTCAGCTCCTGCCACGAACAATCCTGCGCAGGAATATGTTGTGATAAATCCCGGAGAACAGAGCACTGACTTTTACATGAGCGATACTCTCATGGGAATAGCCACTGTGAGCGTTGAGAGAAGCCTTGGAGGCTGGGGAGTGGCGTACCAGACATACACTGTCACAGCTGCTCCTCCGAGCGTGCTTGAGTTCGTATCAGTTCCGAGGAAACTCATCTCAGGCACTACTGTGCAGTATGAAGTCATCTCAAATAATGGGACTCCGTCTGATCCGGCTGATGATGTGAGAAGCCAGGTGCTGACTCCGATCACAGTGCAGATGAGGGATACGTATGGCAATATCGCCCCTGCTGTGAGCGCTGTGACAGTCGTGTTCGAGTCAACAAGCTCGATAACAGCGTTCGGCGGGATCGACCCGGCAGCGGATTTCAGCGGTGTCTCATGGAAGGAGCTTGATAAGAACATATCAGACGCTAACAAGCCGCAGCTGGTGATCTCCGCGGGCAACAATAGCGGATCAGTGTATATCTGGGACACTGCTGTGGGCAAAATATCAATAAGAGCCAAGGCTTACGAACTGGTGTCAGCGAGCCAGGATCAGTGGGTGACTCCCGGAATTCCAAGGTATTTCACGATCCATCATCCATTCACGAACACGAATCCGTTAAAAGTGGGCAATATCGGAGTGGCCACGGTAACAGTAAGGGATGCTTTCGGGAATGTAGCGAGCGGGGATCCTGATAATGGACAGTATTTCACAGGGCCTGTTCTCTTTAATCATTCAGGCACTACAACAACAGTGAGTCTTACCAATATCGACGGCAATGCCCCCAATACAGTGGGCGCTACTTTTTACACGTTCACGGCAGCCAATCAGGGGGTGTATCCGTCGCTTCAGATAATAGACAGCATCCAGGAAAGCCTGAAGATCAATGCAACGGCTTATGCGACGATCGATCTCCCAAGAGCAGATGGAAATTGCATATATGGTTTTACTGATGACGCTAACAGGCCCTTCCCTGTTCCCTTAAAATCCGGTTCGGACGGGGACATTGTTGTGGCAGGCCTTGTTGTGGTGCCGCAGGATTGGTCTCCTGAGCCTGAGAACCCGGATGATTCCACTGTTAATGAGGTGAAGCAGAATCAGGTTTACGTGGCCAGCGTGTATCAGGGGAGGACAAGGTTGTTCCAGGGCGACGGATTGACCAACGAGACTCCGTATTCAATACCCATGCTGCGTTTGGCCATGGTGGCAAAACCCGCCAATATCGGACTTTCAGGCCGGCTTTCAGAACTGAAAGTCGAGAAACTCGGGTCCCTTGATGCCGGGGATGTGGTTGAAGTGGCATTGCATTTTGATGAGAACGATGACGGCACATTCACAGCGGAGAGTTCTCTTGGCGGCACTCCCGAGGATGTGAAGATAGCCACAGGCGTCTGGTCTGTTGCCGAGAACGCATGGGTGTTCACATCCCTTGAAACGATCGATCCTGCCAGGACCATGCTCTCAGACGCTGAGAAACGATATTTCCTGACAGTGAGGATATCATCCACGGCTAAGACTCCGAGATCTCTTGGTTTCCAGCTTACCAGCCCGTCAAACATCAAGATGACAGGAGACAGCAATGTTGATGTTGCTGAGAATTATTTCTCGATTAAGACAGCTACAAGCCCTGTTGAGAGAGCCCCGGCTGAGATATATGTGAAGTATGATGCATCATCTTCGACGGAGAATATCGGAGGCTGGTTCAAAGGCGCCGGGGATTCTTACGGAATAAAACACTCGACTGTTCCTCAGGGCCAAGCCAGGGTGGGCATGATAAGGCTTGCCATGTGGACTCAAGAGCTCACAGCTGTGCTCGGGCAGATCGAAGTCGCCAAAACCGGAAGCGGCAGTGACCTGCATATAAAAAGCGTAAGACTTTTCCTTGATCAAGAATCAGGCGGCGGCCCTGAAGCTGTGCATGCCGGCAGCAGGCTCTTTGAGCCTAATATTGACAGGGAGATCACGGATTCTGACACTCCCGCGGTATTCACTGACGGGTCTGCTGTGCTTGATATCACTGATAAGGTCAATAATGGTCTTATTGAAACATCTACCAGATACTTCTTTATTGTTTATGAATTCAATAATTCAGCGCAGATCGGGCTCACACACGGAGTATCAGTCGCTGACACGAAGATATCAGCATCAGAGGGTAAAGTAAGAAGCCATGATCTGTTCCAGTCAGATGAGCTGACTGTTGTGGCAACGGTCGATGAGGTAAGGATCAGGGATCTCAACAGGCTTAAGCCCCCTGCTTATTTCTCTGTTGCTGCCTCGACTGTCCAGGGTTCACTGGATATCGTAGTGGCTAAATTCACAATGGGCACTCAGCAGAGAACAGCGATATGGCAGGGATTAAAACTCGACCGCTGGAGCCCTGTCGATCAAGGGGGAGCCAAGTACAACAAGGCCCAGGATGTCTTAGGCATTAAGATCTATTATGACGTTGATGATGATGACCTCTTTGACAAGAGCGCGGATCAGCTGATAATAAACGCCAATAATACATACCGGTTTCCGCTTGACAGTCTGTCCAGGGCGCATACTTCCACGGAAACAGTGATATATGTCAATAATATCGGGGCATTCTTCCCTGATGACGACATATTCGTAAGCACAGAACCCGGAAGGCTTGTGCTCGGTGATGATCAGGCTGACCCGAGCCTCAAAGAGATCATTTATTATGCGAGCGTTGATTTCGACAATAAGGCGTTCACGGGAGTGGCTCGCGGAGTCGAGAATACAACAGCTCTGGATTGGCCGCGGTTAGCAGGGCTCAGCGGGCAGGCAAGGATAAAGATAGAAGGCATGCAAAGCGGTTTGGGAGGAGAAGAGCTCGACACTTCCGATAAGAATTACTTTGTTACTTATGACGTGGATTATCTCGCTAATGTATATTCCGAGGCAAGGCTCGGAATGGAAGTAAGGACAACGGATTATTTCAAATTCATCAGCCCTGACTGGCTTAGCCCCGATGACGTGAGAAGGACATCATATATCCAGCAGATAAAGGAATACGCTGATGACATGATAGTGATAGGAACAGACACGACACCGACTCTGGGACTTGTGCAGGGAGCCACGAACCAGGTCATGGCGACCCTTCAAATATCAGCGAGCCATGCTGATATCGTGTGGAGAGGCTTGGTCGTATATGCCACAGGAACCGCGGCTAACGATGGGAACGTGGCTGATGAAGTCACGCAGGTCACGGTATGGGCTGATTCAACAACAGCGGGTAATACAGGAGAACTGGATTCCAATGACATGGCTGTTGGAGCCGGTTATTTCGGCACAGGAGGCCAGCCTTTGCAGGCTCCTGTGAAGTTCGATGCTGATAAATATCAGGCGATCGTGACAGGGCCCAGGATATTCTTTTTGACCTATGACATAAAGGATGATGCTGAGACGCTCGATCCTGCGACAAAGCAGGCAAGAACCATCGGAGCGATCTTAAGAGAGGAAAGTTTCCCGCAATACGCCAATGATGTTGATGATGCTGTTGATGACTGGATATCAGAACCAAACGTTGTCTCGTCAGCTACATTGCCGTTTATTACGGGTATCCATAACATTAAGGCGAGCCCCAGAGACATCGCTGTTCTGACAGAGCCCATGTACGCGATATCATTCAGCACGATAAACAAGCCTGCGATGTATCTGACATTGGCAAGGAGTTCGACCACTGATTCGATAGCGCTCAATTCAGCCATTGACCTGCCAAACACAGAGGATTGTGCGAGCGCTCCCTCGGATTGTTATGTGATGATCGGGGAGGAGATCCTCCTTTACACTGCCAGGAACGTTGATACCCTGCTTAACGTGAGCAGAGGCCAGCTTGGAAGCAATGCCATGGCGCATTCCGCTGGTGATCTCCTTGGCGTGCCGATCACCCAGGGTCAGACAAACCTCAATGTAATGAGGCTTAAGATCAAGTCTTCCGGGTACAAAGTGCCTTGGGAACAGCTCAGGATCGTGCGCACAAAACCCGCGAGACTCAATGGCGATGATGCTGATATAAAGACGATAAAACTTTATCAGGATGACGGGGATGGAGTGCTTAACAGGACTGTCAGCGGTTCTGTCGCTCCGTTCACGGACATATTGATCGGACAGGCGCAATTCGGAGTGGGGGATAATCCAGGATTCACCACGATCTCGATCTCTGATGAGGATGGCAATCCTTTCAGTCTGATCACAACAAAGGAGGCCACGTATTTTGTGGCCATAGACATCGATCCTGCCGCTGAATTCTGTCATCCTGACAATACGATACTCAATGAGGTGTTCGGCATAAAACTCGATGACATGTTGTTTGACGGGGATCACAGAGAGACATTCGTGGACGCTGATGACGTGCAGATAATTCCGGAAGGCCCTGTTATGCCTATCGTGGCTACCACGGACGACCTCCTCGCTGGATTCAAGGATGCT
The DNA here is from genome assembly GCA_042563375.1 of Elusimicrobiota bacterium. Classification (GTDB taxonomy): domain Bacteria; phylum Elusimicrobiota; class Elusimicrobia; order JACQPE01; family JACQPE01; genus JBHPMF01. Next base: position 60,694 of record JBHPMF010000007.1, on the reverse strand, counting down.
GCTCCCAGCATTGCCAAGCAGATGACAGACAATGTGATCCTTGCCCAGCTTCCATTAAGAGCGCAAGCCAACACAGTGATACTCAAATCGCTCAAGATCAAGCTCACCGGCACAGGCGTTGATTCTGACGTGCCTGTCATAAAGATATGGAGGGACGACGGGAACAAGACATTCGGGGTCGAAGATACCACGCAGACCGCTGACGGCAAGTATCCGTATCTTGTGACTCCCGGGAGTTTCTTCTTTTCTGAAAGGGAATCAGAGCTCACATTCACGCCTGAGCTTGTGGTAGGCACTTATCATATGGATGCTGAGCTTGATGAAAGCGTTATCCTGTATCTTACATATGACATCAGTGAGTTTGCGCAGGTCGGCAAAACCGTGGGCGTTGAGATAACATCAGCCACATCATTCGTGCAAAGGATCCCTGACAATGTTATCATGGACGCCGAGTTTTACCCGAATATCAATTTTCCGTTCATAACGAATACCGTTGAGGTCATTGAGACTGAGAGCCAGGTAAGCATGGGTGTTTATGATGCTGCTTATGAGCTTGTGCTTCAAGGCGGTGTATCGCAGGCCCAGGCAGGCGCCACATTCTTAAGATTCAATCTTAAAACCGATGTTGCTAACGCGATATGGGAAAGTCTCCTTATTGAAAGGACAGGAGCGTCAGCTGATGCTCTGTTCAGCTATGCCAGGAACACTGACGTGAGATTCGTCAAGCTCTACAAGGATGTTAATGCCAGTGATACCCTGGACTCGAGCGATGAGCTCATATCATCAACCAACACGACCACTATGGTGGCGATCGCAACAGCCACAGGTTATGATAATACGATCACATGCACAGGCGGCGCTGCCGCGGATTATTGCGCCGGCTTTGACCTGGTTCCGACTTCAACCGAGTCATGGCCCATGAGAGGGTATGTGTTTGTGAATGATGTTGAGCTCATGAAATTCGACAACCGCACTGAGACGAGGATCGCTAATCAGTGCTCTGATGACGGGCTTTATCAGGGGATGGGAACGCTTTGTATTACAAGCAGGGGAGAACTGCTTGGAGACGCCAATACCCCCATTATAGCGCACTCATCAGGCACGGATATCGTGAAAGTGGATGTTTTCAATCAAGCTGATGGCAATGACCGCACAAGGCAGATCGAGCTTCCAAAGTCACAGATACTCTCGCCTGTTGCCCAGACATTCTTTATAGCGTATGACATTGGCGAGGGAGCTGACATCAAAGACACCATAGGAGTAAAAGTGGCTGGAGTCGATTCAGTGGGTATTCCTTCGCCCAATAACACAAGCGCAACCCTGTTTGAGAATGTGTCAAGAGCTTTTCCTGAGGGTACCAGTACGGATGAGTTTCCGTTTGAAACCGCTATGGTCCTTATCAGGCCTATAACACTGAGTATCTCGGGATTTTCAGTGTCACCGGCAGGCGCCAAGCCAAATACAGATAATATCCCGTTCCTTCAAATGGAAATATGGGTTGACACCAATTACACTGATGTCGGAGCTTTTGTGCTGGATCAGATCGGCACTGTTGACGGTCCTGCGACTACCGCGCAAGTGGGGCAGGGAGATGTGAAGTCAGTCGCGATTTATCTTGATTCTGATGACAACGGAACATTCACGCCTGATGGCGACACTGAAATAGGCAGGCAGACTCATATAGGATACACGCGCCCTGATCAGCAGACAGAAACATCATCTGATTTCTCGAACGGTCAGGCTTTGGTCCTGTTAAACGTTGACAGCAGGCCCAGATTAAGGATTACTCCGGAAAAACAGACTATATTCGTTGTTGCTGATATCTCGGATGCTGATGTTGACGGGAATTCGACGATAGGGCATTCAGCGGGTTTTAACCTCCGGAGCTTCAATGATATAAAGACTCCGCAGAACACAGGAATGGTTAAAGCTGTGCCATCTGACATCAGCACAGAGAGTCCTCCTATACAAAGCGCTGCGGCTGCCATAACAAGCGATATTATTCCTGCTACAAGATTAATACCAAAGATCGTGTACTCAACAGCAGCAGGAACCTCTTATGCGTATCCTATGTTCGCGCAGTTGGACCAGAATGGAGATGTCATACGCAATGCCAATGGCGTAGCTTTAGGTGACGCGACCAGTGTGACTACGGTCAATGGCGAGCCTTTGATTGATCTTGATGATGACGGCATATATGACAACATGGATATCAATGAGGATGGCCGCAAAGCTGAGATAGATATCGACGGAGACGGGATCCCTGAAATGGATATTGACGGAGATGGGGTCCTTGATATTGATTTCAATGATGATGAGATCCCTGATACTGTGGATGTGATAGGAGGCCAGCCAAGAGTATTCCTGCAGACTTTACAGGGCAGCAGGATCCCTCTGCCTGATTACAGTTTTGCTAAAACCTCATGGGGCAAGGACCAGACAGCGCTTTATGCTTACTGGGTCAGGGTCTCAACGAACACGAGCCTGAACCAGTATCAGGTGGCTGTTGGCAGAAGCTTTTCAGCTCCCACAGGCTTGAGGAATTGGGAACCTTCGAGTCCTCCCACGCTTAATTCAAAGACTTTGAAGAACCTTACGCTTGCTCCTTCCATTGCCACAAGACTTACATCAAACATCGACACATCCGATACGACCATAAGGGTGGAATCAACAGACGGGTTCTTGGATGATGATGTGGTTCTCTATGTTGGAAGCGAGATACTCATGGCAAGAAAATCAGGCTCTGATACGTTTCTTATTTCAAGCGATGTTCAGAATATTTGCGAAGGCAGGCTGTGCAGGGGCGTGCTGGGTTCTGCTCCGCAGAATCACCTTTCCGGCGAGGTTATGACCAATGCAGCGTATCTTTTTTCGGTACGCGGCATGCTTAACACCTCGGAATATGTGCCTTCAGCTTCAGGAAGGCCGTTCCTGATGTATAGGATAGACTCATCGCCTCCGTCCGTTCCCGGACAGCCTCAGTCGCAGATCACGGATGCTTCAGCTCAAAGCGGTTCATTCAACATCACATGGGAGGCCAGCGTGGACGCGCAATCCCGCGTGTATCTCTATGAGCTTCAGGAGCAGATTGACAATGACGGCGTATGGGATACCATTGCTGTTATTCCGGCGAGAAAATTGGGCGGAGCCATTAATAATTTCAAGATCGTGGGCAATCCTGATGAGCCCGGAGAAAGTTCGAGGGAACCCGGACATTATTATGCTTACAGGGCCAGGGCTTTTAATAAAGCCGGCATGGTAACAGCATGGTCTGATGAATCAGATCCTGCTTGTCTTGGAGATTGCGCTGATATTCCGAATACTATGCAGATGGGAGTCTATGACATGGCTTTGGGTAAAGTCGTGTATCAGGCTGAGCAGGATTTTGAAGCAATGCGATTCAACATGAGAGTGGATCTGAGCAATGCGAAGTGGCAGACGATCACTGTTGAGCGGTTCGGGGCTTCAGGAGCGGCTGATCCTTCAAAGCCTTTCGGCTCGAACAGGGATGTGAAGTTCGTGAAGGTCTATAGAGACGTGAATGGAAATGACGAGCTTGATTCATTCGATAATCTGATCTCAGGCATTGAAACCATATCTGTTGTTGAAATGTCCACTTCAGCTGCGCTTCCATTCGACCTTGTTGTTCAATCCACTTCAGGGTGGCCGACTTCAGGCAATATATGGGTTGGAGAAAAAGAACTCATGATGTATTCAAGCTTCTCTGTTGTGGGCGCTAACGGCGCTCTGCAGGTTATTGCCAGGGCTCAACGCCTTGGGGATAATCTGACCCCTGTAACCCGTCATCCTATCGGGGTAAAAGTAGAGAAAGTGGATATTTTCAATCAGGCTGATGAGGGTGATCTCTATACAGCGATAGAGCTTACTCTTCCGCAGCTTATCACCAGGACCATTCAGACCTATTTCTTGACTTATGATATACATGAGGAAGCCACAGTGGGCAACCTGATAGGATTAAAGATCTCAAGCGCCGGAGCGGTTGGAGTCGCAAGACCGCACAAAGTAGACTCCCGGATATATGTTGATGTGAGCCGTACTCAGCCGGATGGAAGCGGCACGCAGAATTTCCCGTACAGCACTTCTTTGGCGAGTATAGGCTCGATCGTGCTTTCTGTCAAAGGCACGAACCTGGCTCCCGCGGGCGTCAAGCCCGGAATGACAGAAATCGCTTTCACGCAGCTTACGCTCTCAGTGAGCAAGAATTATCTTGATATAGGCACGATCAGGGTCGACCAGACAGGCACGGTTGATTCGCCGCAGATCGGTACTGAAGGCCAGGGTGATATAGAGAAACTATCAGTGTATGTTGATGCTGACGGTAACCAGACATTTACTCCTGACGGGGACACAAATATCGGAAGCGTAATACATGACGGGTATGCCGGAGGTTCGAGTGATTTCACAGGCGGAGTGGCTTTAGTGCCTTTGGATCACAATAGCACAGGCCGCTTAAGAGTCGAAGCGACCCCGGTGATAATATTTATTGTGGGTGATATCAGTCCAAATGACACTGAAGGATGTCCGACAATGGGAATACAGGCTGATCCATCAGGGCCTGCCGGGTGTTCGTTCTTGGGCCATCAAGTGGGACTGAGGATCAACTCTATAAGTGATATTTTAAGCCCGGGAGCAGCCCAAGCAGTAAGCGTGGGAGAAGATCCTGTTTATCATCTGCCTGTTGCTTCGAACTTGAGCCTTATTACTCCTGAGGTGATCAAAGCAGTGAATCTTATTCCTGCGATCTGTTATGCGAATGACAAATACCCGGCATTCGCTGTAAAAGACTCATCAGGCAATATTGTGCGCGACAGCAAGGGTCTTGTTGTTCCTGATCTTGACAACAGGATATCATCCAGCGGCGAGCCATTGATCGATATTGACGGAGACGGTGATGCTGATAATTATGATTTTAACGGTGACGGAAGAAAGGATGAGGTAGATATCGACGGAGACAATATCCCTGAGACTGATCTTGACGGGGACGGAGTCCTTGATGTTGATTACAACGATGACGGCATAGGAGACATGGTGCAAAGCGTGGGAGGAGGCGTGCCTCAAGTGTTCCTTAGGAATCTGGAAGGCAGCTACATACCTGTGCCTGATCAGGGATTCGCGAAAAGCGCATGGTCGAATGTCACGACTGAGATGTATGGAGCCTGGGGCAAGGTCCCTAATATCAGGGCGTATTATGTTGCTTTGGGCAAGGATTTCTTAAGCACTGAGGGGCTTGCCCAGTGGCAGCAGGCCGGGATGAACGCAAGCAAGAACCTGACAGGTTTGGCTCTTGCTGTTCCAAAAACCACAAGGCTTTATGCTGATATCAGTCCTGATGATACTGCCTTTTATGTTGAGGACGGGAGTGTATTCCCTGAGCAGAAAATGAGGTTCTATATCGGGAGCGAGATCATTCAAGCGCAAAAAGTCACGGGGACGAGCCAATTCGCGATCGTCACGCGCGGAGCAGTGGGAAGCATTGCCCAGCATCACCTTAAAGGCGAAGTTGTTTCAGATGATGCTGTGCTTTATTCGGTGCGAGCTGAATCCGATCAAGGCGGCGCAATAATACCCAATCTATTGGGAAGACCATTGTTTATGTACAGGGTTGACCCGTCGCCTCCGAGTGTTCCGGGAATGCCTGCTGTGGCAACAGGAGGAACTATAAGCGGGAACTCCTTCCAGATCGACTGGAACGCCAGCTCTGATGATGAGAGCCGTGTACTCTTATATGAGATCCAGGAAAGAGAGGATAGTAACCCGGTATGGAAAACCATTGCCCTGATACCCGCAAGAAGGCCGGGCGGAGCGGTCAATAATTCATTCATCGTAGGCGATCCGAATTATCCGGGTGAGAACCCGAGACCGTCAGGGCGTTATTACTCATACAGAGTGCGCTCATTCAACACAGCAGGAGCTCCGTCAACCTGGTCAGTTGATTCAAAACCAACAGCATCAAGCGAGCCTCCGGAAGTCATAAACAAGGTGTCGAATTATCCGAATCCTGTTGATACCAGGAAGGGGGGACATACCACGATCGCCTATACGCTTGCTCAGGATTCAAGCGTGAAGATCACTGTATATGATCTGCTTGGATACAAGGTAAGGGAGTGGAGCTGTTCTCCGGGAGATCCCAATGGATGCCGCGCAGGACCAAATTTCATGAAGTGGTTCGGAAATACTTCAGGCGGAAGAAAAGTGGGTAAAGGCGGTTATATCGTAAGGATCGAGGTTAATTCTCCCAAGGGTTCGCAGACGATCACCAGAAAAGTAGGCATTATTCATTAAAATGCTGTTGATAGAGGAATTTCCTTTATTAACGGGAGCACGGGAGCACGGGAGCACAGCAGAACGGATTGGGTTTAAGCTGTTTACAGCTTAAACCCAATCCCGCCTTCGTACCCGTCCTGACCGTGGAAGTTTGTATACGCTGCGTGAAAGTACGTTAAGGGGAATAGTTTTATGTTTATGCCGGCTGTGCCCCTTGCGCCTTCTTCCTTTATCTTGTAGCCAACCAGCGTTGCAGTGTTCGATTCCTTGATCTTAACCTTGCAGAAATCCATGCCTCCGCCGATATAGGGCTGTATAAACGGCATTGATACGCTCAGCGTCAGGTTAACAGACGAGTGCACAGCTGAAAAGAAGGTATGGCTCATCACATGACTGAAACCCGAGATCGACAGCGACGGTACAAACGGAAGAAGCTTCGGCCGGAGTATCCCGTATCGCAGGCCGCCTCCCACAATGGCTGAGTCTCCGAAACTTGTGCCCCGCAGTATCACATCTATCTTGTATGGCAGGCCTATCTCTCCTTGGGCAAAACCAACAGCGAGATTATCTTCCTTGGCTGTTACGAGAATAAGGTTTTTCTTTGAAGGCTTTGCCTGTACTGCGGCATGTCCGGCTACGTCAACCCCGGGGAATCCAAGAGAGCGTCCGCTGTGAAAAGAGCCTGCGCCGATAAGGCCGCCAAGGTCTTTTGCAAACGGCTTTAAGTTTATTTTTGTCACATATTGCTTGAATTTATCGAATTGCTCGGCATGCAGAGAAGGCACTGAGCCGCTGAGGCACAAAGCCGCTAAGCTGAAAATTAAAATCTTTAAGACTTTCATAAGTATTTATTCTGTTATCCTGAATTTAGTTCAGGATCTCTTTTCTGTGGAGATCCCGAAACAAGTCCGGGATGATTGTAATGCATGCCCAACGGACATGTATTACAATCATTCTAAATTATCCGTTGAAATTATACAAATGTCAGGCTATAAAGAAAGTAGAGAGTAGCCGGTAGCAGTACATGGAAGAGTTCCTTTCTAACCTGTCTGCTGTCTGCTGTTTACTGTCTGCTGTATTATTTTTATGGCTAAAAAACTGATCGCTCTATTTATTCTGCTTGTATCAGTCACTGCGGGTATTGTTTCTCTTGTGTTTTATTATCATTCAAAAAACTCGTTTGATGAGGAACTTAGGCGCAGGGCCACGATACTGGTCAAGGCCGTGTCAAAACAGGCGACTTTCGCAAGTAAAAGGGGGAATTACGTGCGGGGCATGGAGGGCGTGATAACATCCCTTAAGGAAGATGATGATGTCAGCATAGCGATCGTCATTAGCAATGACGGGCTCATCCTCGCTCATTCAGAACCAGGCAGAAGGGGCGGTAAATTCTTTGTTGATAAGTGGGTGCAGGAAGTGCTTTCAAGCGGTAAAGTGTCTGTCAGGTGGGATGAGGGCAACAGGCGTTACCTGGCAGGGATATCAATACAAGGGCCTCAATCCTATAAGACAGGCGGCAGGGAAACGCTTTTTCCAACAGGTAAGTCCTCGCTTGTGATAGGAGCGATACTGATAGGGCTTTCATCCCACAGGCTTGATGAAATCATGAAAGACATTTTTACCTGGGCCGTGATCTCAGTGCTGACCCTTATCCTTTTGGCAACAGTGGCTTCGATAATGTTCATCGGCAGGATAGTCAAGCCTCTTAAGGCATTGCAGGCGGCAGCCGGCAAAGTGGCTGAGGGGGACCTGCAAACGCAGGTGCGGGCGCCTGCGGCTGATGAGATCGGGCAGCTCGCCCTCTCGTTTAATACCATGGTCAAGAAGCTTAAATCCACAACAGTATCCAAAAATGAACTGGGAGTGCTTGTAAAGCAGCGCACGAACCAGCTCCAGGAGGCTAATGAAAGCTTGCAGGTGATCAATAAAAAGGTCAAGGAGATGGCTGACATGGAATCAAAATTCGTGTCATTCGCTTCGCATGAACTAAGAACCCCGCTTTCGGCTATTCAGGGATTCAACTCAATGATCCTCAAATTCTATGACCGTCTGGGCAAGGAAAAGATCCTGAGCTATTGCAAAGCGGTCGTGGATGAATCCAACAGACTGGCAAAGATGATAAATGAGATATTGGATTTAAAACGCATACAGCAGGGAAGAATAGAGCTTGATTATAAGGAGGTCAATTTAAGATCAGTGGCAGAGAGCGTTGTCGCGGGCTTAAAGATGAGGCCTGATCAGCCCAGGTATGAGGTTTCTTTTATGGAGGGAGAGTTCGTGGCATTGCTGGACGAGGATAAGGTCAAACAAATATTTCTCAATCTGCTTTCCAACGCTGCCAAATATACTCCCGTTGAAAAGTCTGTTACGATCGAGGGGTTGGAATTGCCAAAGAGCATTGTTGTGCATGTCAGGGATCAGGGGCCCGGGATCCCCAGGGAATTTCTGGGAAAGCTCTTTACCCCGTTTTCGCGCTCAGGCGACGCGATATCAAAAAAGACAGTTGGAACAGGCTTGGGGCTTGTGATCTCCAAGGCATTGATGGAGCGCATGGGCGGAAAAATAATGGCGGAGAATCTTGACGTCGGAGGCGCGCAGTTCACCGTAGTGTTCCCAAAGCTTGATAAGCCTCCCGAGCCTGAGGGGGAAGATATTTCCGAGAGCTTGATCAGCTAGAACATGAGCATGTGCGAATTAGCGCACTAATATGCATGAATAAAAAGGTAATATAGAAAACAAAGGGCTAAATGCTAAAAAACTTACAGCGTAAGACGTTAGACATTAGGCGCAAGAAGTTTGTCGGAAAAAAAGACCCAGATTTTTTCTTGCTTTTTGTTTTTGACATTTTACGTTTCACGTCTCACGTTTCACGCTTTTTAGCATTTAGCATTATATGGTTATAATCATATGTCCGCAAAAGTACTTATAGTCGAAGACGAGCCTCATATCAGCCAGATGCTTCAGGATGCTTTCCAGCTTGAAGGTTTTGACGTGGAAGCTGCGTATGATGGAGATTCAGCGATCGAGCAGGCAAGATTCGGGCTTCCTGATGCTATGATGCTTGATATCGGTCTTCCCGGAAAGAGCGGGTGGGAAGTTTTGATCTATCTTAAAAGCGATCCTTCCACAAGCGCGATCCCTATTGTCATACTTTCAGCTTTGACTCAGCAGGAAGATATTAAAAAAGGTTTGTCTCTGGGAGCTGCCAAATACCTAACCAAACCCTGTGATCCATTGCAAGCAGTGGACACGATCAAAGAACTGCTTGCAATGTAGCATATAGCATACAGTAGACAGTATACAGGGAAGAGGCAGAATAAAGAGAACACTGAGCATACCTCAGAAACCGAATAAGACTAATCAGAGTATTAAAATCCACTATCTTTCAGTTTAAATTAAGATTTTCTTTTTCCCTGCCCCCTGCCTACTGCCCCTGTCTATTGTCTACTTTATGCTGCCTACTGCCCCCCCTGTCTACTAGCCACACATACATATCCACACTTAAAATGCCAGGCATTAAATGAAAAGCAAGGAATAATGGTATATGCGCTAAATTTCAAGTCTGACACCAATAGATTGTGGATAACTTGTTGAAATGTTAATAAGTAGTCTTAAATTATGTGGATAACAGCATATAGAAGGTCTAAATTATGCCCTGTGGGGCATGCCATAGGGCTGCTTTGCTGAGGGCTAAATGTAAATAAATCAAGAAAACGTATAAATTGCCATAATAAAGATTTCCTTATTTTTAGCATTTATACTTTAGAATTTAGCATTTTTGCTTATATTTGGGCCCGGCGCGACTCGAACGCGCGGCCACCCGCTTAAAAGGCGGATGCTCTACCAACTGAGCTACGGGCCCTATGCTTTTGCTTACCCCTGTTTCTGATTAGGTAAATATAATAAAATATTAGATATAAGGGAAGGGGGCTCTGCATAAGAGCGCCCTTTTTGTTTTAATGGTTGAATCAAGGTTCAGTCAGCAATAAAGAGAATTCACCTTTTTATGTAAATGCTGGAATTTGTAAATCCGGTTATCAGAACTCGGACTTTAGCTCTGGGAATATGCTGGATGAAGAATCTGGATCCCGGATCAAGTTTGGGATGCATATAATACGTCTCCGGTAGGGGACGCATTATATTTACTTATGAACATTGAAGAGTTCTTAAAAACGTCCGTTGAAAGCATGGATTATTGCTTTATGGGGCATGAATTCGGGTCTGAGGGGAAGCGCAAAGTTTTGAGAGTGTACATTGAGAAAAAGGACCCTCAAGAGCGCGTGAGTCTTAGTGATTGCGAAAAGGTGAGCAGGTCCATCAGCCAGGCCTTTGATCAGGAGGATCCGACTGAGGGGCCTTATGTGCTCGAGGTTTCTTCCCCGGGTATTTACAGGGCGCTTAAGAGCATTGATGATTACAGGAGGTTCGTTGGCAAGCAGATCAGGGCGGTATTCAGAAAGCCTCCGGCATGTATAAAGGACAATGTGGCCATAGCAAATATTTATGGAGTTAACGGTTCAGTGGTAACGCTTGGGATTGAAGGCAGTAATGCTGAAGTGCCTTTTGAGGATATCGCGAGAGCGAATTTGGAGCCGAAATTATGAAGACTACACGAATGAACGCGAATGGGAATCTCCTTTTTTCTCCTCCCCCTTGGTGGGGGAGATTGGGTGGGGGGGCTCTTGGTTTTGTGGCGTGTCTTTATAATTCGCGTCTTATTCGCGAGGAATCCGTATGAGTTCCGGTAAGACAGAATTCGTGCTTCTTCTTGAGACGATCGAGCGTGATAAGGGCATTCCCCGTCAGGAGATCCTGCGTCTCATCGAGAGCGCTGTGGCGTCTGCTATTTTCAAGCATATCGGCAGAGAAGTTCCTGTAAAAACAGAGATGGACGCTAATACCGGGCAAGCGCGCGCTTTTATAATCAAAAAGGTCGTTGAGGGCGTTACAGACCCATATACTGATATAGCTTTATCTGAAGCTCAAAAAATATCACCCGAGAGTAAGCTCTCTGATGAAGTGCCCGTAGCCATGGATACCGCTGATTTTTCCCGAATAGCCGCGCAAACAGCCAAGCAGGTGATCCTTCAAAAGCTCAGGGAAGTTGAAAAGGAAAGTTTATTCAAGGATTTCAAGAAAAAAGAGAATCTGATCGTAACAGGATCTGTTTACCGTTTTGGCCCGGATAAATCCGTATATGTAAGCCTTGGCAAGATCGAAGCGGTTCTCAGAAAAGAAGAACAGATACCCGGAGAGAGATTCTCGATAGGGGAGGTCATTAAGGCTCTTGTAAGGGCTGTTGAATCCGTGCAGAAAGGGCCTCAAGTGTATCTATCAAGGGCGGTCCCCGAGTTCGTCAAGGGACTTCTCAATCTTGAGGTTCCTGAAGTGCATGATAGTACCATTGAGATCGTGAAGGTCGTCAGGGAGGCTGGTTTCAGGACCAAGGTTCTTGTTAAAACCGCGAATCCAAAAGTGGACCCTGTCGGAGCTTGTGTAGGCATAAAGGGGACAAGGATCCGTCCCGTGATAAGTGAATTGCGCGGAGAGAAGATAGATTTGATATCACACAGCGAGAAGGTAGAGGATTTAATTCGCGCAAGTCTTGCTCCGGCGCAGATTGACAGGGTTGAGATCGAGGATACGTCAAAGAATACAGCCATTGTTTTTGCCGCTGAGGATCAGGTAGCGCAGGCTATAGGCAGAGAAGGGGTCAATATGCGCCTGGCTACGGAGCTCACCGGCTGGAACCTGACAGTTGAATCGATCAAGGCTGTTGCGCCGGCGAAAGTTCCGGAGCAAGAAACAAAAGAATAATAGGAAGTTGAAAATTTAATATGGAAATAAAGAAAAAAAAGAAAACACTTAAAAATAAATCTGAATCAGGCGAAGATAGGCAGAGGGTTGATGGAAAAGCTTCAATCGTAAAGAAGACGGAAAAGCCGAAGAAGCCGCGAGCGCCGAAGAAGACTGCATCCGTTAAGCCTAAGCCAAAAGAAAAAGCCGAGAAACCGGCAAAAGCTGCTATTATGAAGGAGCCGGCCAAAAAACGCGTTGGGCGCAAGCCAAGAGTCCAAAAAGAGATTTCCAAGGAAAAAGGATCTGAAAAAGCCGGTCTTGATGCTGCACAAGCAGAGCAAGCCGCAAGACTCAGGGGGATCCTGCAAAAGGCAGAACTTCCCAAGATGATCGAGAGGGCTTCATTGCAGGCCAAGTCTGCGCCTGAATTGCCCGTAGAGAAAGAGGTAAAACCGCCTGTTGTTGAGCCTGCGCCCAAAGAGTCTTATAAGCCGCAAGCTCCCAGGCCGCCGAGCAAGCCTGAACCTGTAAAGCCTCCTCCGCCCCCGAAAAAGAAGCTCTCGATCACACCGCATCTGACAGTGAAGGAATTCTCGCAGATGCTCGGTATTGGTATTCCCGAGCTTATAAAGAAGCTTATGGGTCTTGGAGTATGGGCTACCATCAACCAGAGGCTTGATGCGGACGTGGCAGGTGTTGTTGCCTCTGAATATGGATTCGTGGTAAGCGTGTCGCGGGGCTTTGATGAGGATAAGCTTATTTCAGCTCAGTCTGAAGATGAAAACGCTTCAGCGCTTGAGCGCAGGGCTCCCATTGTCACTGTTATGGGGCATGTTGATCATGGTAAGACGACATTGCTTGATGTGATCCGTAAAACACGGGTCGCTGAGTCGGAAGTCGGGGGGATAACCCAGCATATAGGCGCTTACAGGGTCATAAGACCTGAGGGCTCGATCACTTTCCTTGATACTCCGGGCCATGAAGCGTTCTCAGCCATGCGCGCGCGCGGCGCCAAGGTAACAGACATTGTTGTGCTTGTTGTGGCAGCGGACAGCGCTGTTATGCCGCAGACTGTTGAGGCTATCGATCATGCCAAGGCAGCGGGCGTGCCGATCATTGTGGCGATAAACAAGGTTGATCTGCCTACTGCTGATGTGAGCAAAATAAGACGAGAGCTTTCCAAATATAATCTGGTATCAGAGGATTGGGGGGGAAAAACCAGCATAGTGGAAGTTTCAGCAAAGAGGCGGCTGAATCTGGATAAACTTTTTGAGATCATATTTCTTGAGACCGAGATGCTGGAGCTAAAAGCCAACCCAAAGAGAAAAGCAGTCGGCTTTGTGGTAGAAGCGAAAAAAGATCCGAGAAAGGGCAATGTGGTCACGGTTCTTGTACAGGAAGGTACCTTAAAAGTTGGAGACGCGTTTATTTGCGGTCTGGCATCAGGGAAAGTGCGAGCCCTGATCGATGAGCATGGAACAAGGCAGATCAGTATCGGACCTTCGCATGCCGCCCAGGTGCTGGGTTTTGACGCGCTTTGTGAAGCCGGGGATAAATTTATAGCTGTAAACGACGAAAGGCAGGCCAGAGAGCTTTCTTCAAGGCGAAAGCTTGAAGCTGAGGTTATCCATGGAAAAATGAGAAGCAAACATTTGACCCTTGAGGACCTGCATTCCAAGATAGAATCAGGAGAGGTCAAAGAGCTTCGCATGATCATACGCGCTGACACAAGCGGGTCGCTCGAAGCTATAGTAAGCGAGCTCTCAGCATTGCATCATAAGGAAGTCGTGATCAAGGTCTTGCACAGCAATCTTGGCACAATAACTCCTTCGGATGTTCTGCTTGCCGCAGCCAGTGACGCCATTATCCTGGGCTTTCATGTTGAAACTGACCCCAGGGCCGAGGAAGAAGCCAAAAGGCAGGATGTTGAGATCACGCTGTACAAGGTGATATATGAGATGATCGACAACATCCGTTCAGCCCTGGAAGGGATGCTTGCGCCTATCATCCGCGAAAACGTGTTGGGTTCTGCTGAAGTGAAGCAGGCGTTTACAATAAAGGGTATCGGTTCTGTTGCCGGGTGTCTTGTCAAAGACGGCAAGATCGTGAAGGGCGGGGTCGTTAAAGTTCGAAGAGACGGCAAGGATATCTTTGAAGGCAAGGTTTCAACCCTGAAGCGATTCAAAGATGATGTTAACGAAGTGACAGCGGGTTTTGAATGCGGATTGAATGTGAATGGTTTCAATAATGTGCGCAAAGGCGACCTTATCGTCTATTTCACGCAAGTCAAGGAGCTCAAGAGGCTGAGCAAAACCTGAGCATAGCAAATAACGCTAAATAAAAAAATCAAGGGCTAAATGCTGAATGAAAGAACGAAAACAAGAAAAGCGTAGAATGAAGAAATCTTCTGTTGTTTTTAGCATTCATAATTTAGCCCTGTGTTTTCTCTATCTTTAGCATTTTTTAAGATCATGATTCCGAATCGACAAGAAAGACTCTCAAGCCTTTTTACGACTGAAATAGCGATCATTTTGGAAAAATACCAGGATACGATACTTCATGCGGCAGACGGCCATGTAATGACCATAACAAAGGTTGTTGTTGTTAAAAGCCTGGAGTTCGCTGATGTCTATTATTCTCTGTTTAAAGAAGGCCGGAACGCTATGGCTGACGAGGATTATTCGAAAGATATAGTAGAAAGACTCAACCTGACCCTCAAGCAGATATATCCCGATATCAGCCGTTATTTAAGCAAGCGCATTACCATGAAGCGTTTACCGAAACTAAGATTCAAATACGATCAAAATCCGCAATCAGCCGAAAGGGTATATACGATAATCGAGAACCTGAAAAAAGATAATTTCTGATGTTGAGAACGCGAATTAAACACGAATGATAAAGAATTCTCGCCTCCCTTGTGTTGACCGGATATAAATGGACCCCATTAAACGTATCTGCAAGATACTGAAGGTTTGTAAGAGTTTTGCCATCATGGGGCATATCAAGCCTGATGCTGACTCCCTTGCATCCTCCTTTGCCATGGCCAGCCTTATCAGGCGGCTTGGTCCGGGAAGAAAAATCATTGTTGCCAGCACCACGGTTGTTCCGCCGCATATCAGATTTATGGTTGGCAAAGAAAAAATCATCGCACCGGCTGTTGTTCAAGACTGCCAAGGCTTAGAATGCGCGATATTTCTGGAATGCTCCAATAAGCGCAGGGCCGGGAATATCGGATACGAGAATCATTTCAGGACAACCGTTAATATCGATCACCATAAGACAAGCAGGTGTTTTGCTGATGTGAACTGGATCGATCCCAAGGCATCTTCAAACGCAGAGCAGATATACAGGCTCTATGAGCATCTGAGGATCAAGCCGTCGGTCAAGGAGTCAACATGGCTTTATGCCGGCATGGTGTCGGATACCGGGTGCTTCCAATATGCGCTTACTTCTGCGGCTACCCACAGGATCGCAGCCGGGTTTCTTGAGGCCGGGGTGAAGCATACGGAGATTTACAACAGGATGTTCGCCTCAAAGAATATCGGCCATCTGAAACTCCTGGCCAAGGCTCTTAATGGGATAAAGTTCCATGTATCCGGGAAATTATCCTGCATGCGGCTTTCAAAACGGGACTTCCTGCGCCATGCGCCTGAGCCCGCTGATACGGATGATATAGTGAATTACGGATTATCTCCGGAGAGCGTGGAAGCCACTTTTATGTTCAAACAGGAGCCTTTCAGGGGAAAGGGCATCACATCAGTATCGATGAGGTCAAAAGGCCGCATTGACGTATCTGAGGTGGCAAGGGCGTTTAATGGCGGCGGCCACAGAAACGCCGCGGGCTTTGAGATCAAAAACACTTCTATGGACAGTATTGAGCGGATGATTGTCAAACAATTTAAAAAAAGCATTGAACATGGAAGGAATTCTAAACGTAAATAAGCCCAAGGGCATATCTTCATATGATGTGATACGCCACATCAAGAGAGTGATGAGGGTGTCATGCGATGATGGCATGATGAGAAAGAGAGCCCCAGAGGATTCCTCTTTATCGCATCATCCCGTCATCGCATCATCCCATCATCATTGCCCGAAGGTGGGCCACGCCGGCACGCTTGACCCCTTCGCGAACGGGGTTCTGCTTATTATGCTGGGAAGAAAAGTCACAAAAAGATTTTCTGATTTTACTGATACAAAAAAGCGATATAAAGGAACGATCTTTCTGGGCGAGACGACCGATACTCTGGATCCAACAGGAAGAATAATAACGAGATCAGGAGATGATGAGATGATGAGAAAAGAGGGTTTCGCTTCTCCATCTTCATCGCATCATCATTGTGCCGTTGCATTTACCTTAAAGCAACTTAAAGAAAAAGCGCAACAGTTCTTGGGTGAGATCGATCAGGTGCCCCCTTTATATTGCGCCCTGCATTACAAGGGAAAGAGGCTTTATAAACTGGCTCGCAACGGGGAAACTCCTGAGATTCCTCCCAGAAAAGTCAATATTTATGAGTTCGGGATATTGGATTATAAGCATCCCAGGGTTTATTTTGAGGCTCTTGTGGGCAAGGGCGCATATCTGAGGAGCTTAGCGCGTGATTTCGCGCTTAGTTTGGGTACGATCGGCTACCTTGAGGACCTGACAAGAGAGGCTGTAGGAAGGTATAATATAGGGGACAGTGCCTCGCTTACTGACCTTAATTCTGTAGAAGATTTAGAGCGAAGTTTAATAGATATAGCCGGTTAATAATGAGAAATATGGATATTACAAGAAGATCAGGAGATGATGAGATAACGAGAAAGGAGGATTCAATTTCTCCTGCGTCTTCTTCGCCTCATCCCGTCATCACATCATCGCCTCATCATTCTTCCGGTCGTGTCGTCGCGATCGGCACATTTGACGGCATACATAAGGGGCATGCCAAGGTTCTCGATGTTCTTTCCGGGGTGTCAGCGCAATATGATCTCGAGCCCATGGTTGCCATGTTCCCGGCTCCTCCAAGAGCGTATCTGAATTGTGCTCCAGTGAATGAGAATTGTGCTCCCGTGCTCCCGTGCTCCCGTGCTCCGGTTAATAAAGGAAATTCCTCTATTAACAGCAGCACAGCAGCACAGCAGCACATAGGCACACCTGCCGAAGGCAGGCACACCTGCCACAAGGCAGGCACAGGAGCACGGGTATTGACTACCATTGATGAGCGCAGGCAGCTGCTGTCAAAGGAATTCGGCATAGACAGGGTCGCTGTCCTGCCGACTGATGCGGATTTCTTCAGCACCTCTGCCCTGGACTTCATCAATGATTATGTGATTGGCAAATGGAATGCCCGTGTTCTTGTGTGCGGTGATAATTTTTCAATGGGAAAGAACCGGGAGTTCTCGGTTAAGTACCTTACCAGTGAGAACGAGGCAAGGAATCCGGCAAGCCATAGTGAGGACAATGGCGTGAAATGTTATCGTGTCAAAGACAGCGCATGCAATAGAGATCTGGAAATTATCAAAGTCGGCATGAAGCGCAATGGTTCGCCTATTTCTTCAAGCCGTATCAGGGGCTATGTGACTGACGGGGATTTTAAGGAATCTCTTGATCTGCTTGGCCATTATTACCCCATTTCAGGAAAAGTGGTATTCGGCAACAAGCTGGCAGGAAAATTCCTCGGCGCTCCAACCGCCAATATAGAGGTACCCGCAAACAAGATGCTCCCTTTAGGCGTTTTTAAGGCGTGGATACCCGGTTTAAACAAGGAAGCTGTGGTTAATATAGGGACGAAGCCAACACTGAAGAATATGATGAGGAGATCAGGAGATGATGAGATGATGAGAAAAGAGGGGTTCGCTTCTCCATCTTCATCGCATCATCATTCTGTTACGGTGGAGGCCCACATCCTCGACTTCCACGGGGACCTTTATGGCCGGCATCTGGCTATTGAGCTGACCGAGAAGATCCGCGAAGAAAAGCGCTTTAAGAATTTTAATGAGCTGCGAAACCAGATATTAAAAGATATAATGAAAGTAAGAGAGAGAGGAAATGTTAGATAAAAAAATGAAATCAGAAATCGTTCGGAGATATTCGCCCGAACCCACAAACACAGGTTCAGCTGCTGTCCAGATCGCGCTTTTGACAAGGCGCATAGAGATGCTGAACGAACATTTAAAAGGGTTTAAAAGGGACCATTCTTCCCGTCGTGGCCTGCTCAAGCTAGTAGGCAGAAGAAGGGCATTGCTTAAATACATAAAAAGAACGGATTCTCCTGCGTATGAAAAGATTGCTTGCGATTTTGATCTGAAATAGCGCAACGCAAACACTATCTTAAGCAAACTATTCCTCTGAAAAAAACAATAGTACTGAGTGTTGAGTGCCGAGTCAAGCAATCAAATTCAAAACTTCTATATACTCATTCGTCGGTATTTAACTGCTAAAACATGAGGTGACAAATAAAATGGGACAAACAAAATTTATGCAATTTTCCGTTGATCTTGGCGGAAAGACAATGACATTCGAGACAGGATCCGTGGCGCAGTTCGCCAACGGAGCTGTTATGACGAAGATGGGCGGCACGGTCGTGCTCAGCGCAGCGGTCGCGTCTACCAAGCCAAAAGAAGGTGCATCGTTTTTTCCTCTGACCATTGACTACAGGGAAAGGACTTATGCCATGGGCAAGATCCCGGGCGGATTTTTCAAAAGAGAGGGGCGGCCAAGGGAGGGTGAGATCCTGGCGTGCAGGCTGACTGACAGGAGTCTCCGCCCGCTGTTTCCCAAGGGTTTTGCCAATGAGGTCATGGTCCAGAACATGGTGCTTTCCTCAGACGGTGAGAATGACGCTGATGTATTGAGTATTGTAGGCTCAAGCTGCGCGCTTGCCATTTCTGATATCCCGTTTGACGGGCCTGTCGGAGCTGTCAGGGTAGCCAGGATCGGTTCAAATTTTATAGTTAACCCCACGTTCAATGAATTGCAGGGCAGTGATCTTGATATCGTCATATCAGGCAGATCCGGCTCTATTGTAATGGTCGAGGGCAAAGCCACTATATTATCGGAGGATGTCATCCTTGCGGCTGTTAATTTTGGATTGACCGAGATAGGGAAGCTGACGGATCTGCAGAATGAGATGCGTTCCAAGATCGGAAAACCAAAATTCAATTTTGAGAAATTGTCATGCGATGAGAAGTTGAAGGCTGAAGTCGATTCTTTCGCAGGCGCGAAACTGCGCGAGATCATAGCCAAAAATCTTCCCAAGGATCTTCTTGATAAGGAAGTGCGCGCCTTGGGCGACCAGGCTAAAGAGGCTCTTAAGGAAAAGTTCAAAGATGCGCTCCCTCAGGTGTCGGGGATCGTTCATGATATATTCGATGCTGAAGCGAGAAAGCGTCTTGAGAAAGACGGTATACGTCTTGATGGAAGGAAGCCTGATGATATCAGGCATATCACCTGCGAGATCGGAGTGCTGCCGCGCACCCATGGATCAGCAATATTCACACGCGGACAAACGCAGGCTTTGGCAACAGTCACATTGGGTACTTCCAGGGATATGCAGCGCATGGAAGAGCTGGAAGGCGACTATAAAGAACGCTTCTTGTTCCATTATAACTTCCCGGGATTTTCCGTGGGAGAGCCCAGGGCTGAGCGCGGCCCCGGAAGAAGGGAGATAGGCCACGGGCACTTGGCAAGGAAAGGTTTGGCCCCGCTGCTTCCAAAGGAAGAGGCTTTCCCGTATACGATCCGCGTTGTCTCAGACATCCTGTCATCGAACGGTTCGACTTCCATGGCAAGCACGTGCGGAGGTTCTTTGGCTCTTTATGATGCCGGGGTTCCGGTGTCGGATCATGTCGGCGGTATTGCAATGGGGCTTATCATGCGCGACAACGGCGCCCCCATAATACTCACTGATATCATGGGAGCGGAAGATCATTTTGGAGACATGGATTTCAAAGTAGCCGGGACTCGTTCCGGGGTCACAGCCATTCAGATGGACGTGAAGGTTCCCGGCGTGACAGTGGAGATCATACAGTCAGCTTTGGAGAATGCCAGGCTTGGCAGGCTTACAATACTCGATAAGATGATCCAGGCGATATCTGCTCCTCGAAATTCTCTTTCAATATACGCTCCAAAGATCGTGATGGTCATGATCCCGGCGGAGAAGATCGGAGCTTTGATCGGTCCCGGCGGCAAGAATATACGCAAGATCATGGAAGATACTGAAACAGAGATCGAGGTGGACGATGACGGCAGAGTATTCATCAGCGGAAAGGATGACACATCTGTTGATCATGCGAAAAGGATCGTGGGTTCACTGACCATGGAGTTTGAGATCGGGAAGATCTATCAGGGCAGGGTCGTTTCCATCTTGGATTTCGGAGTATTCGTGGAACTCGCCCCCGGCCGTGAGGGACTGCTTCATATATCAGAGATCAGCAACAAGCGTCTGCGCCACGCGAGCGAAGCTCTGAGTGTTGGTGAAGAGATAGAGGTCAAGGTCATTGATATGGACAATTCCGGGAAAGTAAGACTTTCCAGAAGAGCAGTACTCTATCCTTCGGATGAGAAGGAAACTTCGTCCGCATCATCTTCATCATCACCACACCGCGGTTTTGGACTTAAGCCGAATTATCGAGATAAAGACAGGCGTCCCCCTCCGCAGGGCAGGAGGCCTCCTCCGCGGCAGCACAGATAACCCTAATTTCTCAGTTCCTGAGAAATTCCCCTGCGGCACACCACCTCTCGGAGAGAAAAAGCTCGCTGGAGGCGAGCCGAGAAATGATGGGGCGAGCCTATGTTTCTATGGTACATAACAAAGTTTTGAGGTTTGCGAAGATAAAAATGGGCCAATTGAGGATTTTTGGGTAGATGCCGGTAATAAAGCGCAATACAGTAAAAACAAACGCAAAAACGTGTTCGCGCGGCAAGATGCTTAAGCATGATCTTCTTGAGTATGTTGACGAGCTCTACGCTGGCATGGTAGAAGGCAATGTGTATTGCGCGCAGATCGAGATCAGTTCCGGGGAAAGCTTAAAGATCGAGCGCGTTGGAAATGTCGGCAGTAATGGATCTCGCGGCAAGCATCAGGAAGACGGAAAGGAGTTTGACAGCAACGAAAAGATCTTTGCTCCTCTTTCAGGTGTTTTTTACAGGTGCCCTTCCCCATCATCTCCGCCGTTCGTTGAAGATGGGGGAGCTATCAGGCAGGGACGGGTCATTTGCCTGGTTGAGGCCATGAAAGTGATGAATGAGATCAAATCTCCCAAAACATGCGTAATATCGCAAATATTAGCCCAAAACGGCAAACATGTCAAAAAAGGCGACCCGCTATTTGTTATAAAGTAGGTGTGAAGCGGTAAACCGTCTGCTTTCATTTATGCACGAAGAAATAAAGCACAACGCTAATCGCATAATACAAGCCTTGCAGGAAACTGCTGGCAATGATCCTTCACACAGCGAAGAGGTGATGCATCTTAAGCTCAAGCTTGAGCTTTCAGCAAGCAAGATATTTCTTGCCCTGGGATGGCTTGTTGCCAATGGCAAGATCGCGATTGAGCCTTCTGAGTTCGGTTACCGCGTTAGTATTGGTAAGTTGGCAAATATTGCATGCGAAATAAAAACCGAACAAGCCGCGTACAAAAGAAGCGGCTGAATAAATTCTTAAGCGTATTCCTTATCTTTACATCCGCCGTAATAGCGCTTATCCTGATAATCCCACGCAGTTTCGGGCTTGCCGGATTCGGATTAAAGCATTGGCTGATCGGAGCTCTTGGCTGGCCGGTGTTCATATTTCCTGCGGTTCTGGTCTATTGCGCTATTAACCTCATCAGGTCTCTTAAAAGCAATATCTCGCCTGTTTCTCTTGCGTATAGCGCGGGCATCATCCCATTCGGCGGATTTTTCGCGCTTTATCTTTTGTGGGGCAACATGTTCTTTTCGCAGGGAGATGTTGTGGGATCTGCAGCAACAGGATTTATCAGGCACATGAGGCTCGGGATGGGCGCTTTCGGATCGTTCGCATTATCGCTCGCATTGGCTCTGGTATGGATGCATTTTGCTTTTGGCATCCGGTGGCTTGAATTAGCGGTAAAGGCGTATGGGATGATCAGGGAAGAGTGGCTTGAATGGGTCAAGCAGATGCAGGCGCGCTCAAAGCAGGCTGCTTTGGACCGCAGCGTGGTTGAAGCTAAAAACACTCCTGCTGTCACTGTTATCAAGCGCGTAGAGCCCATTGTTGTGCAGGATGACAGGAAAGAGGATGTGAATGCTGAATTGGAAGCCCGCAGGAGCGCTGTTGCCAAGATGATCAAAGAGAGCTCTCAGGGCGGATCAGAAGCGCAATCAGGGCCGATAAAATCCAAGCGTGATGCCAAAAATGGTTCTTCGCGCAAGTGGCAGTTGCCGTCTAGGGAACTTCTGGCTGTGAATAAGGATAGCAGTAATAAAGACGGGGCTTCCCGTGAGGAGAGCGTGGCCTTGGGACGGGGGCGCGACCTTGTCAATGCCTTGAATAATTTTAATGTAAAAGTAGAGCTTGCCGGGGTTGTGCCTGGTCCTGTTGTGACCAGGTATGATCTGGTGCCGCATCCCGGCGTTAAGACAAGCGAGATATCGACTTTGGCCAATGACATTGCCCTGGCTCTTAAGGTGGCAGCAGTACGCGTTCTGGGTCCCATAGCCGGCAAAGGCGTGATCGGTCTTGAAGTGCCTAATCTTGAGCCCAGGCTTGTGTGTTTACGCGAGATTATCGAGAGTAATGAATTTAATACTCACAAGAGACCCAAACTTCCAATGGCTTTTGGCAGGGCCGCTGATGGCACGCCTGTTGTAGCTGATCTCACTGAGATGCCGCATATCCTTGTGGCAGGAGCCACGAATTCAGGTAAAAGCGTGCTCATACATTCAATGATATCATCATTGCTTTACAAAAAGACTCCTGATGAATTAAGGTTCGTGATGATCGATCCAAAGCGTCTTGAATTGTCTTTCTATGGCACAATAGGGCACTTATTCAATCCGAGAGATATCAATGGGGATCCAAGGGTGATAGTGGACCCGCGGGACGCGTCTTTGGCGCTTTTAGCCATGCTTCGCATCATGGAAGCAAGATATGAGAAGTTCGCGAAATTAGGGGCTCGTAATATCGAGGCATACAATGACAGCGCTGTTTCCAATGGCGAGCAGCCAGAGCCTTATCTCGTGGTCATCATAGATGAGCTCGCTGATCTGATGCTTATAGCCGGAAGGGAAGTGGAAGCCACGATCCAAAGACTCGCTCAAATGGCAAGGGCTGTGGGGATACATCTTATTCTATCCACACAGAGGCCCAGTGTGGATGTCATTACAGGGGTTATAAAGGGCAATCTCCCTGCCAGAGTAGCGCTTCAAGTCGTGTCAAAAATCGATTCACGCGTTATATTAGACAGCCAGGGGGCTGAATATCTGCTTGGGTCAGGAGATATGCTTTATCTTGCGAGCGGAGCTCCCAGACCCGTAAGGCTTCAGGGGTGTTTTGTCAGCGACGATGAGATCAGTGCTGTTACGAAATTCTGGGCGCAGCAGGGCAAGCCGGAGCGAGGTCTTGCGGATATGCTCGGAGTCAGCTTATCAGACAGCGCTGCATTGAATAAATTTGCCGACAAAGGTGATGATCCTTTGGCAAAGGCTCTTGTGCTTATAAAAGAGAGAAAGAGAGTTTCTCAGGATCTTCTTAAAGCGAATTTCGGGTCATCTGCCAGAGCCACGGACATTCTTTCAAGGCTGGAGGTCGGAGGATTCATATTCAAACCCGAGGGCACTAACAGGTGGGAGATTCGCTATGATAAATTGGAAGACTACCTTACGAAGAAATAAGTAGGCACAAAGCCACTGAGCCACAAAGGCACTAAGTGGGGAAATTAAGAAAAAAGATGAAATTAAATGAGAAGAAATAAAGCATTTTTCCTTATTTTGTTCAGTGCCTTAGTGGCTCAGTGCCTTAGTGGCTCAGTGCCTTATCTCTATGCCGTAGATGTTACCACTACCACTGTTCTTGAGAGAGTAAAGGCTTTCGAAGATTCGATCGAGCGCGCGCAGCTGCGTTTTGAGGAGGAGATCGTTCTTTTGCCCACCAATGAAAAAGAGAAGATCTCGGGCAAAGTATATCTGGATAAAAAGCGCGATCTTGCGCGCATTGATTATAAGGGCGGAGCGAAAGCTAAAGTGTTTCTTGATAAAGACGTTATCTATTTTTATGATGTTATGCTTGACCAGGTAGTGATCCAGAAGCTGCAGGATTTCAGCGAAAAGCATACCATGGCGTTTATGAATCTGCCGGTAATAAACGATATCTGGAAGATTCGGGAGCGCTTTGATTTCTCTTTGCCCGCAGGCGGCTCTGCCAAGGACGGAAAGCGTTCGGCGGGAAAAGGCAGCGATGCCGAGAAGAAGGGCAAGTTAAAAGATTCGCGTGAGAGTTCGATAAAGCTTATCGCAACTCCAAAAGCAGGCAGCGGTTCCTATTCATTTGAATTTGAGTTCGGGTTTCCCGGCGGCGAGCCGCGAGGGCTAAAATTGTTTGCTGAAAATCTTCAGATAACAGTTACGATCTCAGGATTAAAACTAAACACTGATTTTAATGACAGCGTGTTCAGCAGGAATTTTCCAAAAGACACTTTGATAGTGGATTTAAGGGATAAATAACATGTCGGATGAGCAAAAAGACGTAAAAGCATATGAGATAATCAGGAAACGGCGTGTAGAAAAAGGATTGTCTCTGGAGAAGGTCTGTGAAGATACGAAGATCCCCATGAAATATGTTAAAGCTCTCGAGGACGGGTCCTATGATGTTTTTCCGGCAAAAATTTATTTGCGCGGCTTTCTGTTGAGCTACGCCAGATATCTTGGTATTGGCGCTTCGGCCGGCCTTTGGGACAGCGTCAGGGGCTTGATCGCTTCTGCGCCCGGGGACGCCATAACGCGGGAAAACAGTGATAATCACGCCGGGTCCGATGGCTCGCAGCGGGATGATCATGGATTGTTCATGAGAGCCTGGGGCCAATTCGCCCTATGGATCAGTGAGCGCCATAATTGGATATGGGCGTTTTTGGTACTGCCGGCCGCGAGCCTGGGCATTTTTTTTGGAATTTATTCTTACGTGAGTTATCGCGCCTACAACTCTTCGCCTGAGAAAAGTTTTGATTTCTCAAAGCTTCTTAATTATCCGCATAAACAGACGACCGGAGCCATCAATATATTGGAAGCAAGAAAGGGTTTTGTCGCAAGCAACAGGATCGTGCTGGAGGTTTCCACGAAAAAAGAGCCCAGCTGGCTGCAGATCGAGATCGACGGCCGCCTTTCATTCCAGGGCATCCTGCCCGCGGAACAAAAAAGGACTCTTGAATATTCCGATATAGCCAAGTTAAAGATAGGCAATCCAAGGAGTTTTGAGCTTAAGGTGAATGACGAAGTGTGGAAATTCAGCAAGAACGATCTTGGGAAAAGTCCGCTGGAAGTTCATATCTCGGCGGACATGTTCAAAGAGTAAGCCGGATGCGTATTCTGCCCAACCACCTGACTGTCAGCCGGGCATGCCTAGCCCCGGTTTTCGTACTCGCAGTTGTTCAGGATGAGCCTGCGTTCATCGCCGCGGCTTTTCTTGTTGCGCTGTTTTCGTCGATAACAGACATGCTCGATGGTTATCTGGCGCGCAGGCAAAACAGGGTAACAACATTCGGCATATCATTCGATCCCATAGCTGACAAGATATTCGCTATCTCCGCGTTCTTTGCCATATCGCTGGTTGTTGACATGTTTTTGGCATCTTTGGCGATAATCCTGATACTTGCGCGCGAACTTGTGGTTACGGGATTAAGAATAATCGTTTTGACTGTTCATGGCAAACTCTTAATGAGTGAAAAATATTCGAAATTCAAATCCGCCCTTCAGGTGATTTTCGTTATTTTGGTTACATTCGGTATATGGCTTGATAAGATGAATATAGGATCAATAGGTCTTAAATGCTGGCCATCTGCATTCTTATGGATCGTAACCCTTGTCAGTGTTGTGACGGGCATATCATACATGCTTCAACACAGCAAATCTTTATCAGTAGCGTGGAACAGCAAGAAAAACAATCAGTGACCAGTGATCAGTTGTCAGTAAAAAATAAAACCATCCTATCTTTCGCGGCATTCTTAGCCAGCGGGTTCTGGTTGAGCCATGTCGTGTATAACGTGACGAAAAAATCAAGCGCACTTAAATCGATTGAAAAATTGTTTCCCGGGGCTGACAGATGGAAGGGCTGTGGGCTTGTGGGAACCGCCGGCGGATTCGTTGTAGCGCTGGTGTTTTCCGGATTTATCCCGAATGTCCATCTATGCCCGCTGATTGTCTGCCTGCTGGCTGCTACCGCCGTATCTGTTTTGATAGCTTTCAAAGCTGAAAAATATTACAACAGAAAAGATGACTCACGCATCGTGATAGATGAATTTATCGGTTATCTGTGGGCTGTTGTGTTTGTATTGCCCGCGGACCTGACAGTATTGGCAGCGGCTTTTATCCTGTTTCGTATTTTTGATGTAATAAAATTATCCTTTATAAGGAAGCTGGAAGAATTACCATATGGATTCGGGTGCGTACTCGATGATGTGGCAAGCGGAATCTTGGCCGCTCTCATAATCATAGGGTCGCGGTCAATTTTAAATTTTTAATTCTTAATTTTTAATTAAAGAATATGAAGATAAGTCTTTACATCAATTCAAAATTCAAAATTCAGCGAAGCAGTCCGGTAAAAGCTGGGCAAAATTCAAAATTAGTACTTGGTGTGCTATTGTTGGTTTTTGTCGCGCAGACACAATTATTCGGCGCGACGCCAACGGCGACGTTCGAAATGACCGCAGAGGGCATTGTCCGCGGCATTGTACTGCGCTTTGACGCTCAAAGAAAGCTCAAGCGCAAGATCGAGCATTATCTTGTTATCCGGTCCAGTATTCCCAGGGAGCATGCCATTGAGGCCAGCTCTCAGTCTGTCAAGTATCCGTATTACCATGATTGGCATAAGGATTACTTCACAAAAACCGAGACAGGGCAGACTTTTTATTACCATGTACGCGCTGTAAACCGCAATGGCGATGTAATAGCGTATTCCGAGCCTTACTGGCAGAAGTGGAAAGTGGCTGAGATGCCTTTTTCCGGTGTCATGCTTACGCCGTCCGCGTATCGCAGGGTGCCTATATACGATTCGCCGTATAGCGAGTATGGGACGTTATTCCCCATGAATATAGACATCGTCACAAGTTATTATATCGGCCGCTTATACAGCTATAACAGGCTTTCGGAAATAACAAACAGGAGAAAAAGTCTTTTCACGCGTGTCGGCGTGTGGTTTATCCAGCTTGAGGGCAAGATAATACTCGAGAAAGAGCGCAGATTCATTCCTCAGCTCGCGATCGGAGGAGACGGTTCTTATATGCTCAGAGACACAAAAGCCCCGGGTCTCTCCAATCCCACATTTCAATTTAAAGTTGGAAAGGAAAGTTCCAGGCCGTTTAACAGTCTTTTTTGCGTGGCAAGCAAGAAGTTCTGGTTCTTAAAACCGAGCGTCGGGCTTATGCGCGGAAGTTCTCCTTCAAAGATCATTTACTTGACGGAATTCCTTTCAAAAGAGTCAGAGTCCAATGTCGGCATATTCTACAGCCTGAAATTGAATGTGTCTCGCAAGCTTGCTTTTTTTATTGAGATGATCGAACCGAGAAATGCCAAATCAAAGCCATTCCTGGTGAACGCGCAGGTTGGCAGCTTTCTTCATGCTAATTTTGATCTGGCTTATCTTAAATATTCAAGGGGATATGATGTTTTGGGGCATCTGAATTTCAGGTTTACATTCTACCCCAAGAAAAGAGTCTCCGATAAGAAGAAATAAAGAGGCTTATTCTCTGCTTTCCGCTACCTATATACTGACTACCGTATGCTGTCTACTTTTTCGCTTGCCTTGCCTGGCCTTTCAGGTAACTGACGATCCCCTGGGCAAGCGCCTCAGCGTATTTATCCTGGAATTTATCATTGCGAAGCAGAGCCTCATCTTTCTTGTAGCTTAAAAAACCGGTTTCAATGATCACAGCCGGAGCATTGGCCTCTCTGAGCACGAAGAAATCACCGCGTTTTATGCCGCGATTCCTTATTTTACTTTCGATTTTATTGTGGAGCTGCGTTGACAGATTGCGCGCAAGCCGCCCCGACTCGCTTACAATCAGTTTTTTTAACTTGGTTTTCTTGTGCTGCCTGCGTTTTTTCTTAATGGCGCCGTTCTCGACCAAGGCGAGCCTCGCTGTTTTGGGGTCAAGGGCTATTTCTGAAGGAATGTAGATCTCAAAACCTCCGCGATGCCTTCCTTTGGTTGAGTTGGCGTGGATCGAGATGAAGAGCACAGGATTGCTTTTTTTGGCGATCCTGATGCGCTTCTCAAGGCTGATATACTTGTCAGTGCTTCTGGTCATTACGATCTTGCGCTTGGGCAGTTTTTTTCCGAGGATCTTCTTTAATTTGCCGGCTATGGCGAGAGTCACGTTTTTTTCAAGAGTTTTCCTTTTTCCCACTGTGCCGCCGTCAATGCCTCCGTGCCCGGCATCTATGATGATGGCTGCTGATCCGATCCGGGCGCGCGCGCTCTCTCTCGCAGGCTTTTTTATCCTCTTTTTCTTTTTGAGTTTCAGCATTGCTTTAGGCTTTGTGACTTTAGCTGTTTTTTCCGGTGGTATTGGGGGCTTCGGCTCTATGATCGGAGCTTCTTTCGGCGGCTGAGGCCTGGAAATGACGATATTGAGTCTTTTAGCGGGCCATGTCTCAAGTTTCGCGCTGATGTCATCAATAGTGGTATTGGGAGGAAGTTCGAATGAAAGATCCGCTGTCTTCTCGATCCGGTCTCTCTTGATCTTATATGGCAGGGACTTATAAGGACTATCAGGTGTTTCGGGAATCCTGCCATTGGGGAACAGGACCGTAAGCCTTGGCTGTTTTTTAGGTTCGATTCCAGGAAAGAAAGTGATCTCATAGTCGGTTAACGCGGAAGGCAGGTCAAGCGTTATATGGAAGAATTCATTGTTTTTGGTTATTACAGGGGCTTTGATATCGAGTATACGCTCGACCGTCAGATTATCGTCATTAATGTCAAAGCGATACAGGAACAGATCCTCCGCCCATTCTTGTTCAAGACTTTTAATGGGGAGCAGAAGGTTGCTTTTATCCGCGAGCGCCTTCACGGGGTGTTCAAGGCTTATTCTTTTTGGACCAGCGTAAATATATTTGGCGTCTTTCACGAATTCAGCCGAACTCTTATGTTTGAGCTTAATGGTCGCTGAGTTGCTTCTCCAATACCAATGGATCGTGCCGTGGACGATAGATGCCAGCTCCGAGATGGGCAGGTAAACCGTGCTGCCGTCCTTATATGCCCAGAAATTGCGGGTCTTTTTGCCTGACGCGTATTTTATCGAGAAGGGTATCTTTTTTAAATCCGGTGTTGTTTTAACAATAGGCTTTTGCGCATATAGAAAAGTAGACAGTAGGCAGTAGGCAGCAGACAGGAAGAATGCATGAATAGATAAGCGGTTCACCTTCATTTTTTCAGGATGATTTCTTTTTCCTTCTTCTTATGCATGATCCAGCGGGTGAGAATGAACAGGTAGTCGGAAAGGCGGTTGGCGAACATCAGGGCATCTTGAGCGCTGTGCGCATCGCCCAAGGCCTCCACGATCCTGCGTTCCATTCTGCGCACGATGCTCCTTGCGTGATTGATTGCGCATGGAGCCGGAGAATTTCCCGGAATAATGAAATGTTTAAGAGGCGGCAGCCCTTTTTGGGCGTTGTCGATGAATTTCTCCATGTCTTTTGTCATGCTGCCAAGGGTATTGTCTGTGGATTGACCTTCCAGAGCCATGAGAGTTCCAATTTCGTGAAGGGCGAACAGTATTCTCTGCACTTGAGCCGCTTCTTTCGGATATTTCTCTTTTAGCAGCAGGGTGCGCGCTAAAGCGAGTATGGACGCTGCCTCGTCCGTGGAGCCTATCGCTTCGATGATCTTGCCTTGCTTTGGCACGCGCTTACCTGTGAGCGTACCTGTTGTGCCGTTATCGCCTGTTCTTGTGTAGATCGGGACAGGGCGGTCTTTTGATTCTTCCATATTTTTCCCTGTATGCTGCCTACCGGCTGTTGTATGCTTTTCCTATAGATTTGTCGTTACCAGGGTCTCTGTTGTTTGGACTCCGTGTATAGCGCGGATCTCCCTGACAACAAGGCTTACAAGCTTATCCAGGGTATCGGCTTCAGCCATGATGATGGCGTCCCATCCGCCGAATGTCAGATAGACTTCTTTGATTCCTTTGACCTGTCTTATCTGTCCCAGGACCTTTTGCTCCAATCCAGCGGCAAGCTTAATCAAAACAAATGCGATCATAATACACCTCCGATAAAGAAAGTTGTTAGTTGTTGGATATTGGTTGTTAGTAAGAAAAATATTTTTCAGACCAGCATTGAGTAATCAACAACTATCAGATAACAGTTCTTTTATTATAGGCTTTAATGAAGTTATAAATTGATGGTTGTTAGACAGCGCTCGCCCCCTCTTTCTCCTCTCCCCTCAAGGGAGAGGTAAGTCAGGCAGGTCTCAGGCATATATACAACGTTTTTACGAAAGAACCGGATTTTTTATATTACTGACAACAAGCAGCTACCAGCCAACAGCTCTCAAGATCGGATTTCTTGCGGCTTGGACTTCATTCAATCTTTTTACAGGAAGGCTGTGGGGGGAGGTCTTTATCCTGTCAGGCTCTGTTTTTGCTTCATGAAGTATGGCTTCTATCGCTTTTGCGAAATCATCCAATGTATCATAGGTTTCGGTCTCGGTGGGCTCTACCATTATCGCTTCCGGTGCGATCAGGGGGAAGTAGACCGTTGGAGCGTGAAACCCGAAATCAAGCAGGCGCTTGGCGATATCAAGCGTCCTCACTCCGTTTAGCTCCCTGGGATCGATCGTGAACACGCATTCATGCATGCAAATCTCGTCGATAAAAGGCGTAAGTCCTGCTTTTTTAAGCATGGCTTTCAAATAATTCGCTTTTATGATTGCTTCGCGCGAAACTTGCGCCAGGCCATCAGAGCCCATCGTGAGGATGTAATTAGCTGCGCGCAAAAGCACTGCTACGCTGCCGAAGAAACTTCTTACTCTTCCTATGGATTTGCCGCCTGCCTTTGCAACGTCATATACCCCTTTCTTTTCAGTCACCTTGTCGCCCGGCAGGAAACTTCGCAGGTGTTCCTTTACAAGCAATACCCCTGCTCCGGGTCCGCCTCCGCCATGCGGCGTTGAGAATGTCTTATGGGGATTCAGATGCATAAGATCGAATCCAAGCTCGCCGGGTTTAAGTATTCCCATAAGAGCGTTCATGTTGGCTCCGTCCAGGTATATAAGAGCGCCGTGCTTGTGAGCGAGCTTATTCACCTCAAGTATGTCATCCTCAAAGAGGCCGAGCGTGTTGGGAAGCGTGATCATCACAACCGCGGTTTGGCTGTCAAGATTCTTTGAAAGTTCGTTTATGTCGATTTTTCCGCGGGAATTGGACTTGATGCTTGTCACTGTAAAGCCGCCGAGCGCAGCGCTTGAGGGATTGGTACCGTGGGCCGAGTCAGGAATAATAACCTTGGTCCTGTTATCGCCCTTGTCGAGAAAATAGGACCTGGCCACAAAAATAGCAGCGAGCTCCGAATGAGCTCCTGCTGCGGGTGATAATGTGAGCGCATCCATGCCGGTCACTTCAAGGAGGCTGTCTTCGAGCTCTTTTATTATTGAAAGCATGCCTTGCATGGCCCATGGTTTTGTGAATGGGTGTATACGCGCGACATTGGGATGATTGGCAAGCCATTCATTGGCTTTCGGGTTATGCTTCATAGTGCACGACCCGAGAGGGTAAAAATGAGTATCAACCGAGAAATTCATTTGGCTCAGCCGCGTAAAGTGGCGCACGACTTCCGGCTCAGTGACTCGCGGCAAGGAGGGGGCTTTGCTGCGCAAATATGATTCCGGCAGTTTTTCCGAAGGCTTAATGTCTGCTTTAGGGAAACGTATCCCTCTCTTTCCTTCGGCGCTGAGTTCGAATATGGTTTTTTCCATTATATTGCGAAACACGAATAAAACACGAATGTACACGCGAATGAACACGAATGAAGAAAGAGCGGATTGCCTATATTGTTCATAATCTTTTCAGGAAGTCCATCAATTTCTCCATATCCTCGCGGGTTGTCTTTTCCGTGGCTGCTACCAGATAGCAGTTCTTGAATTCAGGGAATTCCTTGCTCAGATCATAGCCGGGGATCAGATTCATTTTTTTACTGAGCTTATCTATCTTTGCCGCGCTTGCTTCGATCCTAATGGGAAACTCAAGGAAGAATTCTTCGTGATCGAACAAGGGCGCTGCCAGCTTGCTTTCTGTTATTGCTTTATAAAGTTCATGAGACTTGGAAAAAGAGCTTTCAGCCGCTTCTTTTAATCCATCCGGCCCTGTGAGCGATAAATATATGGTGCTCATGATCGCGCAAAGCGTTTGATTCGTGCAAATATTGGATGTGGCTCTCTCGCGTCTTATATGCTGTTCTCTTGTTTGAAGGGTGAGCGTGTATCCTGTGTTATTGGCGCTGTCAATGGTTTGGCCGGATATTCTTCCCGGGAGTTTGCGCATAAGCTCTTTTTTTGCGGCGAAGAGCCCCAAATACGGTCCGCCAAAGCTCAATGGTACGCCAAGGGGCTGGCCTTCCGCTATCGCGATATCCGCGCTGTATTCACCCGGGGATTTAAGCGTGCCCAGTGTTATTGGATTATTTGCAACCGAGATAAAGAGCGCGCGCGTGGTATTTTTTAGCGCGGATATCTCTTCAATATCCTCTATTGTTCCGAAGAAGTTCGGCTGGCTTATGGTAAAGGCGAACACTCCGGGGTCTTGCAGCGCTCTTTTGAGCTCATTAATATCCAATTTCCCGGTATTCTTGTCGAATCCTATCTCGATCAGCTCGATATCAATGTAATTTATGTAAGTCTTTAGGGTTTCCTTGTAGTGCGGATGCAGGCTTTCGGGTATTGCGATTTTTTTGGGGCTCAAGCGCAGGTCTTCCGCGAAGTGTTTTTTTGCCAGGAACATAGCCTCAACAAGAGCTGTTGCCCCGTCATAGAGCGAGGCGTTCGCCACGTCGAGCCCCATCAGTTCCGCTATCATAGTCTGGAACTCGAATAGCGCGATGAGCGTGCCCTGGCTTGCTTCTGCCTGGTATGGGGTGTATGCTGTTAAAAATTCACCTCTGCCTGCCACCTGAGGGACTGCGTGGGGGATATAATGATCATAGGCCCCTGCTCCGAGAAAAGATGTTATTTTAGGCATAGAGCCGAGCGTTTTTTCCAGTTTCTGGGTAACTTCAAGCTCGGTTTTTG
This sequence comes from Elusimicrobiota bacterium, assembly GCA_042563375.1. Classification (GTDB taxonomy): domain Bacteria; phylum Elusimicrobiota; class Elusimicrobia; order JACQPE01; family JACQPE01; genus JBHPMF01. Next base: position 27,188 of record JBHPMF010000007.1, on the reverse strand, counting down.
CCGCAGGGATGTTCAACTTCGGGAACAAAAAGTTTTTTGGCAGATTGGAAACAAGATCATCAAAAGACGACACACCGATGGTCTTGAATATTTCTTCCTGCATCAATGACTTGCGATTCTTCAATTCCTTTTGTTCAACCATATGTGAATGCTCAAAATCTACAGCGTAAGACGCGAGACGTAAAACGTAAGAAGCAGGAAAAAAAATCCCGGAAGGCCTCCATATATACTTTTTACGTCTACCGTTTTACGCTTCACGCTTTTTAGTGCGCGCTTTGGGCAGCGGTTTTATTGTAGTCTGCTTCGCTCATCAGCGTTTCAAATTCAGAAGGATTGCCCGGTTCCATCTCATAGAGCCATCCTTTACCGAGCGGATCTTGATGTATCGCTGTCACGTCTTGGGCTGCGCTGTCATTGACTTTCGTCACTGTGCCGCTTAAGGGGGCGTACATGTCGAACGCTGCTTTTACAGACTCTATCATGCCGCAGGGAGAACCCTTGGTCAATTGGGTCCCGACCTTGGGTAATTCAATATAAACGATATCACGTATCTCTTTTTGCGCGAAATCGCTGATTCCAACCGTAAAAACTTTTTCAGAGTCCTTTCTCGCCCATTCATGGGTCTTAGCGTACCTTATCTCCATATTTTCACCTCTATAACAATGGATGGCACTGCTTCGCTGTACCTTATCTCCATATTTTCACCTCTATAACAATGGATGGCACTGCTTCGCTGTACCTTATCTCCATATTTTCACCTCAGTTATTGATGGCGTTGCTTTAATCAATTTTATAACTTTCTAGACATTAGGTGGTAAAGCGGCAGCGCGACAATGCGGCAGGGCGATAAGAAGAGAAGTGATGAGTTTTGGCTTCTCTGTTAAGCCCTCAGCCTTTCTTAATTAATTCAGCGATACTTTCTCTGGAGTGATCCCTTCGGAATCTTTCTTGGTCTGCTCGCAAGCGGCTGTTATATCCTGGAGTATGCATACTGCGCCCGCTATCGTGCCTTCATCATCCGCCAGGGGAACGCATGAATATCCAACAGTTTTGGAAGATGTGGTTTCAGAATGACGCCTGCTTGTGGACTGAGCTGTTTCTATGGTTTTATTGAGTGATCCGGTGAGCTTTGGCCATTCCATGGCCAACTTGGCAAGACTTGCGCCTTCTTCCACGGCAATGGAATCAGTACGCAATATCTCCTGTGCTCGCGGGTTTGCAAGCAGGATAACATCATTGGGATCAGCTATGAGTATGCCGGTTTTCATGTTGCTTACAGCCCACTCAAGAGCCAGATTTTTTCGCATATCTTCCCTGAGCATTGCCTTTTCAATGGCAGCGCCTATTTCTCTGCCGATCACAGTGATGAATTCAAGGTCAGCGTCAGTGTATTTACCGTTGCGCTTGTTTAAGAATTCTATTACGCCTTCCACCTTGTTTCCGAAGAGTATTGGAGCAGCTGCTATCGTTTTAGTCAAAAAACCGGTTTTGGCATCGGTTGTTTTGTAAAAACGCGTATCCCGGCCGGAATCATCTACCTTTACAGATTCCTTATTAGCTGCGGTCCAGCCTACAACGCCTTGTCCCATCGGGAACTTTTGTTGGCGTAAAATATTAAGAGGAGCCCCATATGCCGCCATAGGATAAAGGTAGCCCTTTTCCTCAACATCAACAAGGAACATGGTGCCGCCCTCGGAATCCAATGCCTGGGCCACCTTGCTTAATACGAAATTTGCGATCTCGTCCCTGTCCTTGAATAAATGGATCTCTCTTAAAATTTCATAAAGTGTTTGATAGTGGAACAGTCCTAACATGTCAGCCTCCTTATTATTGCTGAGTATTTTCCGGATACGACTTCTTCACCATATATGCGGCTGCAAGACCCGCGATCACGGAAATCCCCGCGATCCTGATAAAGCGCGTTAATCCTGCCATTGGAGCCGGCATTATCGATCTGCTAACTGGCATTTTAGCGATAGATGGCCATAATCTTTTCAGCGCAACAGCTGTTATGCCTGCTGAGCCGATACCGGCAGCTCCGCTGTATGCATCTGCCTTAAAATTGCTTATTTCTGTTTCATGAGGGGGGATCGGCAGATGTATGCGTCCGGATCTTTTGGATCCAAAACCTTTTATTGTTTTGATGTTTATATCTGAAAAGTTTTTGGGTTCAGCGTCGGCCTGAACAGGTTTTGTGTTCGTTTTTTGTTTTATATTTTCCAGATCAAAAGTGGCGTTGAGCTTGTCCATGTCCCGCGTTTCTGCGCAGAATGCCAATATGGGGAATATAGTAAGGGTGAACATGAGTATCGTAAGTTTGCTTTTTGGCATATTTCTTACTTGAGATCCTTCGACTTCCCCGATTAATATCGGGTCCGCTCAGAGCCTGCCCTGAACTTGATTCAGGGATGATCCAAGCACATGTCCGGCCCTTTCGCTTTGCTCAAGGACGGTGACTTCTGTTATTTTGGTACGCCCGTAGGGCATGCACCTGAATCAATTATCTCATAGAGAGTGAATTTTCTTGTAGGACTAAGGTCCCAATTAAAATTAGGACTTTAGTCCTATAGTGACCCTGAGCGGCTGAAGTAGAATAGTTGTGACATTGAATATGCAAAACCGAAAACCTGCGCCTCAAAAGCACCCTGTTTTTTTGATTATTTTTCTGATTTTCCTGCCTGTGTATCTTTTTATCCTGGTGCCCATTCTTCATGCTGATTGGGGTTCTGTCACGGTTGACAGTAAGGGGGATACCGGGTGGAATCCATCGCTTGCGCTTGATAAAAGCGGAATGCCTTGCATCGTATACAATGACTGGGAGAATGGAAGCCTTAAATACGCGAGCTTTGACGGAAATTCATGGCATGCCATTACGATCGATAACAGCGGTTTTGTGGGCGGGACCCCGTCCCTTGCGCTTGATTCCGATGATAATCCGCATGTGAGTTATTTTGATTTCACGGAAGAGGATCTGCTTTATATTTACAGGGACGCTGGGGGTTGGCATAAGGAAACGATCGCGAGCGAGGGCAGTCCCGGCCTGTACAGCTCGATAGAGATAGACTCAGGAGGCAGGCCCCATGTGGCATATGAGGATTTGACCAACATGGACTTAAAATACGCTGTGCGCATTTCACCCGGGGTCTGGGATCTGGAGACCGTTGACTCGGATACTGATGTGGGTCAATACGCTTCTCTTGAGCTTGACAGCTCGGATAAGCCTCATATCGCCTACCTTGACTGGATCAATGCTGACCTAAAATACGCGAAAAAAACCGGTTCAACCTGGCAGATCTCAGTGATCGACTCAGAGGGTTTCACAGGATACTATTCATCGCTCAGGCTCGATTCTAATAACAAGCCGCACATCGCGTATCAGAACTCAACACAGCAGGATCTGCGCTACGCCACGAATCAAAGCGGAACATGGCAGAAAGGGATCGTGGATGCTGACGGAGATGTGGGTGAATTCACGTCTTTGGCTTTGGATTCCGCGAACAAGCCTGCGATCGCTTATTACAGCGTAAAAGAAGAAAAGCTTAAATACGCCAAATGGTCAGGATCATCCTGGATAAAGGAAGTGGTCTCGGTAAGTGATTTTGAAAGTTGGCATGTGTGCCTTGCGATCGATTCCGGCAACAAGGCGCATATCGCGTATCTTGACTGGATCGCAGGCGACTTGAAATACGCGCGTACCACGAATGCTCCCGTGCTCAGCTGGGTAGGGGAAGAGCCTTTTTTAAATGACGGCCTTGACCCGGAGGAAGGAAACACCTATACATCGTATGTTTTCAGGGTCACGTATGAAGATCCGGACTCGGATCCTGTGCTCGGGGGGTATCCCAAGGTCCACATAAGTAAAGACGATGAGGAGATCGAAGGCAGTCCATTCGCCATGAGCTTCCTTTCAGAGGATGTTCCGGGCAAGACCGTATTTGAAGCAAACGCCTTTGTTCCTGAAGACGGCACATATTCATATTATTTTGAGGCAAAGGACAGGTGGGGTTCGCCTGCCACAGGAGAGCCTACATCCGCTACGCAGGGCCCGACTGTGACAGCCATAGAAAAACCTCCGTTTGAGGTGTACAGTTATCCCAATCCGGCAAGAGGCGATAAAGCGACTTTTCATGTTAAAACCTGGTATTTGTCCCCAAAATTCAAGATCAAGATTTTCAATATCGCAGGCGAGCTTGTAAAGGAAATAGAGGATACAAGCATCCCGAAACACAATGCTCCTGTGTATGAATATGAATGGGATTTAAAAGACGCGAACGGATTCCCTCTTTCAAGCGGGGTTTATCTCTACATGGTAAGATCCATGGACAAGATCACAGGCGACAAGATGAAAAAAGTCAAAAAAATGGCAATTTTAAAGTAAAGAAAGTGAAAAAAGTGACAAAGGTGAAAAAAGTGAAAAAGGCAAAAGGAAAGAGGGCGTTTCTTTTTTGCTTGTTTGTACTTTTCACTTGTCACTTGTCACTTTTCACTTTGTCTGCCAATGAGCCGGTAGGCGCAGCTTTCTTAAAGATCCCCGTGGGCGCGCGCCCTCTTGGCATGGGCGGAGCTTTTACGGCAATGGCCAATGATGCCACAGCCCTGCATTACAATCCTGCCGGACTCTCCCAGATCCCCGCGGCTGACCTTGTTGCGGCTCAGAACAGATGGGTAGCTGATATTGTTGAGAATTTCGCCGGATTCGCGCAGAGGATCAATCGCAGGCAGACCATTGCTTGCGGCATGCGCTCGCTCGGCATGGATCCGTTGGAGAGAAGGGATGACCAGGGCAGGCAAACAGGATATTTTAAAAGCGAAGACAGGGCCATAACAGCATCTTTGGCATGGGAAGTCTATCCCGGGCTCTCCATTGGCGCGAGCGCAAAGCAGATCGAGATGAGGCTTGATGATGCAAAAGCAAAAGGCAGGGCTTTTGATTTCGGCGTATTAGCTCAAGCCTGGTCAAGATTGACTCTTGGCGTGGCCTTAAAGAACAAAGGCAATTCCATGAAGTTCGTGAATGAATCCTTCTCGCTTCCCACAACTCTTAATTTCGGAGCTAATTTCATGCTCACCGGATCAATGGCTCTTGTGGCTGACGTGCAAAAACCTCAAACAGGACCGGGCAGCAGAAAGCCTGTTTGGAACACGGGGATCGAGTATATCCCGTTTCGAATGAGCAAAAGTTATTTTTGGACGCCTCTTATCTGGAGGCTTGGATATCAATATCCTGACAAGGCAGCTGTGGGGTTCAGGTTGAAGCTCCTGGGTAGTGATGTTGATTATGCTGTTGTGCCCATGCCTGATCTGGGGTTCACGCACAGGGTATCCTTCCATGTTCCGTTCGGCAAAAAACCCGGATTCTTCAGCAAGAAGCAATTAGCGAGGATGAAGAAGGCTGAAACGAAAAAAGCAAAGAAAATTATAAAGAAATCCGGAAAAAGCGCGAATCCTTCTTCAGCCCCGTTCCCTTCGACTACGCTTAGGGCAGGCAAGGCAGGCGAACCCAGCCTCGATGATCATATAAGAAGATTCAAAGGCTTGCCGAAAAAACCAAAGAAAAAATCCCTCTTATTCAAAATCAAGTCTTTTTTCAGAAAGATCACCGGCGAGCAACTCTAAGAAGAATCACCATCTGCTATCTACTTGTTCGTATTCAAAATGATCGGAAGGCCGTCTCTTCCTGCGCCTATTACCACGACTTTGCTGTTATTGCTTACTGCGAGCTCTTTTGTGGCTTCTATGCCTTTCCAGCGTAAGAGGTTCTCGCTTATTCCTAAGCTCACGATCTTTTGAAAGTTCGATATACCGCGGGCTTCGATCTTTTTCCTGTCAGCTTCTCTTTCTTCGCGTTCAAGCACGAATTTCATCTGCTGGGCTTGCTGTTCAGCTTCAAGTTTTTTCTCAATAGCTGTGGAGAGTATCAGGGGGAGTTCGATGCTTCTCATGAGTATCGCTTCCACGCTGATTCCGCGCTTTGCGAGTACGGGTTTTATCTGCTCTGACATGGCATTAGCGATGGCTTCGCGGCTTGATGTGTATAGGGCTTTTGCTTCATAGCCTGCTGTGGCTCCTCGTACTGTTGAGCGCAGCGTGGGTTCGACCACGACTGTCACATATCCCGGACCCAGTGTCTTGTATACCTGGGTGGCCTTGGTGGGGTCCAGGCTAAAAAGTAATGATATCTCGAGTTTTACAACCAGACCTTCTTTTGATGGCACATTCGCTGTTTCTTTTATCTCCTGGGTGCGGATACTCAACTTATGGACTTTGTATAGCGGATTTATCAGATGTATTCCCGGTTGCAGGACATCATCGTGTATTTTTCCGAACATATCCTTGATGCCTATATATCCCGCCGGAACGGAGATTACGCATTTAAACAGGATAATAGCTGCTATGAAAAGAGCGATAGCTGTTCCAAAAGCTCCGAACACGAATTGCGGGGGCGGTTGGAAACCGCGGCCTCCTCCTCCTCCTTTCTCATTATCATCATCATCCGGTGAATAATACTTTGCCATGTGTTAAGTTCTCCTTAATTAAGTTTTTTCCTGTTGCTTCAGGCCTTCGTACTTTTGATCTTGCCCTGTGCCCCGTGGAAATACACGGGACTGCTTCGCTGTCTTCGCACAGGACTGCCCTTTGGGACTGCCTTGGGCTTTGCCCTCGCAATGGCCCGGGCAGTTAGCGTGTTTAAAAGCTTTTAGCGTATTAGACAGAAGCATCGCGATCGTCATCGGGCCGACTCCGCCGGGTACTGGTGTTATAGAGCCGGCCTTCTCTTTTATATCATCGAAATCGCAGTCTCCGGCGAGTTTTCCGTCGGGCTTGCGGTTCATGCCCACATCGATCACGCATGCTCCATTTTTTACCATTGAGGCTGTGACATTATGCAGTCTGCCTGTGGCGGACACGATAATGTCAGCCATGGCGGCTAGTTCATTCAGATTGCCTGTTTTCGTATGGCATATCACAGTGGTGGCGTTGGAAAGCATGAGCAGATGCGCTATGGGTTTTCCCACGATGTTCGATCTGCCTATGACACAGGCGAATTTGCCCGCAATACTCACTCCTGCCAGCTCTATGAGCCTTAAGATCCCCTGTGGAGTGCAAGGGATAAAAATATCATCCAGCTCTGAAATAGATTTTGCCTGGTATAATTTCCCGAAATTCTCAGGACCGAACCCGTCAACATCTTTTTCTGTTTTTATCCTGCCAACGGCTTTGGGCGTATTGATGTGTTTTGGAAGCGGAAGCTGAAGAAGGATGCCGTCCACCTGATCATTGGCATTAAGATCATCCAGGATCCTTAGGAGTTCATTTTCGGGTGTGTCTTGGGCCAGCTTGTGGTCGAACGTGGCCAGGCCTGCTTCGCTGCATGCTTTTATCTTGTTTCTTACGTATATCGCGCTTGCCGGGTCTTCTCCCACAAGCACTGTGGCAAGCCCCGGGCCCCTGCTGTATTTTTCCTTAAGAGGAGCGGTTTCTCTCCCTATATCCCGGCGTATCTTCGCTGCCAGGGTTTTTCCATCAAGGATAATTGCGCTCATATCAAGAAAAATGATGCGCTGACGCGTTGGGATGTCGGTAAATAAAAATATTCCACTGTTTCCTTATCATCTTATCAACTTATCGACTTATTAACTAGTCTTTGGGAAGGAGGTCTTTCTCTTTTATCAGTAAAGGCTTGATCTTCCATTGAGCCGCAAGCCAGACCGTGGGCTTGTTATCAAGCTTGACATAGTAAAGAGATTGTTTCTTTTTTCCTATGCGCAGTATTGTTTGCGCGCCCTTTGCCGTGACTGATACCAAGGCTGTTTCAGGCCGGTCTCCAAGGCCTAAGGCGTTGATCCCCGGTTCCAGGTCGATCGATCCTGGAAAGTCAGTCGCCTCAAAAACCTCAAGAGTGCTCAGGATCGAGAGAACTTTATCTTTTAGAACTGCTTTGTCTTTGATCTTCCAATCTTCGCCATCTTTGATCATCTTCACAGCTTGCTTGCCCGGGAGCGAGATTATTATCTGCGAAACATCATTGTTCGCGATCTTTGCGATCAAGCGGTCTTTGTAGTATTTTGTTTCCTGGTCGAACGTGAATCTTCTGATCCCCTTTATAATATAGGATCTGCTTTTATCCGGATATCTCATATAAACCTCATCCGCTGATCCTGTTATCTGATCCCCTATGAGTATCTGCAGTAAATGCTTTTTCTGAGCATCATCGGCTGTCACTTTAATGGCCTTCTTGTCAGTGAGCCCGAATTTTGAGAATGATTCCTTGCGGCTTGATATTTTATGCTCGATGTTTGAATTAGCAAGGTCATCTACAATGCCTTCGATCGTATCCTTGTCGCAGGCGAATATTTCGGGTTCCCTGATAACCCAGCCATCATTTTCTTTTGCGAGTTTTATGGGTTTGGCGCCATGTTTCTCGATAGTAACAAAGCTGAGCGCTGTTTTGAATTTCGCGGAATCCAGAGCCAGAGGTTTTTTCGCGAATTTTTTTGACACGATTTTCCCTGCTTTGAGCGCCGCAAAGAGCGTGAAAAGGGCAAGAGCGCCGATAAAAAGGAATTTGACAGTTTTAGACGACATAAAAAGAAGTAGACGGTAGACAGCATACAGCATACAGGAAAGATAAAAAAGGAATATCCATTCTGCATATTCCCTGTCTACTGTCTACTGTGTGCTGTCTGCTGTATTTCATATAAATTTCTTTACTATCTTCCTTTTCCATCTCTTCCTATATTGCCACCTTCCAACGCCTGCGAGCATCGTAAGGATCGGCATAAGAAGAATCGAGGAGAGTTTTATGGCCTGTCTGGAGGCGTATTCGGGCGCCCATGTGAAAGGTCTGAGTTTCGCTCCTTTTGAACGTATGGCTATAAGGGCATCATCCTGGGTGAGCCAGTCAAGAGCATTAAGGAAGAAAGTCTGGTTGCTTTGGGAGATCGGCAAACGGGGGTCGATCAATCTTGAGGTCGAGCACACGATCACGCGGCTGATATTTTTTGTCCTGGCGAGCCAGTCGCTGGGCAGGGATGAGGCCGTTGATGTGCTTGCTTGCGGCGGTTCTGTATACAGAGCATCGAATTTACCCTGTGCGATCACTGCCATGGAAAACGGTCCTAACGGGTCATTCCTTGACGGGTTCATATGTTTTGCAAGAGGGGAAGCGTTAAAGAGCTTGTCCTTTGACCACGATTGCCTTGTTGATCTGACAAGCACTGTATGTTCGATGCCCTTTACCGGTGACGTGCTTATCGGCGCGGCGAATGGAAACACTATCTGGTCCAGTTCTTTTGTGATCGGATTAACCTCATCCATGTTCGTTACTATGGGGAAAAGCGGGTAACTCACGATCGTGTTCATAAGAAACCCCATCATCTGCTGCTGGATCGATACATTCTGGCTTTGTGCATCCAGAACTACTGCGGGCTTGATGTTAATGCCCCATTTAAGGAAAAGCGGGTTAAGATCAAGGGCTATGTCTCTGACCGAGAACATGCCGCTTTCGATATCCACTTTTTTTGTATCCACAAAAAAAGCTGTTGGGATGCCTTTAAGCACCTGCTGTTCGATAAGCGCTTTTTCATGGTCATTGAATTTTTCCTGGGGACCCAGCACCAGAAGCGCTTTCATGTCATCCGGGATGCTTGTTTTGTCAGCAAGATATATTTCCTCTATCTTATATCTTTCCAGTATGTTCCCTTTGATCCCATCCGGCAGGTCCTCATTGCCTTTTCCTTTTATAGATCCGATGGAAGACGTTGTTTCCATTGTCATTTTCTTGATGCGGCTTGTGATATCGTATTCTATGCCGTCAATGTTCCTTATAAGGGGGATGGTTTCCTTTTTATCTCCAAAAAGGACCACAAGCCCCATGAATCCTTCCTTGACCTCGTATTTATCCTTAGCTATCACCGTGAGCCTTACAGGAGCAACGCCTGCTTTTATGGCTTTGCGCTTGAAAACTTCCGGGTCGGGATCATGCGCGAATTCATATTCAAAATTACTCCCGCCGTAGGATTTATAGCTTCTTAGAATGTCGCGCAGATAATCCTTGTGGCTTGAATAGGGCTGCGCAAGGCCTTTGCTGAAGTAGCATTTGACGATAACAGGGTCTGCGAGTTCCCTGACCATTTTTTTAGTGGCTTTGGACAGGGAATATATGTTTCCTTCGGACAGATCCAGGCGCATAAATATTTGCTGGCTTGCCAGATTCACCATTATAAGGAACATGATGATCGCGCTCACAGCTCCGATCCAGGAGCTCGAGAACCTCTGTATCAATCCATTTAGCTTAGTGATCATCTTTCTTATTCGTGTTAATTCGCGTGTTCATTCGTGTATTATTCGCGTGTAATTCAACATTACTTTGCGCGCAACTTCGCCTCGATCTTTATAAGCGGCAGGCATAGGAAGAGCGCAGCCAGGCTTAAAAAGTAGATCAGGTCCCTTGAATCCAGCACTCCGCGGCTGATGTTCTCCATGTGCGCGTCAAAACCGATGAAATTAAGGATCTCTGAGATGGGATAAGGGAAGAACATAAGAGTTTTGCCTGCCATGAAGAATATGAACCCTATCATCCAGGCTCCAAGATACGCTATTACCTGATTGCGGGTCAGGCTGGATATGAATATGCCGATGGAAGCCAGGGCTGCTATAAGAAAGATGTGCCCGAAATAAGCTCCAAAGACCGCTCCCCAGTCCGGCTCTCCCAGGATCTCGAGCATTACAGGGTAGATGAACGTAAGCATGAACACAGAGCTGATAAGAGCAACGCATGCCAGATATTTCCCGATCACTATCTCGTAAGTATTCAGCGGCAGGGTGGCGAGTATCTCGAATGTGCCTGATTTGTGCTCATCAGCGAATGACCGCATGGTGACCGCGGGAACCAGGAAAACAAGGATCATAGGCACGATGTCCATGAGCGGCGCGATATTAGCCTGCTTCATCACGAATAAAGGCTGGGCAAAGAAGTATCCTGTGACAAGCATGAATATGACCCCAAGCACATAAGCTATGGGGGAATTGATCATCTCGCGAAAATCCTTTTTCGCAACAACCCAGATGCCCGTAAATAATGATGAATGATGAATGATGCCCCGTGGGAAATACCACAGGACTGCTTCGCTGAATGATGAAATCTTATTATCCTTGATATTGCTCATTTTTGTTTTTACTTCTCACGTCTTGCGTCTCACGTTTCACTCTTTGGTGAGATCATGGAACACTTCTTCCAAAGAGCGCTTTTCAGCCTTAAGCTCGACCAACGGCCAATTATTGCGCGCAGCTGCTTTGAATACGTCGAAACGTATGTCCTTTGATGATTTTAAGTTGTAAGTGATCTCATTATTCGTTTCAGAATCAATGGGTCCCTCTGCTTCCATAACGCCCTCGATAGATCTTAGGTCAATGCCATTGGCCTGCTCTTTTCTAAATGATACTGTAAGCAGGAATTCATTCTTATTAGTGTCGATCTCAGACACTTTTCTGTCAGCTACAAGAGAGCCCTTATGGATGACGATCACTCTGTCGCATATCGCCTGCACCTCAGAGAGAATGTGCGTTGAAAGGAGTATTGTTTTTTCCTGTTTTATGCTTTTAATGAGCGCGCGCACTTCCCGGCTTTGGATAGGGTCAAGCCCGCTTGTGGGTTCATCCAAAAGAAGGATCGCGGGGTCATGTATTATGCTTGCGGCAAGTCCCACTCTTTGGCGGTATCCTCTTGAAAGCTCGCTTATGTCCTTGCCTATTACGTTTTCAAGGGAGCATGCTTTTACCACTTCCCTTATCCGTGTTTCGCGCTTTTCGCGATCACCCAGGCTTCGTGCTTCCCACACGAAGGATAGATATTCGCTTACTTCCATGCTTTCGTAAATAGGATTGTTTTCAGCGAGATACCCGATGTTTTTTTTGATTTCCAGAGGGTTTTCCTTGTTAGAAAGGTTTAAAAGCGACACATCCCCGCTTGTTTGCGGGAGGTATCCGGCAAGGACTTTAAGGGTCGTGCTTTTGCCTGCTCCGTTGGGGCCCAGAAAACCCACTATCTCGCCTTTGGAAATGGAAAGATTCACGTTTTTTACAGCCGTGACTGTTCCGTAGTTTTTAGTGAGATTCTTGACTTCGATCATTGTGTTAAGTAATGTCTAAATAATAGTAATTTCTGAAAAGTAATTCTATAAAATAAGATGGGATGCATGTCAAGTTTTGCTTAGCAGGAGGTTCTATGAGGGTATTTTCAGTATTAATTATATTGTCACTCGCTTTACCGCTTGAAGCGGCAAAGAAGCCCAAATGGACAAAGATCAACAAGGCAGCTCTTGGGCACTTGGTCTCGCTTATCAAGATAAACACTGAAAACACTGCTGCTAATGAAGCAGAGGCAGCAGTCTACATTGAGAAGGTCTTCAAGGCAAACGGGATCGAAGCAGAGATTTTCACTTCTACCAAGGGGCGTTCCGGGGTGATAGCGAGATTAAAAGCCAAAGCAGATCCGGATGCGCAAGAAGCTGCGGGAAAACCATTGCTTTTAATGAGCCATCTGGACACTGCCAGTCCCAAGAGCAAGAATTGGAAAATCGATCCATGGGGAGCTGAGCAAAAAAAAGGTTTTATTTACGGATTGGGAGCAATGGATTCCAAGGCATTGCTTGCGGCTAATATGGCTGTGTTTTTGGCGATCAAGAGCATAGATCCTGATCTGTCAAGAGATGTGGTTTTTCTGGCGCTGCCTGACGGCATGGGGGGAGGGAATTTCGGGATCAAGTGGCTTATAGCGAACAGGAAAGACGCGCTTGATGCTGAATTCGCATTACTTCCCGGAGGCTTTAGCGCAGTGGATAATGGCGAGGTTTCCGAAGTTGTAGTCCAGTGCGCGGAGAAATTAACATTTGTAACAAGGATAAAAGCGATCGGAAAAAGTGTTTTTACGCACCCGCCCCATCCGGAAAATCCGATCGTTATATTGGCGAAAGCGATAAGCCGCCTGAACGCCCATGTTTATTCAACAAGCCTTAATTCCATTACATCAAAGTACTTTTCCTTATTGGGGAAGAATTATCCTGGTTATCAGTTCGGGACGCTTGAGTATTCAATGGTCCGGAACATTGTTGTGCCTACTCAGATCAACGGAGGGGCAAGAGATGCCGCGGATAGCGCCTGGGTCCTCCTTAATATCAATGCGTTGCCGCAAACCAATGAAAATGATCTTTTGGAGGAGCTGAAGCGCGTGATAAGCGATCCCAGGGTTTCATTTGATGAGAGTATGTTCGCTTTGACGCCAAAAACAGGCATGTCATCAGTGAAGTCCGTATTTTACAAGGCGATTGAAGCGTCCGCGCAGGATGTGTATCCGGAGGCAAAGACAGCGCCGTTTATGTCCCCGTGGACGACCAATGCTGCTCATTTAAGAAAAGTCGGCGTAAGAGCCTATGGGATCGGCATGCCAAGAGAGCGCAGTGAGCCTTATGTGGCTGACGGTAATAGGGCGGAAAAGGTCTCAAAGGCGATGTTCGAAAAAACAATCCGTTTTGTTTATGGAGTAATCAAGAATTCCGCGATAAAATAATAAAGTGATTAGTGATAAATTGCAAACAATAAAAAAGAAAAAAACTCTATTTTCTTACTGCGCGCTGCTTACTATCTTAATATGAGGATCGCTCTTGTACAGCTCAATTTCACTGTTGGAGATGTGTCCGGCAATCTGGCTAAAATAAATGATGCCCAGGAAAAGGCTTCGGCCAATGGCGCTGATATTGTTTTACTGCCTGAGCTCTCCTTGCTTGGCTATCCTTTAAAGGATGTTCTTTTAGACACTTCTATCATCCAGGAACAAGCCAGGGCATTGCAGTCTTTAGCCAAGAGGTGCAAAAAAACAGCGCTTGTGGTCGGATGGGCGCAACCTAACAAAGGTTCCGGCAAGCCGCTTTATAATTGTGTTAGTTTCCTGCATAAGGGGAAAGTACGCGCTACTCATCGCAAGATGCTTCTTCCGTTTTACGATGTTTTTGATGAAGGCCGTTATTTTGAGCCTGGTAATTCCATAACAACAGTGAGTTTCAATGGATTCAAGATCGCTCTGAGTATCTGTGAAGACATATGGAATGACAAGAATTACTGGGAAAAACAGAATTATGAGGTTGATCCGCTTGAAGCACTGGGCAAGAAAGGCGCTGATATTCTGCTCAATAGCTCAGCATCTCCATACATGAGCGGGAAAAGGGAGATAAGGGCGAATATGATAGGGTTGATCGCCAAGAAATATAAAACACCTGTGTTCTATTCGAACCTTGTGGGCGGCAATGATGAGCTTATCTTTGACGGGTCGAGCATTGCCTGCGATGCCAATGGCAAGCTTATCATGCAGGGTCCTCCGTTTAAAGAAGCCATAACTTTTATTGATATAGAGCGTTCATCCGGGGGAAATGTAAAAATCACCAAAAAAGAGCAGATAGTATCAGAGCGGTATCCGACCTCATTTATGCTTCAAAGCGCGTGCGATTCAAGAGAGGGGGAAGCGTATCATGCTTTAGTAACAGGAACAAGGGATTATATCCGCAAATGCGGATTCTCAAAAGTGGTTCTTGGTCTTTCCGGCGGGATCGATTCTTCTCTTGTGGCGGCTATCGCCAGTGACGCGCTGGGGCCTTCCAATGTGCTGGGCATTTCGCTTCCCAGCCGCTTTTCATCAAGAGGAAGTCTTGATGACGCCAAGGAGATGGCAGCGAGCCTGGGTATAAATTACCAGGTGATATCGATCGAGCCCATATTCAACGCGTATCTGAAGCTTTTTGAGGAGATATTCAAGGGTTTGGCTCCTAATATCGCGGAAGAAAATATTCAGGCAAGGATACGCGGAGCTATACTCATGGCTGTGTCTAATAAGCTCGGGCATGTAGTGCTTGCCGCAGGCAACAAGTCAGAGCTTGCGTGCGGATACTGTACTCTTTACGGGGATCTTATGGGAGGCCTGGCTCCTATTTCGGATCTGTCCAAGGGGTGGGTGTACCGCCTCTGTGCCTTCAGGAATAAATTTAAAACTGTTATACCAAGAAACGTGTTCCGCAAAGCTCCTTCAGCTGAGCTTGCCCCGAATCAAAAGGACGAAGATTCCCTGCCTGCGTATTCACTGCTTGATGACATCCTAGAGGCTTTCATTGTGGAGGGTAAATCTCGGGAGTGGCTTGCAAAGAAGTTCCCAAAAGAAGCTGTCCACAAGACAATCCGCCTTGTTTACGCAAGCGAGTTTAAGAGGAGGCAAGCTCCTCCGGGCTTAAAAGTAACCAAGAAGGCTTTTGGTTCCGGCCGTAGGATGCCCATCGCCTGTAAACTGTAAGAATCGTTAGGCATTCTGACCCCTTCCCGGTAGTCGCATGCTTTAGCTTGCGTCTGTTCTGAAAAATGGGAATAGGCGCCATTTAACCCGAAAAATGCAGCTGGATTCGTTTTCTCTCTGAATATAAAGAATTTTTTTATTCTGTCATCCCAGCGAAGGCTGGGATCCAATACCGCTATTTTGATATAGGTTTTTTATCAGCGGAAAGATCTATATCTGAACGAAGGAAATGGATCCCAGCCTTCGCTGGGATGACAATCCAACCGCTTTTCCCCGGTAGCCGCAGGCTTCAGCCTGTGTTCCTTTTAAAATGGAGTTCTTCATAAAAAAACGCGGGACTTGTCCCTCGCTCTACCTTTGTCGTAGCGCGGCAGCTTGTATGCCGCTCTTTGACGGTAACCAAAAGAAGCGGCATGCAAGCTGCCGCGCTACGAGGAAAAACAGAAGACAGGCGTTCCGAGGCAAATAAAAAAGGTTCTTTCGTAAATAAGTTGATACTGTTGGCCCGGATTCTTCGTTTGCCCCCTCTTGCCCCTCTCCCTTGAGGGGAGAGGTTGGGTGAGGGTGATAAAGTCTTTCCTTATCCAATCTCCCGAAAAAACAGCAAGGTTGCTGCTTTATCACCCTCACCCCCGCCTCCGGCGGGGCCTCTCCCCTCAAGGGAGAGGCGAATCCGTCATGAACTTCAACTTATTTACGAATGAACCATAAAAAACCCGGAGTCAGAGTCGCTGACCCCGGGTTTTTAAATTACTGTAAACTGGGCTTGAGTTTTTTCGCGAGTTCTTTGGCGATCGTCTTCGGGTCGCCTTTTATTTTCTCCCGCTTGCGCTCTAATGTGGCCAATTGCTTGACCCCTGCCACTGTGGTGGGGGAACCGTTCCAGCCGATCTTAGCCTCATCAGCTCCGATATCTTTGGCGTTCCATACTGTGACTTGCGCGTCTTTGATGGACCATTCTTTTCTGTCAAAGTTGATGAAACGAAGTTCGTTTATTCCGGGCTTAACGGAAAGCACTGCAGGCAGAGCGGAGATCAGGTCTTCGTGTCCGCCTTTTACTTCTCTCCTTGCCTTGATCTTATGGTCTTTCTCGATATATTCAAGGTCAGTCACATAAGTCACTTGAGATGTATCAAGCCACTCAGCGAGCCCCGGAGGCACTTGAGCTGTTGCTCCGTCAGATGATTCTTCTCCGCAGATTATGATGTCGTAGTTGCCTGCTTTCTTGATGCCTTCAGCCAGGGTGTAGGTGGTGGCTAGCGTGTCAGCTCCTCCGAATGCGCGGTCACTCAAGAGATATCCTTTATCAGCTCCCACTGACATTGCAAGGCGCAAGTAACCTTCAAAAAACGGGGGTCCCATGGAAACAAGGGTCACTTCCGCGTCATGCTTGTCTTTAAGCATCAGTGCCAGCTCAAGTGCGTTCATATCAGGAGGATTGATTATATTGCGCACATTAGCGCGGTCAAGGGTGTTGGTTTCCTTGTTCACCTTGACCTCCTCGGGCCTGGGTACTACTTTAAAACATACGATTACTTTTAATTTTTTATCCATTTTATTTAACCTTCTTGAGTTCTTCGATTAATGGCGGGAGCACCTGGAACAGATCAGCATTAACGCAATAATCTGATGCTTCGAAAATAGGCGCTTCCGGATCAGTATTAATGGAGACGACAGTTTCAGCGTTTTGTATTCCCACTGTGAACTGCATGGCTCCTGAAACACCGCAGACAATGGCGACTTTCGGCCTTGTTACAACGCCTGTTTGCCCGACCATCCTTTCTTTCTCTATCCAGCCTTCATCAGTGGCCACTCTTGTGGCGCCGATCTCAGCTCCTATGGCTTTGGCCAGGGCATTGATGTAATTGACATTGCCTGCTATGCCGCGTCCCGCAACAACAAGGAATTTGGCTTTGGTGATGTCTACTTCTCCGCCGATCTTGCGCTCGATCACCTGGGTCCTTATGCTTTTCTCATCGATCATGATATCGATCTTTGTGGCTGTCTTGGAATTGCTTCCGTTTGATTTTGCTTGTTCAAAAACACCCGGTCTCACTGTTGCCATCTGGGGCCTGTCTTTCTCACAAGCGATCATTGCCGCGATCCCGCCCCCGAATCCAGTGACTTCGCTTAAAAGAAGCGGCTTGTTATCCTTGTGCTTTATCTCGAAATTCGTGCAATCAGCGCTCAAGCCTGTTTTGAATTTAACCGCCAAACGGCCTGCTAAGTCGCGGCCATCAGGAGTGGCGCCTATCAAAAGGATATTCGGTTTTTTGCTTGTGACCACCTGATACGCTGCCTGGGTAAAAGCGTCTGTTGTGTATTTTCGCAAAAGAGGGTGATCCGCTATGATCACTTCTTCAGCTCCGCGTTTATATACTTCCTTGGCCAGGCTTTCTATGTTGTGTCCCATGATGAGTCCGACCAAAGGCTCTTTTGCTTCTTTGGCAAGTTCCTTGCCTTTATTCAGGAGCTCAAGGGATACGTTTTCAAGTTCCTTCCCATTATGCTCTAAGTATACCCAGACTCCTTTGGCTTCTTCCGGTTTGTATATTGAGTGTGACATGATAATTAACTCCGTTTTTTCTTGTATGTTATCGTAGCGCGGGGGCTTGTACCCCGCATCTGTTTCTTAACGTAGCGCGAGAGCTTGTATCCCGCTTCCGCAGAGCAGAGCGGCATACAAGCTGCCGCGCTACGAAGAAATGGGAGACTTCCTCCGCGTTCGCGCGCGTTCGCGTCCATTCGCGTGTCTTTATTCGCGTCCATTCGCGTGGTATTCATACAGCTTCCGCTGCTATTTCAGCCAGATCCTGAACCTTGATATTTGCTTTTGGCAGGATCTTCGTGCTGTCCTCAAGGCATGCAAGGCATGACGGGCATGCTGTTGCGAGCACCTGGGTTTTCGCGTCTGCTGCTTCATGGATCCTCAGGTCCGAGAATCTTTCTCCTGCTTTTGTCTCAAGGAACATCCTGCCCCCGCCGCCTCCGCAGCAGATGCCTGTTTCCTTTGTGTGCGGGAGCTCAACGAGTTCGAGTCCGCTCATCGCCCTGAGCACTTCGCGCGGAGCTTCGTATTCCTTATTTCTTCTTCCAAGATAGCAAGGATCCTGGAACGCTACTTTGTAAGGGTATTTTTTCTTGAATTTAAGCCTTCCCTCATCAATGAGCGTTTTAAGGTATTGCGTATAGTGCATGACCTTGAATTTCCCTTTGGGATAATGGTTCCTGAATATGTCATAGCAGTGAGGGCTTACAGTGACGATAGTGTGCACCTTGTTATCCTCGAATATCTTCATATTCTCATTGACGATATCGCATACATACTCATCTAGGCCCACATCCAGGACTTCTTCTCCGCACCCCGGCTCTTTGTCTCCAAGCGTCCCGAATTTTACGTTAGCGGCTCCAAACACCTTGACCAAGGCCTTGGCTGTTTTTTGCGCTCTTTTGTCATAGGAGGGGGCGTTTCCGATAAAAAGGAGTATCTCGTCCTTTTCAGTATATTTTTTGATCTTTAATTCTTTTGCCCAGTTTGCTTTTTCAGACGGCGGAAGTCTGAACGGGTTCTTGTCAAAATAGAGCGCCCACATAAGCGATGACATGCCTTTGGGCACTTTGCCTTTTTTCCAGGAAAGACGGCGCAATTTCTTTATGACATCCGAGATCTTCACGCCTCTGGGGCACATTTCTTCACACGCGGCGCATGTTGTGCAAAGCCACAGGTCTTCATCAGGGCCCTGCAGGCCGAGCTGGATCTTCCTGATCATATGCCTCACGGAAACAGGATCTTTTTTGACCAAAGTCCATGGGCAGGTCGCAGTGCATGTCCCGCATTGAAAACACGCGCTTGCAGCTCCGTCAGTCGCTTCCAGGATTTCTTCCCAACGCGTATCGTCTAATAAGATCTCCTCTTCCTGTTTCTGCGTATTTTCCTCTTTTTTGGTTTCCTTGTTTTCTTTTATTGTCTCTGTCATGTTATTTTCCTTTTTCATTTCCCTTTACTATGCTTTTACAGCTACCGGCTTGACGGCTTTTTTCGGGTTTTTAGCGTATTCTGTCACGACCTTGTGCATCTCGTGCATCTTCTCGGCGAATTCCTTTCCTTCGGCCGCTGAGATCCACCGCAGCTGTAGTCTTTCAGGAGCGATCCCCTTTTTCGTGAAGAAAGTCTGCCATGTCTGGAATCTCTTCCAGGTGTGAGTATTGGCATAGTTGTAATGACAATCCGAGCCCTCGCTCGTTAAACGGCAGCCTGTGACAAGCACGGCTCCCGCTCCTTTCTCGAATGCCCTTTCAACGAATGTCTTCTCAAACCTTGCTGAGCACATGGTGCGTATTACCCTTGATGAAGGCGGGTATTGGATCTTCTCTATTCCTGCCTGGTCAGCTCCCGCGTATGAACACCAGTTGCAGGTGAAGACTATGACTTTTTCTTCCGGGTTTTGCGCCAGGGCCGCATCAAGCTGAGCGAATATCTGCTCTCTTGTGAAATAAGGCATCTCGATCGAGCCGAAATTGCACTGCGCTGCGCAGTTTCCGCATCCCATGCATGCAGCCTCGATTATCTCGACAGAGCCTTTGCCCGGTTTACCCTCGGTTGCGATCGCTCCGAACGGGCATACTTTTGAGCAGGCAAAGCACTTTTTGCACTTGTCATAATTGATCTTTGCGGTCAATGGCGGTTTCTCGATCATGTCTTTTGCCAGGAGCCCGCTTGCTTTTGATGCTGCTCCCAGGGCTTGCGCGATCGATTCGCGCACATCTTTCGGGTATTGCACGCTTCCGGCCAGGTATATGCCCTGTGACGGGGTCTCAGCGGGCCCGAGTTTTGGGTGAAGCTCAAGCAGAAATCCATCCTTGCTGTGAGGAAGTTTAAGCTGGGATGATATTGTCTCTTCAACCGGCTTTAAAGCCACTGCGAGCACAAGCGTGTCAGTCGGGACTTTTATGTTTTTACCGAGAAGCTCATCTTTGAATACCGCGTTTCCATTCTCAAATTTCACTGCTTCCTCCGGCTGTTGTTCGTGGTTATATCTGAAGAATTGCACGCCTTCTTTGGCAGCGGTCTCATAAAGCTCTTCAGCGAAGCGGCTGAAAGTGCGGATATCTTTATAAAGCACGCGTACTTTTTTACCCATGCGCCGCAGATGCAGAGCTTGGTTTATCATTGAAGCGCAGCAGTAGCGTGAGCATCCTGTGCTCTCATGGCGGCTTCCAACACAGCTCACGAAAGTCACCTTATCGCCTATTTCCTTGCCGCCTTCCCTGATATGTTTCTCAAGCTCAAGGTTAGTCACGACATTGGGGGTGTTCTCCCATCCGAATTCCGTTGGCTGATAAGCATTCGCTCCCATGGCAAGGACTATGGCTCCTATCCTGAGGTCTTCTCCGCTTGAGAGTCTTGCCGTGAAATTGCCTACATAGCCTCCGGCTTGCTCCACTTGCGTTCCCGTATGCACCTTAACGCCTGTTTCCTTAAGCTGTCTTTGATACGAGTCGATCAAGTCCTTGGATTTAATGCCTGATGGAGCGAGCTCATCGAGTTTTCTTAAAAGTCCGCCAAGCTCCTGGCTTTTTTCAATAAGGTGGGTTTCATAGCCTTGCCTGGCGATCGTTGTGGCAGCGGCCATGCCTGCTATCCCGCCTCCTATAACAAGAGCTTTTTGTATGACAGGCTGTTTTGATGTATGCAAAGGAGTTAAAAGCCTTGCGTGCTCAACTGCCATTTTCACCATGTCCTTGGCCTTGTCAGTTGCCTCTTTCGGGGCTTTTTTATGCACCCAGGAATCCATGTTCCTTATGTTTGACATCACAAGAAGATACGGATTCAAGCCTGATCTGTCCATTACACCCCTGAATGTTTCCTCATGGGTCTTTGGCGAGCATGCTGCGACCACCACTCTGGTGATCTGCTTTTCCTTGATAACATCCTCGATCTCGGTTTGTGTGTTGCCCGCGCATGAGAACATCTGTGTTTGCGTATGTATAACACCCGGGAGTTTGCTCGCGTACTCAGCTACGGCTTTAACATCTATCACGCCTGCGATATTGGATCCGCAGTGGCATACGAATACGCCGATCTTTGGGATATCAATGTCTTTGATCGGTTCAACCTCTTCTTTTTTCGGCCAGTGTCTTGATGAAAGATGGCCCATGGCCAATGAAGCTGCTCCTCCGCCTTCAGCAACACTGTCAGGGATATCCTTGGGGCCTGAAATGCAGCCTGCTGCGTACACTCCGGGCCGCGTTGTGAATATCAGGCCGCCTTTTTCTTCAACTGCCTGCAGAAATCCATCTGTGTCAAGCTCGAGGCTCAATGCCTGTGCGAGTCTTTTCGCGCTTTCCGGGGGTTTGACAGCCGGAGCAAGGGATACTATGTCGAATTTCTCAGTAATGACTTTACCCGCTTTAGTGTCCTCATATGTGACTGATATCGAGTCATCCGGGTTCGCTTTTATGCTTGAGGGTCTGGCTCGTACATATTTGACCCCTTCGCTCTCTGTCCTTTTCCAGAATTCATCAAATCCTTTTCCATAAGCTCTTTGATCCATGTAAAGAACAGTGATGTCCTTTACTCCGTGATCCACAAGCTGAAAAGCGTGTTTTGCTGAATACATACAGCAGAATCTTGAGCAATAATTATAATGACGTTTGTCTCGCGATCCAACGCATAGGACTAAAAGCGCCTTATGAGGGTGCTTGTTGTTTGAGGGCTTTAGTATCTCGCCGCCTGTGGGCCCTGCTGATGTTAAAAGCCTTTCAAGTTCCATGGAATTAAGGATATCAGGGTGTGTCCCGTATCCGTATTCCTTCATTTTTTCCAAATCCAGCATGTCATAGCCCGCTGCCACGATAACAGAAGCTATTTTGCGCGTATGTGTGGTTTCAATGGGCATCTCAAAGTTAATGCACTTTGGCACGCACACTTCAACGCATCTCTGACAAGGCAGATAGTGCGGAGGCTTGTTTAAGCAATGTTCCAGGTCGACTACATACGCTCCCGGGACTGATTGGGATATGGGAGTATAGATCGCTTTTCTGTATGCCATTCCAGCGTCGTATTCATTGGGAAGCACGACAGGACATGCTGCTACGCAGTCATTACAGCGCGTGCATTCCTTTGTGACCATCCTCTCCTTCTGCTTGATCGTCACCTCAAAATTTCCGGCGCTTCCATCAAGACCCACGACCTCAGCGGGACTGAATATCTCGATGTTCTTGTTTTGCCCTACTTCGCCCATCTTTGGCGCTTCAATACAGATCGAGCAGTCAAGTGTGGGGAAGTTCTTGTCAAGGATCGCCATCTTTCCGCCGATAGTGGCTTCTCTCTCAACAAGCACCACTTTCGCGCCTGCTTTGGCTAGATCCAAGCAAGCTTGTATTCCCGCGATCCCACCGCCTATAACTAATATTGTGTCACTCATGGTATTAACCTGTTATAACATCCTTGTTTTTAATTAATTTTGATTTTTCGTCAACATATATCGCGAAATCAGGACATGTCAGCTCGCAGATATTGCAAACCGTGCAAGCATCTTCTTTGTCCTGAGCGACTTCAGGATAGTGATATCCTTTTTTATTGAATCCATCGCTCATCTGCAAAACATCATTCGGACAGAATTCAATGCAAAAGCGGCAGCCCTTGCATTTATCCTTGTTGATCTTGACATCGCCTTTGGCGACTTCAAGTCCTGAAAGATTCACTGGTATTCTTTTTGTCATCTTGCTGCCTTCCTTGTCTTGGGTTTTGCCTTGGCTTTAGCCGGTGCGCTTTTGGCTGCCGTAGCTTTGTCTTGCGAGGCTTCCATGAGCTTGGCCAGTATGGCTTCCGGCTCGTGCACTGTTCCTCCGGCGTGTCCGGCAAGGTACGTTGGGACGCGGCCGGCACAGCAGCGTTCCACCTCGTAATAGATCTGTCCTAAATTCATCTCAGCTACTACAAAGGCCTTGATCTTCTTTGAAAGTTCCCGGATCCTTTTCTCCGGGAACGGCCACAGTATAATAGGGCGCAGTATCCCGACTTTAAGCCCCTTGTCCCGTGCAAGTTTCTTGGCCGCGTATGCCACCCTTGAAGTGATCCCGTAAGCGAGCAGGACTATGTCAGCTCCCTCGATGTCTTCTTCGTCATAGCGCACGAGCTTATCGACATTGTCGCGGATCTTGTTCATGAGCCGGGTTACGCAGACTTCCTGGCAGTCCGGGCTCATATCCGGATAACCTCTTTCATCATGGGTGAGTCCGGTGACATGGAAGAAATGTCCGTCCCCGGCCTTGGTCATTCCGGGGATGTATTTATCGTATTCGGGTTTGTACGGGAGATAACTGCCTGGTTTGGATTTCGTATAGCGCCTCGGCACGACATCTATCTTGTCTGCTGTCGGGATGACCACTTTCTCATGCATATGGCCCACGCACTCGTCCAGCATCACGAATACCGGTACCCGGTAGAGTTCCGCCAGATTAAAGGCATCTATCGTGAAATCAAATGCTTCCTGCGGGGAATTGGGACATATGGCGATTATCTCGTAATCACCGTGAGAACCCCATCTTGCCTGCATGACGTCTGCTTGTCCCGGAAGGGTAGGCAGTCCTGTTGAAGGGCCGCCCCTCTGGACGTTTACAAATACGCATGGCGTCTCAAGCATGACAGCCAAGCCCACATGTTCCATCATCAGAGACATTCCGGGTCCGCTTGTGACTGTCATTGCCTTGTGTCCTGCCCATGCTCCGCCCTGCAAACATATGGATGACGCGATCTCATCTTCCATCTGGATGAATACCCCGCCTATATGCGGGATCCTTCGTGAAAATCTCTCAACGACTTCCGTGGACGGCGTGATCGGGTATCCTGCCACGAATCTGCAGCCTGCAGCCAATGCCCCTTCAGCGCATGCAAAGTCTCCGTCAAGGAACCATTCGCCTGTGAGCACGCCCTTTGGGTCTGCTTTAGCTAAATATTTAGGATCTATTGTGTTTTTCATTTAAATACCCTCTTATATCTTGTTTTTATATCTTTTCTCCTCATCGCCTCATCTCCTCATCGCCTTATCTTCTTTCTTCGGTCCCCACCATACATATTTACTCCCGACGATCTTGCTCAAATGATTGTTCATGTTGTCAAGGTGCGTGGGTTTGGGCTTGTCCACGAATTTTCCTACGATGATCTTGCCCTTGAAGTCGATGCCGACTGTCTTGGTGTCAGCCCCGTTTTGCAGTTCGCAGTTTTTCTCATAATAATCCAGCTCATCAAGACCTTCTCCTAGCTTGTTTAGCCTTAAAAAAAGCGTGGGGCATTGGGCGATGATCTCAAGGAATCTGAAACCTTTTTTGTTGAGCATCTCTGTCATGGCGTTTGTTATCTGCCTGATATGGATCGTTGTCCACCGGGCAACATAAGTGGCTCCGCATGATTCAGCCAGATACGGCAGGCTAAATGAGCTCTCAAAGTTGCCATATGGCGCGGTCGATGCTCTTGCTTCTTCGGGTGTTGTGGGAGCGACTTGTCCGCCTGTCATGGCGTAGTTGAAATTGTTCACGCATACTACCATGAGATCCATATTGCGTCTTGCGGCGTTTATAAAGTGGTTGCCTCCGATAGCTGCTATGTCTCCGTCGCCGCTGTAGACCACGACTTTCAACTCAGGATTGCCAAGCGCTAATCCGGTGGCAAATGGTATTGCTCTTCCGTGGGTTGTGTGAAAACTGTCAAGATTGATATATCCTGCAACGCGCCCGGTGCATCCGATGCCGGACACCACCGCGATCTTTTCCTTTGGGATCTTTGATTTTTCAAGCGCTGACACGAAAGAATTCACTGTTGATCCTATTCCGCAGGAAGGACACCAGATATGGGGCATCCTTTCCGTTCGCAATAGGGAATCAGCTATATGTTCTACTTTTTCTTTTACGTTTGTGTCCATTATTAACCTCTTTTACCCTTGCCCGGCTTTGCCGGACTCTTATCACTGCCGTTGGAGCCGGATTTCACAAGTTTTGATCCGTGTTCGTAGCCTTTTCCAAAGGCAGCGAGATTGAGTTTTTCAGTGCCTTTTGGAACAGAGCTTTCGATCGCCTTTATTGCCGCTTCTTTGCTGACCAGTCCTGTTACTGCGGAGAAAAATCCGATCATAACGATATTGAGCACGATTTTCCTTCCGAGATCTTCGGCAAACCTTGTTGCCGGGATCCCATAAACCTTTATTCCTTTTTTTACATTCTTGACCGTGACGAGTTCATCTTCCATAAGAAGCGTTCCATTATCGTCAAGCAGCGGCAGGAATTTGTCGCACGCTTCTTGGCTCATGATGACAAGGATTTGGGGCTTTCTTACGTATGGATAGCGTATGGGCTCATCAGATATCACCACTTGCGATGAGCATGCGCTTCCGCGGGCTTCAGGCCCGAAGCTCTGCGTCATTGTGGAGTGCTTCTTGTCAAAAATCGTGGCGGCCTTGCCTGTTATCATTCCGGCCAGGATCACTCCCTGCCCGCCGAATCCGCCGAATTTGATTTCCGAGACCTTGGTTTTTGTTTTTGTTTGCATGGTTAATACACCTTTAATAAAGATCGCCGGCTCTAATGGAACTAACTTTTTGTCCTGGCTTGCACCGGGACTTTGTCTGCCTATGGAAAGCAGATATGGTTTTGCCTTGCGGGTTAAATTCCGTTCACCAAAACCGGTTCGTGCACGAGGATTAATCTTGCGCGAGCTAGTTGCAGTCAGAACTAACTAATTTCAGTATATGAAATAGTTTTTTTAAAAGTAAAGGACCAAAGACAACTAAAAGACCTATTCCGGGGACGTTGTCAGTTTTGTCAGTTTACTTGCGTAAACTGACAAAACTGACAACGTCCCCGGGTCAAAAGCCTGGTGCGCTCGAAGGCTGGCATTATATGCTGACTGCTTGGTCATTTTGGTCAAGCCAGCCATTTCCTGCAGGCTTTTGCCTAGATATTCTGTTCCTATATATATTAATTCAGCTTTGGCTTTAGAGATGTTTAGTTTGCGTCCTTTGATAAGCAATTTGTAATACGGTATTTCATGCTTTTGCGAGATCAGGCGCACTATTTCCTCTATGCTTAGCCTGGACAGTTTGTTGCTTATTTCCATTCTCTCTTCGGCTTTTTCAAGGATGGATTGCGCGAGATCGTTTTTACTGAGAACCAGGTCATCATCAGCAGAATTGTTCTGCACGCTTGAGAACATTCCAAACTTTTTAATGTCGTCTTCTGCCTCGTCTTGTCGCAAGAATTGCGTATACGCTCTCCTGGCTTTTTTATGCGTATCGCCAAATTCCAGGAGTACTGCATTTACATCCTGCCATGGCATGCTGCCGAGCCCCATAATCGATGAATGCCCGCTCCATGGATACGCGCTCAGTCTGCTTACAGACTCAACGAAGCCCGCTCGTAAAGGATTTGAATGAATGTAGCGTATGAGGCAAAAAAGCTGGGCTTCATCTTCACAGATTTTTGACTTATATCTATTCTGAAAAAGATGTCCTACTCGCTCGTATTTCTTGTTAAAGTAATTGGCATGTCCTGTTAAAACACTTCTCATCAAAGGAGCAATGCCTTTTGGACCTGATCTTACGCAAAGGTGTATGTGGTTTGGAATGAGAACCCAGGCAAAACATTGGATATGATATTTGACCACGCCTTCCCCCAATCTTTCAATAAAACTTTCATAATCCCTGTTTGTGTTAAAGATATCCCGCTTTTCAATACCCCTGGCCATTATGTGTTGTATAGCGCCCGGCCAGTCCACCCTTGCTGATCTTGGCATATTGTGCCACCTCCTTTCAGACTATTGGGTTGCTCCCAATATATATAAGCGGAAAAAATCCCCAAA
>JBHPMF010000078.1:0-10670 GCA_042563375.1 Elusimicrobiota bacterium | reverse complement strand
AAAGGGTTAACCGGTTGAGGACCAGGCGGTGGGTCTTGGAGCGCGTCGCTATGGCGAGGAGTCCTATGGTAGCGGCAAGCCTGATCGAGCGGCGGTTTGCCAAAGGGCGGGCCCCCTCATATTATCTGTCCATCCCCACGCCTGAGAACAGCTGGCACTCCTATGTGCGCAAGAAAGACATCGCGCGCTACAGGAAGCAAACAGAGGCTTGGAGACAGTTCGTCCATGCCATGGCCGAGTGGGTCCGCGTCAATAAGGCGATAGAACGGGAATTGCGCGCCATGGGGAGGGGCCGCTGCGAGAAACTCGAGATCCGCAGGGGCAAAAGATGACAAGAACCTGGCAACTCTGGAAGGAAGATAAAGGTGCGGTAGCCAGAGAGCTTTCCCGGGGCCAAGAGCTCGAAGGCCACAACAGCGCATTCGGAGATAATGACCTGATCATTGGGTTTCTGATGGTCGAAGGGTTCTGGTCTGTCCTGGCTGAGACAGAGGCAGACGGCTTGAGAAAAGAGAACGGCTATCCCCCCAGGATTCTAAACGGTCTCTGGGCATTGTGCGAACTGGCCGGGGTGGAGCGCATCGCGGGCAGCGGGAAGGTACTGGGGGACGAGGCCCTACTTAGAATGGTGGGCTTCCAGGCAGAGCAGATCGAACGCTCAAGACAGGAAGGGCGCCCGAGAGTCGACACAGAAACCCTCTCCAATCACTTAGGCCGCATAAGCGAAGATTCGGTTGATAAAAGCTGGTTCAAGCATGTGAAGCTTTTAAAATCAAAGCGCTGGTTCAGGGGCGGCGTCTATGCGGTGGACGGAACAATGATCACAATTCCCTATGGGGCTGCGCAAAACTATGAAGGCGCCGAGAAGATGGGGGATGCGCGCGGATACAAACTCGTCGTGATCTTGAACATCGAAGAGGGCCAGGAGCGCGTGGTCGCATGGGCGCTGGGAGGAATCGCCAGAAGCGAAAAAACCCTTCTCAAAGCAATGTTTAAGTCTCTCAAAAAGAATTTCGGAAGGTTAGGAGACTGGATGAAGGTTCTGGTCATGGACAGGGGGTACTGGGGGGCCAAATTTCTAAATGATCTCAAACAAACGCAAGGCGTGGATTATGTCATCCGGGCGGGCCGCGAAAAGATGGAGATCGTTGATGACATGGAGGGTCTTGCGCGCCTTCCCGACGCCCTCTGGCATGAGGCACAGGAGGAACACAGCCGCCTGGGAAAAATGCGGGTCAGGATGACGGGGTTTCAAAAGCTCCCCCTGTGGGATGAGAAAGGTAAAGAGCAGGGGACCTGCCAAGGGGTGATTGCCGAAGAATACGATTTAAAAGGAAAGCGTTTTCCAGAGCGTCCCCGCTTTCACTATACAACAAGTCTTCCCGTGGACCCGTCATCCTTAAAGTCCGTGCAAGCGGTGCGTTCCTATTATCGCAGGCGCTGGTCAATAGAAAATCAGGGCTTCTGGGTGTTGACTAAAAGATGGAACTTAGACACCTTGATCGCTCGTAACCTAAATGCAATCAGAGCCCGCTTGAACTTCGCCTTGCAACTCTATAATGCGGAGAACTGCTGCGCTTGGAAGCATCCGGGCCATTTCAAGGATGAGCTCCCCAGGCTTAGAAGACCCCCGAAGGGGGAAAGGCTGGGCAAACCATCCATTATGGTCTATTCCCCCCGGGGGACTGTTGGGTCTTTCCAGGTAAACGAATACACGGATTTAATTCGTCAGGCTCTCAAGGAGAAAATACGTCAGGGGTTAGCTCAGGAGAAATCCATAGACAACATTCTGCGCGATCTTTGAAAGAAAGCCGGGTACCCAAATAAATCGAAAGTGGATAAGGCCAGCGCGCCCGGATTAGGGTAAATTTTCCCTGAAAACTTCCCCCATGCGGGGGAAATACCCAAAAACAACTTTCGATTTTCCTGGGATTGCCATACCCCCCTTGACAATGCGTGTAATTTTCTGATATACACTAAGTATCAACCCTATGAGGTTACTCATAGGCCCCAGACTCCTGTGAGTCTGGGTTCTTTTTTTATATAGACCAACAATGAATAGAATCGCATATTTCGTCGATGGGTTTAATCTCTACCATGCTTTAGATGGAAAAGACATATATCGCAAATACAAATGGCTCAATCTCAAGAAACTGGCACATTGTTTTGCCTCACAACATGACCAGATAGTAAAAGTGTTCTATTTCACGGCTTATGCTACATGGGCACCTGAAAAAGTCAAAAGACATCAAATTTATGTCAAGGCGTTGCAGTCAGTGGGAGCGGAGGTTATCCTCGGAAAATTTAAGTACAAAGAAAGATTGTGCAGAAATTGCAAGACTCGTTATCCAACTTTCGAAGAAAAGGAAACAGATGTTCATATTGCCACAAAACTATTCCAGTCCGCAGCACAAGACAGAATTGGAGTACAGCCCTCCGGGTTCCAGGGAGATCAAACGACAGCTCTTAAGAATGGACGAGGAGCAACGACAACTCTATAAAGTTATCCAAAAATAATCAGGGTGTCCCAACGCGGAAGTCAGGAGGAGATAGGAGTTAGGAGATAGTATGAAGAGCTACGCCTGTTTCCCGCAACGGACACTCTATTTGATTGTATCAAACCCCGGAAAGGGTGGTGAGCGGGATTTAAATCTCGATTTCCGGGGCTATTTGTTTTATTCTTGAGGAGACATCTTCCAGGCGCTTATCGATCTCATCGCTGTGCCTGTGGAGCCTCTGCTCAAAAGAACTTTCAGGAGCAATGAATGTGTCAGCTCCGATCTTGTCGAATGCTTCCCTGATATCATCCATGTTTGCGGCTGTTTCCTGACCCGCCTGGGCGCGCTCGTTCCAAAGAGCTGTCACTTCCTTCCCCATCCATTCGCTTTGATCCAGGGCCTGGCCTTTAATAAAATTTCTGAGCTCCAGCAGGGAATTCTTGGCAACAGAGAATTTATCCCCGCGCTTGCGCGAAACATCTCCAAAAACATGGCACAAAGCCAGGATAACCTGCCTTATGCCCGCTGTTTCTTCCCTGGAATTATGCTTCACTTCTGCTAGGGTCTTTATGTAAGCGCGGGCGATCCCGTCGATCCTGCTGTTCCATTTGGAAATTTGCTCCTGAAAGTTATTGCCGAGAGCTATGACCCTGGTGCGCATATCATCCAATTGAGGCTTGATCCGCTCCTCCATGGCAGCTTCTCTTTCCTGAGCTTGCTGCGCTACCCTCTTAAGCTCAATATTGAACTGCTCATTCTGATCATTGATCTCCAATGCAAGATCCCGGTGCTGTTTTTTAAGATCCGCTGTTTCCTTTTCAGCGCTGGCTTCCCTTTGGCCCAGCTCATTGATAAACACAAGAAGTCTTTGAGAAGTCTGGTCAAACACCTGTTTAAGATCCTGGTGCTGTTTTTTAAGATCCGCTGTTTCCTTTTCAGCGTTGGCTTCCTTCTGACTCAACTGACTTATAAGGTCTAAGAGCCTCTCATTGGAATTCTGAAGATCGTCTTTGATCTCCAAGTAATGCTTTTTGAGTTCAGATGATTCTTTCTCTGATTTGTCATCCCTTGAATTAAGCTGCTGTAGATGACCCTGGATGTTCTCAAAATTCTGTTTTGCGCTTTGCGCAAATGATGATAACTGCTCCATGCTGCCCAATTTCGCCTTTTCAAGCTCATGTTTTAACTGGTCGAATTTGAGCTGTAAGTCGCCGGCGATCTGGTTATTCTGTTTCTTGATATTAAAATCAATCTGCTCATACTGCCCCTTAACCTCGCCGTCAATACGCTTTAAGCGGCTCTTTAACGCCTGGGTTTCCTGTTCAGCCGCGCTTTCCTTCTGACTGAGTTGGCTTATTAAACCTGTCAGCCTTTGGCCTGTTTCATCAAACTCCTTTCTTAAGTGCTCGTGCTGGGTTTTAAGTTCTAAAGCGGCTTTTTCCGCCCTGTCTTCCTTTTGTCCCAACTGCTGCACAAGGCCAAGGATCCCCTGATGAGACTCCTCGAGCTTTTCCTCAAGCTTTGCCACGCGCGCCTGAGCCTTCAACAGTTCTTCCTGGGCTTTTTCCCTTGCGAGCCTGTCGGAGATCTGCTTTAGGGCGTCTTCAACCGCCACTTGGGCGTTTTGCATTTCTTTTAAGCGGATCTCCGCTGCCAATGCCTTCTCCTTCTCGCCCAGAAGCTCCTTCTCCAGTGTTTTAAGCTTATCGTCAAACTGTTTTTCTCTTTGCTTCACAGGATCATCCGCACCCGGCGCGGACGCTTGAAACACTGAATCCAGAAAATCTTCAGGCATTATGATTTCCCCATCGGATGAGAGATCGAACCGCTTGCGATAAGCTGTTCCGCGGCTATGGACATCTTCCCCTGGGACTCTGATATTTGCTCAGGATTTATATTGATCTTCCCTGAAACCTGATCTGTTAATTTCTTCGCCGTATCCTCCGGCAGCATCTTGCTGATCCTGTCCTTAAGCGCCAAAGTCGAGTCTCCGTTATTTAAAGCCTTTACCACATCCTCCAGAGTGACAATACCCAGCACTTTGGCAAGATCCGCATCCGGAAGGTTCGCAAAATCACTGAAAAGAAAAATCCTCGCGCGTATATGATCGAAAAGCTGGGGGTCCTTAGCTTGCATGGATCTCAGGATCCGTGAACGCATCTCATTATCAGGTATCGCAAGGGTTTTAAGGATATCTTTCTCCCCGCCAATGGCGCCCGTTATCCTCTTTTCAACCTCATCCTTTAGCTTTGCCATGACAGAGGGCTCCATGAACTGGACTTCGCTTAAACATGAAAAAATCTCGGAAAGCTTTTGCTCGTCAAAATGCTTTAAAAACTCCCTGTTCACCTCGGGCTTAAGCCTGGCAACAACCAGCGCGATGCGGCGAGGCTCTGATCCTGCCACAAGGCGCACAAGGTCAGGCACCTTTTCCACGCCCACTTCGATCATCTGCGAAGGAGGCGCGGCTGCGGAAAGGGCTTTTTGCGCGGGCGCGGATGCCTGCTCCATGTGCAATTGGTCGATATTCCCGGAAACGCCCCTGCCCACGGAGACTCCCTTGAATTTCAGCGGAAAAGTGGAAAAATCCATGACAATATTCCTCTTGCGCATTATTATCGCTGCCATGAGGATGCCCACAACAAGCATGGCCGCCACAACAAGAAGTTTGAGGGTTGATCCAAGCAAGGCTCTGTCATTTAGAACCTGCTGTAAAAATTCCGGATAAAGCTTGGCTCTTGAGATCTGCAATACATCGCCCCTGGATTCATCAAATTCGAAAAAATTGCTGATGAGGTCTCCAACCTGGTGATCAGCCTGAAGCGGGATGCTTTCGTCAAGAGTGACTTCCACGTATAAATACTTTATCTCATACCCAAGAGAGCTTAGAAATTCCGGCTCAAGCACCCTGACCTGCGGGCGCTGCGCCTGAAGCCGGACTTTTTGGACATCGGTTTCCGCTGCTGTTTTTTGCTGTTCGATCTGGGCCAGTCTTTTTACTATGTAAGCCGCGACAAGATGCGGGTTCTCCTCTTCTTTTTCCTCAGGCAGGACATCTGTTTTCTTGGCAGATTCCGCTGCCTTGCGCGCTGCAGCCTGTTTTTTGGGCTTAAGATTTTCCTTCAGGAGTTTTTTCTGCCAGGCAAGCATGGCTTTTAATGTTGCCTTGTAATCACGCTCAAGTTCTTTTGAGATGCCTACTTCCATGGTTACCAGCACCCGGCTTTTATCCTCGCCGAACATGCGGTCAAGATGCTTTTGGATGCGATCCTCGAAATCATGGGACAAGCGGGAAGAGACCTCGAGGGGATCGGCATGAAGCGTAAAACGTAAGACGTTAGACGTAAGAAGTATAAAGGAAAAAGATAAAAAGATAAATGATTTTTTACACATTAGCCCTTTTATCATTTGATGAATTCCACGGGTTTCCTGAGGGTTTCCTTTGCGCTTTCCATGAGTCCCAATGAATAATAAGTAAGCACCATTCTCTCTAAAAGCTCAGGGCTGGTTGGATATATGGACAGGGCATTTTCGCAAACACTTGCAGCAAGGTAGAACTTTTCCTTTGCCATATAATGATCCACAACTAACAACCATTCCCCGGAAGCTGCTCTGTCGCCGAGTTTGACAGGCTTTGCGCTATCTACCTCTATATAGCCCGCAAGCTGTTTGACCATAAAGTCAAAGCTCTTCTTTTCCTGCGAACCAGCAGACTCAGACGGCTGCTTCAGCTCCCTCCCCTTGAGTCCCAGGCCGTAAACAACCCTGTTGAGCCTGTTACTCTTATTAATTAACGTAACATCATTTGGCGAAAATTCAAGGGCTTCTTTGAATATTCGTGCAGCCCGGCCATATTGAGCGTTTTTATATGCTTTTTCGCCTTTTTCAGCCAAATTCTGCGCAATAAAATGTTTTCTTTTCCCGGTATCTTGGCCAAAAGCGAATGTAATTGAAAAATGACTTGCATTTCCAAGTTCTGTATGCGGATTTACAGCATAATCAAACTTGAAATCTCCCACAGAAAAGCCAAACCCGCCTCCGCCGAACCTTCCCTCATTCAAGCCCATTCTCAAAGCTGCGGGCCCCAAGGCATATTCAGTGCCGAAACGCAGAACCTTGTCAATACGCTCGAATTGCGTAGTTAAAAGAAAGGTATCGCTCAAAAATCCGTATTTTACGCCGAAAATAGGATTCACGAGAAGCTTATCATCCGTTCCTGAGGCTGAATAAGCAACATCCCGCACCACAAATCCCATACTGGCCCGCGATGTGAGATTATAGTCTCCACCGATATCGAATGAAGTCAGTGAGCTTGAATACCCGGCAAGAGACCTTCTAAGATGCTTCAAGCTTGCGCCGAAACGAATACCGTTTGAGAATCTTCCGCCATAACTGAACGCGGTTCCCATGGTTGAGAAATCATATGATCCGGTGATATTATTGAACCTGTCGCGCTGCTCGATCGAACCCACCCCCAAACGCACTACTGTTGCCGCGAATGCCCCCATGTCCATGGTGGGATAAGCAAGGCCCACGTAATCATAAATAGCGCCTTCGTAAAGCGCAGCATGCAGCAAGCTTGCGTTGGGCTTGGATAAATATGAGAGCCTTGCCGGATTCAGATACCCTGCTGTGGCATCATCCGCCATGGCAACAGCAGTATTGGCCAACCCGATCGAGCGCGCTCCGGCCCCATAATTCCATAAACCGCCTGCGCGGCCGCCAACCTCTTGAGAGAAGGCCACTGACGCCACTGAGGCCAAAAACGCCACTAAGGCAAAAAAGATTAAAATAATGCTACGGCTAAAACATTTAAAGAGCTTATTGTGTGGCAAGAAGCCAAAGAGCTTATAAAAACCGTATATAAGACTACTGCTAAGTTTCCCAAAGATGAAGAGTATGGTATTGTATCCCAAATGCGCAGAGCCTCCATTTCCATAGCAGCCAATATTGCTGAAGGTTGGGGCTCTCATTCTTCTGATAAACATTTTGCTCAATACATCAATATATCCAGCGGCAGTCTGGCAGAAATTGAATGCTATGTTGAGATCTGCGCTGACTTGGGTTTTCTGCAAAGCTCCTCCCGGAAGATACTTGACGAACAAATTGGACGTACCGGATACCTTCTTAATCGTTTTCGCAATAAATTGAAACAACACCCCTAAAGCCTTTTTGGCGTAAGTGGCCTTAGTGGCGTCATTGACTTTCTTCAATGCACTACTCCTAATTTATACGTCTTGGATTTGCCCATGCTGTGAGTATGCACATGGATGATATAGACTCCCATGGAAACCTTGTCTCCCTGGGAATTGTTCCCGTTCCAAAAGACTTCATTGCCGCCCTGCCTGCCGCCGTTCGAGCCGCGCGCCAGGTTCATGGTTATCACCTTTTTCCCGAAAAGATCGAATATTTTGATCGTGACATCCGAATCCTGCTGCATCTCGTAATAGATCCTGGCTTGATCTGTCCTTATGTCAACAGGATTGGGATAAGCCAGAAGTTTTATCAGCGCATCATCTTGCGAAAACGCGAAAACAGCTCTTACCTCTTGCGAGGCAGGCGACCAGTCACCAGCGCCGTTTTGAGCCAATACCCTGTAAAGATAAGTACCGCTTGTTCTTCCGGTGACTGTGAGCTCCTGATTACCGGAATTCAGGTCTCCGCCCACCAGGCTGAAACTTTGCGGCGATCTGCCCAGAATAGACATACCGGAAGTGGATATCTCGATAACATCAACCCAGACAGGACTGTCAGCCTTTCTCTCCTGGACCCGGTACGCTATCACTCCGCTGGGACCCACATTCGGAGCGCTCCACTCAACAACAATGCTGGTTGCCGTGATCTCAACTGTGGGATCCTGCTCGAACGCCGGCACCTGAAAATCAACCAATATCCCGTTGCTTGTGCCGACTTTTGATACATATCCAAGAGATGTGAGAGCCTTGACGTTTATGTAATAAGTAGAACCTTGATCAAGCGCCAGACCAGCGATGATCGTGAATGTGGATGTTCCGGCCGAAGTCCAATTAAGGGTATCTGTACTGCCAGCTAAAGTCCCGACGCTATATGAATACTGCGCTACCGTACCCCAAACAGATGTGGAGTAAGAAACCTGCCAGTTTGCCTCAAGCTCATTGGCGCTTGACCCGAAATCCCCGCCATCTGTCACAACAGGCGTAAATATCAATGACGAATCCGTGTTGGTCGTACCGGACACTATGAAATCAGTATCTACCCCCATTCTATTAACGGCTTTTATCCTGTACTGATACGTTGCATCCGCCTCAAGAGAATCAAATACCACTTGAGTATCAAGGGTAGCAGAGCTGGCCGCGACACCGGCGAAGCTGTCTAAGGAAATGTCGCAGACATAAACCGTGTCAGGAGGATTGAGCCCGGCGCTCCATATGACTGTCATCGCGGTTTTGTCCACCAGTGAATAATCCGAAACAACAGCAACAGCATGAGTAACTGTTGAGCTGAACGCGAAATACCCGGTCTCGATCGCGTTCGCGTTTCTGGCTTTTACCCTGAAATAGTAGCTTGCATTGGGCAATAGATCCGCGTAACTCGTTGTTGTGCCAATAAAATCCGCGCTAAATGAGAGCATCTCGTTATACAGGACCCCGTCTGTCGAGTACGTTATTTCATACGGGGTGCTCGCGGGATTTCCGTTTGAATCCCAGCTCAGGCTCGCTGTAACAGAACTGATACCGCTCGTTTCTCCGAGAACAGGAACCGCTGCCATGGTGACCGTGGAAAAAGTGATTATCTGGGTCTCGGCTCCGTTGCTATTCCTGGCTTTAACCGCAAAATCATACGCTGTATTCGTTGAAAGATCCAGATGATCATGGCTGTTCACCTGGGTCCAATCTGAAAAATCAGCGCTGGGATTGGTTGAAAAAGCCAAGCCTGAAATGCCTGTTGATAAATTAGTGAGATCCCCCTGAGCCGTTACAGCAGCGGAAGTGACCCATAATCCGGCAAAATCAATGCCTTGCGGCGCCTCAATGTGAGTGATGGTTGATGCGAATGAAGCAAAATCGCTTTCAATGCCATTGAAACTTACGGCTTTCCCCTGAAGATAATATGTGGTGTTGGGAACAAGAGACGCTCCTTCCCCGTCAGCGCCGAACACAGCATATGTATTGAGAGTCGAGCTTGTGATGTCGCCTGCGTATGAGAAGTTGGAATCAGATGAGATCTCAGCCACATAAACAGTCCCGTTAGAATTAGGAGTCAGCCAGCTTACACGCACTGTGTCAGAGGATATGCTGCTGAATGAATCCAAGGCGATCATATCAGCATGCGTGGAGGTCGATCCAAGAGTGATGAATGAGCTTTCAATCAGAGTCGTCAAGTTTATTGTTTTTATCTGAGCGTAATAACTCGTATTCGCTGATAAATTCGAGCCTGCGCCCCCTGCGCCAAACAGCAGCGAGGAGTTCATCGTACTGGAAGTTATGTCTCCGGAATAGTCAAACGAATTTCCGGAAGACAGCATAACCTCATACTTGGCGCCGCTTCCATTAACATTATCCACCCAGTTGACCCTGAGGGTATCAGTGGATATGCTTGAGAAGAGAGGGGAGGCAGCTTCAGGAGGCACAGGCGTCGTTACCGTCGAACCCAAAGACACAAAACTGTTCTCAACTCCATTTGAATTTACGGCTTTCCCCTGCACATAATACGTTGCGCTGGGAGTGAGATCATTCCCCTCCCCGCCAGAACCGAACACGGCATAAGTATTAACAGTTGAGCTCGTAATATCACCCGCATAGGAGAAATTGGGATCTGATGACACTTCTATGACATATATTGTCCAGCCCGGATTGGAATTATCAAGCCACGCCACTCTTAATGAGCTTGAAGACACATTCATGAAAGAATCCGCTGAGGGATCCGCTGCCAGGGTTGAAGTGCCGGAATAGGTCAGATAATCGCTCTGATTGCTTGTAAAAGGATTGATAGCCCGCACCCTCGCATAATACGTTGTGCTTGGATCAAGAGAGCCTTCTCCGCCAGCCCCGAATAATGAATACTGATTTGCTGTAACTGATGAGATATCATCAATAAAAGCAAAGTTAGAATCTGAGGATATTTCAGCCTCATAAAGCGTGCCGGCAGGATCATTTGCCGCATCAGTCCAATTCACTTTTATGGCGCTTGCGC
>JBHPMF010000077.1:0-11065 GCA_042563375.1 Elusimicrobiota bacterium | reverse complement strand
AAGATCGAAAAACTTTTGGCTGAGAGTGTGGATGCTGCTTATGAGAGCTTGAAGGAGCGGTATCGGGATGGGGAAGCGTTTTACGATGAGGACAATATCAGGTATTACTTCTACCTGGAACTAAACGCACGCAAGGTCAGCCGGCATAAGGTGACGCTGGAGTGTCCGTGTTTGGAAGGGGAACCGATGCGCGGGGTTGATACGCGCATCAAGTTTCCCGAAAAAACAGTGTGGATGGAATTTAAATTCCACCGGAAATCAGGGAAAGGGGTGATCGCGAAAACCAAGAAATTCGGTAGTATCCTCGCGGATCTTCTTCGCTTGTCATCGTTACCTCAAAAAAATCGTAAATACTCCTGCTACACCGTGGATGCGATCATGTTTAAATACTTTTACAATGCCGGATATGAGACTTTGATATCCGGCAAGCCTTTCACGATCCAGCGCAAGAAGGGGGAGTTTTACCTGGGATCGATCAAGCTTTCTCCATACACCCAGAAAGTAATCCGCGACAGAACCTGGAAGATGCCGCCAAATGTAAAAGCTGTGGTAAGACCGATCCCGCTGTCCGCGGCGAAGTTGTCCAAGAAGGATAAGGGGTTTCCGTATCATGTGTTTTTTTATCGGGTTGGGAAGAAATGATCCCGTACCACTTTGCCCAAATGAAGGATGGAGAGAACCGGCACAGGTACCCATGAAAATTTACAAAAAACGCGGATACAGGGGAAAATACAGCGTTAAAATAAGCGTCAGACCATACCTTAAATATCGCTTGAAAACCCTGGAATATCTTCTGCGGTATATACGCCAGAATCCAATTCGCAAGCCTGATCGCTATCGGTCCAAAATACTAGAGTTTCTGCGCGCTACCAAAGGGAAAAATAACAATCTAAAAATGCCCGGTATCAACCTAAGAGAATGCCCCAAGCTGGCAAAAGATCCGGAGCTCTCCAGGGCTTTTTTATCGCGAATTTTGGAATTACTGAATATCAAAAATCCTGCCAAGCTAAAAGATACGTCAAAAATCAATGTAAAAAACTACCTGCGCAGTTACCTGATCACCGATTATTATCTGGCAAAAGCGCTTGAAGCTGTCATGCCTAAGACCAAGGCGGTTGAATACTATAAAAGGCTGGTGGATAATCACACCAGAAAAATCAAAAAATTTCCCCGCATAAAGCAAGTTTCAGACCTGATCAGCAAAAGCACACCGCGAAACAGCATCTTCGCTCATGCTTTTAACTACGCTCAATTTGAACTGGACAAGGGCCGAGTTGGCACCAAAATCACCCGGTGCAAGTGGAACGAGGTATTAAAAGAAGTCAAAGACCGTGATTATGCCTATACGGTGGCCTGCCATTATGACTTTGAAGCTGTGAAAAAATACAACTCTCATTTCAGGCTGACACGCACCCAAACGCTAACCCAGGGAAAGAAACACTGCGATTTCGTATGGCATGATCGCAGGCTATCCAGGAAACTTATCCATCCGCCCAGGTCGTTCTGGGAAAAGCTTAAGTAACGCTGAAAACCATGGAACTTGCAAGGTCGCATGGCCGGGGACGTAGGTGAATAAGTGACTTATTGGGAAGAAAGTCACTTATTCACCTACGTCCCTGCCGAATTAGATGAGGCGCATCCAAAGCACCTTCAGCCATAAAACCTTCCTCACCACCATCCACACTCCTCCCGCGTCCTCGTGTCCGGTCTCGTGAAACGTTCATTTCAATTAATTCTGAATTCTCGGCAAACGAAACCACTATTTACCGCCTTTGCCCGAATGAAGAATGAAGAGACCCGGCACCGGTATTGACGCTGGTACCTGGTCTTAACATTCAACATTTCGAATAATCAGGTATTTAAAAATCAGTGAAAAACGCTTATTTTGCCCAAATGTTAAATGTTAAGACCAGGCACCAACGCCCAAAATGTTAAATGTTAAGACCAGGCACCAACGCCTGCTAATTTAAATAGCCCTTGTAATAGATGTAGCTCAATTGGTAGAGCACTCGCTTCGTAATTATCCGAATAGTTTTATCAGAATTTAGCTCTCTTCAGTTCTCGTCCTAAAATCCACAAAACGACTTGGCCCTGTTTAGCCCTCTTTAGCCCTGTTATGCTGTGTAACCGATCAGTGAAACGATCAGCGTTTTCCTAAGCAAGCAGGGATCTAGCCTGTGTCATGGCTTGACCTTCATCTTTTGGGAACATTCTACGTAAGCTGAAGTGTTGAGTTGCATAATCAGTTGAAGCATGCTATATACTAAGTATATATTGAAGGGGGTGGCGTATGGCCCGAAAAGTGTTATTAGTTTTATGGGTGTTGGTTTTATGGGGCGACAGATGCTTTGCGGATGAACCTTTCGGTCCTGCGGAAAGGGCTCCTTTCAGGTTCGCGGTTATAAGCGATCTTAATCCAAGCTGTGCCCGCATTTCAGCAACAGCAGGCCTTAAAAAAACGATCGAAGTGATATCCAGCAAAATAAATCCGTTATTCGTCTTGATCGCGGGAGATATGATAGGGATGTCCAAAGGAAAAAAGTGCCTCCAGGCTTCCAGCTATCCCAAAATGTGGGATGCTTTTATGGCAGAGATCGAGAAGCTCAGCGAGGCTGACATCCCGGTCTATGTCAGTCCGGGTAATCATGATGCATCGTATTATAATGCAGCGTTCCGGGAATATGAGAAGGTGTGGATGCGCTACCCGCACAAACCGGACTTTGGCGACAATGACTATTACCCTTTCCACTATTCTTTCAATATCCGCGGAAACCACTTCATATCGATGCCTGCGTATGATCTGTGGTTCAAGGGCAATGTGTCAAAGGCGAAAGGATGGCTAATAAAAGATCTTGAAAAGGTCGAAGAAAAAAAGGTTTCTGAGGAATACGACAATGTGTTCCTCTTCCAGCATGTGCCGATCCGTGATCCCAAATGTAAAAAGGGCAATGAAAAGATCAGAGATGAGAAATATGCGCCCATACTCAATGGAAAAGTTGATGTCGTATTCGCCGGGCATCAACACTGCTATCGAGATGACTACGCAGATGGCGTAAGGCAGATAGTGAGCGGTCCTTCCGGCGATCCTTCAGCCAGAGGAAAGAACGCAGATATGAATTTCCTGGTTGTCGATGTCTTCGGACCAAAAGATTTCAAAGTTTACGCTGTGACTGAAGATAGTGATTATACGATGACTTTCGACGGCACAGCTCTTCCGCCGTGGCCGCCGACACAGTGACTGAGTCCCAACCCGATCACAATTCCGATCACTGCCATTTCCCACATTCCCCAGGATTAGTATGATTTCCCTCGTAAATGCCGATGTAGCTCAATGGTAGAGCAATCGCTTCG
The DNA here is from genome assembly GCA_042563375.1 of Elusimicrobiota bacterium. Classification (GTDB taxonomy): domain Bacteria; phylum Elusimicrobiota; class Elusimicrobia; order JACQPE01; family JACQPE01; genus JBHPMF01. Next base: position 7,714 of record JBHPMF010000077.1, on the reverse strand, counting down.
TAATTTTCTGAGTAGCTTTATCGGAATTTAGTTCTCTTCAGTTCTCCTCGGAAAAGCACAAAATCGACTTGGCTCTGTTTAGCCCTCTTTAGCCCTATTGTGCAGACCCAGGGACGTTCGCAACTAAGCAACTAACTTCGAAGTTAGTTGCGAACGTCCCTGGGTACCGGTGCCAGGTCTCCACATTCCACATTGCACATTTCTTAATTTAAATAGCCATTGTAATACCCGTGCCTGGTCTGCGCTGTTTCTATATAATGATAACCATATGCAAAGCAATTACCAGTTCCTATCCAGTGTTTATGATGAAGTAATGGGTCATAACTACCTTGAGACTTACAAGGATCTGATCAAAAAATCCATTGGCAAATCAACAAGGAAATCCATATTAGACTTAGGATGCGGCACAGGAACACTTCTGTCCTCCCTGTCAGGTAAAAATAAGACTTTTGGCATTGATATTTCACCGCAAATGATAAAAATCGCAAAGGCAAAAGATAAAAAAACGCGTTATCGGGTAATGAATATTCAGAATTTCAGACTTGGCCGCTCTTTTGACATCATTACCTGCGCCTTTGACACCATAAACCACATCACTTCATTTAAAGGCTGGCAGGACATCTTCAAAAGCGTTCACAAGCATTTGGCTGAGAATGGGATTTTTATTTTTGATGTTAACACGCCGGAAGGCTTTGCAGGCATCAACAATAAAATACTCACAAAAACGCTTCCTTTCGGTTACGTTGCCATGGAAACAAAATCAAAAAAGAATTTCTGCACATGGCGGATCAAGATAGTTACAAGGGGAAACCAGTGCATTTACAAGGTTCATGAGGAAACAATACAAGAAGCAGCGTTTCCATTAAAAAGAATAACAGCTGAACTTGAAAAATATTTTAAGGTCACGCACGCGCCTACTCGAATGCCTGCCAGAAGAATCTTTTTTACCTGCAAAAAGCGCGTAAATGCCGGATGCTGATGCTTTTTTTAAGCTAAGCATTTCTGCTGGTGTTCTATAGTGGACTGATCAACATAGGTAAAACGATCTTTTGCATAGAAAGAGCGCAAATGATCCAGCCTCGAATCATACCACATCGCTTCCAAGTCATCTTCAAGCGCATTGCCTAAGTTAAGTATGCCCTCTGACTTCATTTTTGAATCCAGATGGCACTCGCCCCGGCTGCCGATCGAGAAATTGTAGATCCCAATGCTTACAGCTGTTAGAGACCCCTCAAAAGGATGAAAATTCTCATCATCGGTTTTGGCCACATTCTCTTTCCAAAAAGGATTGCCAACTTGTATTTTTTCATCAGCGAGCAATTTTAGATACTTTTTACCAAGCCAGCGCAGCTGCTCCTCGGACAATAGCCAGTCTTTCATTAATTCCTTGGCTCGTCCGTAAGGAGCAAGCGGATTAAGATACAGCGATGATGCCCCGTATTCCTTGTAAATACTGACGATATCGTCAATTTCTGAAATGTTGCGGTTATTGATCGTGGTGGAAATTGTGTATTTCATTTTGTTCGTTTGCAATAAGCGCATGCGCTTTAGCGCTTTTTGAAAAGAACCCTTCCCGCGAATAGTATCATGGCTTTCCTCATTAGACCCATCCAGGCTGACCTGGACATCTGCTAAGTGACGAAGGCTTTTGAGCTCATCAATATGCTCTTTGTTGATGCCGTCATAATCTGTGAGCAGGGTGATGGCGAACTTCAAGTTATCCGCTATTTTCATGATCTCAAAAATGCCTTTTTTTGTAAGAGGATCTCCTCCGGTAAACACCAGGGAGCAGACCCCGAATGCCCGCAGCTTTTCCAGGATCACGCGCCATTGCTCCACTCCGTATTCCCGGGAGCATTTCGCATTAGGAGAAGCCTCTGTAACGCAGTGTTTGCAGGTTTTTGGACAAAACTCTGTTATGTAAAGCGTGACGCTTGTGGGAGCTGCCAGGCAGTCTTTGCGCAGATCCTCCTTGTCAGCGTAAAAAACCAGGGCACCATGCGCTTGTTCGTTGTTAACTACAATACCCACACCCATCATCGCCTCCAAAAAATGCGCCAGATCACCGGAAGCGATATCCACATTCCCGGTTTTCAATCCGGCGCGAAGATCTTCAATGCCAAGGGGGGATTGCATCTCTTTTAGAATGGTAAACGCGTCTTCATTGAATTGATAGAACTCCCTGTTCGCAGTATTGCAAACCAGACAGCCAAACCATTCTTTGCGAAGGATCAAGTCCTCGTTCAACGCGAATTTATCATTCATGATTTTTCCACTGGTCTCAAAGCGCATGGTACTGGTTTTTGATGTCATTTTTCTTTAGTGTTCATGCGTTAAGCATGTCTCTAAGAAAGTCTTCCTTCTCAGCCGGTGACACGGGAGTTGCCGGTTCGCTGTAGTTAAGCATGATCGACGGCTGAGCGCATATTACCCTTACTGTGTTGGGTTTAAGCATTTTCGGCTTGTTTTCCGTTGTGCCAGTAGTCAAGTGCTGTATTCCCAGAAGTAAGCTAACAACGCCTGCTAAGCTCATTCCTAATTTTGTTATGTTTTTCATTGTTTTGCCTCCATTTCTATTTTTTGCTTTCGCGATCTCATAGTTCATGTTCTTAACTAATCAATTTTTATGCCAGTTGCAAAAAGCCAATGAAATCGCTCAAATGGGGGAAATCACACCCAAAAAGCACAAAATTCTGCTCATCCGAGAACTATTTGGAAATCTTAAGAGAAGTTGTTAAGTTCAAGAACAGGCCTAGGGACGTTCTAAGCCAAACAACTAGCTCCGGAGTTAGTTGTTTGGCTTAGAGCGTCCCTGGGGTATTCCCGCAGATAGGACTTTGAGGCAGGGGAAACAGGGTCTTTGGGCCCTGCTGAAACTAGGTCCTATGAACCTGGTATATGGATGGTTTTCAGCCTATAGTGTGAACATGCGCTTATCCAGTACAAATGTCCGGAGCCACAGGGAGAGAAAATGAGAAATATCGCGTTTAGTATCATTCTTCTGGTTTGCGCTAACCTGGCATTGGCTGAAACTGCCGCAAAAAAGAGCATCCTTATAGTGGGGATGGCCCATAATAATGAGATTGATGACAATTTCCAAAGCTTAATGGTCAGGAAAGCAAGCAACAAAAAAGCCGTGGTGGGATTGGAAAGCCTTGAAAGGAACAAAGAAGATGAAGAAGAATTCATGCAAGCAGCCTATGGCTTAGAAAAGGGTTTCGCGTTCGGGGTTGAAAATGACTTTTCAATCGTGTTCTCAGGAACCCTGTTGCACTATGGCTACTTTGCCATAGATATGACCGATAAAATGTACACTGCAAAATTTCAATTAGCCTATGAGCTAAAGATGAGCGCTGCCATGAAAAGAAACTGGGAACAGCTTGGTAAAAAGAAATTGAATGAAGAAACCGGGAAAATATATAAGCTCATGGATAACTATATTTCTGATTACGGTCATTTAGATGCGCGTACTTTAATCCAGCAGCTCCAAGGGATCATTGAGAGTTTTGGCGATAATGCAGCGTGGCAAGAACTTTTCAAAGAATTGTCCATTGTAATGACGGATGAAGCCGCAAGATTACCTGAGAATACGCGGCCGGATATATCGCGCATCCAGGACTATATTGAAAATCCCACAAATTACAAAGCGCAGGCGTATGTGGTAGAGGAAGTAAACGGCAAATGGCGAGACTCAATGATCGCCAAAAATATGGCTGATATCGCAGCCATAGCAGTGCAGAACGATCTCAATGCATACTTTCTGATCGGAAGAAGCCATGTTGACAACCTTACTGCCCTGCTTAACTCATATGATCTTGGACTCCCAATAAAAGTCTACTACAGCACCCAGTCAGTTCCCGAAGAATTCCTGTCAGACAAAAGCGCGTCTTAATATTGGGGCCATCCCCGTACCGGGCCTCTTCACGTGAAACGTTCATTTGCACTCAGCCCCTTTTAAGATTCTGGATACAAAGAAGAAAACAGTGGGTCACAGGGTCACGTCTTAGCATTTAACATTTCATTAAATCGCCACCTACGAAAAGTTAAAAGTAAAGACGTGCCCCCGCGGATTGTTCCTTTTTATTCCAGGGGCACGGTACTGAAGTGCCCCCGGAATATGATCCTAACTAGACGATATTTGTCACCAAACCATTCTCCAGCAAGGCTGGCAAGCGCGTCTCTGGCGCGTACGATCGCATTCTGTGCCGGCCTCAAACAGCATACAGGCAACTTCCGGATATTTACATCTGTCAACATACATCAAGGCGGTTTTGCCCTCGTTGCACCTGATATGCACATCGGCATTCGCAGCGATCAACATGCGCACGATAGCGCGGCATCCTAACTTAGCTGCTTCCATCAAGGCGGTATATCCATTGTTATCCTGATGGTTCACGTTAGCGCCGCTGGAGATCAGCTGGTTGGCAATCTTCGCAGAATAAAATTCCGCTGCATGGATCAACGCTGTCTTGCCATGCATGTCTGTGAGGTCCACATGGGCGCCTGCGGCGATCAAATGCTTGGCAATATATGTTTGGTCACGCTGTGCTGCCATCATCAGGGCGGTCTCTCCGGCATGATAGTCATTGATAACAGCGCTTTTTATGTTTACATCAGCGCCTTTGGAGATCAGGGTCTTGGCGGCGTATTCGTTGTAGTTCGAGATTGCTTCCATCAAGGCAGTTTTACCGAAGGTATCTACGGCGTTCAGCTCGGCGCCTCTTGAAATAAGATAGTTGACCATCTTGACGCGGTTGCGGCCTGCTGCAATGATCAAGGCGGTCCGCCCATAGTCATTGCCTTGCGCATTTACGTCAGCACCATTGCGCAAAGCATATTTGATACCCCTAATATTGCCTGTTTCTGCCTCTTTCAATAATTTGTCGTCCATCTCTTCCCTGCTTAGACAGCATGCGATGTTTAGCGTTTTAACGGGACTTTTGCCGTCGAATATCATCTCCGCATCATTCATATCGCTTCCTGTGGCGCTTATCCCTGTGCCGCAAGTTATAGCCAGGGCAAGCAAGTATACTCCGGTTTTGTTTGTGTTTAATCTCTTTATTTTTGTATCCTCCTTGTGAATTATTCAGATCAGGCAAAAAATCGCATTATCAATGCTCCGAGCGCTCCCATGGCTAATACGCCGGTAAACGGAGAGCTGCAAAAAGCTCCTGCTAAACATACAGCAAGGCCTCCGAGCAGCAACCCTGCTGTCAATCTGAAGGCTGCTTCTCTTCTGCCGGTGGGGTCGGGCTTTGAAGACGATGACATGGCTGTTTTCTTTGCCGGGGCTTTATATGCTTTGTTTTTCTTCGTGGGGTTATCCATGGGCGCGACTGCCGGCTTTGATTCAATATCGTTAATATGTACTGGCGGAGTTTGCTGTAAGTTCAAAGCGGTCGTTTCTCCGAAATACGGCTTTGGCCTGCTCACAAGATCGGTTGTCTGGTCAGCCAATGCCCACAAGGGCAAGACAATGACAGTGAGAGCGGTTAATCCAATCAATTGATTCAATTTCATTTTAATTCCTCCTTTACTTCCTCTTAATTCCGAAAATACCCGCCATGATTCCGGGAATCAAGCGGGGGCGTCCCGAATTTGTATTGAAATTTATTGCTTGTGGCATTGCTTCTTGCAGCACGGTTTGCAATCCTTTGGACGATCGTGCTTGGCGCCTGCTTCAAGCAATAGGTAGGCAGTCGAGAGATTCTTGCTCTGGCACGCGATCGTCAGGGCCGTTCGACCCAGATAATCTCTGGCATTCACATCAGCACCCACGTCAATCAGGGCTTTGGCGACAGGAGAACAGCCTTCAGTCGCGCCTGCGACCTCCAGTAAAGCTGTCCTGCCATTTTTTGGATTCACCGCATTCACATCGGCACCTTTAGCAATCAAGAGTTTGATCATGTTTGCGTTGTAATACAACGTTGCCGCAACTATCAAGGCTGTGTCGCCGTTATTATTCCTGGCTTCCACATCAGCGCCTTTTGCCAGAAGCAGTTCGGCAGTATCTGTGTGGCCGTTGTGCACCCCGAACATTAAGGCGGTATAGCCGTCATTATCTCTGGCTTCCATATCAGCGCCTTTTGCCAGAAGCAGTTTGGCCGTGTTCGTATGACCGTACGCTGACGCATACATCAAGGCTGTGTGGCCGTCATTATCTCCGGCTTCCACATCAGCGCCTTTTGCCAGAAGCAGTTCGGCAGTATCTGTGTGGCCGTACGATGACGCAGACATCAAGGCTGATGTGCCGCCTGCGTGTTCCATGACTTTGTTCACATCCGCGCCATTGGCAATCAAGATGCTGACGATATCCACGTATCCATTTCTCGCTGCAAGTGTCAAGACCGTGTCTTTGCCGTTGTGCGCATATGCAGTATTTGCATCAGCGCCACAGCGTATAAGGAGCTTCACTCTTTCAACAAGGCCGTTCTTTACCGCTTCCCACAAGTAGTGGTTTATTATCCCTTTCTCTCGCGGGCAGACCTCGGGGGCTTCATTACCCGCGGTTTTAGCATTGAAGATGGCGTTAACTTTATCAAGCGTTTGCTCTTGAGAATCCAACGCCCATACCGACGTTGCCATCATAGCCGCCAGAGCGAAAGCTACGATCCGTATTCTGGTCATTTTTTGCTTCCTTGGTTATTCGTTTGCTTCTTCGACTTTTCATCCTTAGCCATTGTTTTGTAAGCCTCTATAAATAATCTATCACGATTCTCTTTTCGCTTCGAGAGACCTTGGGGCAGTTTTAAGCGCTTTTTTGTCCTATGGTTCCTGCCCTTAAGACTCAGAACTTTGAAGGGAGCGCAATTAGCTAGAATAGGATCCTTGGAGGTTCCTATGACATTATTCTCAAAGATGCTCGTTGAATTAAGAAAAGAAGCCGGGTTCTCGACTGCTTACCAGTTTTTCCACAAAAACGGCGGGAAAAAGGTGTTGGGGCTCACTTATGCCAAGTACGGACTGCTTGAAAGGGGGGTGAACCTTCCGCGCTTTGAGAGGCTTAAGATGTTTATTTATCTGCTTCGTATTCCCTTGGCCGGCAGGAAAGCCAGAGGGCTGGTACTCGCATGGCTAAAGACCTCAGCCGGCGAGGATGACTTTAAAGCATTGCTCACGCCCTTACTTTCCAAAGAAGATACTCATGTCAGGGAACTCTCTTGCGCGCAGGAGACACTTAAGCGCGCTCTGGATGAAAGAACTTATCACCTTACACCCGAGCAAACAAAGATTACAGCCGAAAGCCCTGAAAACTACTGGTGCTACCATATCCTGGCAAATCACAAAGGCAAGCTTAATCCTGAGCAGGTCGCAAAGCTTGTCAATATGAACCCCAAAAAGATTAAAGACAGCTTAAAGGCATTGGCAAAGATGAAGATCGTCAGGGAAGTGAAAAAGGGCGTATTTGAAAGCCCCCTTGCAGGAAAAAGTATCGAGCAGCAGCATGGAAAAACGCTTCCGCCTGAGATTTTAAAAAAACTCAAGCAATACCGGGAATCCGCAAAAGCGCGCGGGGAGATCGCTTTTGAACGCCTGGGCATTATCCGGGCTGATAAGGTAGCTTTCAGGTCATTTATGCCCTATTTAAACAACAATATCATTGCAGCCAAAGCTTATCATACCTGCGACAAAACGGATAATACAGCTTTCTTTTTCATAGAGGGAAGGGTTACAAAGCTTTTTGAGTTTTAGCAAGACTTCCTTTCGCTGTTAA
>JBHPMF010000076.1:0-11242 GCA_042563375.1 Elusimicrobiota bacterium | reverse complement strand
ATCAATATAAGCAAAGAAAATGATTGCCTTGGTGTAAAAGGCAATTGAATTTTTTTTGGGGTAAAACATGAAGCGTACAGCATGGTTCACAGATTCAGGAGATAATGGAATGGTTGATAACAGGAGAAGGGTTGAAGGGGAGATAATAGGGAGGGGCAATCTTTCTTCTGGTTATCAACCAGATTTTGCACTGCTAAGTCGTAATCCAACAGGCGGGAGAAGTAAGATGAAAACGGGGATTAAGGGGAGGATAACATCTTACTTCTTCCCGTCTGCCCATTTTCAGGTTCAAGGAGGAAGAAAAATGAACAAAACAAAACGCACTCTAAATAGGAAGGGGAGCCACCAGCTCTCTTTGCTTGTCACGTTCCTTCTTTGTTCAGTCCTTAAGACTAACTATTCTCTGCTTAATTACGGAAGGTTTAATTAAGCAGATACGCGAATTAACGCGAATAGATAAGCGAATTAACGCGAATTTTAAGGAAAACGGACAGGAGGAGCAGGATGAAAACGGGGATTAATGGGAGGATATCATCCTGCTTCTTCCTGTCTGCCGGTTTTCCTGTTATTTTTTCTTTTAACGTTTCACGTCTAGCGTCTCACGTCTTACGCTGCCATGAGTGATTTAATCAAGATCTCAGAGCTCGCGCGCAAAGCAGCTCTTCCGCCTTCAACAATACGCCACTATACTGACAGGGGGCTTATCAAGCCCACAGGCGAAACTGACGGCGGCCAAAGGCTTTATGATCCGGAGAATTCAATAAAGCGGATAAAACTCGTTAAAGCGCTCTCAAAACGAGGACACAATCTTGAAGCAATAAAAGAAGAGATCGACAAAAGATCGCGCCACATAAAGGTTCTTATAGTTGATGATGAACCTGAGGTCGGGGAATTCGTAAAGGATATATTCACAATGCATAATGAGAACCCCGCAAATCCCAGGAAATTCGAGTTCACTATCGCCACGGACGGGTTTACAGCCGGAAGAATGTGCGGAGATATCCTGCCTGATATCGTACTGCTTGATCTGATGCTTCCGGGCATAAACGGCTTTGAGGTGTGCAAGGCGATCAAATCAGACCCTGATATATCATTCGCGAAGATCATAGCTATCACGGCATTTAACACACAGGAGCACATGAGGATGATATTTGACGCGGGAGCGGATGAGTTTCTGCCCAAACCTTTTCAATCCGCTGAGTTAATGTCAAAAATCGAGAAACTGATATAGGAAAGCAGATGGCAATGCCCAGTCAGAATGTTGCGCAAAACTATGAAATAAGCAGCCAGGTAAATGGCATTATTTTCATATTAATAATCTCATCTACCGTCTACCTTCTGCCGGCTGGCATCTGCTGCGAAACCATTCCCTTCGGCGGCAAATCAACAGCTTTGGGCGGTTCCCTGGTAAGCTCTAAAGACGCCGGGGTTTACGGCATCTATCATAATCCGAGCCTGCTTGCCATATCTCCATATGCGGAATTCGCCCTGGATTATGTCAGTTACCTGGAAGTGCTCGATGATGATGACGAGGATGAGTCAAAAAGACGCCAGTCTTTTTTCGGGCTTTTACTTCCTTTCTGGAAGATACCCGGTCCTCCGCGCGCTTTCGGCCTTGCTTTTATGCAGCGCAACACAGGAAAATATTTCAGAGAAGAAGCGTTCTTTTTCTCATACGCAAGCCAGTATACAAGGAGGCTTGCTGACGGAAAGCTGTATTGGGGGGAAACTCTTAAAGGACGATGGCGCCGCTTTGGCGATTCCGCTAATAAAGGAAGCGGCCTTGACCTACTCAACAGGGCGAGCGGGACAGGTACCCAGGTCTCAGTGATCAACGGGCGCACGCCCACTGCCTTTGACCTGGATTTCGGCATTACATGGCGAAGAGGCGGAAAAAACCTTATAGCACTGCAAGTTTCTGATTTATTTGAATCATCCCTTCAAAAAGATTCCCATTTTGAGCGGTTCCGCAGGAAACTGAATTTCGGCACGACATTCAAACTGGCCAAGAGGACCCTCTTTCACGGAGGAGCGAACTGGGAGCGCAAAACAGGAGGCGTATTCCCTGAGACCATGCGTCTTGGGATCGAGCAGAATTTCTTCAACCCATCCGCCGGATTCCTGTCAGTACTTGGAGCCGTATCCATGCAGGATGACGGAAACAGGGATTATTCATTCGGGCTGGGCTGGGAATCTGATGTCCTCAGGACAGAGATCGCTGCAAAGTGGCCGAGCCCCGTAAGGGACAACTCTTCCTTTATATTGCACTGGACCATGGGGTTGAAATTCGGATACCATCCTGTAAGGGAAAAGGAAACAAGCCTTTATTTTGAGGAACGCGCGCTCAGGATGAAAGCGGAAAAAGACCTGGACCTCGCTCTTAAGAATATAGAGGAATTAAGGCTGGCCAACCTTAAAACCCATGATATAGAGGAGATCCCCGACCAGACATTCGAGCCCCTGCCCGGCATCACCTCCGATGATGTGGCTCACATGATCGACAAAAGACAGGAAAAACTCAGAGCGGAGAAAGAAAAAACTCCGAAAAAAAAGGCCCCCAAAAAAAAGATCACGATAGATCCGTTCCTGCGCGACTGGAGATCTTATGTGAAACGCAAGGAAAGCGGAGCGCGCTCAAAACAGCTCTTTGAACTCCTGCGCGGCATGACGAACCATTATGGAAAAAGAACGCGCCTTGTTGAGGAGTGGAAAAGGCTTGAAGAGCTTGAAAAGAAGATGAGGGATGAGTACAACAGGACATGGGAAAGTTACAAAAAGATACTGCTTGCCGGAGCTGACCGCCAGATACTTCTTTCCATGCTTAACAGGATAATAGAGCTTTTCGAAGACACCCAGGTCGACCTTCGCTCCGTACATAAGGAAAAGGAACGCTTAAGATGGCTTCAATAAAATCAACACCCCTTCATTTTCCTCCCCCCGCACGGAGGAGCCCTCTTCATATTTCTCCTCCCCTCTGGAGGGAAGTCATTTCTTTTATTTCTCCTCCCCCCTGGAGGGGGAGGTTGGGTGGGGGGGATAAAGCCTATCCACCAACAACAAACTCCAACGCAACAAACACAAGGGAACAATCAACATGTCCTCAATAAAATCAAAAATCCTTTTTCTTGTCCTTGCCTGCATCATAAGCCAGGCAGTCATTATCGCGCTCATGTTCGGTTTCGACGCTGTTCGCAGGCATCAGGAATTCGAGTTCGCGGGAATGGCAAGCGAACTCGACAAGCTGCGCCAGATGAACACAAGCTTTGAGGATCTAAGCAGGAAAGCGGTCATTGCCAGGGATTCCGGTTCAACGGGCGACCTTGAAATGGCAAAAATCGAGATAGACGAACTCCTCTCGGACACAGGGCTGCTGATCACTTTCCGGGCCAGGGAAGAAAAAGCGCTCAAGCGTTACCATGACGAGATACAGAACCTCAAAGATTACTTTCTTTTATACAAGAACTCGCTTGATATGGATCACGAGGACTTTAAAATGAGCGAAGAAGCCATAAGCCGCAGGCTTATCATGCTTTTAATGGATAAGACGGTCTCTGTGAATGAGTTCCAGGCAAAAATGCGCGCATGGTCATTTGCACGCAATTGGATATTCGCCGGAGGGGCTGTAATGTCGCTTCTGGTCCTCTCTTTGCTCTCTTATTACTGGGTAACTGACATTTCCAGGGCTTTTACAGGACTCGAGGCTGCGGCCGGATATTTCAGCCACGCAGCCCTTGGATCTTCCTCCGCCCAGGGTTTGGGCAGATACGCTTCATATGCTCCATGGTGGAACCTGGCGCAGATAAAGCAAGGTCACAGACAAGCCAAGGCGCTTATGAAAAGGACTGATGAGATAGGCAGGATAGTGTCGATCCTCGAGATTTTAAAGCACAAAACAGAAATACTGCGCGCTCAGATCATGAGCAGCACAAAGCTCACAGCCATGGGAGAGATCGCTGCCGGAGTAGCTCACGAGATCAATAACCCCTTGGTGGGCGTGCTCGGGCAATCTGAAATGCTTCTTTCAAAGCTTGGGCCTGAACACAAACTCAGGCCGAACGCCCAAAGAGTCTTTAACGCGGCTCAGCGCTGCAGGCAGACAGTCAAGAGCCTGCTTGATTTCGCTGGTTCTCAAAAATCAGAAGAGGAAAATATCGGCCTTGAAGAGGCCTGGGACTCATCCATCGATCTCATTAAAAACTCGCTCGATGAGAGCAATATCAAGATAATAAAGGAAATAGGCCCGGGCATCACCAAAATAACAGCAAGGCGTATAGAGATAAAGGAAGCTTTGTTAAATCTTATTCTAAACGCCAAGGACGCAATGCCCAAAGGAGGCATTCTCAGATTCGCGCTGTCTCTTGATCATAACTGGATAAAAGCCTCTGTGGTTGATAGCGGGATCGGAATATCAAAGGAACATCTGCCGAGGATATTTGATGCTTTTTTCACCACAAAACCCGTGGGCCATGGAAAAGGCCTGGGCCTCTCCGCGGTTTACGGAACAGTAAGGAAAATAGGCGGGAAGATCCGGGCAACATCTGAGGGTCCTGATGAAGGAACCGCGATAACAATGTGGCTGCCCGCAGCTTCTTCTCTCCCCTCTCCCTTGAGGGAGAGGGCAGGGTGAGGGGGAATATATGACTGACCTGGAAAAAGAACTCATAGATTTCACCAAAAGACGATTTTCTCGCCAAAAAAACGAGCTGCTTACTGTCCTTAATGTCAAGGACAAGGAGATAATCGAGCTTAAAGAACTTGTCCATGTTCTTCGCGCAAAGATCTCGGAGATCGAGGAAACCATTTCACAGGAACACGTTGAAAGGCTTGACGCCCTGCACTCACATGAGCAGGAAATGCTCAGGATAAAAAACGATTTTGAAAGAGAAAGGGAGATATTCTCTTCAGAGCGCAAAACAGCTGACACTATAATCGACAAGCTTAACGCCACGATACAGGAACTGAAAAAATATGTGAAGCAGCTGCTTGACGAGAACAGCGAAACAGCCAAAATGCTCAACTCCGAGATACTCAAAAGAGAGGAAGAGATCGATGGTCTGCGCGCGAAAGCAAAAAAGCTTGAAGAAAACCTCATTGACGCCCAAAAAGCAGCTCAAAACGAAAAAGCGGCTCTTGATCAAAAAATAAACGAACTCGAAGCCTCGCTAAAATCTCAGAAAAAAGAGGAAGATAAAAGAAAGGAGGAGGCCAGGACCGCTATTTCAAAACTCATGGAAAGCCTGCTCCAGGAAAGAAGCACATTAAGCATCCGCGACGCGAAGATCACCATGCTTGAAAGCTCCATAAAAAAACTCGAGGAAGAAAAAACAAAGATAATCGCAAGCTGGGAGACAGACAGGAAAAAATGGGAAGAACTCTGGGAAAGGGAGCGAAAAGTCTGGGAAAGACAGAAGCACACGATAGAGGATTTAAGCGACCGCTCATGGAAAGACAGAAGGAAATGGGAGACCCTGATCAGGAGCAAAGAGGCAGGCGAAGCCAGGATCACTAAAGTCTTCTCAGGATTCCTCATGGAGATCGGCAAGATGCTGACATTCGTCAAATCGCAGAGCATACAGCCTCATGCTCAGCCCCCGCAGGAACCTTTTGCCTACGTGTCTGAGGCGCAGGTAGAAGAAAAACCTCTTGAGCAAGAAGAACCGCAAGAGAGCCGCAAGCCTTCAGCCATAACATCCGGGATCAAGCGAGCCTGGTCATGGTGCGCATCAAGGAGACTCTACATCCGTATTGGAGCGCCCGCGCTCTTTGTCTGCATTGTGCTCGCGTCAAGCTATGTTTATTGGGAGCTCACGCGCTACACAACATTCGCGGGCAAGACATTCTGGGAGCTCTCTGTTTCAACCCCGTCAGGGATCGCGCCTGATCCTGATGATGCGGATCATATATGGATATGCGACTGGAAAAGCGGGGATTTGAACAAAATACTGAGATCAGACCCGTCGTTTGTGGTTGAGACGCACAAGACCAACCGTTTGTTCTTTCATCCCAATTCGATCGCTTTTGACCTTAAGGGCATGAAGCTCTTTACTCTTGATTCAGTGAACCACAGGATATTAAAACACGATGCGCAGGACCCTTCCAAGATCATTGAGGAAATACCCACTCCCACTGCATCAAGCCTGCATCTGAGTATCATGAGGATCGCGAACACCGAGTTCTTGGCTATCCTTGACACTGTTGAAAAAAGGATCTACCTATATAACCCTTTGTCTTTAAAAGAAACCCCTCTTGAAAACCTTATGCTTCCGAAAAACATATCTCCGATCGGGCTTTACTGCTTAAATGACATGATATGGGTTTATGATTCAAAAGCCCAAGTCTATTTTCAATTCAGGGCTGTGACCACGAACCGCTTAAAGCGGGTAGCTGAGATAAAAGTGAAAAAAGGAAGAATGGCTCCGCGGATCAGCCCGTCAGGATTCATGTTTGCGGATGAGAAAATGCTCATCCTCGAAGAAGGCGAACCCGGCCGCCTCATCCTCGCCCACAGAGAAAAGTAATTCTTTTCCTTTCTTAACACGCCCATCCTGAACTTTATTCAGGATCTCCACTCTGCCATCTCGGCAGCCTCAGGCTTTAGCCTGTGTCTGCTCTTTAATCTTCTCCGGTAGCCTCAGGCTTTAGCCTGTGTTCCTTTTGAAATGGAGTTCTTTATAAAAGACACAGGCTAAAGCCTGAGGCTACCGAATAAAAACACTGCCAAAACCGGAACGCTTGCTAAAAACCAATAACCAATAACCTTCTCATTTCCTCAAGTGTGTCCCCTAATAAACCACCTAAATACGACCTTCCTTTAAGTATGTCCCTATTAAACCTGATAATTCTCATTTCAAATTCTTCCCAATAGCGCCAATATAAGTTAAAATAATCAAGATTGATTCAAGCGGATTTGAGTATTAATGATATTTAACAAAGCACACATCGCAAATATCAGAAATATAGTTATATTCTTCTGCTTATCCTTCATCTTAAGCATCCTTTCTACATCCCCTGGTTTTGCGGTTACATCTGTCAGAGCTTACTATGGCGGAAATATTAATAACTTGACAGTGAACACTAATCTTGTAACCTGCAATACGTTTGGCCTTGAACAAAACGATAGCCTCTATGACGCTCCAGACTTAACCAACTTTACAAGTCTTGTGACCCCTGATTCTCCTGTTAATCACATTGATTACAACAGAACATACATTAATACAAAGAATGGCATTCTCCTTGTCACTGATGTTGGACCATGGACCACTGCGAATACTGAAGGAGGAGTTGAATATTCATGCGGAGCAACTGCTATCGAAGTTGCTGTTAAAAGCGTTGTTACAGGTGATAATGTAAGAAGCTGGACATATGATGGATTCCAGGCAGGAAATGTGGGAGGCGCTAGTTTCTGCCCAACCCATGTATGTGTGATCTGGGATGGAACCATCCCCATGAAAGACCCTGGAAGCAAATTCACTAATTACGGGTACAGGAATGGTGAATACACATTCGAAATAACAGTTTCCACTATTACTGGTTCCAAACCAGTGGTCAAATACCCGGGCCCGAACCAGGGGCCTGTTGTGATCGATGTCATGGACATACATTTCACAACAGCAACTCCGACAACTTACGGAGGCTCAATAGTTGCTTTTCCCGTGAACATAGGTTATCAGATCTCAAAAGCAGGTCTTGTCACGGTTGACATTTTCAAAGGGAGTAATGAAAACTGCACTCCAACGCTTGCGGCAGCCGGTGATCATGCTGAAAATCCGCACAATGTGCTTATCCCTGCCAACAATGTGAATGATAATTCAGGCAGAACCTGCGCGCAAGCGCGCGTGCGCCGCTTGATCGAGAACCAGCCAAGATGGGGCGAGGGATGGGATGGATCAAAAAGCAATACTGAATCCTGGAACGGCCGCGACACAAACGGCGCATTAGTAAGCTCAGGCACTTATGTTTTCAATATATTCGCATGGGATCCTGATTCAGATCACACTGTGGCCGATGACCGCCACCAGGCATCATTCTCGGTTTCACTCGATCCTCTTCAGCTCTACAACATAGAGGTTCAGGACATTTCAGCCATATCAGCCACGACTTATGCCGGGATATCTTTCAAGCTCACTGAAGCTGCGACTGTTTATTTTGATATCTGGTCATCTGACACTGAATTCATCGACATCAATGCTGTTACCCCCACAGCGCAGACAGGTTCGATCGTAAGAAGTTTTTCAAGCGCTGTGTCAAAACCCATCACAGGGAATTTCCCCGTGACATCCTCATTCATCTGGGATGGAAGAGACTCCAATGGAACGACTGTTGAAGACGGGAATTACAAATGGACCCTGTGGGCTGAGGAAAACGAAGGCAGCGGCACGAACATCATAAGAACCGCAAGATTCAAGTACGGGACCATCGCTGTTGAAAGGGGAAACCCTCCGATCTCCCAGGTAGCCATACGCAGCACGAACATGGGCACAAACCCGCTCGTATCAGGCTTAGCTCCTTACTTTTTTGATTACAGCCTTCCAAAACGACCGGCAAAAGTAAGATTGCGGATCCTTGCCCATAACAACCAATACTGGGGCAATGGAAACACCTGCCAGACAGTGGGCGGATGCGTGATCAAAACCCTTGTGAATGAAGAAACCAGGAACTCCGGCATTGCCATTACAGAACCCGCGGGAGGCTGGGATGGAAGAGCTGATGCCGGCTTCAGAATAAGTTCTGGCGTTTACATGGTAGAGCTCAATGCCATTGACACGCTGTTTCCCAGCCGTGTTTCAACAATAACAGCTTCTTTTAATGTCAGCCTTCTAAGGGTCACGAACATCACCACGCAATCCCTTTTACAGGGCTCAACGGATCTGGCAACGATCAAATACCTGCTCTCAGAACCTATGGATGTGCGCTGGGATATCTATCCTCCCACAACCACATTCACAGGAACATGGCCTGACATAATAGCGGCACTGGACCCTGTGCGCACGATATTCGGGCCAAGACCAAAAAGCCTGACGATCACTGAATATTGGGACGGTCTCAATGAATACGGCCAATATGTCGCGGACGGATCCTATGTCTCAACCCTGAAAGCAAGTGATTCTTATGGAAATTACGCCACTGATCCTGTTATAAGGGAAATACAAGTGGCAAGAGGAGCTGTTGCGATACTTAATCCGCAGATCATCCCGACTTACCCGGAGGTCGCCAACAGCTCAGCCACGATCAATATCGCCGTGGAGCCCTATGAGATAAAATATATGCTCTCGCGCGACGCTGATGTGACCATATCGATCAGAAATAATTTCGGGGTATTCATAACATCAATAACAAACGAAGAACCCAGGAGCGGACTTGTGAACTTAAGCGAATGGTGGGATGGGTCGAACATGGCAGGCGTGAGATTGACAACCGCTTCGCTCTATGTTGATATACTCGCCCAGGATCAATCTAGCATCTCAGCTTCTTCCTCCGTGTTCCGTCTGCCATTATCCATGGATCTGCTGCGGATCTATGATGTTTCAGTGCTTCCCTTGACCGCGGACGAAGGATTCGCTGAGATAAATTACCAGCTTTCAGAATCAATGGACACTGTGCTCAAGATTTACGATCCAAGAACATCATTTAATGTCATAGGAGAAGCTGTTCCGCCTGAATCCGAATCCCTTGTATTCGAGATCTACGGACCAAGGCCCGGACGAGCGGCAGTCGTTGAATACTGGGAAGGTATAAATCTATATCAGAAACAAGTGCCTGACGGCGTATATCTGTACAAACTCACTGCTGCGGATACGCGCGGAAACCCGGCGAGCGACGTTATAATAGGCGAAGTCCCTGTGTTTCGCTTCGGATTTGCAAATCCGCACGCGGTTTTCGCTGATCAGACATTCGCTTTCCCCAATCCAGCCACAAAAACCCCGATAAAAATACATTACCTGACCCCTATTGACGCCAACATCTCCTTGAAAATATACACGCTTGTCGGCGATCTTGTCTGGCAAAAAGACCTGGGATTCAAATCAGGCAATACTTCAGAAGACATAGTATGGAACCTGCACAATACATGGGGCAGGAAAGTCGCAAGGGGAATCTATTTTTATGTTTTGCGCGCTGAAAGCGTCGGAGGCTCAAGCCAGGAACTCCAGACAAGGAAAAAGATCTTAATACCATAATGAAAAAGGTGAAAAAAGGAAATAAGGAATTCCTTCTTAAAACGTTTATCGCCTTTATCGCCTTTATCGCCTTTATCGCCTTTATCGCCTCTCCGCTGCTCGCCAGCAAGAAGAACGTAGGCACTTCCGAAGCGCAGTTCATGAAGATAGGGATCGGTAATGCCCGCGCCATGGGTCTGGGAAATTCTTTTGTTGCCCTGGCTGACGGCATAGAAAGCATCGGGTTCAACCCGGCGGGTCTTGCCCGCTCCAATACAAAGGAGCTATCCGTTGCCACAAGCCGCTGGATAGAGGATTTCAACGGGAATTTCATCGCTTTCGGGCTTCCTAAAATGAAATCGAATTTCGCTTTCAACCTGGCGTATTTCACGGCAGGGGATTTCGAGGTGCGCGATGAGAACGGCCGTCCTGTGAGCGGAAGCGATGTGTTCGTTAAAACAGGTTTCGCCAATGCCGCGATCGCATGGAGCCTGCCAAGCGAAAAAACCTACATTGGTTCGAATATCAAAATGGTTTATGAGGATTATTCAGGAGCGTCTACAAGCAAAATAGCTTTTGACTTCGGCGTTCTCGGCAAATACAACAACAGGTGGAGCTGGGGAACGAGTCTTATTAATTTAAGCGGGGATTCAAAGGAAATGCCATATTCCGTCAGGATGGGAACCGCGTATAAAAGCCCTTATTATGTGACAGGTTCTCTTGAGATGATACAACACAGGGATACAAGAACAAAGATCGCGGCAGGCATGGAGATCGAACTGCCCCCTGTCGAAGACCTGGGTACGACATACTTGAGAACCGGATATACCACATCTGACAGCCATGGATTCTCTGAAATGTCTTTGCTTAAATCTCTTAACCTTCATGACACAAGCGGCATTACCTTCGGCTTTGGGATCGACACTCAAAGCAGCTCGCTTTACGGTGTTTCATTCGATTACGCCCTGGTGCCGATGGGATCCCTTGGCACCACCCACCACTTCTCCCTGAAATTCCGCTTCTAATAACACGAATCAGACACGAATAAATAGTTCTCTCACCTCGCAGCGAAGCGGAGGGGGCAGGCT
>JBHPMF010000075.1:0-11365 GCA_042563375.1 Elusimicrobiota bacterium | reverse complement strand
ATAAACTCCGGCGGGGATCCAGATCCTTTATTCAGACAAAGGTCTTTTCTCTTTAAGAAAGAAAAGAATCTATATTTAAATAGTGGCGCTGGATCTTTGCATCCGCGAGGATGACAGCGTAGCGCAGCGGAGCAGTGCTATTCCCATAATATCCACAGAGAAAATAGCGCACGGAAGAAAACCGGAACTAACTTGGCGGGGATGGGCCTTTAGCCTGCGTTCCTCTTAAAATGCAGTTCTCTCTTTCCCGAAACCTTGCCATAACGGGGGCGGTTATCATTGTGGAACGCACTACCGGGGGCGCGGCTGGCAGATAAGGCAGTCACAAAAAAGTCGGAAGATCAAAATTAATAATCAAAGAGTTGCCGGTTTTATATTCGCCCTTGCGGATTACGGTTTTATGCCCCATACTACCAGGGAGGGGCAAGAATATGAATAAAGCCGGATTATCTTTAAGCTTGATTTTTATGCTTATTATTGGAACGCAGCATTATTGTTTCTGCCAAACTTCCGGCACTACGCAAGATAAACCCGCTAAGAACACATTAAAGTTTGACAAGAGAATCTGGGATTTAAAAAATACTGATCCCAAAATACGCCGCAAAGCAGCCCATAGCCTGGGCAAGATGGGAAATCCCGAGGCTATTCCATTTTTGGCGGATATTTTACTGGCCCAGGATGAGCCGGTGAATGTGCGCTTGGCTTGCGCATGGGCTATCGGAAAGATAGGAGATCCATCCGGCTATGATCCACTGGCTGCTGCCTTGCAGGACACCAGCCCCTATATTCGCAAATCAGTTGTACTGGCGCTTGGAAAGCTGAATATCCCTCAGGCTGAAAAGCTTATTTTGGATTCATTGAGGAATGATCCGGATGAAGAAGTGCGCGGGACAGCTACAGTGGCTCTTGAATTCAGCAAGAACCCTGATTTGATCAATGAGCTTGCGAAAAGCGCATATGATAGCTCGGAAGGTTATAAAGTGCGATGCGGTGCCATAATAATCATGGCCAAAATATCAGGTTCTTGCGCGCAATGCGCAAGTCTCGCTTTGCCGCACTTCAAAAAACTTATAGAGGATCCGGAAGGATATGTCAGGGGCACTACCGCCGCAGCATTAAAAAATCATTTGCCAAATAATCCGGAAACCCTTAAAATCTTAAAAAAAGCCAAGAAGGCCGAGATTAAAAGAACAGAAAACGGAATCGGCGACGAATACACCCTCTCAGTGATTGAAACCTCGATTAAAGCCCTAGAGAAATAAACACCCACCCCTCTTTCTGATCTTCGTAGCGCGGCAGCTCGTATGCCGCTTCTTCCTTTTCCCAAAGGTGGCCATGCCCATGCAATGCGCGGTTACCACAGGGACGCGTTCCGGGACTATTCAAGCGCTTGGAATTTACATGCTTCTTGTGTAAAGGGGTTGTTCTCCGGGTCGATACGATACCACCCCTGCGGGATCGTGTCCTCATCAGGGATCCGCACATCAGCCATTACGTGAAAAGGGAAATCTGGGATGAATCCCAATGGTTTTCCTTCCTTATTGACAGGCACAAGCTTTGCTTCCATCCCGAGGTGTTTGATGATCAATTTGGCAAAACGCGCGAATTCAGAGCATTCAGCTATGGGGAATTCCATTAAACGCAGGATGTGGGAGTATTTGCCCGCATTGAACAAGGTCATTTGAGAGCCAATAAAATTACCTGATATGCATTGGGCAAGACAGACCTTTTTGCAGGACGAAAAATCCTTTGCCTTTTTTAAAACAGAGCTCATCAATTTATCAAATCTTGAAACCCATAGATCATTATCAGATGTTCTGCTGTCTATCAGGTTCAATTCATATATTCCGAGAAAGCCCACGCCGCGCATAACACTGCTTTCCGGGTCATGGCCATATTCGTCTATGGCCCTGTCCTGAACGCTGCATTGGATTTGTGAGAAATCCTTGTTCAGGCATTCTTCATTTATCTTCTCAGTCGCCATTTCATAGGTCCATTTCATGGCATCTTCTGCGGCTTCCTTTTGTTCGTGGTACTCCTGCTCGCAGTGATTCTCAATACAGGTCTCGATTTTTTTTGGATCCCCTGCCGGATCTTTATTGCAAGAGCAGTTTTTCCCGTCTGGGCATTGAAACTTTCCTTTGCATTTTTGACAGGCCGGATATCCATCAGAGCATTTTTCCATGAAGTTTTTAAAGTCAATTCTTTCCTGGATCCAGGCAAATGCCAAAGGAAGCCCGGCCGCAAAATTCCAAATTAAGAGTCCTGCTATGACCCCAAGAGATTTTATCCTTATCATGCCCGGTTTCTTCATTGCAATGCATTCCCTACTTAAGCATAGCTCCTATTTATTTGATTTTCAATGAAGTAATGATTCAGTCCAAGTTTTCCTTAGCATACCCAGGGCTACCCCGCTCCCTCTCTTCCGGCAGTCGCAGGTCTTTAGCCTGCGTTCCTTTTAAAATAAAGTTTCTCGTAAGAACGCACCCATATGGATTCGACTCCGCCCCTCGGGCATCCCCCCCGGAAATACTCGGGACTCCTTCCGGTCGCTCACCACCTGCGGAAGGGTGCGATTACCCAATGGCCACACAGCCTATATCCATAGTTTCACCACATGAAACCAATTCAAGCCTTTTGAAAAACATCCGTGAAATGAGACTTTAGCCCCAGAGGATTTAGTCTTTGGTTTGACGACATTTGAGCGAATGTGCGGAATAATTGAAGTATGAAAGAACGAATGCGGGAGATCAAAGGGCTCCGGAGCACAACAGAACAAGTTTCCGGAATAAGGGCGGAAAATAAAATGAAACAAGTATACCCAAGAAGTTTATATGCGGTGTTAGCAGTGATATTCATGGGAATCTGCGTCCAGGCCGAACCAAAGCCGGAGACGCAGCTGGACCGGATAAACATAGCTTTCGGCGCCAGCGGTTTCACGCCTGTGCCGGTGGATGGAGGTGAGCATATCATAGACAGCGCTACAAGCGAAGACATCGTGATCATGCTTAAGCAAATCAAGGATGCTAAGGACCGAAGCAGCATGCTGATCAAGCTGTGCTCCATCTCCTGCGAGGATTTGACAGTGGAATCCGTGGGCGAAGTGCTCGCAATGATGGCATACAAGTATAAGGACCATGAACTGAGCTATATGGCGAGTAGGCCAATAATTGAGACGAGCTATGTTCAGCAGGAAAGAACAATACGGGAAGCGGATCTACCCTGGGATAAAATCACCGGCTCAGAATTGAACGAGAATATATTGCCCAAACTGGGGAAGGCTAGCAGGGCAATTGCTGTTGCAAAGTGGATGGATGCACAAGCTCCGGAAGTAATGGGGCAGGGAGCTACAAGCGAAGACATTGCAACGATGTTTAAGCTGCTGGATCATGGTAAGGAACAGCGCATCTTGTTGGAGAAACTATGTTCCTTTTCCTGCGAAAGTTTGAGGGCGCAAGCCGTGGGGGATATTCTCAGAATGATGCCTACCGCCGATGAAAAGGTAAAAGCCATGCGGCAGGCGGGCCTGCCGTGGAATAAGATCACCGGCTCGGAGCTGAACGAGAAAATATTGCCGAAACTTGGAAAGAACATCAGGGCCATTGCTGTTGGAACATGGATGGATGCGCAAGCTCAAGAGGCCATCGGCAAGAAGGTTAGCGCTTCAAGCGAAGACATTGCAGTTATGCTTAAACTTCTCGAGTATCCCAGAGACCGAAACGCTGCGCTGGTCAAGCTGTGCTCGATCTCATGTGAAGATCTAACAGCGGCATACACAGGAAAAATACTTGGAACGATGGTTGAACTGAGCCCCAGACTCCAATTCTCTACGCCTGCGCGCCATCGTCGGGAACAGTCGCGAGGGGAGTATACTCCGCCGAAGAGACACATGATCTCTTCTGAACAGCAAAACGCAATACAGAGGGCGGATCTGCCATGGGATAAAATCACTGGCCCGCAACTGAATGAGCAAGTATTGCCGATGTTGGAGCCGGAAAGCAGAGCCATCGCTATTGAAAAATGGATGAGCGCGCAAGCTTCAAGTGTCGACACGTATTCACAAGGAGGAAAATAAAATGAAAAAAAGCAAGTTACTGATTCTGATAGCGATGACGGTATCTGCAAGTGCGATTGCAACCAGGGATCTGGGTGCGACAAGTCTGTGCAGCCACTGGATTTCGCCTGATATCTTCGACCTGTACATAGATATGCATCCTGAGTCTCGGGAATTTAAGAATCTCAACAGCGATGCCATTGCGTACAATCGTGCAGCGGAATCTGCAATTGAGATGGCCATGGCAGCCAGAAATCTTGGCTACACACAAGTTGGCACTGCAGTACCCAGGATAAGCCACTCTCTCAGCAACCTTACTGTATTTGCGGCATGTGTTTCATTCAAAGAAGATGAGCCCTTGTTTGACAATACTTCAGCCGGGCTGAAGTATCAATTCGATATTTTATTGAAACAGCTTAAGACTGTTATTAAGAAAATCGCTGGTTATCCCGACTCCAACAACGCGGAGCTGATAGAGCATGTCAAAAAAAGCGTTCAGGAACTAGCTAATTGAGAGCTTTGTACAAGGAGGAAAATAAAATGAAAAAGATAATCGCAAGTTGTTTGGCGGTGCTGATGTTGGGCGGCGCAGTATGCGCTGACCAGGCGGATAGGATGCTTACTCAGCCCAAAACGTACTTTGGAGAAATGAATAAGGAGGCAAGCTCATCCGATATCCTGCTTGTCAATCCTGACATGAGCGAATTCGACGGCTTAGCCCGTGCTCTCGACAGCACGATAGTAGGGAAAAACTTAGAAAATCCGGTTCCTGAGATGCCGGTTCCCAATAAGACGGATTCAGCTGGTTCGGTCAAGGAGGCATCGTTGGGTGGTCCGGTAACCATTGCAGCCGGGGCAACCCTGCTTTTAGCGTTTCTTGCCTGGATAAGCGACGATTCCGAAGAGCTCTGGGCGAATACCAAGAGAGTAGGGATTATAAGCATTCTTGGTCTGTGCGCGGGTGTGCTTATGGGGGCTCCTGCGATCGGCGCCGCTGTTGGCTGCGCCATAGGCGTTGGGCTTAGCATGATATGAGCGCAGCATATCGAATAGATCAATGAATTTGAGGAGGAAAATGAAATGAAAATCAAAACAATATTAACAAGCGTGATATTTATGGGAGGGTTGATCGCTGGTGAGCCGGTTATGGCATCTGAGGTTGAAGTGCTGCTTAATGATCTTCGCTATGAGATCCCAGCTTATTGCACGCTGAAGAACTCCAAGGACTACATTGTGCAGATGGAAAGACATGACCTGCGCAGCAAGATCAGGAGGCTTTGGGACATGGTGTGGCGATCAGGTAGCAAAGAGGCGACCTTGGAATATAACAGACTGATCATATGTGCGGCCCGAAGAGAATGTTTTGCTGAATCAAGCGAGTGGTTAGATGAAAAATTCTGGTTATTCGGGGATGGGCCGTATGACAGCAGAGTTTATGAATTTCTGATCCTTGATGACCCAAAGGGTTTCATCGACGCCATGGACTATATAAGCGAAATGAATATTAGGGTCAAGGAGTTCTGTTGGTCGAGAAGCAGGGACTCAAAGATATGGCAAAGCAAGAAGGATGCCCTGGATTCTGTGGCAAAGGCGAAGGCTCAGATCAAGTATTACATGAGAACGTCATTAGAAGACAAGTCATCAACAGATCTGGCGGTTCTGGAGGAATTGGTTACTGCGTATGACCTCATCCTGGAGTTTGGGGGGCTGTGCTACGCCACAGCGACCACTTGGGAAAATGAAACCGTAGATCTCTTTGATGGCCCGCCCCCTTATATGGGAGCGAGAAGTAAGCAGAAGTAGCACGAGGAAAATGAAATGAAAAACAAAACAATATTGATAAGCGTGATAGTGATGGGAGGTTTGGTCTTTGGCGTTCCGGCAGATGCTGGTGATCCTGACCAAAGGGCAAACGAGCTTGCCTGGCAAACCTCGCTCCTGAAAGCTCAGACAGCGGCCTTTTGCGGGCAATTCCACAGGACGAAGGCGCCGGCCTTGGAACAGAGGGAAAGCGTGCGCAGGGTCCTAGAACGCATGAAGACCCTGACGATCGAATCCGAGAGTGAAGAGCTTATAGCGAAATACAATGAGATCGTAATCGAGCTTACGGATTGCGCGTCTCAATATGAAAGCCGGATCTACAATGTCTGGCTGTTCGGGGATACCGGCTTTTCACACTGGAGGGATATCGGGGATTACTTGATCCTGGACGAAAAAAGGCCGTTTTCCATTGCCATAAAACAGGTCAAGGATGTTTATTGGGATGTTGTGATCTGGTGTTCTTTAGAAATGCCAAGCGACTACCTCTATAACACGCGAATGGAAATTCGCGGCCAGCTGATGTATTCAAAGTTCCTGGTAGACAATCTCCTGGAATCCGGCAAGGACAAGGATGTGGTGCAAGCGCTGCTTGTCCCCGAACAGAACAAGGCCGCGTTTATGGCAGTGTGCGCAACAAACGCCACGGACTTAGAGGGCGCAGTGACGTACCTGATCACTGACCCAACACCCTATCTGGTGGGGCAATGACCATGCTGTGCGTTTTTTGGATTGGTAGCCGCAGAGCCTGCCCCGTACTTGATACGGGGTCCTTTAGCCCGCGTCTTCTGGAACTTTCCCGAACAAGACATTTTTGTCACCCTGAGTGGAGCGAAGGGTCTTCCCAAAGAGGGGAAAGATCCTTCGCTGCTGCTCAGGATGACAGAAAAAGATGGCTTCGGGAAAGTTCTGTGCGTCTTCTCTGTGTTCTCAGGAATAGGACACGGGATGAAGGTCTGCGGCTACCAGAGAAAATATAAAGGAGGAATGATGAAGCAAACACTAACACTCATGATAATCGCAAGCGTATTGTGCCAGCCGGTTTTCGCGCTGGATAAATACGATATCGAAGGATTGCAGGTTTTGACGACGCGGCAGTTCGACGCGAATAACGTTAAGAAAGGGAATTCCGGCGTTGCCGATTCGTCTGTCAATGCGGATTTCGGTGATGTTGCGGGGAAGCAGGATGAGCGGAAAAACAACTATGCGATTCCCCAGGACCCTCCGTCCTATATCAATGTTCCCAAGAAGAAAGCGAAAAAAGACGAGCCCAGTAAAGCCGCGACGATTTTAAAGGGCACGGCTACAGGAACTGCCATCTTCATGGCAGCAGGCCTCGCCCTTGGGCTCATAAGTCCGAAATTCACATGGGGCGGGGTGATCATCATGGGATTCTGCGGAGCTGTCATGGGAACAGCATGGGGCGCTGACAAGGCCAATGACAAAGATTGATTTCAAGCGGCAGATGAAAAAAACCGCTGAGAACCTGTCTCCTGACGGGAGAGGGTGGGCATTGGAAGAATTAAATATAACCCCACGGCCCTCCCCTCTCCTTCAGGGGATAGAGGAATTTGTTGCATTACGGAGCTTGTCTAAAGGGTGTCATCCCCGCGAAGGCGGGGATCCAATACCTTTATGATAAAGCGCTCTATGAAAACAAAGGTAATGGATTCCCGCTTCCGCGGGAATGACAGGATAAGAAGGAGGAAAAATGACTAAGAAAAAAATAATTATTGCGAGCCTGGTGTTTGGATCGATGATCCCCGGGGTTCTGGTTTGCGCGGGGCAGCTGGAGACGCAAGTCGATAAGGCGCAGGGGGTTTTTGATAAGGCGAAGGCAGAAAATCCCATTGGGGATTCCGTGGTAGTGAATCCGATGGAAGCTGATACCGTAAAGCACGCGCTTATCAAGGCTGCCGTGGCTCAGAATGACGCAAAAGTATCGAACGAAGATGAACCCATCCCCATAAAAGCTAAGGACAAAAAAGCATTGTCAGTTTCAGCGGGTATAGGTGCGGCGCTATTGTTTGCGGGATTTATCTCGGGCGCGATCCCGATGAGCCTTGTGTTCCTGGGCGGCTGCGTGATCGTTGCGCTGGTCGGACTCGCGGCGGCTTGGGCGAGAGGGAGGGGAGTTTAAAGCCAGCTTCTTTTGGTAGCCGCAAGCTTTAGCTTGCGTTCTGCTCAGGTATCGTAAAGATAAAACGCAGGCTAAAGCCTGCGGCTACCATGGAGCAAAACAGACAGGAGGAAAAATGATGAGTAGATTATCGATAGCAGCGATAGTGTTCGGGGTGCTGTTTTGCGCGGGGTATGCGGGGGCAGTGGAGAAGCTTAATATCAAGCAGGTGGGGGATGTATTTTTGGGAGCGGAAAGGCTCCATGATGGAAAAGGAAGCCTCCCCACCTTAGTCCTCCCCCTCCAGGGGGGAGGAAAAAAGAAGGGGAATGGGAGCTTCAATAGATTCATTGAAAAAATACGCACAGAGCTAAGTAATGACCCGGAGGTGGTGGTGAGAAGAGAGGCGCAGCGTGATCCTTATATCAGCGCCTGCATAAACGATCCGGATATTCCTATAGGGAGCGAGGCGGATGTGAAATATATGAAGAAGGAATATTGCGGAGAAGGATATAGAGGATATGGAGGGCCTGTGCATTATCACCTTATAAAGGAGTCCGATGTTGTGGTTCTCCGAATGGCTATCTATTTCATTTACAAGGGCAAAGAGAGGAACAGGGAGAGCACAAAAAAAGAAGTAGAAGGAACCCTGCGATATATAACAGCTTTCTTTGGCAGGCATGGGATCAAGCTTGAGCTCGAGTCGATATTTGACACAGGCGTTTACGAAGACCGAAGGAGAGCGGATTCATTTATAACTCTGGCTGATTCCAGCCATCATGTAAGCGCGAGGCATTGGACAACATATAGTCCGATAGCGGTGCATGAGTTCGGGCATATACTCGGCCTTAGCGATGAATACCCAAGCGGCATGTGTCCCGCGAGAAAGGTGGGCATGGAAGATGATTCAGTCATGAAATACTGGCATGTTGAGCGCCCAAGGTTGTACCCGAGGCATATCGAGCAGTTATTGGGGCCGTTGTGCGGGTAGCGGCAATACAAATGGGAGAAGAGTGTGTTTTTTCTGTCATCCTGAACTTGATTCAGGATCTCAATAAGTACATCCACTTTTTAGGATTGAAGCGGAAAACTCTATGAGATCCTGAAACAAGTTCAGGATGACACAGGAGGAGGGCTCGCAATGACAGGGGGAGCACGCAAGGAATGATAGAAAACCAGGAGGAAAACAAATGAAAAAGTATGTGAGCAGTAGTTTGACAGCAGTGATAATAGCAGGTCTTGTGTGCCAGATCACGCAGGTACCTGCTTACGGGCAGGGATCAGCCATGTTGCAATTGCAGATGGTCGCGGCGACCGGCGTTGGTTTTGACGGCGAAGCTGCGGATCCTGATGTTGCGTGGATAAACTTTCGCAACGGCGATGTGCATGTGCAAAGAAATGGGGAGGACAAGCCCAAAAGGATAAAAGACTCAAACGCGGATTCAGTGGGATTCGCTATGGGTTCAGAAGGGACGATCGCTTGGGTCAATTTCTTTAGAAACCATTTGCAGGTATTGCGGCCTGGTTTTAAGGATCAAATGGACCTGGGTCCCGCATATCCTGAAAGCGTACGCGTTGGACGCGAGGGAACTGTTGCTTGGGTTAAAGATAACTTCTCAAAAAACCTAGCTATCTTGCGGCCCGGCTCAGAGCAGCCAAAAGAGTTAAAGGGTTCAAGTCCGGTGGCTGAGAGCATATTCGTTTCTCCGCATGGTGTAGTCGCATGGGTAAGGAGCAATGATAATGCAGTATGCGCTGTATGGCCCGGAGGGGGCAATGAGGTATTTGTTGTGCCTGATTCGCAAGGCGCATCACCTGAGGGCCTCGTTGCCACTAGGTTTGAGATCGTATGGTTTGATCTCAGGAACGAGAAATTGAAGATGTTCTATGCGGGGGTTACCCAGCCTGTTGTTATAGGCGAAGGATATCCGTTCGCCAATTCAATAGTAACAGGACTTGATGGAACTATCGCATGGATGGATTTCCAAAGCGAGACCGCGCGTATATTGAGGCCGTTCACCCGAGAACTGATCAAATCCGAATCCAAACCCCATGTGCAATGTATACAGGTCGGGGATGATGGCACTGTGGTTTGGCAGGATAGAAGAACCAACAACATGCATATCTTGCGGCCCGGCGCTGACAAGGAAGAGATCATCTCCGATGGCAAGGGTGACCCCTGGTCAATAGGCATCGGCCCCGACGGAACAGTCGTCTGGCAAAAACATTTCTGGGGCAAGCCTGTCTATATCAGGCCCGGAGACAAAGAGGTCACCATAATCAAGGATTCCAGAGTGGATAACAGAACCATAGGCATAGGCGCTGGAGACACTATTGCCTGGATGGATATGAAGGGCAACCTCCATATTCTGGACTCATCCGGCTCAGAAAAAGTCATCCCCAAGATCAAAGGCCAAAAGGACACATTGATAATTCAGAAATAGATTCTGTTATTGTTGTCTCCTGTCTCCCTATTTTCTCCTCTCCCTTGAGGGGAGAGGCGGGGTGAGGGTGATGAAGTACGCAGGCTAAAGCCTGCGGCTACCATAAGGATCTCTATGTGCACAGAGGTTCTGCATTCCCGCTTACGTGGGAATAGTAAAAAATAGGAGGAAATTGAAATGAAGAAAGAGATGATCGTAAGCCTGTTCTTGGTCGCTTCTGTCGCGCTGCCGGTATTCGCGGCAAAAACCGGTGATCATGAAAAGGCGAACTTGGTGTTTGATGAGATCGCGGTAAAAAAGACGGTTGCTGTTCAAAAGGAAGAAGAGCCGAAAAAAGGATGCTGTGATTGCGATTCGCAGTACTGTCTTAATGACAGGCTTATGGAAGCGACGTTAGAGAATGATATAGGGGGCATGAAAAAAGCATTAGAGGCAGGGGCTGATCCCAATGGGACAACGGAACCGGGGTTCTTTGCTCTGCAGGTCGCAATGATGTATGGCTATACAGATGCTGCCCGTCTTTTTATTGCCCATGGAGCGGATGCGAACCAGGAGTTCAAGGGGAGACCGGTGTTTGTTGATGCTGGTTTTTACGGCCGCTTGGAGATAATGAAGATTCTCCTCAGTGCGAAGGAGCTTGGGAGCAAGGAAAACGCTGATGTGAATGCGAAAGATCCTTATGGTTACACAGCTCTAATGTTTGCGTCAATGCGCGGGGATATCGAGGTCGTCAGATTCCTGATAGACAGTGATGCTGACGTGAACATCAAAAACAACAACGGCAATACTGCGCTTAAATACGCCCAAGAGCGCTGCTATACCGTTATAATCAAAATGCTTCAAGACGCTGGAGCACGTTAGCTCCTCGCGCTTCCTTTTCTCCTTCCGCTGTTCTCCCTCGCCCCTTGAGGGAGAGGGTTGGGGTGAGGG
>JBHPMF010000074.1:0-12123 GCA_042563375.1 Elusimicrobiota bacterium | reverse complement strand
TCTCGCCGGATAGCAAGCTGGTTCATATTAAATATAAAAATTACTCAGTGAAAGTATTTGATGTTAAAACAGGAAAAAACATTCGAGGCTTGATTGGCGACGACGTTCATGACGTCATTTTTTCATCGGACGGACTATTAATATTTGTTGTCTATGAAAATAACACGTCAAAGATTTTTGATGTAGAGACAAATGAAGAGCTTCCAATTTCGCTTGGTTACAGCGTTCAGCGTGCTTCTTTCTCACCGGATGGAAAGCTGATCTATGTTAAATATGACAATAAACCATCTAAACTCTTCGACATAAAGGCTTTCGCACATAACCCCATGCTGCAAGAAAGTACCAGACGATGGGGACAGAACGCTTTTTTTGGCATTGATCTTCTTGCTTGCATGGTGAAAGACGGGCTAATTCAAGAAGATAAAGACTTTCAAGATTGGCATGCTTTCCTGCTTGATCCAACAGAGGAAGGAATTAAAAGATGGAAAGAAAGCGCCGTTCTCGGTTTTGACTTTCTTTCCTGGCTAATAAGAAGCAAACTTATCCAAGAAAAAGAAGATTTCAGAAACTGGCATTCTTTTCTGCTCAATCAGGTAGAGAAAATTAATGATTTTACTACTGACTACAACCGTCCCAGATTGCTTGAGTTGTTTAGGAAATCAGACATACTTGGTTTTGTTCACGAGAAAAAAGGGGACATAAAGACGCACCTCCTCTTTTATGTGGACGTGATAAGCAAAAACAATCGCTTGGCCCTGCTGATCCTGGAAGACCTCTTCGACGGAATCAAAAAAGGAATCGGCTCCATCGAACTTGAGAAAGGGGAGCAAAAGGAGATATTGAACTTCATCAAGAAAACCAACGGCTTCAACCTGTCTCTCTATCAAATATATAAGAACGAAGGGGAAGACGGCCTGGACGAGATCGTTAAATTCGGGGAAGAGATTTTACAAGACAAGGCGGGTCTTGAAGAATTGAAAGCCTTTGAAGATGAGATGTCAGATAAAGGCTACGACGGTGAAGAGGTCCTCCTGGCTGTCACCCAGAAAGTAATACCGACTTCAGGAGCCTCATTTGTCAAAAAAGACGAGGTTAAAGGCTTGTTTGGCAAATACCTGGAAGCAGGAGACAGAAGAAAAGACATACCCAAGGCTCTAAGAAACCTTGGAAGATTCGACGGCAAATTACTCAAAAAGATGGAATGGAAACTAAAGAAAAGAGAGAAATTCGATCCTGAAAAGAAATTCCAGGTGCTCCTCTCCAAAATGCACTACCCGGACAGCGGAAAGGATGAAAAGCAGAAGGAAAAAGACGCCAAAGCCGACAGGGACAGGTTTGTCGAAGCGCTGAAGGATTATTTTAAAAACAAAACTTCTTCCAATTTCACCTCTCCCTCGAGGGGAGAAGTCGGCCGTAGGCCGGGTGAGAGTGATAAAGAGGAGTCCTCTATTACCCCCCACCTCAATCCTCCCCCTCAAGGGGGGAGGAAAATGAAAGAGAACCTTTCCCGAGGGGCGGGGGAAGTGAAAGGAAGGCTTCTCAATTCCTTCCTCTCCTACGCCCGCCACAATGACCTGTTAAAGGAGAAAGTGGATGCTATCCAGACAGAAAGCTATGTGAGCCTTGATCTTCTTGAACAGCTCTTCACGGATAAAGACAACCTAAGCGTGCTTTTAAGGGAAATAATAGCCGCTGAGTTCAATAATGACGGAAGCAGGAATATTACCAATCAAAAAGGGTTTTTAAAGCAGATTAATGGCATATGGAACAATGCAAAGCTTACTGACCCGAAAAAGAAAGAAGAAGCCCTCCAAAGCGCAATGCGCAGCTATAAAACAGATGAGATAGTCAACAAGGTATTCATAGAAGACTTAGACCCTGCTTTAGAAGACGCCATAAACAATATCCTCTCACAACGCTCAACTCTCCCCGTATCCCCCTCCGAACTGATCCAAGACCTATTCAAAGAGCCCGTAAGCACAATAAAAACAGAAAAAGCCAAATATGAAGAAGTAGTCTCAGAAGATTCAGTAAATCTAAAGTTCCAGGTAGTTAAAGGCCCTGCTTATGGGTTATGGGGATTACTAGCAGGAGTCTGCATAGCTCCTGACGTGGAGCTCTGGAAGAAAAAGGGCTTCTACCTGCTTGCCATGATAGATGAAACAAGCAATGAAGCAGTGGGATTCATCCACCTATATACCGCCACAATCAAAGGCAAGAAATACCTCACAGTCCCGGGTATTGAGCCCAGCACAGAGTTCTTGGGCCAGGCTAAGGCAAGAGAGATATACCCCTTGATCGAAGAAGCCATAGCAAAAGTAGCCAAAGAAGGAGACTTTGAAGCAGTCTATATCCCCACAAACAAGATCATCCACTCAAACAGAGGGGATATACAGGATTTAATCAAGAAACAAAACTACAAAACGCTAAAAGTTCCAAGAATCATCAAATGGAGTGTCCAAAAACCCTACCCCTTCAAAGAAGTCTACGTGATGTGGGAAAAGCCTGCAAATTCTTCATCCGCCAATTCAAAATTAAAAATTCTACGAAGTGGCCCCGCCCCTTCGTCATCAATAGCGGGGAAAAATTCAAAATTATCTTTAGCTCTCGCCCTCATCACTGGAGCCATCTTCCTCACCTCCTTATTTATACCCGGTACAAGCGAAGCAGCAATAGCGGGTATCAGAGGGTTAAACCCTGGATTTTCTCCCTTTCTCCTTTCTTCTATTTCCTCATTAATAGTGGCTCTTGCAGCATTTCCGGTCCTGGGATCGATCCTGACAAAACCATTAAAAGCAAAACAAAGGATCGTGAAAGATCTTGATAATGGCGAAACCGCGATATTGACTCATAATGGCGCGTGGAAAGTGGCTCCGTATGATGCCCCGGAAAACCATGAGAATATATCCCGCCCGACTTTCGATAAAAACGGAGACCTCACCTATATCGCGCAGGAAGGAGATAAGTATTTTGTTGTGCATAACGGCGAGAAAGGTCCTTGTTACGACGGGATAGTCAGCGGGGAGTTCCTGATCAGTCCTGACGGGAAACCAACCTATATCGCTGAAGATAAGGGCAAATACTTTGTTGTCCATGGAGATGAGACCGGTCCTGAATATTCTTTCCGTATGCGCGATCTCACTTTCGGCCCGAATGGCGAATTAGCTTATTGCGCCACAGATAACGCCAAGGAATTCGCGGTGCTTAATGGGGTGGAAGGTCCGGGATTTGGCAAGATACACGATATAGTTTTCAGCCCTGATGGGACATTGGTATACGTGGCTGTTTATCGCGAAAAAAACAAATGGGTCAAATCCGTTGTTCATGATAATGTTATAGGTACTGCATATGAGGAAGTGTCTCAGCCAGTATTTAGTCCGAACGGGGATATGGCTTACAGCGCCACCTTAATAAGCGAACACTCGCTAGCCAGACACAAAGAAGTCATAGTCCACAATGGCCAGCGTGCAGCTGAATATGATCATGTTTCCAAGCCGGCTCTGAACTCAGATGGCAAACTTGCATATGCTGCGGGTATATTCACGCCTGAGAAATTCATTGAAGGCATAAAAGGGGCATACAGGAATCGCGGAGATAGCGGTATTCTGCGGGGCCTATCGCATTGTCTGGGCTATACACTCAGACGAGCTTTTGATCTGGGGATCCACGGAACAGGCAAGACATTCATTATCAATGATGGTGTGCGCGGACCAGCATATGATGACGCTGACAGCCTGTATTTCAGCCCGGACGGAAACTTGGCTTACAGGGTCACAAACATGGGTAAGCAGTTCATAGTTTTTGGAAATACTCAGGAGCCGGAATATGAGAGCGTGGAGTTGCTGCCTTTCGGCCCCGGGGGCGAGTTAGTGTATATTGCGAAAAACAGCAATGGGAAATTCCTTGTTTATGGCGGAAAGAAAGGCCCGGCAGTCAGCAGCGTTGACTACCAGAGCCTATTGGTCACTAAAAACGGAAATCTCGTATATAGGGCACGGATCGACAAAAAGTGGACCCTGGTCATAGATGACTTCATGAGTCCTGAGCTTGACGCTATATATTACATAGCTATTGATCCCACAGGAAACAAGATCCTTACATCAGGCAAACTGGGAGACAGGAGCGGACTATGGACATTTAATCGCCTAAGCAAGGAAGATACAGCAAAGATATTCAAGAAAGAGAACACAGCTCTTAATGCAGTCCCAAAAGCCGCTAAACCAAGAAAAAGGAAATCCAGAATAAAGTTCTCTAATATCAGTCTTGGCAATACAATAAAAAAAGTCAGCAACCTGCTGCCTGTTTTGATCCTCATGATCATAGGAATATCATGCTTATCCTTATCCCCACAACTTTTTTTACCTTTGGGAATAATGGGCATGATAACGCTCAGGGATAAAAAAGGCAGAAAAATATTCATTGGCAAAGATGGTAATTCAGCCTGGAAAGTGGAAACGCGCAAACGTAAAAAACGGAACAAGCATGTCGCAATCCCCAGAGGTACTTATGGAACAGTAAGGTCAAATGATGGCCAGGTCATCATCCACTATGCCAGACAAAAGAGCAAACACAGAGTATATGTAAACGGAAAGCCCGGTCCATGGGTAAGAGAATTAAATAACCTTAAAATCAGCCCGGGGAATACGCATCGCGTGGCGTATCAGGCGAGAAAAGACAATAAATGGTTCACGGTGCTTGACGGGAAAAGGATCAAGCAGGAGTTCGACGAGCTGGATGAAACCGGTTTTGAGTTCAGCTCTGATGGAAAACATCTGGCTTTTGTGGGTATCAACAAGCCCAGGGAAAAAGACAGGAAATCGTATATGGTTTTTGATGGAAAGAAAGGGCCGGCATTCCATCATATACGATACCCGGTTTTCAGTCCGGATGGTAAGCATATGGCTTATGCGGCGATCAATGACACAAAAGCAGGGCCGAGGTTTTTCCTGGTAGTCGACGGAAAGGTGATCGCTACACCGTATAAGGATATAAAGGATCTTGAGTACAGCCCTGACAGCAAGAGTTTCGCTTACGAGGCAAGCGACGGAGAGCAGTCCTTCGCTATATGGAAAGACCGCAGGATAGGACGTAAATATCTAAGAATAAACAAGATCATTTTTAGCCCGGACAGCCAGCATATTGCTTTTGAGGGAATATCGACACTAAAGAGTTATGTTGTTAAGGATGGTAAGCAAGATCCGTCATGTGAGGGAGTGTATAGCATTGCTTTCAGTCCGGATAGCAAGCATTTCGGCTATATTGCCAGCGATGGTAAGAACAACTTTATAGTCAAAGACGGGAAAAAGAAGAAGATCAATCTCGGCATCGTGGATATAGAAGACAATCTTGCGCTCAGCCCCGGAGGAAAACATGTTGCGTATGCCATCAGAACCGAGGACAGCCCCTTGTCCGTTGTGGTGGATGGAAAAAAACTTGGATTTGAATTCAGAGGAATAGATAATCTTGATCCCAAACCCCTGTTGCGTTTTGATGCTGATCAACGCTTGATCATTGAGGGTGAAGATAAAGCATGGGCATTGAGTCATGCGCCAATGCATGAATTTGATGATCTGTTAAAAGAAAAGAACAATGCCCTGAACAAAGTCCCCAAAGTCGACAAATCCAAAAGAAATAGCAAGAAGAAAGTCAAATTCATGCTTAGAAATCTAAGAAGCGCAATAAGCAGCATATCTCGCAAATCATGGCTCCCCCTGATCCTTATCCCCGTGGCAGCGCTTTTGGTAACAATAGGATTGCCGGACATTGCCGGCGCAGTCGAAGGGATCTCATTCTCGCCTTATCTTTTTTCACCCTTTAGCTTTATATGGATCGCTGGGATTGTTTCTCTGGGTAAAGGTGGGATATTTGAAAATAAGCTTATTCTTGCAGATACAGACAACACACATATTATTCTTTCCAAAGACAGAAAAAGATCCTGGAGAGCAAAACTATATTACGACAAAGTCGGACGATATGGAGATACTTCAGATCTAACTCTAAATTTAACTTTGAACTCTGCCGGCAAACTGGCTTATAAGGCAAAAAAGGGTGGTAAATGGGTTGTGGTTTATGATGATAATACAGGACCTAAATTTGATGAAGTGCGCAATATCGCTTTCACTCCCAAAGGCAGCCTGATCTATAACGCAAGAAAAGGCAAAAAGTGGATGGTTGTCTCTGATAATGAGCCAGGACCTGAGTTTGACAAAATACACGAGCGAATCATCAGTCCCAAGGGCAACCTAGCTTACAAAGTAAAAAAAGGTAACAAACAGCTTGCTGTTCTTGATAATGCACCTGGAACCGAGCTTGATGAAATATACGAACTCGTGTTCAGCCTTGAAGGCGACCTCGCATATGAAGCAAGAAAGGATGGCAAACAATTCATCGTGTGCAATAAAAAACCAGGGCCTAAGTTTAAGGAAGCGCATACCCCCATTTTCAGCCCTAAAGGTGAACTTGCATATATCGCAAAAAAAGGCGGTAAATGGCATGTAGTACATAACAAGAAAACAGTACTTAGTAAGAAATCAGTACCTAAGTTTGATGAAGTAGACAACCTCACTTTCAGCCCTGACGGTAAATTGGCTTACACCGCAAGAAAAGGCGATAAATGGCTGGTGGTCTTTGATGGTGAACCAGGAGATGAATTTGATTATGCGCACAACATCCGCTTCAATTCTAAGGGCAAGCTGGCTTATAAAGCAGAAAAAGGTGGAAAACAATTTGTTGTATTTAATAATAAGCCGGGAACTAAATTTGATGAAGTGTACGAACTCGTGTTCAGCCCTAAGGGCAAACTTGCATATGAAGTAAGAAAAGGTAAAAAACAATTTGTCGTGTTTAATAATAAACCTGGAACTAAATTTGATGAAGTGTACAATCTCGCGTTCAGCCCTGAGGGCAACATGGTTTATAGCGTGAGAAAAGGTAAGAAATGGTTTGTGGTCCTTGATAATAAGCCGGGACTTAAATTTGATGAGGTATATGAACTCGCATTCAGCCCTAAGAACAAGCTGGCGTATACCGTAAAAAAGGGTAACAAATGGTTTGTGGTCTTTGGCAAGAAACCAGGACCTAAGTTTGATGAGATAAGCGAACTTGAGTTCAGCCCTGATGGTAAACTGGCATATAGAGCACGAGAAGGTGATAAATGGTTTATGGTCTTTGGCAATAAACCCATAATCGAGATCGATGAGCACGCGGACATGGCAATCGATCCTTATGATAAAGTCATTATCGCAGCCAACCTAGATGGCAGATACAGGGTTTGGGCTCTTGACCATCTTTCTCAAAATGAAACCAAAAAGTTTTTTGAATATTCAACCAATAAATTAAACCATGTCCCCAAAGCCGCCAAATCCAAACGTAACAACAAAAAAAATGTCAAATTTACGCTTGGATCATTCACAAAGACTGTTCTGGATACAGCAAAAGGCTTTGTCCCTTTGGTCCTCCTTGCGATCGGTGCATGGATTGTGTTCTTTGGAAGTGATATTTCAGCACTATCTCAAATTCCCCCTCCCCTTGATTTTATTGCCATCGGCGCGATAGGAATCCCCGGTTCATTAACAAAATACATTAAATCCGTGAAAATAGAGAGAAAAAAAATCAAGCCTAAAACAAAAGACATTAAAGTCACAAAAGACTCCTTCTCTCCAATCCCGGATAAATTTACTCTTGAAGAAGATCGCGAAGCTGTTTTCCATGATAAAAAAACCCCTTTCCACCACAAGGTATTAAAAGGCCACAAAAACTGGGTGCAGATCGCATCATGGAACCCTGATGGGAAAAAGGTGATGTCAGGATCTCATGACCGCACGCTACGCGTTTGGGACCTGGAAGAAGAGCGGGCCTGGATACTCAAAGGTCATGATGGATGGCTGGATCACGCATCCTGGAGTCCAGATGGCACAAAAATAGCATCAGTGGCTGATGGTGAAAATGATATACGCGTATGGGACCTTAGTCTAAAACATGGCCAAAATGAAGTAGTGATACTCAAAGGCCATAAAACATTCGCAGATTTTGTTTGCTTCAGTCCTGACGGCAAAATGCTTGTTTCCATAGGTCTTGGCGGAGAAATACGCGTTTGGAATCTTGAGACAAAAGAGGTTATTGTATTACCAAACTTTACAAATCGCCCCATACATTATGCCTCGTTTAGCCCGGACAGCAAGAAGATCGCTATTGCCGGTGACAGTAAAGTATATGTTTGGAAGATCGGTGAAGAAAATGTCCAAGTGTTGCAAGGTCATAAACTCAAGCTCGGAGACTGGATTCATTCTGTTTTTTTTGATTCAACAGGCAAAAGCATTATATCTGCTTCCACCAACGGAAGCCTGCGTATCTGGGACTTAGAAAACAAGGAAGCCCTTATATACAAAGACAAGAAAGGGATATATTTTGCGTCATTGAGCCCTGATAAGAAACAAGTGGTTTTTGCCTCAGGCAATTCTAAGGCATCCATCCTGGATTTAGAAACCAAAAGAATGCTTACCCTCCCCTACGACGATATCACGAATTCTGCTTTTTTCAGTCCTGATGGGAAACAAGTACTTCTAGCATCCGCAGAACGCGCTGTCTGGATCTGGGATGTGCCGGATATAAAAAACTACGGTATTGAACTGCTTAATAAAAATAAAGCCCTAAACAAAGTCCCTCAAGTCGACAAGTCCAAGCGTAAAATCAGAAAAAAAGTCAAGTTTACGCTTAAAAACGCATTTTCCTTTATCAAGGAAAATGCGTCCTCCAGAGCAATGCTTACTATCTCCATTATTACAGCAGGTATTCTCTCTTACTGGTTGGGCTCCGGAGAATCACGCCTCGCGCTTGGCGATATAAGCTTTTCCGGACCAATGATCCTGGCGGGAATTGTCTCGCTTAAATCATCCTTTGGAAAAAGTTCCATAAGGACTAAAAAGAAAGATGGGGGCCACGTGACCCTCTCAAAAGATGGGAAAAGTGGATTCAGCGCCAAGCCACTTGACGCAATATCCTTTAAATC
This sequence comes from Elusimicrobiota bacterium, assembly GCA_042563375.1. GTDB lineage: Bacteria > Elusimicrobiota > Elusimicrobia > JACQPE01 > JACQPE01 > JBHPMF01. The sequence continues at coordinate 3,116 of JBHPMF010000074.1, read as the reverse complement.
CGGCTGGATAGCGGATATTGCAATCAGTAATCAGGGCAAAATTGCCTATACAGTGACAAAGGGCGATAAGTCATTTGTGGTTTTTAATGGAAAAACCGGCCCCAAATATGACGAAGTGCACCCACTAGTATTCACGCCGGACGGCAACCTGATTTACGAAGCAAAGAACACTGTCATGATACCTACGCCCCACAGCACTATATGGAATGCTGTTGAGGATAATACACATTTTGTTGTTTTTAATAATAAGCCGGCTACCGGATTTGATGACATCGGAGGATACGACTTTACCAATGACGGTAAGTTTGCATATTCTGCGAAGAAAGGAAATATGCGGCATGTGATCCAGGATGGCAAACTGGGTCCAGGATTTGATGATGTAAGCGGTCTGGAATTCAGCCCGGATGGAAAACTGGCATATGAGGTAAAAAAAGACGGTAAATGGTTTTGGGTTTATGATGGCAGTTTTGTCGGCGAAGTAAAAGATGTCACTAAATTCTTTAATGTCTTTTATGATGAGTCAGAATCCGAGATTGATGCGGAATCCGATGTTGTTTTCAGCCCCGAAGGCGAATCAGCCCACATAGAAAGAAAAGGCGATAAAAAATTCGTTGTTCGCAATGATAAGCCGGAGCCTGCATACGACGATATTGAAGATATAGCCTTTAGTCCAGGCGGCCGATTAGCATATAAGGCACGGTCAGGTGAAAAATGGCTTGTTGTGCTCAACAACAAGCCAAGCGCAGAGTTCGACAAGGTCTATGATCTTGCCTTCGGTCCTGATGATAAGCTCCTATATAGGGCAAGCACATACGCAAAACAGGGGAATGATAAGTGGTTTGCTGTTCTTGAAAATGAACACATATTCGAAATCGCTGAAGATTCTATCATTGTGCCCGGTCTTGACGGCAAACTTATCGTTTCGACTCAGCTTAATGGCAAAAATGGAATTTGGACTATTGCCCCACTCTCGCAGAAGGAACTGGCTAAATTCATCAAGGAAAAAAGCGGTGGACTCAACAAAGTCCCCAAAGCTGCCAAACCCAAAAGCAAGCGCAAAGCTAAAGTCAAATTCGATTTTCTGCTGTCTTCTCTCTTCGGAAAGATCATTCCCATATTTGTCCTGGCAATAACAGCAGGGATCTTCTGGTTTTCCGGTTCAAGTAGTGAGCTTTTCGCATTGAACGGACTTGGCCCTCTGGGTCCCCCTGATCTGATGGGGCTTTTTGCTGTGGGATCGATAGCGCTATCGCCGATTCCAGGCACTATCAAGGACTCGGATGGCTCATATGTGATGCCATCCGAATCAGAAAAAGGAGGCTGGAGAATAAGGCCGCTTGACAAGAATTCCGGGCGATATGACGAGATATCAGTGATATCTGTCAGCAAGCAGGGCAAGCTGGCCTGCAGGGCCAGAAAAGGCAAGAAGTGGTTCGTTGTCATCGACGGCGAAGACGGGCCCAGATATGACAGTGTATATATCATAGGTTTCACCGAAGATGGAAAGCTTGTCTACAAGGCAAGGAAAGGCAAAAAGGAATTCGTGGTTGTTGATGGCAACCCCGGGAAAAAATATGACTTGGTGCACAGTATTACCCTAAGCAATGACAATAAACTGGCGTATATAGCCAGGAAGGGTAAAAAGTGGTTCGTGGTGCTTGACGGCCAGCCAGGAGTAAAATATGACGCAGTGGAGAACATCCTCTTCAACCACAAGAACGAACTCTTATATATAGCCAAAGACAATGATAGCTGGTTCCTCGTCACGGGTGATAAGCCGGGAACCAGATATGACCATATAATTTACAGCCTCATCATAAGCCCTCAGGGCGAACCGGCTTACGAAGCGGATATAAACGGTAAAAACTTCGTTATTTATAAAGACCAGGCAGGACCCATGTATAACGCGATCAGTAATATGACCTTCACAAAGGACGGGGAACTCGCGTATGTAGCCAGGAAAGGCGACAAGAGCTTCGTTGTTTTCAATGGAGAACCTGGCTTAAAGTATGATCATATAACCAGCTTTCTAATGGCTCCGGACAACAAGCCCGTATACGTCACGGTAAAAAATGAGAGATGGCGCCTTGTCCATGGTGACCAAAAAGGCCCTGAATATGACCTGATACACACCCCCTTCCTGACTTCAAGCGGAGAAGTGGCTTACCCGGCAAATAAAGGGAATAAGTGGCACTTGGTCTCCGGAAATACGCCTGGACATGGCTATGACCAGATAATACCAAGCCGTGTCAGCGTCAACAACAAATTAGCATACAACGCAAGACTTGGCAGCGAATGGTTCGTCATTATCGATGACAAGCCGGGACCGAAGTCCAGCCATGTAAGCCTGCCGCTCCTCGACCCAAAGGGCAAACCTTACCATATAGCGCATGATGGAAAAAAGTGGTTCGTGTTTTCAGATACCAAGATGGGGCTCGGGTTCGATACGATACCCAGCCTTGTATTCACTCCAGAAAGCGCACCTGTGATATCAGGCAGTATTAATGGCGAATTCGGCGTTTGGACCATGGATGCCCTTTCCGAAAATGAGATCAGCGAGATTTTCAAAGATAAAAGCAGGCAACTAAATCATGTCCCTAGAGTAGATAAATCAAAAAGAAAGAACAGAAAAAAGATCAAGTTTGGACTCAACTCAACAGTAAGCACCTTATTGGGCAAAGCAAAAAGCATTCTTCCTGTAGCGCTCTTTGCTGTATTAGGGTGGATCATGTTTCACTCATTTGGAACTGGAAATGAAGCATCAGCATTAATGGGAATACCCTTTGTCCCCATGGTCAGCTCTGTAAAGCCAAGTTCCCTTAAAGAAAGGATACTTCTTAAAAAACAAGAAGGAATATTCTTGGGGGACGATGGATCTATGCTGATGATAGAGGAGATAAAATCCAAATCAATAGCAAAAACTATGAGCGCACAAGAGCAAGCTTCTTTTTTCAAAGAGCCCATGCGAAGAGGAGAGCGGCGAACCATTAAATCTCCTGACGGCAAAAAGAGCGTGGAAATAAGAAAAGAACGCGATCTTGGAAATTTCTGGCTATATGTAGATGGAAAACGCATCAGCAAGGCCTATGAAGATACGGGTTATCCGATATACAGCG
>JBHPMF010000073.1:0-12176 GCA_042563375.1 Elusimicrobiota bacterium | reverse complement strand
TCCGGGGCCTGCATTGGGATGACAGAAAATTATCAAGTGAAGATCTGACTGGTATAGTTTACAAGATTTAAATAATTATACTTGTATTTATATATAATATAAAGTAAGCTATGGTAGTATTAATATATGAGCAAGAAACTATTTAAAAGACTTATTATTGACGATATATTGCAGTATGTTGATACTGAGGATATACTGGTCTTGCACGGGGCAAGGCAAGTTGGAAAAACATCAATACTCTACTACCTTCAAAATATACTTACGAAGCAGAAAAAACCCACTTATTACATTGATCTTGAAGATTCCCGATATGTAACCATGCTTAATGCAGGGCCTGATGAACTTGTTCGCCATTTGAAAGAGAGGGGCATGGATCTCAGCAGCAAGGTTTTTGTTTTTATCGATGAAATTCAGTATTTGTCCAATCCTTCGTCTTTCTTGAAATTGATCGCAGATCATTATAAGAACATAAAACTTATAGTATCGGGATCTTCAAGCTTTGAGATCAAAAGCAAATTCAAGGACTCGCTGGTCGGAAGGATGCTTGATTTTGAGATTTTCAATTTGAATTTTGAGGAGTTTCTGTTGTTTAAAGAGCATGCAACTCCTCTTGATATGGTGAAGAAGCTTTCAGGCGTCAGGCTCGATGAGATCCGGGCATTATTCAAAGAATACGCATTGTGCGGCGGTTACCCAAAGGTTGTTCTAGCTGATTCTTTGCACCTAAAGGAAAAGTATATTCAGCAGATCATTGATACTTATATTAGAAAAGACATCCGCGATCTGGCAGCTATTAGAGATGTGGATAAGTTCAATAGGCTCGTTGAGATGCTGGCTTCGCAGAGCGGGAAGCTGCTCAATGTAGCCGAGGTGTCGAATACGTGCAATATCGCCAAGCAGACCGTAGAGCGCTATCTGTTCATCCTTGAGAACACGTATGTCATTAAGCTGGTAAAACCCTTTAGCGGTAATCTGCGCTCAGAGCTGTTTAAAATGCCTAAAATATTTTTTTATGACTCAGGACTTATGCAGATGCTCTGGCTTAAAGGTTTGCAGAAGGAAATAATGGGAAATGTTTTTGAGACAGCTGTCTTCTCTGAGCTGGTAAAAAAATATTCAAAAGACAGCGTGTTTCACTGGAGAACAATGGATAAGAAGGAGATAGATTTTATTCTTAAGATAAAGAATGAAATCTTGCCTATTGAGGCGAAGATTAATTTTGAACAATTCAATCCATCGGCAATAAGCTATTTTAAGGGCAAATACAAGATAAGTGATCACAGGCTCATTGCCTTGAAGGGGAGTCCAAGGGATGAATATTCCATTTATCCCTGGGAGATATAAGTACTCACTTCCTATAATTCCTAAATCATGCTCTCCCGTGATAATTAGGCATTAGTATGCTATCCTTACAGTAAGGAAGTAATGAAACAATGCTGGCAAAAAGAACTTATAAGAACCAGATCACGATCCCTAAGGAAATAATCGCTTTTTTTGGGAATGTGGAGTATTTCGATGTGGAAAGAAGGGGAGATGAGATAGTCCTGAGCCCTGTTGAGATCTCCTCAAGGGGCTCTTACCTGGCTTCAGCCAGAAAGAAGATGAAGCAATTGGGTATTTCCGAAAAGGATGTTGATTCTGCTGTTCGCTGGGCAAGAAGCAGCCATAAAAATCCTTGAAGCCGGATAAGCTGCGAACAGTCCTGGATACTAATGTAGTGATCTCTTCTCTCTTATTTGACGGGGAATGCGCTCCTATCGCAGACGCATTGCAAGGCAAAAAATTCCATTTTCTGGCTTCCGGGGAGATCACAACAGAATATTTGCGAGTGTTGACTTACCCAAAATTCCAGCTTAAAGATGATGAGATAAAGGGTATCTGGCAATCAGAGATCCTTCCGTTCTTAGTGCCGGTTAAAGTCGCTAAAACCAAGAAAATCATTAAAGAGGATCCCGGTGATGATGATTTTCTTGCGTGCGCGAAATATGGCCGCGCTGATTTTCTTGTGACAGGGGATCGTCATTTGCTTAAACTGGAGCGTTATGGGAAAACGAAAATAGTGAGGATCAAGGAGTTTATGGGGGTGTTGGAGTAGCTATCATGAGCAGTGTTTATTTGCGAACCGATAAAAGTACGGTTGCTCTTATAGTTGTGACTATCAATGAAGTCAGAATAAGACGCAGGCTACCCTATGGGGAATACCACAGGGCTGCTTCGCTGAAGACCTGCGACTACCAGACAAAGAAAGCTACGGGCCTATTACTGTTATTTTTCTTTTTTGGTATTTCAGTCGCATGCTCCTATGAACTTACATTTTCGGAGAAACTCGGCAAATCGAATGTATCCCATATCATTGAAGAGGAAGAAGACAGGGAGAATTTCTCGTTCAATGAGCTTAAAGTGGGTTTGAATAAAGAGCAGGAAGATAGGGCGAAGTTCTCATGCAAAGCATCAAGCAAGAGAAGAAAGTATGATCTAAGAAGCTCTGATTACAGCATGAACCGTTTCAGCGCAGGATACTGGAGGCGCATTGATTTTCATGGAGGAAAACCCAGAATAGGCACTGATGCAGGGTGGCGCAATAAGGATTTTGAGAAACAAAGCCTCTCGGATTACAAAACAGGCCGTATAGCGTTCTTTGCTGAGAATTTTAAGGGTTGGGGCTCAAGGATCAGCGTGTCAGATCATAATTATGACAGCGGCAGATATGAAAGCAAAGTCACAGGCAGGATCAATAAGAAACTCAAATTTGAGGATATGGATATATCAGGGCTTTTGCGCGCTCAACACCATGATTTTGATTCAGGCCCGAGATGGCAGAGAAAGCATGAGGCTGCTCTTTCATTTGGCTTAAATACAAAGCAAACATATCTTGACCGAATGAGCTTCAGGGTCGAAACAGGCCAGCGGGACGCAAAAGAAGACTTAAACCGCGATGATAATGCTGATTTCTCATTCTGGAACGCGATCGCCAGAACAAAACACAGTGCGCGCTCAGGTCTTAAATTCTCAACAGAGATAGCAAAAAAGAAGAAAAAAGACAGGCAAAAGATATTCACACATGACGGTACGCTCGCAAAATTACGCTGCACATGGAAAACCATGTTTCTTAACAGGATTTTCAATATAACAGGGATCACAGGATTTAAAAGAATGTCTTACGAGCACAGAAGCGTGCTTGATTACAATAAAAACACCATAGGCGCTGATGTGAGCTTTGACCTGGAGGGCTGGAAAGCCATGGCAAAAACAAAATTCGATTTTTATGATCTAAAAGGAAAGGGGAGAAAAAACACAAAGATATTAGGAGAGATCGCGTTTGCGCGCAACATCTCCAAGGAGATGTTCCTAAAAGTCGCAAACCAATGGCACGGTTCTCTTGTTTCCTTGGGGATAGAGATCAAATACAGGATTTAACTCAGGTTATTTTTCTCGCTCCTTGAGGAAGAATCACTTTTTTTCTCCTCTCCCCTGGAGGGAGAGGCTGGGTGAAGGGGGGCAAAGTTTAATCATGAGCAAGCAAGAACGATTACCGGCCCTTTTTTCCCTATCTTCGTATAATATAATTCAGACAATATGTTAAGCTCTCTCGCCAGCTTTAAGTCCAAGCGCGATTTTCAGCGCAAGTGCAGGTCCCTGCGCCTTGAATTGGTTGTTCTATTTGGCTCCAGGAACGGAGAAAATCTCGCCATCAAACCCGACAGCGACCTGGACATTGCTGTTTTGGATTCAGAGCCTTTTAGCCATGATCGCCATAGCGACGTGCATGGCTTCCTTTTTGATTTTTTTGAGAATTACGACCTGGACTTTGTGATGTTTAACAGAGCTGACCCGCTTTTCCGCTATGAGATCATGCGTAACTGCCAAAGATTATACGGCGATCCATTGAAGTTCCTGGAATATAAGAGTTTCGCTTTTAGGGATTATGTTGACTCGAGGGATCTGTTGGACCTGGAGGACGCGTTGTTCCGGAAAAAATTCTCATGGATCAAAGAGGAGCTTTATGGTACGGCGTGACTTCGTTAAAAGAAAGATTCATCTGATTTCCGAAGATCTAGGCAAGCTGTTGCCTTTCAAAGATAGTACTTTTGACGAGATTATCGGCGATGTTGTCAAAATCGCCGCAGTGGAGCGTTTTCTGGAGCGCATTGTCATGCGCGCAATCGATATCAACGAGCATTTGATCAGTGAGCTATCTACCGGCAAGGAAGAGAGGTCAACAAGACTCGCGTATCGTGATACGTTTCTTAAGCTAGTTGAATTCAAAATATTACCCAAAGATTTTGCCGAGAAGATCGCTCTGAGCACAGGCTTGAGGAATATCCTTGTTCATGACTATAATGATACTGATCATCGCATTGTTTATTCCTCGATAAAACAATGCTTGCAGGATTATCAGATTTACATCGATCACGTGCTGAGGTTTCTAGATAAGCCCAATAAATAATGTTCCCCGTGAACATCAATCTTGCCAAGCGCCTTAAGTTTTTTTCAAAAAAATTTAAAAGGAATATTTCTTGCCTATCTTTTCGGCATCTGGCCATTTATCGCACTATATGCTAACCCTACTTGACAAATAGTGCTACTATATGTTAAATAGTAATTAATGCTTAAGCAAAGACTGCTTTTTAATGAAATAAAGCCTTATTTTCATTCGCCTGAAGCTATTGTAATCACTGGTATGAGGCGTACAGGTAAAACAACTATCCTCAGCCAAATCTACAGTGAGATTGACTCAAAAAACAAGCTTTTTCTGGATCTGGAAAATCCATTAAACAGGAAATACTTCGAGGATGGTAATTACGAAAGAATAAAATCCTCGCTTGAGTTCTTGGGCTTGGATTTCACTGCCAAGGTGTTCATTTTTTTAGATGAGATACAGTTTTTAAGAAATCTTCCTTCTGTGGTCAAATATTTGGTTGACCATTATAATGCGAAGTTCTTCTTAACGGGATCGGCCAGCTTTTACCTGAAAAACCTGTTCGCAGAATCACTTGCCGGAAGAAAATATATCTTCGAATTATTCCCTTTGAGTTTCAATGAGTTCCTTCGGTTTAAAGACGCGTCTTTCGCAATGCCATCTCGCGCTCATGAAATCACGAGACACCTTTTTGATTCTATTTCGCCGCTATATGATGAGTATGTCATGTTCGGAGGATTTCCAGGCGTGGTTTTAAAGACCAGCGTCGAAGAGAAGAAGAAGGTGCTTGATGATATTTTTTCATCTTTTTTCCAAATGGAAGTGATCGGGTTTGGCGATTTCCGCAGGAATGAAGCGGTAAGAGACTTGATGCTTCTTTTGCTTGAGCGTATCGGTTCAAAATTGGATGTGCAGAAGCTTTCAAAGGAAATAGGGGTTTCCAGGCCTACCATTAATGCGTATCTTTCTTTGTTGGAGGACACTTATTTCATTAAGACCATAAGACCATTCGGCAGAGGTGTGGACACTGAGATCAGAAAAATGCCGAAAGTGTATGCGTGCGATTGCGGTCTTGCAAATCATCATGCCAAGCTTGACATGGGGGCTTTGTTTGAAAACAGCGTTTTTCAGAACTTAAGGCTAAAAGGGAAGCTCAATTATTATCAGAAAAAAAATGGAGTTGAGATTGATTTCATTCTGGATAAAAAGATCGCATTTGAGGTGAAGACAAGCGCGCGCGATTCTGATATTAAAAAGCTGCAGAAAACTTCTGAGGCTCTCAGCCTTGAAGAGAATAGCGTTGTATCCAGGAATTTTAGCGAGTTGAAGAATATAAAGTATGCTTTCATGCTATGATTTTTATTCGAAACCTTTATGTATAACGCGATAATAATAGGTGCTGGCGTAGTCGGTTCCGCAGTTGCAAGGGCTTTAATCCTTAAATACCCTGACTGGAAAATAGCTGTGCTTGAAAAAGAGGAAGCCCCCGGCCTTCACACAAGCTCCAGAAACAGCGGCGTAGTGCATTCCGGATTCAACCAGAAGCCAGGAACCTTAAAAGCCAAGCTCTGTGTTGAGGGAAACAGGCTTATGCGTGAATACTGTAAAGCGCATAATGTGGATCTTCAGCAGGTTGGAACCCTTGTTGTGGCGCAAGATGCGCAGGAAACAAGCGTACTTGAGGAGTTGCTGGCAAGGGGGAAGTCCAATGGGGTTCCTGATATCCAGATCATTGATTCAAAGCGACTTAAGGAGCTTGAACCGAATTCAAAAGGCCATGCAGCTCTTTATTCCCCAACAGGCTCAATAGTTGATAATCCGGGCTTTGTTAATGCAGTAGTAAAAGATGCCAAAGAAAAAGGCGTTGAATTCTTTTTTAACCAAAAAGTCACCAATATAGAGGAAGGCACCTCAGGCTTCAAAGTTTATGCAAATTCCAAGTCTGACCCCAATAGCTCTTCTAATTCAGCATTGAATTCCCTTTGTCACCCTCACCCGACCCCCTCGGGGGTACTCGGGACATGCTCTCCCCTCAAGGGAGAGGAGGAAGAATGTGGGTCTCCTATTTCATCATTCATCATTCATCATTCATCATTTCTGATAAACTGCGCCAGCCTCTACGCTGACAAGATAGCTCACATGCTTGACATTGGCAAGGAGTACACGATCGTTCCATTCAGAGGGGGATACTACCAGATCGCGCAGAACAAAAAAGATATTGTCAAATCCATGATATACCCTGCACCTGATTTGCAGTACCCGTTTTTAGGCGTCCATTGGACAAAGAAAGTGAATGGAGATGTGATAATAGGCCCCAATGCTGTTATCGCATTCGGCCGGGAATCTTATTCTACTTTTGACATTAAGCCCATTGAAACTATTCAAATGGCCACGGAAGCCGCATTCTGGAAAATGCTCTCAGGCAAGGAATTCCGCGAGCAGGCAGGCAAACAGTTTAAAATAACCCTATCCAAAAAAGTCTTTGTGGAAGCTGCCAAAAAACTTGTCCCGGGTGTTACTGAATCAGATTTTATGCCGGGCCCAGCAGGCAATCGCGCCCAATTGATCGACAAAAAAGGTGAGTTGATAGATGATGTCCTGATTGAGCGTAAGGGCAACTCAATCCATGTTTTGAACGCAGTTTCTCCCGGGTTTACCACTTCTCTATCCTTCGCCAGCCACCTAACTAAAGATTTATAATTTTTTTGTAGCGCGAGAACTTGCCCCCTCCGGGCGCAGCGCCCTGCGAGGACTGTCCTGTAGGGCATACTATAGGATTGCCCTATGGGGCATACCATAGGACTGCTCTGCTGAGACTGCCCTCCGGGACTGGCATCTCTGTAAATATGGATGCCTGTATCCCGCTTCTTTTTTCCTATTTATTTGTTTTTCTCCTGCTGTTTTTTCCCTCGCCCCCTGGGGGAGAGGGTTGGGGTGAGGGGTAATAAAGAAGATTCCTCATTTGAGGGTTTTCGCAAACTTGTCAAGTTAGCCTTTGCGCCTTGTGCTAAAATAATTTAAATTTAATATTTATGGAAATATCATTATTTCTAAACGACCTTGTCGCCAAAATCGCCGATAGCGCTGATCCTGATCGCATAATTTTGTTTGGCTCCAGGGCCCGCGGTGATGCCAGAGACCGTTCTGATATTGACATAGGCATTGATGTGCAGGCCATGACAGGCAAGCAATGGTCACAGATTTCCGAAATCATTGAAGATGCGCCAACGCTTCTCTCGATTGACATTGTCAGGCTGCAGGAGATTGGTCCGCGAATGAGGGAAAATATTGCCAAAGAAGGGGTTATATTGTATGAGCGAAAACCAAGCTAAGGAAAGTTTCGAGGACTTCGCAAACGCATTAAAGCGTTTGCAAGAAGCCTTGAATGAGCCGGAATCCAATATTTTGGCCATTGACGGGACTATCCAGCGTTTTGAATTCACATTCGAGCTTTTATGGAAAACATTCAGGCGCACTTTGTTGATCGAGGGAATTGAGACAAATACCCCCAAAGAGGCTCTGCGAAAAGCATATGAGGCGCGATGGATAGATGATGAGACTTTGTGGCTCAATGTGCTCAAGGATAGAAATGAAACATCCCATACTTATGACGAGACAAAAGCCCGCCAGATTTATTCACACATCAAAGACTATATGCCAGAACTCAATAAATGCCGCGATCTTCTCAAGCAGCGATTTAAGAAGTAGTTCTACCTACCTTTCATATCAATTGTCATATCAGGCTGACATTTTGATGTTGTCCAGAATTATCGGACCCGATGCTGTGATCGCGTTCGGCGGGTAATCATATTCGCCTTTTGATATCAAGCCCATTGAAACCATTCAAATGGCAACCGAGGCAGCATTCTGGAAGATGCTCTCGGGCAAGGAATTCCGCGAGCAAGCAGGAAAACAGTTCAAAATCACTCTGTCTAAGAAGATCTTTGTAGAAGCTGCTAAAAAACTTGTCCCGGGTGTGGCTGAATCAGATTTTATGCCGGGTCTTGCAGGCAACCGCGCTCAACTGATCGACAAAAGGGGTGAATTGATAGATGATGTCTTGATCGAAAGGAAGGGCAGTTCAGTCCATGTTCTGAACGCGGTTTCCCCTGGTTTTACCACATCACTTGCTTTTGCTGAACACCTGATCGCCAATCTTTGAAATCCATATTTTTATTCATTGGACCTAGTTCTACTGTGCGAAGTTGGTCATAAAATTCCCTAAAGAAATGCAAAATTTTTGGTTCATTCGTTAATCACATCGTTATACGCAAGTCCCCTGTCTCCCCGTACCTCTCCGGCAACCCGCGGGCATTAGTAGAGCGATTCTGAAATAACATGATAATAAGATAGGCTTATACAAGCTGCCCCCCCTCTGTCATCCTGAACTTGTTTCAGGATCTCATAAAGCTTCCGTCGAGAATATTTAATAAAGTGGTATTCCCATTGAGATCCTGAAACAAGTTCAGGATGACGCGAAGAAGTAAAAAGGTCGGCAAAATACCAACACTTTTGGATCTTCTGCAAATGTTGTGGAATCTACAAGCATGGCACTATTGACTGACATACTGTAGAAATTCGAGAGGCATCCCTCATTCTTGGTACAAGCAGGAAGGGGTTTGCATGCCGTATTCTCTGGCGTAGCGCGGGAGCTTGTATGCCGCTTCTGCCGGAGCGAAGAGAAGAGGCGGCATACAAGCTGCCGCGCTACGGGGGAAAATATGAAGATTAAAGAAGCGGGGGGGCAAACCCCACTTGTGTATAACGGTGTGTATTCGTTAATAAGTTGATAATGTTGACTCGGGTTCTCGTTTTCCCCCTCTTGCCCCTCTCCCTTGAGGCTCATCATTACTCTCACCCGTCCCTTCGCCCAGGCTTCAGCCGGCCCCTCTCCGGTCTATTGGCTTGCGAGGACTGCCCTGTGGGGAATACCACAGGACTGCCCCCCTCCGGGAGTACCCTGCGAGGACGAGCATCTCTATAGACATAGAAGCTTGTCTGCTGAGACTGGCATCTTCATAAATATGGGAGCCTGTCTCCCCTCAAGGGAGAGGTAAATCAGGCTGATCTCAGGCATATATGCAGCATTCCATCATGAACTTCAACTTATATACGAATGAACCAAATTTTCAAAGTCCGACTCAACCAAAACCCTTGCCAGAAATAGTCCTTGAAATATCCATTTCTTTAAGTTATACTAAAGTATAATTAACTGAAATGAATATTAAAAACTTCTCAAATCTCTTATTTGGCTGCAATCTTCCTATTTTCTCTGTCCGTGAGGCGCGGGTTCTTTTGCCACGGCGCAGCGGGCGGGTTTTCACCCTTCAGCTTCACCAATGGACCAGGAAAGGATGGGTCCGTCGTCTTAAGCGCGGATTGTATGAGCTTGCGTACCCGCAGTCTGTGATCCTGCCTGATCTCTATGTGGCTAACAGGTTGTATGAGCCATCCTACGTTTCCCTTGAGACAGCATTGTCTCATTATCAGATTCTGCCGGAGACCGCTGCCCAGGTGACTTGTGTGACCACTAAACCAACGCGTCGTTTTCAAAGTCCTCACGGACTATATACATATTTTACGGTTGGTCCCCGGGCGTTCACGGGGTATGCGGTTGTCCGCTTGCAGGGATACGATGTGCGCATGGCGCAGCCGGAAAAGGCCGTGGTGGACCGTCTTTACCTAAGCTTGCGCCGGGGGGAATCTTTGATGCCAGCTCAGGAGCGCTGGGACAGCGCCCGGCTAAAACAGCTCGATAAAAAGAAACTGCTGTCTTATGCCGCTCTTTTTGGAGCAAGCAAGATCAAATTGGAGGAGTTCATTTATGCTTTCTTTGGATAGTCTCGTGTCTCATGCTAAAGCGCGGGGGTTGCCGGCGGGCAAATTACGGGGCTCTGTGCGGGAGTATATCCAAGTGCTGATCCTAAAGGCGCTCTATGGATTGCCGCAGGCAAAAGGTCTTGTGTTCTTAGGCGGCACGGCGCTGCGATTCGCCCATAACCTGCCGCGATTCTCTGAGGACCTTGACTTTGACTGCGAGGCAATGTCTTTTAAAGAATGGAAAACTCTTCTAGAGGAGACGGGGCACGTGGTTGCGCGCCATGGAGTGCAAGTTGAGGTAAAAGCCGATGAGAAAGGCAGTCTGCTTACCGGGGATTTGCGCTGTCAAGGATTCTTGCAATCTTACGGGTTGGCTCAGGGCCAAGGGGAAAAGCTGAAAATCAAAATGGAGGCCAATCGGCCTGACTATCCCATTGGGACTGAGCCCTGTGTGATTTCAGCGTACGGGGAGATGGCGCCCGTATCTCTCGCCGCTCCTTCATTAATTATTGCGGAAAAAATCCTTGCTTTGCTTAATCGAGAACTGGGCCGGGATGTGTATGACCTGTTCTTTTTGGCCGGAAAACGATGGAAGCCCGATGAGCGGGTCCTTACGGCCAGGGGTGTTAAAACAGATTACGCGCAAGCCATCTTGAAAAGAATCAATCAATGGGGGCCTAAGCGACTTGCCAATATGGCTCGCAAGTTGGAGCCGTTTCTTTTTGAGCCGGAGCAAGTTAGGCTGGTGGAACAAGCTCATATTCTGCTGCCTGCGGCTTTGCAGTATCTAGACGCGCCTTAGCGCGTATTGTTGGCCAGGACCTGTTTTTAAGAGTTCCGGTCCCGACGGCATGCGCTACGATTGCAAGCCGGGAGTGAGTTGGAAGATATAGAGAAAGGCACTAAGCCGCTAAGTACAAGCGGAAAGACTTTATCACCCTCACCCAAGGAGTTTCTGTATACCCCTCTCCCCCACTGGGGAAGAGGGATCCCCCCTCAAGGGAGAGGAGAAAGAATGTGGGTCTCCTGTTTCATCATTCATCATTTCTTATTAACTGCGCTAGCCTTCGTGGAAGTTCTGCAAACCGGCAATCCGCGAAAAGTGTCCTTATAACTTGTGGTAGAATGTTCCCATGTTCGCAAATCCCCTTCCTTTGGACAGTGCTGCCAGGAAGCTTCTCATCGACCATATCACGGCAGAAATCCCGGAAGTGGTCGCTATTTATGCCTATGGATCAAGGGTTAAAGGAGGAGCGCGCCCTGATAGCGACCTGGATATTGCCCTGCTCTTGCAAAGAGGCAAACAGGTATCTTTTTTTAAACTGCTGCAGATCCAGGGTGATCTTGAGGCAGTTATCGGCTATCGCGTGGAGGTTTCTGTTTTGGATTCGAGCCTTGTGCACTGCAAGGAAGTGGTTAGCGGGGGTATTGTCTTGTATGCGGCGGATGAACGGGCATTGGCGGAATTTGAAATGAGGACGTTCTCTGATTATGCCCGCTTGTGTGAGGACAGGACTCCTGTCGTGGAGGCATACACACATGGATGATGTAGCGCTGGAGAAAGCCTCAATTATTGAGCGTTGTTTGCGGCGCGTGGCAGAAGAATACGCGGGCGACCCCAAACGCCTTAAGAATTTTACCCATCAGGATGCCATTATCCTGAACCTTGAGAGAGCTTGTCAGGCAGCCATTGACATTGCCATGAGAGTGGTGGCAAGGGACCACCTCGGTATTCCCCAAAGCAGCGCCCAAGCTTTTGATCTTTTGGCGCAAGCCGGCAAGATCGCTCCGGACCTGGCAAAGAAAATGCATGCAATGGTCGGCTTTCGCAATGTGGCTGTGCATGAATACAAGCTTCTTGATCTAAATATCCTCAAGCAAGTGGTGGAACATGGTCACAAAGACTTGACTGCTTTCTGCGCGTCCCTTGGACTGA
>JBHPMF010000072.1:0-12243 GCA_042563375.1 Elusimicrobiota bacterium | reverse complement strand
ATTGTCTTTATAAATGCAATGTATTATAGCAAAAATAAGCTTTTTAAAGCATATTCTTACTTTTCTTTCTTTTTCTTTAAGACAGGGGGCTAAAAATTAACTTAGCGGGGATGTCCTTTACGGGTGCGTCTGTTCGGTGGTGAGCACGAGCAGAAAAGAACGCTGGCTGCCATTTCATAAAGATGCCGGCCCTCGTAAGGCCTGAAGAGGGCACCCGCATGGATTCGACTTTGCTCACCACCTTCGAGGGTGTGACTACCGGAGGGAAACGAAAAGAAAATATAGCCGGTGCCGGGCGCCGTGCCTGGTACGCAAGAAAATAGGATGCGAGGGGTTCAGGCTAAACTTTGCTCATAAGAAACTTTCTGATGTTTATTTGCTGTATGCCTTTGTATGTGGCAGTGCCGCTGATGTCGTCCATTGAGACCACCATTTTCGGAAAGTTATCAGCAATTTTTAACAAGTTTCCAAACTCACGGTTGCGTGTTTTATCATCAGTGAGCAGATATGCGACCTGAACATAAAGCCTTTCGCTGCTTTTACTGCAGACAAAGTCGATTTCTTTGCCATGCAGGGTGCCTACTGTGACTTCGTAGCCCGCTTCTTTAAGCTTTAAAAAGACCAGATTTTCCAGGATTTTTCCTATATCAGACTGCCTGAACCCTGTTATTGAATGGCGCAGGCCCAAATCCTCAAAATAGTATTTTTCACCGATCTCAAAAATCTTCTTGCCGCGGACATCAGACCGCGGGACCTTGAATATGAAGAAGGTAGAAGATAAGAATGACAGATAATTCAAAACAATATTTGGCGAGATGCTTATTTTTTGTGATTTTAGAAAATCGCTGATTTTCTTGGCTGATACTATGCTTCCGGTATTGTCGGCCAGATATTCGGTTAGCCGATCAAGGAACGCGACATTGCGTATGTTATAACGTTTGACCACATCCTTATAGAGGATAGCTCCATAGATATTCCTTAGATAGTCGTACGCGACAGCATCATTAAGTTTTAAGTGGATGAGGTAGGGGAGTCCGCCGTATTTGGCATATGCCAGGAACGCTTCATTGCTTTCGGCTAATTTGTGGAATCTCAAAAATTCCGGATATGAGAGGCCGAATACCTTGATTTCCACGTATCTGCCGCTCAGATAAGTAGAGAGTTCTCCTGACAGGAGATTGGCATTGCTTCCCGTGCAGTAGATGTCGTAGCCGTCTTGGGCCTGCAAGCTGCGCAATGCCTTTTCAAATTGCGCTATGTCCTGGATTTCATCGATAAATAGGTATTTTGTATTTTTTCCGGAAGAATGTTTTTTCACATGCAAGAGCAGATCTTTGTAATCTTTTATGTGGTCAAAATCATGGAGCTCCTTATTGATATAAATGATGTTTTTCCCGGGCACTCCGCGGTTTTTAATGAAATCCATCACCTGCACAAGCAGACAGCTTTTTCCCACACGCCTTTGCCCTACGATTACCTTAATGACATTTTTGTTAAGAAAAGGCGCTATCGCGCTAATATAATTTTCTCGCTTTATGTAACTTTTAATCATAGTCAAAACTCCATGGCATTTATCAGTTTCCTTTAAGTATACTTAAAAGATAGTCTACCATGAAATCCCGGAATTTGCAACCGAAATTTCATGGTACGTGAAAGCGCCTGCGCCGCGTCCTTCATGCAGCATCGATCATGTCGGCAGTCGCACCCTTCCGAAGGTGGTGAGCAAAGTCGAATCCATACGGGTGCGTTCTTCGGGCTGTGCCTTACGAGGACCGGCATCTTTATGAAATGGCAGCCAGGGGGCGCGCTTTTTTGCGCATACTAAACGCAGCTTTTTACGCGGTGCCTGGCACCAGCACTATACTCGGGTGCATTCTGTTTCCCTCCCGGTAGCCTCAGGCTTAAGCCTGTGTTCCCTTGAAAATGGAGCTCTTTGTAAAAGACACAGGCTAAAGCCTGAGGCTACCGGGAGAGAGAAGAGCAAACGCACCCATGAAGGGTGCGACTACCACAGAGAGCAAGCGCGCCCATATGGATTCGACGGAGCGTGCAGCGTCCCGAGTATGCCCGAGGGACTCATCACCTTCGGAGGGTGCGACTACCTTATAGATAATAAACGCGCCCGTGCTGCATTTTTCCCAGTTCCATCATTCATCATTCAGTATTCTTTCCTGTATGCTTTTCCTTAAAAAGACTAAAATAAAGCCTAATGACAATAGCCAGGGATGGAGTTCTTTTTGTTTTAGTGACCGGCGTGATCAGCATTTGTTTTGGGATAGCTCATATCATTGCTCCGTCTCTTGCGTTATCCATATCCTGCGCAATATCAGGTTTTATCACTCTGTCTGTTTTCTGGTTTTTCCGCGATCCTGACAGGTTCCCTGATAAAGACCTTGTCGCAAAGCTTAAGTTCCCTGTTGTGTGCCCTGCTGAGGGAAGAGTGGCTGATATCACTGAACTCGGGGAAAAGGTGAGGATCGGCATATTTCTTTTTGTGTGGGACATCCATGTACAGTATGTTCCATTCAAAGGGACCATTAAAAGGATCAGCAGGAAAAAAGGCTGGCATTTGCCCGCGTTCTATTCCAAAGCAGCTTCAAGAAAGAACGTGTCATCAAGCATTATCATGGAGGTAAAAGGAGAAGGCGGGCATTTATTTGAAGTGCGCATAAGGCAGATCGTGGGGCTCGTGGCAAGAAGGATAAGGGTCTGGGTCAAAGAAGGGCAGAACCTCAACATAGGGGACAGGCTCGGCATGATCATACTTGGCTCAAGAACCGAGATTTTCCTGCCTAAAAAAGGTTTAAATATAAGAGTGAAAATAGGAAAACACGTAAGAGCCGGAGAAACGATTCTTGCTGATTATGGTGAGAAAAAATAATGAGGAAGACACAGGCTCTTTTTGTCATCCTCGCGGATGCGGGGATCCATTTCCGCTATCTTGATAAAGTTTTTCGATGTATTTACACAGGGAAGAGCTCGTATGAAAAAATGGTTTTGGATTCCCGCTTCCACGGGAATGACACAGGGAAAATAAACCATGTCTGACCAGCAATTCCCCAAATTCACGAGCAAGCCCCTGCTTTGGTTAAGGCATGCATTGCCTTCGATCATCACTCTTGGCAATCTTGCCATGGGCTTCATCATAATCTGGGTTGTGATAAGCGAGAAGGGCCAGGCAAAATACGCTGAGAATCCATCCTCGTTTCTCACTCTTATGGCAGGGCTCCTCTTGCTCGGGGCTTTTTGCGATGTTATTGACGGTTATGTTGCGCGCAAGCTTAAGATCACAAGCGCTTTGGGAGTGGAACTCGATTCCCTGGCTGACCTGCTCAGTTTCGGCATGGCGCCTGTTGTTGTTTTTTATGTGTGCTTTTTCGGGGAAAAACCCACTCCTCTTACTTTTCTTGCCTGCCTTGGATATGTCATGGCAGGCACTTTCAGGCTTGCCAGGTTTAACCATACTGCGCGCGACCCGAAATCATCATCTTCTTTTGAGGGTCTTCCAATAACAGGGGCGTCTCTTTTCTGGGCTGCTCTTTTACTGCTTCTTGCAAGGTCTGATGCGCAGGTGTTTTTGGCTGAGCATGGGATCGGAGCCAGAAAACTGCTTGTCTTCTTTTTCGCGCTTCTTGGATTTTTAATGGTGTCCCATGTTCCGTACAAGAGCTTGAAAGGCGTTAAATTCGTGGGCATGAACAGGAAATATCTGCTCTTGATCCTTCTTATAACAGCCGGTCTGTCATTGCTTATCGGGCCTTTGTACGTGTTCGTGTCGATCCCGATAATATATGTGTTGGGGATCCCGCTCGTCGCGCTTTTGCGAAAGATTTTTCCGAAAAAAAAGCAGGAAGAATAAGAAATAGGGTTTGCTATTTGGTAGCCCCAGGCTTTAGCCTGTGTCTTTTATTAAGAACTACATTTTCAAAGAAACACAGGCTAAAAGCCTTGCGGCTGCCGGAACGAGCAAAAGAGAGTTATTAAAATAAATTCAGCATAAAAAAGGATTTTCACATGACAAAAAGAACAAATGACAAGGAAAAACTCGATAGTCTTCTTGAAAGGATCTCAAAGCTTAAAAAAGAGATCTCAAAAGTCATAGTCGGGCAGGACCGCGTTATAGAGGAACTCTTGATATGCCTTTTCAGCAGGGGCCATGCTCTTATCATGGGAGTTCCCGGGCTTGCCAAGACCCTCATTGCCAGCACCATGGGAGACGCTCTTGACCTTGAGTTTAAGCGCATACAATTCACCCCTGATCTTATGCCCTCGGACATCACAGGCACGGAAGTGCTTGAAGAGGATCCGAAAACAAAAGAAAGAAGTTTCAGATTTGTGCGAGGCCCGATCTTCACCAATATCCTGCTTGCTGATGAGATAAACCGCACTCCTCCAAAAACGCAGTCTGCCCTGCTTCAGGCCATGCAGGAGCATCAGGTGTCATGTAATGGCGTGACTTATAATATTGACCTCCCATTTTTCGTTATTGCCACCCAGAATCCGATCGAGCAGGAGGGCACATATCCTTTGGCTGAGGCCCAGCTTGACAGGTTCTTTTTCCAGATAAACATTGAATATCCTAGCGAGAACGAGGAATTGAACATCATAAAAAACACGACAACCGCTAAGATCGCCAAAGCCTTAAAAGTGTTCTCAAGCGAGGAAGTGCACTCGATGCAGGAAGTCGTGCGCGAAGTCCCTGTTGCCGAGCATGTTGAAAATCTCGCTGTGCGCATAGCCAGAAGTACAAGGCCCAAAGAAGCAAGCGCTTCCGAACTCGTCAGGGAATTCGTTTCATGGGGAGCCGGCCCAAGAGCTACTCAGGCCCTTATCCTTGCCTCAAAGGCGCGCGCTGTGCTCTCAGGCAGAAACGCTCCTTCCGGCGAGGATATGATCGCCTGCGTCCACCCCATCCTGCGCCACAGGCTCATCCTGAACTTCCACGCCCACGCCCAGGGAATTACAGCCGAGAAAGTAATAGAAGAGATCCTTAAGAATTCTTAATTTCCCATGATCCTGTTTCCATCATGTCATTCCTGCGAAGGCAGGAATCCAGAACCTTTATTTTATAGAGAGTATGTATGTTCCCCGAATAAAATAGGCAGAGTTTTATGGGCATAGCGGTGCTGGGTCCCAGCCTTCGCTGGGATGACAAAAAAGGAGTCGTAGTGGTTAGGAGCGCTTTTTTATGAGCTTCCTTGATCCCAACTTGATCGCCCAAATAGAAGGCTACCGCATCATCCCCCGTTTCGCCCAGATGGGAATTCTTGCCGGCAATCTGCTGACCCCGCGCAGGAAAGGAACCAGCCTGGAATTCGCTGACATCAAGCCTTATGTCCACGGGGATGACATAAAAATGATGGACTGGAAGGTCTATGCCAGGCGCGACCGTTATTATGTGAGAAATTACGAGGGGGAGACAAACTGCACCGTCTGGATCTTGATCGACACGAGCAGATCAATGACATTTAAAACCCAACGCGGCCTCTTGCGCAAGTGGGAATTCGCAGCAAAGATCGCGATCGGTCTTGCTTACCTTGCGCTTAAGAACAGGGACGCGTGCGGAACAGCTCTTTTTGATGAAAAGCCGAGAAGCATCTCGCCTCCAAAAGCAAGCTGGGAAGTATTAAGTGAAACGATCGAGACGCTTGACCGGTTCAGGAATTTCGGGGAGAGGACGGATTTTAAAAGAAGCCTTTATTCTCTTGGCGCGCGCCTTGGAAGGCGTTCCCTTATTTTTCTGATATCGGATTTCATGGCTGAGGAGTTCGAGGAGATCTCGCACGCCCTTGAAGCATTGGCGAGCTTAAAACACGAGATAAGAGCTGTGCGCGTGGTTGATCCGTTCGAGCTTGATCTAAAGGAGAGCATTGCCCCGGGAAGCGTGTTTTTCAAAGACATCGAAGCAGGAACAAAAGAAGGGCTCACGATCGAAGCGGATGAGATAGCCGGGACCTATGAAGAGCGGTTCATGGCCGAAGAAGCGCTCCTTAAAACAAGGCTGGCAAAGCGCGCCATAAACTTCATCCAGGCTTCCACTGACAAGGACCCGGGCTTCGTACTTACAACCTCGCGCCTTTTACATCCGTTGAGCCATTGATTTATGGTTATAGATCATTAGCTTTATTTTCTCCTCCCCCCTTGAGGGGGAGGATTAAGGTGGGGGGTTCCCACTATTAAACAAAATGACCAAAAAAACATTTGCGCAAACTTTAAGAAAAAATCTTACAGCCACTGAATTGCGTTTATGGTATTGCCTTAAATTAAAGCAGATGGGCGGATATAAATTCCGCAGACAACATCCAATAGGACAGTATGTTGTTGATTTTGTCTGCCTTGAAAAGAAATTAATAATTGAATTAGATGGCGGTCAGCATTCTGAAAGGGAAACATATGATACAAAGAGGACTAAATGGCTTGAGGGCTTGGGGTACAAGGTTTTAAGGTTTTGGGATAATAAGGTGTTTGAGAACCCTGAAGGAGTGAAAGAGGCTATTTGGATAGCGTTAGGCGAAACCCCCCACCCGGCCTCCCCCTCAAGGGGGGAGGAGAAAGAAGGTTTCGGCTGTGGAGAAATGAGAAAAACTAAACCATGAGATTCACAAACCCCACTCTCCTTATCGCGGGAGCTCTTGCTGCCGCGGCCGTGTTCATCCTTCATTTTCTTTACAGGAAAAGAGTGAAAGAAGAATTCTCATTCACGAATCTAAGGCTTCTTTACGCTGTGATCGAGGAAAAAGCATTCAGAAAAAGGCTTAAGGAGATCCTGGTGGCTGTTTTCAGGGCATTGATGCTTTTAGCCGTATTCTCGGCTTTAGCAGGCCCTTATGGCGGTACTCGCGCTGATGACGAGGACGCGCGATCCGGGCAAGCAGGCGCTGCCAGGAAAAGCCTTGAGGAGCATTATTGGATGGTATTTGATGCTTCCTATTCCATGGGATATAAATCAGCGCAGGGAGTAAGCCTTCTTGACGCTTCAAAAGACGCTGCAGTGCGCTTGGTCAATGAGGTGTTTGATTCAGGTGCGTACGCTTTTATCGGCGTCATGTCTTTTTCGGGTTCAGGCCGCGCAAAGGAGATATTACAGCCTACTCAAGACAGGAACCTTCTGGTCGAGCGGATAAGAAGCGTGGAAATAACCCATGGCCAAACCGATCACGGGGCATGGGCCCAAAAACTCTCGCAGATCCATCAGGGATCTCCTGTTAAGGGCATCTTTGTGTTTTCTGATATGGCGGAGCATGGTTTTGATTTTAAAAATAACGCAAGCGGGTCATCGGGGGCGATGCCTCCTGTTATTTTCGCGGATGCTTCTGTTAAGGATTTCTCGAACAGAAGCCTGCATTGCAGTTTTCTTGACGCAAGCGATGAGCTTTTGGTCAGCGTGAAGTGTTACGGCGAAAATGCCCGCTCAGCGAATAAAGTGTATCTGCGCAATGGCTTGACTGATGAGCTCATCCTCACAGCCGCTATTTCGCGCTGCGGTGAAACGCGTATCTCATTCCAGGCGGACAGCGCGAAAAAGAGGATCGATGATATGGCGATCAAAGCTTCCATAGGAGCTGACAGCCTTTCGATAGATGACAGGGATATTTTTATCCTTAAACGCAAACATGAGAACGCGGTCGTCTTTGTTGACGGCGACCCGGGAAGGAGAGCCGAGGGGAGCGAGTCGTATTTTTTGCGCGAAGCATTATCCGCCATAAAAGGGATCCGGGCGGATAGCGGGGATAAAATGCCTGATTTCAAGGATATCTATGTTACGCAGGATGAATTCAAGACTATCATCAGCAAGCATTCGGGTTTTCTTAACGGAGTCAGCGAGGTCTGGCTGCTTCATCCGAAAAAGATGCCAGAGGGCGTTATTAGAGCCCTGGAGGTGTTCGCATCTGACGCAAACAAGAAATTATTCGTGTCTCTGGGCCCCAGGGCTGACTTAGACAGCGTGTCGCAATTGCTCGATGCGCGCATAACTGAGGAGAAATCAGGCAAAGGCATGCATCTTGTTTCGGGCATCGCCGGGTTCAAGAATTTCGAGCTTAATAAAGTCCGTTTTGATAAATATTTTGGGATCGATCCAACGGCCGAAGGGAAGACATGGCTTGGGCTTTCCAGGATCAAGGGGAAACTTTGCTCGGGCGAGGGCCCGGCCCATTGCCTCATGGAGGAGTCGCTCGACCCTGTCCTTTATGAGTTCGCTCAAGGCGGAGCATTGATATTCCTCCTGACATCAACGATCGATGCTGAGTGGACCAATATGCCTTTAAAAGGTCTTTTTATGTCAATGATAGAGCGGGTTATAAGGAAGATCCCTTACTCGCTGTATCCGCGTCATTTCTTTGCAGGAGAAAGTGTCAGTGTAAAACTACAGAACACGATGCCCTTTAGCGTAAGCGTTGTATGGCCGTCAGGCAGAACAAGCAGGCATGAAGCAAGGGACGGGAACCTTGATTTTGGCGCGCTTGAGGAGCTTGGAGTCTATACCATGAAATGGCCTTTTGCCCTTTCAAGTCTTGAGAAAGACATCCCGAAATTCGTGGCTGTGCGCGTTCCAACGCAGGGAGATGAATCTGACCTGGCAAGGGTGAGTGATTCAAAAATAACAGAGATGCTCGGAAGCGGCACAATATGGCAGGCAGTGAGTCTTGAGCGGGTCCTTGAGGAGCCTCAAAGCATGCTCGAACTGCTGGCATCCAAAAGATTCAACCGCCATTTCCTCCTGCTCGCCATGGTATTCCTGACATTCGAGTCATTATTACTGCTGGAAGGAAGAAGGAAAAAGAGATGATTATTTTTTCGTTTCTTTTCTCCCTTGTTTTTCCTCCCCCCTGGAGGGGGACAGGCTTCCGTGTTGATGAAGATGCCAGTGCTCGCAGTGGGTACCCGGAGAGTAGGACTAAGGCGGGGGGATGAAGAATTACCTATTCCTTCTTTTCATATCCGTCTTTCTCCTCATCGCCTCATCGCCTCATCGCCTCATCGCTTATTCCTCCGACCGCCTCCAGATCGGCATTATTTCCGGCAAACCTGATTCCCTTGAGAATGCTTACCCTGTTCTCTGGAGGCAGCTTGCGCGCTTTCTTCAAACAACAACCACCATAGAGCCGCATCCTGTGTTTGCCACTCCGGTGACTCCGAAGATCAAAAAACTTGAAAAACTGGGTATTGTGTTTTTATTGGGTGATGCTTCTTTTAAGGGGTTCTCATCTCAGGAGCGCGAAATACTCAAGCGCTGGCTTATATTGGGCGGAGGCACTCTTGTGATAGTCAATACCGAGAGCGCGCCATCCTCAGGCCCTGACGCTCTTGTGAGAAAAGAGGTCTCAAAGCTTTTTCCTGACAAGACATTAGGCAGTATTCCATGGGACAGCGCTCTTTTCCGTTCGTTTTACCTGGTGAAATCCGTGGGCGGGCTTACCCTTAACGCGAGATTTCTTGAAGGTATCGCCATCGGCGAAAGATACGCGATCATCTACAGTCCCAATGATATCCTGGCTCCGCTTATCAAAGACAGCGAGGGAAGCTATCTTTTCAGGTGTTATCCCGGAGGGGAAAAACAGCGCATGGAAACAGTGAAACTTGTTACAAATGTTTTCCTGTACGCCCTGACAGGCACTTATAAAAAAGACGTGATCCATATGCCCTTCATCGAGCGAAAACTGAGGAGAAAGTAGATGAGCATGAACACAGGGCCTGCTCTGCCTTCTCTCTTTTTCCCTCTCCCTCAAAGGGAGAGGGCAAGCGAAGCGCGGGTGAGGGGTTACCTTTTAAAATCAAGTATTCAGGATTACATATTCGGATGCGAGAGCAAACGCACACTACCCTATGGGGCATACCACCCTATGGGGAATACCACAGGGCTGCGCTGCTGCGACCACAAGGCTGCTTCGCTGAAGCATGCGACTACCATAGAGAAAAGAAATGCACTTAACACTAACTGACCCCATATTCTGGATTTCTTTTGGCGCATCATGCCTGGCCCTGATCGCGGTCGCGGTCTCTGTTTTTAGGTCCAGAAGAGACGCGAAAAAGCCTGCTTTTGCCTGCTTGATTTTCAGGGTGGCCCTGGTTTTGATCTTCATCTCAGTCATAGGAGCGCTCAAGTTTAAAAGTCCCTTAAGCCGGGAACAGGGGGAGATGCATGTGCTGGTGGATCATTCCAAGAGCATGGAAGACAAGGAAAAGGATATCAGGAAAGTCGCTAAAACCCTCTCTGATTGGGCGCAAGAAAGCAAGATAAGTGCGCGCTTCCATATTATCGGCGATGAGCTCACGGATCTTGGAGGTTTTCAGGAGATCGGCAAACTGCCATGGCCTATGGAGAGCCGGATAGGTTCCGGCATCGAGGCATTGGACAGGAAAGTCGAGAGAGGCAGTCCTGCTGTGCTCTTAAGCGACGGGGTTGAAACAGGCAAAGGGCTTGTTTCAGGCGCAGGAGCTCTTATTAACACGATCTCTTTTGGCGCGGACCTTGAGGATGATATTGCGCTTGTGGCCATACGTTTTCCTCCTGTGGCATTCGCCAGGAGCGAAGTCCCGTATAAGATCACGGTGAATTTTCCAAAAGAATTCAAAACCCCTCTTGTGCTTATTCTTAAGGATACAGCCACAGGAGAAGTCATAGGACGCTCGACATTCTCGGTTTCAGGCACAGGCCCGCAAAACGTGGAAATGAGCCTTATGCTCGGTTCAAAAGCAGGATCATTGCATGGCGAAGCCCGGATAGCCCCTCTTCCATGGGAATCTAATAAGGATAATAACCGCTTGCGATTCAAGACAAGCATCCTTCGCGAGAAACTCAGGATCCTCTATCTTTGCGGAATGCCCAACAATGATTATTCCTACTTAAGGGAATTCTTGCGGGCTAATCCAAGGAATGAGCTTGTGAGTTTCGTGATCTTAAGGGATCCTCATGATGTTCCGCCTTATGGCGAGAGCGAGCTTTCCCTTATCCCGTTCCCCGCGCATGAGATATTCAGGACGCATTTGAATGAATTCGATCTTTTTATACTTCAGGATTTCGCGTTTTCAAGATTCGGTTTGCCAAGGGACTATCTCAGGCGGGTCAAGGATTTTATAGCTCAGGGGGGAGGGTTCGTGTTCCTTTCCGGAGAGAAGTCAGCCAATGCTTCCGAATATAAGCAGGGATTTTTTGATGATCTATGGGGGCTTGAGCCTGTCGCGCAGGCTTTGGAGCAGAATAAGTCCTCTTTGATAAGAGGGGACAGTCTTGTTGAATATCAGGGTGATCTGTGGAAGCGCAGATTCGCCCTGCTCCTTGCTGATGAGGATTCCAGGAAAGCCTGGGGCATGGTTAATAAGCTTGCGGATGCTTTTCAGCAATTCAATGTGAAGGATATCAGGAAAAACATAGATATCCTCGCCTATATCATCAACAAGGAAGACAATATAAAAAGTCCTGCCATAGTCGAGTCTCAATACGGGAAAGGCCGGGCCACATTGCTGACATTCCCGGGAACATGGCTTTGGAAGGCTCACACCGGGATCAGGGGGGAGCACCCCTATCTTTATGATTCATTCTGGGAAAGCGTGATCAAATGGGTAATAAAGGAAGAAGATGTATTTAAAAAAGATGTGCTTAAAGTCGCTATTGAAAAAGAAAGTCTCAATAGCTTTAAAGTTGTGGCGTATCTTAATCCAATGGGTTCTTCTGCCAGAGCGGGTTTTAAATCAAAAGGCAAACCCATGAAAGAGAAAATAGCGTTTCCTTCCTATCTTGTGGCTAAGCTTCTGCCCAAAGGCGGACAGTTCATCTTAAAGGAAAAAACAAAGGGCAGCGGCATATATGAGGCGAGTTTTTCAGCCCAAAGCACATCAGGAAAAAAGCTTGATGTCAGGCTTCCGAGCCAATGGGCAGGGGTGAGCGCTGATTCAGCGCGGGTAATAGTGGAATTGACCCGGGCCATCGAGGGCAAAGAGCTCAGGGCAACAAGCGATATTGATTATCTCAGGGAGATCGCTTCTTTAAGGCATGGCCAGGTCCTTGGAACTTCTTCGGATTACAAAGAGGATATCCTGCCTGTTTTCGAAAAAGTCATCCTTGAACAGCTTCAGAGGAAGAATGAGGAAAAGTCTTATATTGCCAAAGAAGCCTCATGGTTTGAGACTATCCTTGATTCCCCGTGGCTTTTAGCGGTCCTTGCCATGCTCATGTTCATTGAATGGTCCTTCAGAAGATGGCAGGGCTTAACATGACCACCCCGCCCCATCTCCGGTAGCCTC
>JBHPMF010000071.1:0-12426 GCA_042563375.1 Elusimicrobiota bacterium | reverse complement strand
CTCAATCAAAGAAAAATAGTACTGATCCTTTGCTTAATGATAAACCGGTATCGTCACGTCAAGTTCGGGATGACAGATGGGGCATGATGACAACCGATTGCGGCTTTGCTTCTTACTTCTTCATTATTTGGGTAACTTGGCTTTCCAGGCGGTGATTTTTTCCAGGGCTTCCTGGCGGTTGTTGGCTTTGGGCTTGATTCTGAGATAGCACTTCATCTGTACGACAGCTTCATGATAATATCCCCTGTCAGCTTCGACTATGGCTAGGTTGTACCTTGCCACAGGAAACCACGGCTCAAGCATAAGTATCTCGTGGAGGGCTTTACTTGCTTTTTCGGATTTATGCGATTTTGTGTATGTCATGGCGTCGAATAAAGCTGTTTTGATCTTTTTGTGATGCTTGGACACGTTTTTACTTGCTTTCGATTTATAGCCATTGCATTGCTTAAGGAGGGTATCATCCAGATGTTTTAATTCCTGTATAGCGTCTTTTAGGCCCAAATCATACGCTATGCGAAAATGTATGCGCGACATATTCTTTTTTTTGAGCTCCCCATAAGCGTTCCCAATGAGCCAGTGAAGGGTTTTGACGTGAAATGCCTTGCGTTGTCTCTGATAAGTCGGGTCCCGGTTCTTTATTATCTGCTTGGCTAATTTATGATGTTTCCTCTCGACATATTCCGGGCCCAATGCCGCTTCAAAGTGGAATATCGCCTTAAGGCTATCTTCAGCTGCCATGAAATTATAAAGCCCAAGGTAATAATTTCCAAAAAAATCTTCTTCCCCGTATTCATCATTCATATCCAGGCCTTGGTATAATTCGATCACTGCTTTTTCATACATCTCTCTCTCATGGAGAGTTATGCCTACCAAAGTGTGCGCGTAGGCATAATCGGGCTTAAGCCTCGTTACATTGCGGAAAGCCATACCTGCCAGTTCATATTCTTTAAGTTCCAAATAAGACAGGCCGAGCCACTGCCACCCGTCAGCGTATTCCGGACTGATCTTTATCGCCTTGTTGAAATCATCTTTTGCTCCCACAAAATCCTTATCATTCATCTTCACTATTCCGAGAGAGCAGAATCTTTGGGCTTTGCGGGTAATGAATTTTGTGAATGTGTGGGCTATTCCGGAAGACACCAATACTAGCAATAAAAGAATTGCCCCATGCTTGCGCATGTGCTTAAAAGAAGACATAAACGTACAGTACCCTCCCCATTAGGTGTTTAACGTGGTTTAGGCTAAAAATCAAGGGTTTTGTGGCAAAATTTGACTTCCTGAATTCATGGGGGGGTATCTACTCTTTTCCTGGTAGTCGCACCCTTTTTGGGTGCGTTTGTTAGGGCTCATCGCCCGGAGCAGAGAAGAGTGCACTCGTAAATGGCGCGATTACCAGAGAAAAAGTACCGGGATTCGATTATGGCTTATATGCGTGTAGGATCCTGCCGAAATAGATTATGTGGAAGTTGCCTTTTGGGTAATATCGCTTTCTAAGGTCCTCGGCCAAAGTCTGTTTTAACACTTTTGTCTTATGTACGATCTCGCACTCATAGGCCAGATCGCAATCTTTGAGGATGGAGATGCCTTTTACTTTTCCGCGGCCCACTTTCAAATTGCATGTTGTGATCTTGTCCGTATCCCTGCCTGATTTGGTCCCACAGAGCGCAAGTTCCTTTTTGAGCTTGTTTATGGGCACATTAACAGAGAAATGCCCGGTTTTTTCAATGAGTTTATAGGTATAGCGGGAAGGCCGTACAAGCACTGCCAACATAGGCTGTGACCATACAGGGCCGATCATGCTCCAGCCGATAGTCATGGCATTGGGCTTGCCTTTTTTATCCTGCACCACAAGGAAGCAGCCGCCGCTCCTCATTGAAGAGCAGAATTTGTCGAATTTCTCAAAATATTTCATGTTTTTCATAAATGTCGCGTCCTCCAGGATTAGATTATATGAAAGGAATCGGTTCTGTGATTTTGTTTTGCGTGAGGGCGTGTTAGCCCATGGTTTCTTCTCATCTGGCAGCCTGAGGTTGCCAGAGATGCAGAGCAGAACGTGCCCGCAAAGGATAGGATGGTGTCAGTCTTTGAATACTTTGCCCGGGATGAGCTTGATCTTGATTTTTCTTGGCTTGCCATAGATATCGAGAAGCAATTGATACATGGCAGGGTCATGCTCTTTGATCCATTGGGGCTTATACGCGGGAACTGTTTTTAATCCGGGAAGCCTTGCCACGCTTCTGTGTTTATAGAGAAAATTGTATCGTTGCGTTGCGGATTTTGACCAGTTACATTGCGGTACTGCATGCGCGCCAAACCATAAATCAGTGGCTCTGGCAAAATATTCCTCGCCATTGGAACATGCGTATTCATCAGAGCAGATGCCAACCTTTAATTTATTGTCCCAGTATGTGGATGCCACTTCAGATTGCTGTTTCTCGGACATCCCGCCTATGTGGAGCGCATGACCGAACTCATGCGTGAAAACGCTTCCTGGGATGCGGCGGTGCGCCTGGAAGTAGCTCCTGCTGAAAAAATTCTCTTCACCAATGGCAATGGCGATAGAGCCGTCTTCTTGTTTTACATTGCCGATACCTCTGACATCGTCCCATTTCCTGCCGTCAAACGTTTCCTTGTCTTTTAAGTGGATGAATTGAGGCATGTCAGTCAGTTTTGTGTGGTATGGGATTATCACAGTATGCACTTTTGCATTAACGAGTCTTTGGAGGATAGCGATCGGAGTATGTTCAAGCATTTCGCGCATGATTCTCGCGCATTCTTCGTAGGCATTGGAGATCGTATTGCTTGAGACTATATTATCCCGGAGTTCTTTAATAAGCAGTCCCCGCTGGATTTCCAGCTCTTCGCTGTTATCGAGCATTTTGCTTATTCTGCCTGTCAGGTGCGGAGAGGCGTTTTGGATAAGCAGCATTGAATCGCTGATCTGAGGCTTGATCTCCTGATTTTCAGGCTTTTGCCTTAAGTCTTCAAGGTGATCGAGAAGATCTTCCGCTTTTTTATTGAGTTTTACCAGCCATTCTTGAGCTGTTGGGTCAGATTTGCATGTTGGCCGGCTGAACCATGTGATCGTTGCGGCAAGCCAGCTGCTGTAGCTCAGGATCGTGTCCGTATCATGTTCCTCAAAATTGAACAGTAAAAGCCTATCAAGCTGCCTGAGCTTGTCCCTGACAAGCGCGATATACTCAAAAAACAGGTCATTTTGCTCTTTTTCTGTCCGCGCTTCCCACTTGGCAGGTGTTATCTCTTCCTCATTAAGAAGGAATACCCAGAAAAGATCCAGTTCGTCATCCCAATCGCCTATGGCATTTCCCAATCCAAAAACTTTTTTACACCCTTGCGCATCTTTCCATTTACAGCCTACTTCTGCCGCTTGGACCGGCTGAGCCTCACCTGTTTTCTCATCGTCAGCGATAGAAATATCCGCGAAAATATCAGGCTGGAATAATAAGCAGGCAGAGGTAAAAATAACCGGCAAGACCAAAGATACGAGGCTTTGTTGTTTCACCTATGCACGCTCCTATTAATGTTTTAGCAGACAAACCCGCTGGATTCAAGGTTTAACCATTTTGCATGGCAATTTGAATTCCATATAATCAATAACATCCTTTATGGAGGGACTATATGAATGAAATCTGGAAAGCATGCATAGAAGAGATCAATAGTTATCTGAAGATCATGGATTTAAAAGCAATTGATGGGAACCCGCCGCCCTGGGAATTTTTGGAAACAGTGATGAAGTCCCTGACCTTCGAGAGGATCTATCTTAAAGGAACAGTCCAAAAAGGGTGCAATATCGAGGGGAATATTTATTTATCAGAAGGAAGCTTGATCAAATACCCGACAGTTATCGAGGGAAGCGGGTTTATAGGCAAGGATGTGATAATCGGGCCTTATGCTTATTTAAGAGGCAATTTTTTAATAGGAGATAAGGTGAATCTCGGAAGAGCGGAATTCAAAAGCTCGATAATGCTTTCCGGTTCCCATGCTGCGCATTTTTCATACGTCGGCGACAGCGTGATAGGAAGGAAATGCAATTTAGGCGCAGGCACTAAAACAGGCAACTTGCGTTTAGATGGAAAGAATATTCCTGTTGTTTATAATGGCCAGAAGATCCAGACAGGAAGGCGCAAACTAGGAGCCATAATGGAAGACGGAGTTAAAACAGGGTGCAATGTTGTGACGAATCCCGGAACGTATCTTAAGAAGGGAAAATTCGTACTTCCCTGTAAAAATATATAGCGTGGTAGCAGTTGCCCGCTTGCGCGGTCATTGCGAGCGAAGCGAAGCAATCTCAAAAACACGGGAACTTGATGATTACAGAGGAGTGGCATTATGGACGCGGCTGGGTAAGCATGGGTGATGACTTGCTGCAAGGTGATAATTGGGCTTGAGATTGCCACACCTTGTTTTCTTGATAGAAATAATGGAAACAAGATTCGCAATGACCCCACCACCTTTGAGGTGGCGGGGTGACAGGGCGGTAGTCCCCGCGATAATTTAGGTAGGTGTGATCTATGAATATATCAGCGTTTTTTAAAATATCTTACGGCCTCTATATTGTCAGTTCCAGGAAAGCGGGTAAATTCAACGGCCAGATATCCAACACTGTTTTCATGGTTACAAATGAGCCATTGAAATTGGCGATATGCATCAACAAGCAAAACCTTACGCATGAGTTTATAGAAGAAAGCAAAGTGTTTACCGCGTCGATATTGTCAGGAAAAGCCCCAATGGAATTTATAGGGAGATTCGGTTTCAAGAGCGGCCGCGATATAAATAAATTCGAAGGAGTCAGTCATAAGCGGGGAGAGAATGGAGCGCCTATTGTGACTGATAACTCGATCGGATATATAGAAGCTAATGTAATAAATAGTTTTGACGTTGGTACCCATACTATGTTTATCGGAGAGATAACGCAGGCTGACGCGTTGAGCGCTGACGAGCCCATGACTTATGCTTATTACCATAAGGTCAAAGGCGGGAAAGCTCCGAAAACAGCTCCTACCTATATAAAAGAAGAGACAAGCGCTGTTTTGCCGGATAATGCGCATAAATGCAGCGTATGCGGTTATGTATATGATCCCGCAAAAGGCGATCCCAAAGGCAAGATAGATCCGGGCATGTCCTTTGATAATCTGCCGCCTGACTGGAAATGCCCTGTGTGCGGAGCGGGAAAAGAGAAATTTAACAAGGTTTGACGCGGAATCCTTCCTGATTGTCATCCTCGCGGATGCGGGGATCCATTACCGCTATTTTAATATAGCTGCTCTTCTATCTTGATTGTTATGCGGTAGTCGCACCCTTTACGGGTGCGTTTTTTTCTGCTCATACTCACATAGAGCAGACGCACCCGTAAAGGGTGCGACTACCAGAGAGGATTAGCAGAAAGGCGCGCGCACCCTCTATCTTCCATACACAAATAAACAGGCACGTTCTTCGCTCGTTTTTTGATCCAGCCAAGCATTTTGCTGTAAATCACCCGGCGTAATCGCTCATCGTATCGCATTTTCCCGTCAAATCCCAGGAGCATCTCCTCATCGAGCATTTTGCTTTCGGGGAATCTATTCTCAATGATCTTTTTTAGCGCAGGGAAAAACCGCAGAGTGCCTATGCTGATCCAGGCAATGTGTTTTGGCCCGACAGAGTCAAACAACAGATCTATGGTCTTGCAATAATCTTTTTCCCAGTTCTTGTAATAAATAACAGGATCAAAATGAAATCCGACCTTGTATCCCGCTTGCGCGCATTGTTGAGCGCTTTTAAGTCTTGCTTTTAGAGCGGGGGTCAGATGCTCTATGGTTTTGATTATATGCGGCGTATTGATTGACCATGAAATCACGATGTTTGAAGCCGCATCGCTTTTGAGAATGTTTCCTATGTTAGTGCTTTTTGTCTTGAATTCAAAAGTCACATTGGGATATTTTTTAAAGAATTCAATGAGCTGCGTTGAGAAGCCGGTGATGTGGTCAAAGACGAGTGAGTCTGAAAACTCCCCGGTTCCAAGCCGCGGCGTCTTAAAGATGCCCTTATTTAGTTCGGATTTATTAAAAGTGCTGAAAAAATCATCCAGATTCGCGGGCAGGATGATCCCCGGGACATTCTGATATTCCTGCAGGTAACAATAGGCGCATTCATAAGGACAGCCGAATCCGAGGTTCATGACATTATATCCGCAGCCAAAAGCTTTTTTCGTGCAGGGGCATGGTTTGTAGAAATCCGATGTTTCCCTGATGATAAAAAGGGTTTTGGCGCGCAGGTTGTAATCCCTTATTGAAAAATTTTTATTGTTGAATAAATTCCCGGCAGATTTAATGAGCATGACCTTGGCTTTTGGAAAAGCCCGCTTCATTCTTATCGCAAGCGCGCCGCGGCAGACGCTGTCTTCAATGATGATTTTTCTGGGATTAAAAAGAGGGCGAGTGGTATCAGCCTTATTCTCAGGTTTTATTTCCAGCTTAGGAAGGTAGAACGATCCGGTTTTTGCATCAAGGAATGTCCTTGGATAGCGTCTTTGGATAAGGCGATCCTTTATCTGCTTGTATTGATCATATTTGCGAGGCGGCAGTATCGATTCAAGGGAAGCGCCATCCCTTTTGGATATCTCATAAAGGAGTCTTGCGGCTTCCCTTTTCTTATTTATCCCAAGATCTGGAAAGTATTTATGAATGTATCTATGCGGATCCATTATTGGCACTGATATTCTACTCTTTGTTTTGAAGGTTTATTACAGTTTGGAAAAAGTTATCTGTTTTTCGAATTCTTTACTTTTCTTTGGGATTTCCAGAGGATGTTGATGAAGTCGAATTTTATCTTGGTTTTTAACAGGCGCCTTGATCTTTGCGCGATATTCAAAGGTTCGATCTCGGATAATATCTGCCAGGGAGTCTCGCCTTTTTGCACCCGGGCTTTCCATTGATCGTCGTAAACCTTGTCAAGAATATAGCCTAATGCCGCGCCAGTGGCATAATAGCGCCACGCAAGCATTTGATCGAGCTGAAGTCCCGTATTGAGTCTTTTTTGGATTTCAGCAATACTCGCTTTGTTTTTATAAGCATGATCTTGCGCTTTGTAGTCAACATATTCAGCCATTCCTTCGCGCCACTCTTCGCTTGTTTCAATCATAACAGCGGGCTGGCCGTATCTTTTATACCTTGTTAAACGTACGGCCATGAAATCCTTGAGCTTTTCCTTGAGATCATTTGAATCCAGAGAGTCCAGGGTTTCGGCTAGGGTATATTGTTCAAGCTGGGCCAATGCCAGGTTTTTGTGATCATAAAGAGGGTACTTATAGGAATAAGCTGCGCTGTTAGCGAGCATTGCGCTCAAGCTTTCCATGCTGTGTTGATAAACATGGAAGCGCTCATGGATAACATTACCAAAAGCATCGCGCTGCGTGAGATTATCGCGTATCCTGTAAACAAGGGTTTTTGTTCCATTGATGTCATAGTCAAAATCAAGGCATGGAGCTGATGGCAAGCCTCCTTCCTTGATGTAAACAGGAGCGGCTTTGTTTATTCCCTTTATATAATATGGCTTGAAATCATCAGGCGGCTGCGGATGACCGATAAGTATCGCGACCTCGTCGGTTCTGTGAAGAAGCATGGGGTATCCTGAAATATGGAATCCAGGCCAGATCTCCTGTTCAGCGTCGATCCCCCTGCTTTCAGTAATGACCATAAATAAAAGCGATTCAAGATACTTTGATAGAACAGGCTGCTTTGCTCCTGAATTCTGTGTTAGAACAGCATGCGTAGCTCTGGTTTGGGATTGAGAAGTGAATATATCCATGGCACTCTGCCATGAAAGAGCGCCAGCGTACAAGCCTGTTAAGGGGATGCCCAATAAAAGTAGCAATATTAGCTTCATTTACCCTATTTTAACCCGAGTTTGTGTGTTTTGGACGCAGTGCCCTTTAGTTGATTTCCTTGTTTATGCTGGTAATCTGAACCCTTGCCAAGGCTTATGCATCTAAATAATAATAAGATTAGAGATACCGGAGGATCAGCGAATGAAAGAAACATATCTGGATAATCACTCGAATACGCGCCTAGATGAGCGCGTGTACAAGGAAATTCTTCCTTATCTTGATGAGATTTACGCGAATGCGCAGAGTTCGCATTCACTCGGCCTTAAATCAAAAGAAGCGATCGAAAAAGCAAGAGAACAAGCTGCCGGATTAATCGGAGCGCAGGCAAGTGAGATCCATTTCACATCCAATGCCTCGGAAGCCAATAATCTCGCTATAAAGGGAATCGCTGAAGCGCAAAAGCACAAAGGCAAGCATATTATAGTCTCAGGCATCGAGCATTTTTCAGTGCTCAATTCCGCGAAAAGACTTGGCTTATCAGGTTTTAAGATCACGCATATTCCGGTTGATAAGCACGGGCTTATCTCACCCGAACATGTAAAAAAGGAGATAAAAGAAGATACTATCCTTATCTCGATCCAGCACGGCAATCCTGAGATCGGGACAGTGCAACCCATTGAGGAAATATCAAAAATAGCCAAAGACAAGAAGATCCTGTTTCACGTTGATGCTGTATGCACAGTCGGGCTTGTACCGGTTAACGCGGCGGATCTTGGGGTCGATCTTATGACATTTTCATCTTCCCAGATGTATGGGCCTAAAGGAACAGCCGCGCTTTATGTGAAAAAAGGCGTGAGGATCATTCCGCTTATAGACGGAGGCATACAGGAACATGGAAGGCGCGCTGGAACGGAAAACGTGCCTTCAATAGTTGGATTCGGAAAAGCTTGCGAGATAGCAAAAGCAGAGATGAATGATAATCTAAAGAAAATAACAGGATTAAGGGATAAACTTATTACAGAGCTTCCAAAGAAAATAGAGCATATCTACTTGACAGGGCATCCTCAAAAGCGCCTTCCCAATAATGTGAGTTTTCTTGTGGAATTCGTTGAAGGGGAAAGCATGTTCCTGTTTTTAGACCAGAAAGGGATCTATATCACAAGCGGATCATCGTGCGCTTCAAAGTCGTTAAAGCTCTCTCATGTGCTCTCGGCTACGCAGGCGGATACCGCTTTAGGCCAGGGCTCTCTTTTGATGACGCTGTCAAAGTACAATAATGAAGAGGATATCGAGCGCATAATAACAGAGCTTCCAATGATCGTGAAAAAATTGCGCGATATGTCGCCTCTGTACGCTTATTTTCTCAAGACAGGGCAAAGGCGTGTTGCCGGTCCTGGCGCAGATTACGACCATGATCACGAGCATGAGCATGAAGATAAGGAATTGTTTAATTAAGTAGGAGGAACTTATGGCTTTATATTCAGACAAAGTAATGGATCACTTTCAGAACCCGAGAAATGTGGGTGAAATCGCGGATGCAGACGGCACAGGGGAAGTCGGAAATCCTGTATGCGGGGACATGATGACTTTCCAGATAAAGGTCAAGGATGGCAAGCTTACAGATGTGAAGTATAAGACCTTTGGCTGCGGAGCAGCGATCGCCGTGTCTTCAATGGTATCGGAAATGGCGATAGGCAAGACCCTGGATGAGGCATTGAAAATTACAAATGCGAATGTAGCTGAAGAGCTTGGCGGGCTTCCGCCAAATAAACTGCATTGTTCGAATCTGGGCGCGGATGCTCTCCATAGGGCGATCGAGGATTACAAAAAGAAACAGGGTGGAGCAAAAACCGCAGAGGGTTGCTGTAAATGTCCTTATTGCGAAACCAAGCTTGAAACAAATGATACTCAGGCCCAGCTTTGCAAGCCTTGTAATAAGACATTCGTGAGATGCAAGAAATGCGGTAAATTGTTAGCGGATAAAACGGAGAAATGTCCAAAATGCGGGTGATCAGTTATGAAAGAAAAAATGACGATCATCCTTTTCTCAGGAGATCTCGATAAAGCGCTTGCAGCATTCACTCTGGCTACCACAGCCGCTGCAAGCAACATGGATGTAAGTATTTTTTTCACATTCTGGGGTCTTAATGTCCTGAAAAAGCCTGGTGCAATAGCCGGCAGCGCCAGATTATTCCTTCAAAAAGTATTCGGCCGGATAAACAAAGGTCTTCCTCTTTCTCGCTTCAATTTCTTAGGTATTGGCCCGTGGCTCATGAAGATCATTATGAGGAAAGTCGGGGCTGCGTCCCTTGATGATCTGATGAGATCAGCAAGGCAGCTCAATGTTAAATATATAGCCTGCACCACAAGCATCGGCGTGTTGGGGCTCTCAAGGGAGGACCTTGCGGGCGAGGTGGATGATTTCGCCGGGGCATCCACATATTTGGCTTCTGCTAAAGAATCCAAGGTAAATTTATTTATTTAAGGTAAAGTCATGAACATAACTAAAACTCTTGATTGTGTGGGGCTGTTCTGCCCAATGCCGATAGTCAAGACCAGCCAGGAGCTCGATATTATGAAGCCCGGGGAAATACTTGAGGTAACAGCGGATGATCCCGGGTTTGAAAAGGATTTACCAGCTTGGTGTAAAAATGCAGGGCAAGAGTTCGTAGAATTAAAGAAGGAAGGCCCTTATTTAAAAGGATATGTGAAAAAGGCTTGATCAGCGCTGGGCGGAGGGGGAACAATATGAGTATTTTTCAATCATTTAAACTTATCTGCTATTTTTTATTGATCTTTTCATTCACGGTTTTATCCGGGTGCAAGCAGGGGCCTGAATGGATACTTGAGCGTCCTCAAAAGACAAAAGTAAAAGGAATGCCAAAACGCAAATCAGATTTAAAATCATGGCTCATCAAACGCCATGGCGGAGATGAAAAGGGTGAAATAGAGGATTATGGGTATAGAGCTCCCACTGAAGAGGAGCTAAGCCTGTTGGCCAAGTCTTTCACTCTGGATCGGCATTATCCAAAAAAGACAAAGGGTGTTTTTCAGCCGGGTTCGCACTGGAACAGGATACTTATAGGGAATTACCTGGACGAGTTAAATGCCATGGGTCTCAATAGTTATTCGGTTTTGATCAATCTCGGGATTAATCAGCAGGGAGCAGTTGTGCTTAGGGATACCATAAACAGGTGGAATTTCAGCGTGGACCCCTGGCCTGCTGTTTGGAACAGGCAGCAATCTGAAAATGCCATTATCCACACGATATTGCTTGCGAAAAAGGCCGGGTATGCAGTGTTCCTGTCTCCTGATATAGAGCCATTTTTACAGCTGGAGCCCGGGCAGTATTTGCCGGAGCATTTTGGCAGGCAGTTTGAGGCTATGGCTCTGCAATGGGCAGAGATCGCTGAGAAATACAAGGTTGAATATTTTGCTCCAATGGCAGGGCATGCTTATGCAATGCATACCAGCAAAGTGTCTCATGACAAGATCATTAAAGAAACTCGCGATTTTTATAACAGGGTAATACCGAAAGTGCGTGAGATCTATAAAGGAAAGATATATTTCAGGGTTTCGGGGGGAGCCACAGGGCTCTATTTCCTTGATAGGGCGAAAGTCGCGGGGCTTGCTGATCTGATAGGAGTTGAGTTCAGTCTTGGCAGCGGCAAATCAAAAGAAATGGAAACATATGTGGCTAAAATAACGCAGATGGCTGAGACTGTTTCCATGAAGCATCAGAAGCCGTATTTTATCGCGCATTTCCAGATCAATCATTACCCATCAAAGATGTATGACCCAATGGGCAGTTTTTACAGCAAGGGCTTGAAAGCGCTCTTAAAAACAGGACCGAATTCCCAGGGCTTGCATTTTACGAGCTATTTATCCGGATTAGGAGTAAGGGGTACTCGTGAGCCCGGATCAGACGCTATCCGCGGCACAATGGCCACGGATTCAGTCAGAAGGTATTTCGAGAAGCTCAAATAAGCTTGAATCTATTTCTGCCCAAGAACATCTAAATAACAGAGGGGAAAAACATGGCTCTTTATTGCCAGCAAGTAATGGAACATTTCACTAACCCCAGGAACATGGGTGAGATCGAGAATGCTGATGGCATTGGCGAAGCTGAGCACCCATCCGATGGGGATTTGATCACGCTTAATATTAAGGTTAGCGAAGGGAAGCTTTCAGATGTGAAATTCAGGGCTTATGGATGCGCGAACACAATAGCTGTGGCATCATCCGTGACTGAGATGGCTATCGGGAAAACACTTGATGAGGCCAGAGGTATAACAGCTAGCAGTGTTGCGCAGAAATTCGGAGGGCTTCCTGAGGATAAAATGCATTGCGCAGGAGTGGGAGCAGCAGCCCTCCACGACGCCATAGATAATTATCTGGATAAGCAGGGTCACGTCTAAAGTTTCAAGTTTTCGCAACAAAACTTGAAACTTTAGACGTGACCCTGGATCAGAAGCAGTGGATCGTTCCGTATTCGCCGTCGTATCCGGGGTGGACTTTTACTTTTCCTGTTCGCATGTTGTCAATCGCCAGAGCGATTTGCGTGTAGCCAACGGCTTTTAAGTCGCTTACTGGCAATTCCC
>JBHPMF010000070.1:0-12558 GCA_042563375.1 Elusimicrobiota bacterium | reverse complement strand
CGCAACCTGAGCCTATTACCTTCCCCACACTTAAATTTCATGTACGTCCCCAATACCCGCCTTTACTTCCTTCTTTACACTCATTATTGTTCCAGAAATGAATAAAGACTTTCTTGCCTTTTCCGCGTACTCCTGGCATTTTTACTCATTTTTCAGTAAAATAAGGGTCATGCAATTCCGCGCTTCCAAAAACCTAACCTGCAATTTCAAGTCTGGCACAAGCTTAAAATACGTTTTTATCCTGCTTCACTGCCTTGCGCTCGTATCTGTATATGCGAATGCTGATATTGCCGATGACCTCAAAACATTACATTTGAAGATGGAGGGTTCGGGTAAGCCGAAGATCGATCCGATCCAGATAGCGGATACTGTTCCTGACTTATCCGGTGTGGATATCTTCGCTGAAGTGGTTGATGAAGATGCTACTTTGCTTGAAAAAGCCGGGATTTTTGAGGCTAGGACCATCCGGGAGCATATGCCCTGGCTCGGACTTGTTTTTTCGATCAGGCTTGACCATAACGGTGAGTTCCTTCGATACGATAATCTCGGGGATGCCGCGGCTTACACAGGCAATCATGTTGCTGCTCAAGCATTCAGATATGCTGCAACCCGGGACCGGGAAGCGCTTTTTGCCATGGAAGAATCCCTTCGGGGAATGCATGCTCTTCATCAAGCCACAGGGGGGCAGGGCCTGATAGCAAGGGTGCTCGCTCCCAATGATTATATTGCGCAGCATCATGTAAAAGACGGCAGGAAGCAATGGCAGCCGGCAGCGCCGCCTTATCAGGATTGGTCATGGCAGGGATATCTTTCCCATGACCAATATGTGGGTTATATTTTTGGTATAGCCAACGCCTGGCCCTATATCCGGGATGAGGCTCTTCGCAAAGCCATCCGGGAAGACATGCGCCAGATTGCTCTTCACACTATGCGCAATAAAATGCGTATTATGGGCAAACAGACTTTCCTTGATTTCCGTCCGAATTACTATTATCAGGACCTCTGGCCCAAGCCTCTGCGAAAGATTCCTGTTCCCCCGTGGACCGCTGCCAATTCAATGCACGGACTTCACCTTATGAGCACTGCTATCCATCTCACCTCGGATCCGAGTTTTATCCGGTATTACGAGGATGAAATGATCATCAAGCAGGACCTGGTTTTCAAACTCTATGATGAGCCGTCTTTTACCAAACTTGCCGAGAAGCATGGCGAAGGTATCGCTCAGAAGGTCATAACGATTTATTCCGGAGAGGATGTGAAGATCTCTCCTGAGAACGTGCGCTCAAGCTATTCCGCTGAACAATATCATAGAGCCCTTTATGATCTCTGCGCCTTGGAAAAAGATGCTGCTTTTCAGGAGATCTATCGAGAGATTTTTAAGAACAAGCATCTGGAAGTCGCTGATGAGAAGAACACGCTCTGGAATTTCCTCTATGCTTCGCAGTTTCCCGGTGATTCCAAAGCGATCATGGATGGCATCGATAGCCTGCGCGCTTTCCCGACGCGGCGTGTCTATGGCCGCGTGGATAATGCCGCGGATCCCTCAAAGCCTAAATACAGGGGGATAAATGGAAGCGCTTTTGAGAGCGGAGATTTCATGAAAAAACCTTGGTCATGGTTCTCT
Organism: Elusimicrobiota bacterium; assembly: GCA_042563375.1. GTDB lineage: Bacteria > Elusimicrobiota > Elusimicrobia > JACQPE01 > JACQPE01 > JBHPMF01. Next base: position 10,934 of record JBHPMF010000070.1, on the reverse strand, counting down.
CCAACGCCCTTGCCTTTTGAGGAAAGGGGATTGCGCGGGTCATTCGCCTGGACTCACAATGCCTACAGGATGGACGGAGGTTCAGACTCCAGGCAAAGCTCAGGCACAGCTTTCCTCTTGGCCTACTGGCTTGGCCGCCGCCACAATTTCATCACCCCCGCAGACTGATAACTTCTCCTTTTTTATTATCCGAAACTCCCCTGTCATCCTGAATTCAGTTCAGGATCTCATTAAGGTTTCCTTATTTTTTAAGTTTAGCCTATCCCCTTAATCGTAAAATCATAAACTTACCTTTTAACCCAAGGAGCATAAAAATGAAAAGATCTCTTTTAATCTTTACCTGCATTCTCGCATTATCTTTCAATCTGCGCGCGGAGGAAAAAGACAAACCCAAAGAAAAGCCGCTACCCCTTCCTCTGCAAAAACAATTAATGCCTGCCAAAGACCCCGCGTTGGTTACAAAGTCGCCATGTATTCTCATTCGCGCAGGCCATATTATGACTGTTGCGGGAAAAACTTTTGACAACGGGCATTTGCTCATGAAAAACGGGCGCATACAAAGCGTGGGAGAAGGCCGGGGCAAGGTTCCTGTTGATTGTGAAATTATCAATGCGCCCGGGAAATACGTGACTCCCGGACTCATAGATATACACTCTCATATCGGGGTTTACGCCATGCCCAACACAAATGCTCATGATGACGGTAACGAAGCCATTAACCCCAACACAGCTTATGTGAATGCTGAACATGCTTTTTGGCCGCAAGATCCTGCTATATGGCGCGCCATAGCAGGTGGAATCACCACGATCCAGGTGTTTCCCGGGTCAGCTAATCTTGTGGGAGGTCTTTCATTCATCGCGAAGCTTAAACCCGCTGTAAGCGCTCGTGAAATGCGCTTTCCCGGAGCGTCTCCCGGGATGAAAATGGCATGCGGTGAAAATCCCAAGAATTTCTACAAGAAAAAGGGTCCTTCTAGCCGCATGGGAAATGTCGCTGGATTCCGCGATGCATTTCAAAAAGCGCGTGAATATGGACGCAAGCTTCAAAAGTACGATAGAGACTTGGTATTTTGGAAGGAACGCGTTAAAAAGGCCGGCAAAAACATTAAAAAGCTCAGGGAAATAGGAGATCCTCCAAAGCTTGTGGACCGCAATTTCACCAATGAGAATCTCGCCAGGGTCCTTAACGGAGAGATGTTCGCGCATATGCATTGCTACAGGGCTGATGATATGTCCGCTTTGCTTGATCTGGCCCATGAATATGGCTTCAAGATACGTTCTTTTCAACATTCTGTTGAAGCGTATAAGATCCGTCACCGCCTTGCCAAAGAGCAAACAGCAGCTACCACATGGTCTGACTGGTGGGGATTTAAAATGGAAGCTTTTGACGGGATCCCGTATAACCTGGCTATGCTCGAAGATGCCGGAGCCATTGGTACTTTGCATTCGGATTCCCCGATCGAGATCAGGCATTTGAATCAGGAAGCAGGCAAGGCTATGACCTCAGGGAAAAAGATCGGGATCGATGTGAGCGATGAACAGGCCTTAGCCTGGGTCACAAAAAATCCAGCAAAAGTAATGGGGATCGACAATGATATCGGAACGCTCGAATCCGGGAAAATGGCTGATGTTGTTGTATGGAACAGACATCCATTATCTGTTTATGCTCACACGGAAAAGGTTTTTATAGACGGCATCAAAGTGTTTGACCGCGATAAAGAGGATTTTCATTTAGGCGACTTCGAGATCGGCATCAGGAATATCAGCCTTGCTGACGGGCGCAAGCTCGCAAAGCATCCCGGTGAGCTTGAGACTTTCAAAAACACGCCTTCTGAGGACTTGCTAAAGAAAACACTTCTAAAAGACAATAGCTTCATAATCGAGAACGCGCGTGTGGAGATCGGGAACGGGACTTCCCTTGCCAAAGCAAGCGTGGTCATAAAGAATGGCCGTATCGCTTATGTGGGGGATTCGCCCAGGGACATCCCGGCCGGCAGGATCGATGCCAAAGGCAAAGTCCTGACTCCTGGTCTTATTGAAAGCATGAGCCAGCTCGGACTTTTTGAGGTAGGTTCCGAGGAATCAACAGTTGATTTTTCGTACAAGGGCAAGTCCGCTGCTCCCGCATTTCGAGCCATTGATGGGTTTAATCCGGCATCCATACGTATTGCCATTGCGCGGGAAGAAGGCATTACATCTGCGATCGCGAATCCGCGCGGCGCTTTGCTTAAAGGAACCGGATTCATGTTCGATCTAACGCAAGACCCGCTTAATGCGGTTTATCCGAAAAAAGACATTGCGATGTTCGGCAATGTAAGCCGCGTCGTTGCTCATCGTTACGGTAAAAGCCGCGCGAGCTTATGGCTGAACTTGCGAGAGATCATAAGCGACGTTGAATTCTACAAGAAGAATCGCAAGGCAGTGGAACAGGGCAAGTCAAGGCGCTTGGCTTTATCTCCAATACACCTTGAAGCCATGATCCCTGTGCTCGAAGGCAAGATCCCTCTTGTATTATCTGCCAGAAGTGAAAACGATATCCGTTCATTAATACAGTTCAAAAAAGATCTTAAAGAACAAGGTCATGATTTGCGGCTCATGATCCATGGAGCTCATGAAGCATGGGGTCTGGCCAAACAGATCGCGGACGCGAATATCCCCGTGTTATTCACTCCATCACAACAGCTCCCTTCAAATTTTGACATGCTTAAAGCGCGAGATGACAGCCCTGCCTTGCTCCACGCTGCAGGTATTCCTCTAATCCTGTCCGCGTACTCCTGGGATAATAATATGCGGCGTTTGCGCCAGGAAGCCGGCATTGCAGTGTCATACGGCCTTGACCACGCGGCTGCGATCCGCGCCATCACCCTTGCCCCGGCTGAGGTTTATGGTGTTGCTGATGAGATCGGCTCTATAGAGAAGGGAAAACGCGCTAATCTAGTTCTGTGGTCAGGCGACCCGTTTGAAACTTCCACTGTGGCGCAACATATTTGGATAGATGGCAAGGAAATGCCCTTAACCAACCGTCAACGCCAGCTGGCAGACCGCTACATGGGAGAATGATGATGGGATGATGGGATGATGGGATGAGGAGAAAGAAGCACGTTTCCTTTTTCTCTTTCCCCTTAGCCATGTCGTTATACACATCTTTCTATTTTTCGTCGAGAAATATTTTTGTTTTTCCTCCCCCCTGGTGGGGGAGGATTAAGGTGGGGGGGATAAAGTCTCCCCATTTTCACTTAGCGTCTCAGTGCCTTTTCTATTCTCCCAACTTTCTCCTAACCTCATCCAGCCACTCTTTCGGCCAGTATCTCCACTCATCAGCTTTCTTGTAAATCCGTATATTATCCGCATACACCGCTGGAACGCGATTCACCACATAAGAATTCGCATCCGATATAAATCCCAAGAATTCATTCTCATTGCTTTTATCCAGGTCGAACACCATTAAATACGGGTTTGTGTGATCAGGGTTGCCTTTGTGGAGGATTATCCATCTGTCATTGAATTCCTCATCATACCTGCTTCCTGTATGTTTTTTAATGACTCCTGTATCTTCGCCATACAGGATATAGGGGAAAAATCCCCTGCTGTCCTGCGTGCCAAGATCAATTCGAAAATAATACCGGATATCATGTAATGTGAAGAATGTGCTCCATTCACCAACAGACACCCTGCTTTTGAGCGCATCCTTTTCCAGTGCGTGCGCATTGCCAAAAGCAAACATCAATAAAACAAACCCTATTATCCGCATCATCTCTCCAATTCCATTCTATTTAAATAAACCTTGCTTCTCCGTTCCTTCTTCTCATCCCATCCCTCTGCTACCCTGCTTTTTATTTCTCCTCCCCCCTGGCGGGGGACAGGCTTCCATACTTATGAAGAAGCCAGTGCTCACAGTGGGCACCCGGAGAGTAGGCTGGGTGGGGGGGATAAGGTTTATCCACTTATCTCCCAGCATTCAGCCCTCATCCCTATATAGGACTTTCGGGCATTCCCGGCCCCCTAAAAGACCTACCTCCCATTTGGGACTTAAGCCTCTATGACGCAAACCCTCCTGCCATTAAACTTATTATGTGGGCTTAGTGTACTACATTCTATTATATGGAGTACTTAAACTAGGGAGAAAATCATGAAAAATACGAACCTGATATTAGCGTTTATTTTTAGCGTAAGCACAAGCTGCTCACTACACGCCCAGCCGACAGACAAGATTATTTTTGACGGGCTGAGAAACACATCTCCTGCGCCTATGGTCAGTGGCTTAAGCAACACCTCTGGCAATAGCAGCGAGGTGAAACCTGTGCCCACTGCTCTGGAGAAGATCAATGATTCTTTTGGAAAATCCAACAAGATGCCTAAAATAAAACTTCCAAAGATCGATTTCAAGAAGTGGAAACCGTGGAAAAAGAAGGAAACGCCCAAGACTACTCCTGACAAGCCTGCTGCCAAACCCCCGGCCAATGCGTTTATGGAACAGATCAGGGGATTCCAGGAATTCAAAGGGCTTTTTGATATCTACCAGAAAGACACAAAATACCTTATGGCTATCAAGCCTGACCAACTTAACAAGGATTTCCTGTTTTCATCCACAATGGAGAGGGGGACAGGCGAGAGAGGCATGTATGCTTCCTTAATGCATGGAAATTTTGTGTTTTATCTTCAAAAATTCGGCAAAACGATCCAGTTCGTCAAGAAGAACACAAAATTCCGCGCTGATCCCAACACTCCTGCGGGCCGCGCTGTTGAAACATCTTTTCAGGATTCCATTCTCATGGCAGGCAAGATAATAAGCGCACCGCACCCTGACACAAAAAGCATTTTAATTGAAATGGCGCCTATTTTTCTCTCTGACCTCGAAGGCATGGGTGATGAATTTTCTGAGATCTATAAAACCAGATATTATCTGGATCCCGGGAAATCATATTTTGATTCAGTTGAGAGTTTCCCTAAGAACACTGAGATTCTCACGCGGCTCCTGTTTAAGACTGACGGACCTATCAGCAGTCCCACATCAGCTCTTCCAAGCAAGAAATCAGTGGGAATCGGCATGCGTTACAGTCTTACAGCCATGCCTGAATCGGGTTTTGAGCCAAGAGAAGCTGATGACCGTGTAGGCTATTTTCTTGAAACATATCAGGATTTGGACCAGAACGAAGGTGATCCTAATGTTAGCTTGATCAACAGGTGGCGTCTTGAGAAACAGGATCCCAATGCTCCTGTGTCAGATGTAAAAGAACCTGTTGTGTTCTACCTTGAAAACACTATACCCGAAGAATACAGGCCAGCCATAATAGGCGGCATCATGGCATGGAACAAGGCATTTGAGTCCATCGGCTTAAGAAACGCTGTTGTGGTCAAGGTCCAGCCTGATGATGCTGACTGGAAAGCAGGGGATGTCCGCTATAACACGATCAGATGGTTCTATGGACCTGATGCGAGTTTTGCCATGGGGCCTTCAAGGATCAATCCATTTACAGGGGAGATATTCAATGCTTCTGTTTCAATAAGCGATAACATAGTGCGCAATGCAACTGATTATTTTGAGTATTATGATCCCGCAGGAAAAGAAGACGCTTCTGTGCCCGTTGACCCGTCCAGGAATTATACGCGCGAATTGCAGAGGGATTATGCTTTAGCCATGGCTTCCCTTGAAGCCACCGGCCAGGCAACCCCTGAAAAGAAGCAGGAACTTATGGATCAATATCTGCGCTGGCTGGCATGCCATGAAGTAGGGCATACTCTTGGTTTGCGGCACAATTTCAAGGCAAGCGCTTTATACAGCATGGATGAGATCAACAATGGCAGTGAAAACATCGCCTCTTCAGTAATGGATTATACCCCCATAAATATTGCTCCTGAAGGCGCACAGCAAGGGGCTTATTCACAGGCGAACCTGGGTCCTTATGATTATTGGGTTATTAAATATGGATATTCCCCGTTTCCTCCGGGTATGAGTGATCAGGAGAAGCGGAAAAAACTCTCTGCGATAGCAGCTGAGGCCGCGAAAAAAGAAGAACTGGCATACGCGACTGATGAGGATCGGCGTTATGGAAACGATCCCCGAGTGGCTGCCTTTGATCTTGGAAGCGACCCTCTTGAATACCGCACCCAGCAGATCAACCGCGCTAAAGTTATTTTTGATCATCTTGAGACCCAGAATCCCGGGGAAGGCCAAGCATACGACAAATTCAGAGTGAATTTTAATGTGGCATTTGACACATATGAGGAAGGTGTATACACAGCTTCCCGCTATTTGGGAGGAATGGATTATTCGCGCCAGCACTCAGGGGACACTCAAGCCAGGGATCCTTTTGAGCCTGTTTCAGCGCAAAAGCAGAGAGAAGCTCTTGAATTCATCACGGAAAATGTTTTCAGTGAAGGTTCCCTGGAATTCTCACCTGCTCTTATCCGGAAACTTTCTCCTCGCGCTGAGCCGAAGGTCGCACGCAGGTCAATGTCCCCGACTCATTTTCCTATTGATTTGGCAGTCAGCAATCTCCAGGCATACTCTCTTCAAAAGGTCTACGATACCGACACTCTCCAGCGCATCAGGGATAATGAGATGATGACAGATGGTAATAAGGATACTTTCACCATAACCGAACTCTTTGACACCACGCGCAAATCCATCTGGAGCGAACTCGATGACAGATCAAACATCACGACTCAGCGCAGGGCTCTTCAGCAAAAGCATGTTAACGAGCTGATCGGACTCATGAATTCTCCGCTTGATTTTCCAAGCGACACAAGAGCCCTGGTCAGAAATGATCTGTCCACGCTCTCAGCCGGCATTGAATCAGCTCTTAAATCAAAGAAGCTCGATCCTGCCACCCAGATCCACCTTGAGGCTGCTCAAGCCAAGATCAACGCAGCCCTATACCCCTACCCCACAATAACCCGCGGCAGATAATTTTTCTCGTGCCAGGCACGGGCCTTTCTCTGTCATCCTGAATTTATTTCAGGATCTCATTAAGTACATCTCTGCTTAACCTTATCAGGCGCCAGGCACGGGTCTTCTTTGGTAGCCTCAGGCTTTAGCCTGTGTCTGCTCTCTGCAGAAAAAGACACAGGCTAAAGCCTGAGGCTACCACTCCAAGGAGTGCTTCTATTTCGCGTACACAACCACTGTCTCAGCCATAAGATCATGCCAGCATCTTTTATCTTTCTGTTTGATAGCCCAAAAATAACCTATTGCGAAAACAATACCTGAGATAACGCTGACACATGCTCTGATGAGCATTTCTCTTATTCCCAACCGTGTCCTGTCCGGATATTTAACAACTTTCATTCTCATCAACATCTTGCCTGGAGTGGCTGAGCGCAAACGTAGGAAAATAACTTGATAAAGGACCCAAAAAACCGCTGTGGGAAGTTTTGGCTTATTGTGGCGTCTTTGCCCGCGCCTTTCCATCGCATCCCTGTTGCTTCTATACCCGCTTTTTTCCATATCCCGGTGATCCCTGAGTTCTGACGCAGGAATATCTATGTCCACAATATCGCCAAATTTGACCTTCACGCCTTTTTCTTTATCAATGGATATCATGGCGGTCTCTTTATCCTGCTGTGCCCGGGCAGGCGCATCGCTTTTTCCTTCTGATGCCTTCTTTGCTGTTACTATTGTTTTGATCGTCTTGCGCATTGTCTTCTTTCCTGCTTTTGCTGATTTCGATATGATTTGCTTGCGGCCATCACCCATGTCTATATCAACGTTTATATCACGGATATCCGTGTTATCGTGCCTGTATCTATCCGGGTAAAAGAAATTATTCAGAACTGACAAGGCGATTACAAAGATCGCCACGTCAATAATAAAACCACCGGCTCTTCTGAGAAAGCTTGGATAATCTGTTGTATCGGCGCTTGGCGTATCAGTTGCGGTCGGCCGGGGCCCTGGTGTTTGGCTGGATGGCTCTTGTTCCCGGGCTTGTTCTGTATCCGGGATCGCGTTTGCGACCTTATCCGACACATCATCTTCAACCGGCCTTTCGCGCAATACCTTATAAACCTTTATCTTCTCAGGAACACCCTTGAACTGTCGATATCCCACCTCACTTGAGGGCACTTCCTGCTTGTTCATGGCTAGGTAAACCGCTTCTGTGAAAAATACTTCGCCGGCTTCGGCAATGCTTTCTATCCTGGCGGTAATATTGACTGCTTCTCCGAATATGTCATTGTCAGCCAGCGTGACTTCTCCGGAATTGATGGCAATGCGCACTTTGATCTTATCCTCCTGGCTTTTGTCCTTGTTGTAGTTTTCAAGGCACTCTTGTATCGAGATCCCACAAAGCACTGCATCTGTTGGGCTCTCAAAAGTCACAAGGAATGCATCGCCTATAGTTTTGATGAGCTTGCCTTTGGACTCCAGGATTATTGGCAGCACCAGCTCCTTATGTTTCTGCAACATCTCAAGCAACTCAGCACGAGACTGATGCGCTGTCCGATCAGTAAACCCGATCATATCCGTAAGCATCACAGTCAGATTTTTCATCGTATTTCTCTCTTACTAAAGATTAGCAAATTCCCTATGGCTTCTCGTGCCGACACCCGTTCTTCTCGTGCCAGGCACAGGCCTTTTCTTCGTGATTTTCTCCTCCCCCCTGGAGGGGGACAGGCTTCCATATTTATAAAGGTGCCAGTGCTCGCAGTGGGTACCCGGAGAGTAGGATTAAGGTGGGGGGGATAAAGTCTCTCCATTTTCTGATAACATACCTGAAAACCCCATGGAAAAAATAACCGACGACATCTACAAAAAGTGGCACGAAACCTACATTAAATGCACTGAAGAAAAGGAAAAGATTGACGCTGCCTTAACCAAAGTTATTTCTCGGCAAAATAACCGCGAAACCTTTCTTGATGTTGGCGCCGGAGATGGAGACCTAACCGCCAGGGTAGCAAAACATTTCACGGCTACGACCGTCATTGAACCAAACAAGCAAGTGCGTGAAGTGTTTGAGGGTCAAGGCATGGAATTTATAGAAGGGTTTTTTGAAAATGTTGATCTCGGGAAACGAACTTTTGACTTCATCCTCTGCAGCCATGTATTTTGGCTTGTTAAGAGGCCAAAACAGGTTTCTTTCATTAAAAAAATGCACTCTCTTCTTTCTGCCGGCGGAAAGCTCGCAATCATCATGGTTGCTCCTGTCGGGCAGCCCCACGACTTTTACAAAAAATTCTTTTTCCGATATGACACAACAACGCATACAATTTTGGAAGATCTGCACGTGATGGGGTTATCATCTGAAGTAATACCTGTAAGTTTTAATTTCGGAACAGATTCCTTTGAGGATTTCTTTGATATCCTCAAACTTTTCACCATGCAAAGCTGGCTTCACCCGGTCAATCTCTCTGACGAGACTGTTAAAAAGGAAATCGGTGATATTGAGCAGTATACCGTGCGAATGCTCTAGGAAATAACCCAATTTATCAAGGATAATTGCTATAAAAACAACAAATATACAATGAATGAAGAAGTGGACATACTCGTAATATCAAAAGGAGGCTAACCATGCCATTTAAACTCGAAAAACTTTTTAAAGACGTATTCGCCCCGGGAAAGGGGGATATAGTAACCATTCTCCATGACTTGCCGCACGGCAAACTCACAGACCACAAGGAATGGCAGGAACGCCGTGAAATGGCGCTCGAGTGGCATAAAGAGATGGCCTCATTTGCCAATACCTATGGAATAACTGTTAAGCCATTGATAAGTTATGAGGCAACAGGTTCCCAAAACGCTGACATACCTGAATACGGCCAAAGCACTGATGGGAAGATCCGTATAGAAGATGCTGCTGCTGCGTCTACCATTGTAATCTGTATGCCCCAATACTCAGCCACAGCTCCACTCATGGGTTTCGCGAAGAAATATCCAAAACTGCGCGTGGCATCCATGCCAATGGTCAAGCGCTCCATGCAGGAAACAGCCCTTTCAGCTGACTACTCCAAAATAGCCCGGATCTGCGCAAAACTTGCTCCTTTTTTCAAACAAGCTCAAGGCATAGAAGTGAAATTCTCTACAGGCCACACCTGCTACTTTGATACCTCGAACCACAATGCCGTGCTTGAGGATAATGGCATTCTGCATCCTGTTGAAGGCGGGCCATTGATGCGCTTGCGCAATCTCCCATCAGGAGAAGTCGCGATCTGCCCTAATGAAAATGAAGACAGCCGCACAAACGGCGAGATCCCTGTTGTCTATGACAAGGAAGTAGCGGTATTTGTATTAAAGAATAACCAGATCATTGATGTAAAAGGGGAAACCCAGACCGCGAAAGCCATGAAGCAAAAATTCGCAGATGAAAAAGCCCTTCGAAACATCGCGGAAGTAGCAATAGGATGCAATGATAAGGCAGTTGTCACAGGCAATGTACTTGAAGATGAGAAAGCGGGTTTCCACTGGGCCTACGGCCGCAGTGAACATCTAGGCGGCAAAACAGACATAAAAGCATTCTCATCACTTGATAAAGTCTGCCACCAAGATATTGTCTATGCCATCGGTAGCCCCGTCCTCTGCGCCCAATTCGACTTCATCCTCCCCGACAACAAACGAATGACCGCCATAAAAGACGGCAAACTGATCATCTGATCCTTCTTATTTTTCCTCCCCCTGGAGGTGAGGATTTTTCACTATATTTCCTCCCCCCTGGAGGGGGAGGATTAAGGTGGGGGGGGATAAAGTCTCTCCGTTTCATTACTTATTTCACACAACCCTTGATTTTTCATCAAATCTACCTCAAACTATGAATATAATGCGGCACTCAGTGCAAGTAAACAAGAAGCTAAATACATTTGTGATCATTTGCGCTTATCTGCTTATGATCACTTTGCCCTGCGCGCACACTAAAGAAAAGACACAAAAGAATGTCACCGGGGAAAACACAGTCGTATTTCTCATTGATTCCGGCCTGGACATCTCTATCTTTAATAACCACCTCC
>JBHPMF010000069.1:0-12609 GCA_042563375.1 Elusimicrobiota bacterium | reverse complement strand
TGGCCTTGCCTACGGTTGACTTGAAGGCATTGAGATCGCAAATGAACATACCCGGCCAATAATCCTTCTTGGCGATGCTGAGAAGGTGGTTCTTGATTTGCGGGGTTCCGGCGATATATAAAATGTGCGGCCTCTGGCCGCACATGGGAGCGCCCAGAGAGTCCCAATAGTCAATGTAACGCTTGTTGTTTTTTAAGCTCAACTCAACCTCGACTCTTATTTTCCTTCCCCCATGATGGGCAATAAGATCAGGCATAGAGGGTTGTCCGGAAGGGAATAGTTTCTTCTTGTTTTCCACCCAAAAATCACTGATTATCTCGCGCTCTGCTTTCACTTTGGAGCCAAACGCCTGCTCAATAACCAGGCCGCAGGCGGCAACAATCAATGTGTGACGCAGTTCCGGATCCCTGGGCCAATCCGCCGGAGCCTTTGAGAACCGGTTTAACCCTTTTTTGGATAACTGCCAGTAGCCTTTGGAAGTAAGCATAAAAATAAGCGGAGATGAGCGCTCGCTCTTACGTTTCAAGTAACCGCCTGATTCAAGCTTCGCAAGACGCTTATATGCCGTATTACAGCATCCATTGCCATAGGCTGGTTTATCGACAAAAAGCCAGGGTATGGTATCTGGTTCTATGGATTTAAAGACCCCTGCCCAGATTTGTCCCAAACTCGCAACACCATAGATTTCAAGAAAAGAGAAGATTGATAAGTCTCTGTCAGTTATCTCACAAACCCCATCATTATTAAGAAATTTCCTTGGATGGGATTTTGGAACCCTCTTGATTGATTTAGGTGTAACACATGTCGCATTATGGTCCCCCAATTCCGCATATTGCCCCTTTGCATTTTGATCTGTATTTCCAGAATTTCCATCTACTGATAAGACTATGCTGTTGTCCTCCAATGGTCCATCTTGTCTTACATCTTTAATAATCTCCTCTGTCTGAATCTCTTGATTTAACTCTCTGTCTTCCATCTCTACTCTGTTAATTGTTTTGATTTCTGCTGTTTGCTTCTGTACTCTGTCATTCCTAGTTGTTTCACTGATTACTGTATCTGACATTGTTTCTTTCATTATGAGAACCTCCATTGATTTAATATGTATTTACCATTGCCTGAGCCCCCTCCCTGCCCGCTTTCGAAGTCCCTGAGTCTTCCCGACCCCACACCCTCAACTTTAATACCTCTTCTGTATGGTTGGGGGTGTGGGGTCGGGAAGGCTCAGGGCAACAACAGTTGCGGCTTTGCCGACGGAGAAAGCGGGCAGGGAGGGGGCTCAGGCTACCCACCTGGGTGGGTACTCTGGTTGGTAGGCTATTCACTGTTTTGCACCACTGTTTACACCAGTTGTTACGCCACTTTTTAGCGAACCAGCGTGGCTCTTCCATCATGGATTTCAAGCACTTGCCGGGACTTGCCTGGGGACAAAACCTCAAAGGCGAGTACGACCAGGCAGATGGCAGTCCAGGCCAAGAATATCTTCCTTAGCCCAAACTTAAACCCCAGGTACAGGAAAAGAAGAATCCCAAACAAGGGTATCAGAAGCGGTTCTATGGCATAGGCATACTGGAAACCTTGCATGAGACCGAGGGGGTCATAGACCAGAAATAGGATGGCCGCCAGAACAACCGGAACCATGATATTCCAGCCCCATATGACCCCCAGGAACCCGCACCTCAAGGCGCGATTGGGTATGTTTTCATTTATTGAGCTTGTGTAGTGCATTGTTTTATCTCCTTTTTTGTTTTAAGTGGTAACCCCTCACCCGGCCTCTCCCTCAAGGGGCGAGGAGAAAGAGAGGAGTTGTTGGCGAAATTGACGCAATGTTCGCATGCGAACATTGTCAGCCCTCTTCGCCCGTAAGGCTCTGGAGCGTCATTTCAAGAGCCTTTTTGATCTCGTCTTTACTGACTTTTTTCCTGTTGAAGACCACAACCAAGCTGAAGTCCTTGTCCGGTGGCACATACCGGAAACGAAAATGGCGCGCCTTGGTTTTACCTTGCTTTCCGCGCTCCTCGCGCAGCTTTGTTGTATTGACTTCGCCGGCCAGCGCTTTTTCAATCAGTTGCTGGCCGTGTTCGGCATCGCTTTGCCTCGAAGCCTCAATAAGCACATCACGCACGTTGTAGTTTGCTTCCCTGGCCTTCTGCTTGGCTTCGTCTGGCAATTTGATGATAGAGAGCGTGTTTGTTACCCATGCCCTGCTTTTTGCCACAACCTTCGCCAGGACTTCATCGGTGTAACCGTGTTGTGTCTTTAAGGCATGTAGAGCCTCTGCTGTGTCAATTGGGCTTAAATTCTCCCTTTGGAGGTTCTCAATCAGTGCCAGCTCAAGCATGTTGCCTTCTGAACGTATCAAGGCAGGAATGGCTTTAAACCCCGCTATTTTGGCGGCTCGCCAGCGGCGTTCACCCATAATCAAGGTGAATCGTTCGCTGTTGGACTGCCGGACAACGATGGGCTGTAAGAGACCCTTGGACTTGATTGAATCGGCCAATTCCTGAAGCGTTGAGTCATCAAAATGGTGTCTTGGCTGTTCAGGGTTAGGGTCAATCAAAGCCACAGGGATATCCATGACAGATGTTCCCCTGGAAGAGCCACTACTAATCCAGGATAACGCTTCTTTTCCTGAGTCCTGGGCCGGGCGGTCTTTTACGGCAGCAGTGTTTTCCTGATCAATTAGCGCTAACGGATTCTCTCCGAGACCTGGTTTCAACATTGGTCAATACCTCCTGAGCTAGATTTTTGTAGTCCTGAGCCCCATAGCATGAGGGATCATAAAGCGTGATGGGTTTGCCATGGCTGGGGGCCTCTGATAATCTGACATTGTCCCTGATCCTTGTTTTGAACATGCTTCCACCAAAGAACCCTTCCGCTTTTGATGCCACGTTACGGCAGATTACCTTTCTTTGGTCATAGAACGTCACAAGGGCTCCAATGAGCTCAATAGGCCACTCAAGCCTGTTCTGGACAAGTTTAAGCGTACTCAGGAGCTGTACCATGCCTTCAAGCGCAAGATACTCAGCCTGTAGGGTGATAAGACAATAGTTGGCACAGGTTAATGCGTTAAGAGTAAGAAGTCCGAGAGTTGATGAGCAATCAATTAATATGAAGTCCCAAGATTCGGATATCTCCCTTATCTTTTCACGCATGATCTTTTCACGGCCAAACATATTGACCAGCTCCATGTCTGCTCCGGCCAGGTCAATGTTGGAAGGAATGAGCTTTAGCTTCTCAAGGCTTGTGTCAAAGATAGCCTCCTCAATGGGAAGGTCTTTAATAAGAACATCGTAGATGGATTTATTCTTACCCCAGACCCTCAGGGCTTTCTCCTTGCCAAGCAGATGAAGCGTTGCGTTGCGCTGTGGATCCAAGTCCACAATCAGAACGCTTTTGCCCAGCTCTGCCAAACATGCGCCAAGATTTACGCATGTCGTTGTCTTTCCTGACCCTCCTTTTTGATTTATAACTGCAATGATTTTTGCCATTTGGTTTACCTCCTTAAATTTCTATTTCCGCTTCTCGCGCGTATCGTTTCACAAGATCGGTAAAATATTGAGCTTTAGTAGTACGAACTTTCCCAGAAAGCCACGCGTATTTTGCATCGCCTAGCGCATCTCGGATGATTCTTTCTGGCAATACGCGGGCAAGTTTTCTGTAGTAACCTTCGCTTTGCTTGTCTCCAAGTTCTTCCAGAATATCATCTGCTAAAGACTCTTGATTGTTAAAAACGTTAACGTTTTTAATATCTCTTCTATCTACAACGTTAATATCTGTGTTATTCTCCGTCGAGAAGGGCCTTCCTTGGGGAATGCCCTGTGGATAAAGCCCTTCTCTGGGAAATACCCCCCCTTCTCCAGGGAAGTCCCCCCCTTCCCTGGAGAAGTCCCTCCCTTCTCTGGGAAATACCCTTTGCTTTCTGGAAAATGACCTATTGGTTGGTAATGCCGCAGGAGGTGTCTCCATCGCAGCTCTTTTTCTACGCCTGATGACAATGATATCGTCTTGCTGGAGGGAGAGCACTTGCACAACAGCCCTTTCCCCTCCATCACTATTCTTAATTCGCCTATAAGCTATCAAGTGATGTTTCTTGGCAAGATTTTCTCTCGCTCTAATTATGATTCTTACTGACATTTTTAGCGCTACCTGAATTTGCGAAAGTCCATAATCAGACAATCCCTGATGGGATTTATCCAAGGCTGCTGCGTGGCAATAAAAGCAGTAAAGCAGGTATTCTTCCTGAGCTATATCGTTAAGCTTATGGAGGACATTTGCATCCAGCCAGCCAAAGTAAGCCCCGGTCGGATCGGCTACCCGGACATGGTCTATCACGTCCATACCGGTAAAGTTGCCGGTTCGCGGGACGAAGCGTTTACGTTCTTTGACTTTTTTTCTCCTAAGTATCTTGGGGGTTATTCGCCACATTTTGCTTCCTCCGAATCCTTAACTGGAATTTTGAGTGATTTATCCTTAAAAATCTGATTCAGGCGTTCCATGACAAATTTGTTGGGTTTGTAAATGTCTTCTTCATAACGGTAAAGTGTAGTGCGGCCTATGCCAATCTGGCGTGCCAATTGGCCTGGCTTCATACTGCGGCTTCGTCGCAGATCGCGCAATCGGCTACCGAATGTTTCGGCTGGAACTTCAATATTGAGGATTTTTTGCAAGTCGGGGAAAGAGTCTTTGGCTTTATCCTGAAAGGCAGCCGCAATCTTGGCAAGGACCCAGCGTCTTGGATGCTTGGTTTCATCCCTTTCCAGACTCGCGACAACATTGCGGCTCAGGCCGGTCAGACTGGTAAATTGGGTCAAGGTTACCCCAAGGAGTTTTCTGCGAAGGAACCTCAGGCGGACGCCCAAGGTGGCTTTGGAAAGGTCTACTCCGACGAGGGAACGCTTGATTCGCAGGGGCAGGTAAACGTTGATTGCAACATTTAAACTAGGTTCCCCTTTTGGTCCAACTCTCCTGCCAGACTAGGATTCGAACCTAGACGAAGCGGTTCAGAGCCGCTTATGCTACCGTTACATCATCTGGCATCAAAGATTACTCTTCTATTTTACCAAGAAGGGAAGCCGGGATTAAACAAAGACCCCTTTATAAACTAAGGTTATGGATCCCCGTTTTCACGGGGATGACATCAGGAATCTATCGGCGCTGTTCTTTGACGTATTCATCCGTACGCTTTTCAAAATCCAGGTAAAGATCATACATGCTTGGAGCAGAGTTCTCGGGAGTGATCTTAAGATCTCTCCCTATCTCAAGCACGTAGACCGCATCAGCGACTTCAATGACTTTCGCGTACCGCATCCAGAATTCACGCAGTATCGGCAGTTTTTCATCATTGAAATAGAATATTTTATAGCTGCGCGTGCGATAAGCTTCTTTTATATTAAAGAACATGAACCTGACGCCCAGTTTCTCGATCTCCGCGAGGATGTCCTCAGGAGTATTGGCATTATTCGCCCACTCAACAAGAGGAGTCCTGTCGCCTCCTATGTGGGAATAGAAATGCCGCACATTGCATGGATAGATCTTTTCATCGCCCACGAACATGACCTTCACGTCCTCGCTGTAATCACCCTTATCAATGAACTCCCTTAAAAACTGCCATGCCCGATAAGCCGGGAACGGAGCCAGAGTGGGATGATCGCTTAAGCGGAACTCGTCGTAACTCTCCCTGCCGAGAATAGCTTTAATAGGATGATAAGCAGTAAGCATGATCCTGGAGTTCCAAAAAATAGACATCGTGTACGGCGTGACAAGCACAGCGAAAATCAGGATTTTTGTTACGCCAAATTTCGCCCTGTGGATCCCATTAAAGAACGCAGCCCCGACCAGAATGCCCAAAGGCAGAAAAGCTGATATATGATATCGCGCAAGAGTGGTAAACGGCAATCCAGCGAGAAAAGTGAGTCCGGCGATAAGCCCGAGCGGCCTCAAAGCTTTCGGCATGAACACGATGTAAATGATAAGGGCGAACGCAAGAGCTGAGAGAAAATGATGATTACCAAGCATGATAAGGAAATATTTCCACGGGAAAAGAAGCCACTGCCACCAATGCGGATACCAGCCCGCAGCAGTTTCAATGTCATGGGACATGCGGCCGGGGTCCACGCTTCTATCTCCAAAAAAATCCGCCAGCAACGGAGAGAATGGATTGCCTGTGTAGTAGATATTGTGGATAGCCCAAGGAAGAAAGCAAATAGCAATACATGCCCCGAAGATCATAAGCCCAAAAAGCAATTCCTTATATGCTACTTTCCTGCGTAATCCTGAAATAAAAATAAACCCAAGCCCGCCCAAAACAGGCCAAATCGCCTGATATTTGATCGATGCGGCTGCGCCGATAGAGAGGCCGGCCATTATGATCCAGAAGAATTTTTTGTTGAGGATAGGGATTGTTTCGGCATTAAGGAGGTCTTTATTACCCCCCACCTTAGTCCTCCCCCTCAAGGGGGGAGGAGAAAAATGAGAAGTCTTCTCCCTCGAGGGGGGAGGAGAAAAATGAGAAGTCTTCTCCCTCGAGGGGGGAGGAGAAATTTTGGGAGAATCATGTGCAGAATCAGCATTAGCGGCTTGAGACAAAAGAATATCATGGTATCGCAATAATGCGTAGAAGCCTATGAATGCCATGGTGCCGCACCCAAAATCCACTCCTGTTGTCCATACGCTCATCTGGATGAATGGGTTGCTGATCAAAAACAGGATCCCAAGCAATGCGCTGCCTTTAGGCAGAACGAACTTCTTCTCGACTCTTAAGAACACGGCAGTAAGCAGTATGATATTGCTCCAGTGGATCATTTTTGCCAATACTTCCTGATCCAACCCAAGAGCGAACAGATAGAGCATGTGGAACAGTTTCGGGAATTTCGCAAACGCCATGAACGGAAGATCCACGATCCCCCCCTCCAGCAGGTAAAGATTGGGAATGCCAAGATGATACACAAGGGAATCGTAAAAAACCTCCGGAGAATAGACCATAATAAATGAAAGAAGCAAAAGGGGCAGAATAAGGATAATGATAGTGACAGGCTCAAGAGCGCGCTCCAGTTTTTGAAAAGACGCCTTAAGACTGAATTCCCTTAAATGCAGTTTCCACGCGAACACCCCGAGACCTATGATGACCGCGAACAAAATCCAAAATACAGCGCTCTTGTACAATGAAAGAGCCCCGAGGAGCGCGATAACAACGCCCAGCACTTGAGCCCCCAAAGGAAAAGCGAAGATCGAGAGCTCTCCCAGATCATCAAAGTAACTCCTCCATTTATAAAGAATAAGAGAACCTATCCCCCATACTCCAAAAGCAAAAGCGATCATCAAGACTATTCCCTTGATATACATGAGTATTTGCCATAACGTGGGTAATGGAGGAAAAGGAAGCTGGTCGCTGAGCGTGCGAAACAGCCATGACCAGTCTGTGGGGAATTCAATGTAATAAGCGCGCGAAGAGGCTATGCCCCATGCGACAACAAGCGCAAGGATCGCATATGCGAGCCAGGTTGGATAAAAAAGGATCGGTTGGCTAGTCTTTTTGGCTGTAGCGTGCCGAGATTTCTTCACTAAACCGCCTAAGTCTTGAAAGTGTCCTGTCTTTATTCAGGGCTTCAACCATATGAAACAGGCTTGGCCCCTGAAGCCTTCCTGAGATCGCAAAACGCAGAGGATGGAAAACCTGGGCTGTTTTAAGCTTCATTTCCTTTGACAGTTCGCGAAGCGCCTGCTCGATAGAAGTGGCCGTGAATCTGTCCATTGAGTCGATCTTCTCAGCTAAAGCGCTTGCCACATTTTTTAGGTCAACCCCTTTTAAGCGGCTCAGATCATCCCAGTGATACTCATACTTTTCATCAAAAAAGAAATCCAAAAGCCTTCCCGCGTCTTTAAGGGTCTGATACTTCTCCTGTTCCAAAGCGACTATATTCTCCAGATCTTCCTCTTTGACATCATTGGCAGGCAGATAGGGCTTAATATACTTAAAAAGCTCCCTTTTTGGAAGCTTCCTGATATAAATACCGTTCATCCATGTAAGCTTCCCGTAATCAAAACTCGCTGGAGATTTCTGGCATCTATCCAATCCGAATTTACTGATGAGTTCATCAGGCTCAAAAAGATCCTGGCTGGTTTCAGTCCCCCAGCCAAGAAGCGCCAGATAATTCACCATTGTCCGCGCAAGATACCCTTGTTCCTGGAAATCCATCATGCTCGAAGCGCCGTGGCGCTTTGAAAGCCTTGCGCCGTCTGAGCCCAGGATCATTGAAATATGCGCGAATTGGGGTTTTTGCCATCCAAAATAATCAAAAAGCATGATCTGCTTCGGAGTGTTTGAAAGGTGGTCATCACCGCGAATAATATGGTTCACCTTCATAAAATGATCGTCGATCACGCATGCGAAATGATACGTTGGAATGCCGCTTCCCTTGATCAAGATAACATCATCCTGGAGATTATTCTCGAATGAACTATCTCCATGCACAAGGTCCTTGAATTCAGTGAATCCATCGCGCGGCATTTTAAGTCGTATTGTATATGTGCGGCCCTGAGCCTCAAGGGCATTTTGCTGCTCACGTGTTAATTCCCTGCACCTGCCCATATATTTGAGAGACCGCTTCTCAAAAAGAGCCTGCTTGCGCATCGCATCAAGCTCTCCTGGCGTGCAATAGCACTTATAAGCTTTTCCTTCTTTTAACAGGAGATCAGCATGTTCTTTGTAGATATCAAGCCTCTGCATCTGGAAATAAGGGCCATGCTTCCCCTTCGATCCCGATCCGGACGCATGAGGCCCTTCATCCCAATCTATCCCCAGCCACTTTAATGATTCGACTATACCGCCAAGAGATTCCTGAGTTGATCTTGTTTCATCTGTGTCTTCTATCCTTAAAATAAAAGTTCCCTTGTTTTTCCTGGCAAACAGCCAGTTAAATAGAGCGGTCCGGGCCCCTCCAACATGAAGATGTCCGGTAGGGCTCGGCGCGAATCGCACCCTGACCTTATCGTTTTTGCTTGAATGTTCCTTTTTATTCATGATGATCCCTCGGATTTAATTAAATTTCAGTGTATACTATGCCGCATGGGACTTTTGGCCAAAAATACGTGCTTTTAGGAGGCATGAACTCCCCTCTCTTGGCGACATCTATCACGTCTTTAAGCATTATCTTGCTGTCTGTCTGTATATTCTTTCCGGACGGCGACTCAGGATGAGCGGCTATCCTTTGGGGCAAGAACTTAGAACTTGTCACATAACACAATATCTTGCCGCTCTTTCTCTTGAGCGCCACGGCTTTTGCAGCCTCAAAACGATGGTGCCCGTCTGCCACAAGAAATCCTCTGGAGCTTTTGATCGCGCGGTCAAGCTGTTTGATTATTTCTTTATTTTCCGTGGTATACACGGTTCGCTCCACCCCGTCAAACAATGAGGCGTTGTGCTTTCTTACCTCCATACTGCGGCTTTTCCTGCGGATCACGTCATGTAAATTTCCGGCAAAATAACCGTGACTATCATCAGCAATAAGAAAAATCGGGCTAATATGTACTCCAAGCTTGATCAGGTGTCTTGTGCGCAAAGCAACTTTTGGAGCTTTGGTGCGCTCATGAGGCCACACGCTTTTTTTCTTGTTTCTGCCAATAACATCTTTGAGATCAAGAAGGCCTAAAACACCTATTCTGCTTTCAACAGCCCCTGACTGCTTCCATGTTTCATAAAGAATGTAATATGTTTCCCCGCCCTTTTCCAATGCCCCTTCCTTGATCCACTTCTTCCACACAGCCTTCGCGCTCTTTGGGCCGCTCTTTGGAACTTCCAGGTGAATAGCGTTATGCTCGACTTTCCTCAATTTGTTAAAAAGTTTCTCATCTCCGCAATCATAGGGAAGACATAAAGTCTCCTTGCCGGATTCTAAATAAAGATTTAAACGCCAGCCTCTAAAAGGTTCGATCATGTGTTAAGTCCTCAAAACTAATATGACTTTGCCTCTTCAATAAGCATCACCGGGATATCATCGCGCACATCATAGCGCAGCTTGCAGGCTGAGCAGTCAAGATACTCTGTTTGAGAATTTTTCTCATCTTTGCGCACATATACGATAGGCCCCTTGCACTTGGGACATGCCAGTATCGAGAGTAATTCCTCATTTATCATTTCATATGCTCCTTTTAAAGCTGCAAGAGTCAGCGATAAGCGGTCTTGATCACTAACGGAGAGTATAAATAAAAAATACCAGACCCAGAATAATCAGAAAACTTCCGATTTTTTTGCGGTTCAAACTTATATACGCGTCATTCAACACGGTCTCCCGTATATAAGCATTGAGCTTAAACAGCCTGTTTGGAAAAGATAGGCACATTGCTCCCAAAGCAACCAGCCCCACAGCTATAAGAACAAAAAATGTTTTAACGAACATTATAATCGCTCAACATAAATAATTTTTTATTCGCATTCATTCGCGTTTAACTAAGTATACCTAAAGTAATTATTAAGGTCTATGAATTTTTTAGCCAGCCTCTCAAGGATACCCGAGATGTCTTTATATCCTTTTTCGCAACCCGCGGTCTGCGAGATATCCTTGTAAATATCAAGCAGTTTTTTATGTTTGGCGAGTTGGGCGCATTTTCCGGATAAACCGATCGCGCGCTGGCAAGCCAGCGCCTCAACAGCCAAAATCCTGGCGCTGTTTTGCGCTGATTTTTTAAGCTTAAGAGCCGCATGCATAGCCATTGGAACCACATCTTCCTGCCCGATATTCGTAGGAATGGAATCAGCGCTCGCCGGATGCGCCAAAAATTTATTCTCGGACGCCAAAGCGGCTTGCGTGACATGCGCCATCATAAGGCCGCTTGAAACATTGCCCTCTTTAAGCATCTTGGGAAGTCCGCGCTCCCCTTTAAGCATGAAATTAACCCTTCTCTCGCTTGCGAGTCCCATCAGAGCCAAAGCCAGGCTTGTGACATCCGCGGCACACGCCACGCCAATGCCGTGAAAATGCGCCCCGTGTAAGATGTTCGTTTTTGGACCGAACAAAAACACAGGATTATCTTTCAGGGAATCTGCTTCACGTTTCAATTTCGCGAAAGACTCCTCAAAAAGCTCCAAAGATACGCCCAAAATATGAGGCCACGCCCTGAATGAGTAAGGATCCTGGGGAAGCCCTGTATTTTGAAACGAGCCCAGATAATGCGCGAGATTCTCTGACACGCGAATTGCGCCGGGATGTTTTTTAAGCTTTATCAGATCCGGGTCCCAGGCTTCGCTCTTGCCCTTAACGGCGAAAAGGCTCAGGGCACTTATTTTTTGAGCCCAATCAAGGATCTGCCGTGTTTGCATCGCTGCCAAAAGAGCAACGCTGTTGGACACTTCAGTCCCGTTTATCAGGGCCAAGCCGTCTCTGGGCCCCATCCTGCCCCTTGGAATACCGGAAAATATGGTTTTGGCTATATGCGCAAGCGGAATCAGGTCCCCGCATGCGCCCACGGAACCCTGTGACGGCACTTTCGCGATCTTGCGCGAATTAATATGCTTGATAAGCTCGTTAAAAGTCTTCAGGGAAATGCCTGAGCGGCCTTTTAACAGAGTCAGAACCCTCAGATACATAGCGCCCCGCACTTCCATGTCTTTGAGATTCTCGCCGACTCCGCACGCGTGACTTTCAACTAATTCCCTCTGGGACTGTTCCCAGCCCTGCGAACGGCGCTTATCCTCCTGCAGCACTCCAAAGCCGGTATGTATGCCGTAAATCAAGACCTTGCTCTCTCTTAGGATCCTGTCAAGATGCTTGGAAGCTTTTGCCAGGCCGGAAACCGCGCGCTTTGTCGCCCTGATCTTTTCAGAACGCACCGCAATTCTCCAGAACTCTCTTAAATTGAATGGTTTGTTTGGATCAAGAGCTAACATTGCCTATTCCTACCCCCACAATCCCGCTAATTCGAAAATCCTTGGAAGCGAGGATTCTCCTTCGGTATTTTTAATCTCCAGGACTATCCTGTTAAAGACCTCCCTGAGCAGCAGAACATCTGAAAATGCCCTGTGCGGCCTGAAATTCGGATCCTCCTCATTGGAAACCCCGACCTTCAGCGATTTCGCCACCGCGGAAAGCGAATAAGACTTAAAAGAGAACAATCTTCTGGAAAGCCTCAGGGTATCAATGGCAGGAACAGCCTTCAACTCCACTCCGATGCGCTTATATTCTTCCTTTAAAAAATTCAGATCAAATCCCACGTTATGCCCGACAATGATCGACGTGCTCAATGTTTCCCTGACCTTATCAGCTACCTGTTTGAATACCGGCTTGTTCGCGAGCATTTCAGAAGTGATCCCGTTCACATGGTATGCTCCTAATGATATTGAACGCTGAGGATCGATAAGGCTCTCAAAACGCTCCGCTGTTTTATCTTTTTCGATCACAAGCATTGCCAATTCACAGATCCTGTCTCCCCCGAATGGATCAAGGCCTGTTGTCTCGCAATCCAAAAAACAATAGGGCGTATCATCCGAGATGATCCTTTCCGCGATATTTGACCGATGCATACATTAGAGTATATGAAAAGAAGAAGGGATGAGGGATGAAACAGAAATGATGAATGATGAATGATGAAACAAGAAAAAGGGATTAGGGATGAATA
>JBHPMF010000006.1:0-69056 GCA_042563375.1 Elusimicrobiota bacterium | reverse complement strand
TTTCCCGCACGCCGTGCATTTCGGATTTCTCTTAAATCTGACCTCATTGAACCGCATTTCCATTGCATCATAAAGCAGGAGCCTTCCGATCAATGGCTTTCCTTTGCCCAGGACGAGCTTAATGATCTCCGTTGCCTGAATAGTCCCTATTAAGCCCGGGAGGACTCCGATAGGTCCTATTAGATCTTGTTCGTAAGGAGCCGGCTCTGCGAACAGGCATTTGTAGCATGGACCTTTTCTCGGGTAAAACACTGATGTCTGGCCTTCAAAACCTGAAATACTGCCGTGCACAAAAGGTTTTTTAAGCTGAATGCATGCGTCATTTATAATGTATCGTGAAAAAATATTATCAGTGCAGTCAGCGATGATATCATAGCCTGATAACAGCTTGACCGCATTGGCAGGATTGAGTTTTTCATTCAGGATATTTATCTTGATCTCCGGGTTCAGCGAGCTAATGCGCTTTTGAACGATCTTTGTTTTGAATTGTCCTATGTCTTTGGTTTTGTAGAGTATTTGGCGCTGAAGATTCGTGAGTTCTACTTTGTCAAAGTCGATAATGCCTAGTTTGCCTATCCCGCAGGCTCCCAGATACAAGGCCAGCGGTGAACCCAGCCCGCCTGCCCCTACGATCATTACTTTGGAATTTAAAAATTTTCTTTGTCCTTGCGCGCCTATCTCGGGAAGGACAATATGTCTGTTGTAGCGCAAGAGCTGATTTTTGGTAAGGGGCTTGCTCATATGTGATATTTTAGGTAATCATCCGGCAAAAAACATTGAAAGAAGCACGCCCAGTATAACAGCTGAAGCAGATACTACGCCCAGGTACACGCCCAGTATCTTCATCCCGAATTCCTTTCTTATCACAAGTATGGTGCCGTAACTCGTGATGGGTCCTGTAAGGATCATTATGAGGCCCGCTCCGATATCAAGGCCATGGTTCGTGAACGCATGAACCATGGGCACGCTTCCTGTGGCGCACATGAACATGAGAAGTCCGAACACCAGCGCTGAGATATAACCTCTCCATCCGAAGAGATAATTTTTCACCACGTATCCCACTGAGGACACGGAGCCTATCACCGCTGCCAGCAGAATGCCTATTATGAGTTCGGCTCCGATCTGCCTGGGAATATCAATGAATCCGTATTTGAAGACTGAAGCGATCCTCTGGCCCAATGTTTTGGCATGAGGTTTATCGCAGTTCTTATCATTGCAGCAGCAGTGGTGATGGGTTTCCGTTTCCGGTTCTGCTTCCGGAAACGTGAACATATTGCCTATAAGACCGATGACGAGCCCGGTGAGTATAACGCTAAAACTTAAATAGATCGTGAATAAGGCGCCCATGAGCTTCCAGGTGACAAGGATCGCTGTTATTGATGTCGCCGGAGTCGCTACCAGGAACGCAAGTATAGGCCCCAGGGGCACGCCTTTTTTTCGAAGGCTTATGGCTATCGGCAAAGACCCGAAACAGCACACAGGCAGAATAATGCCAAGAATAGTCACATAAAGCACGGGGAGGATGCCTTTTTCCCCAAGGTGTTTTTGCGCGATATCTTCCGGCAAAAATTCATGCACGATCCCGCTTAAGAAGAACCCAAACGACAGACTGGGAACTATTTCGATCGCATAATGCTTTAGTACATGAAAAAAGTGTTCCATTTCAGTCTCCTATGTCCCTGTCAGCGGAGCATCTCTTTATTCCTCCTCCCCCCTGGAGGGCAAGCTCCCAATTTATTCCTCCTCCCCCCTGGAGGGGGAGGCTGGGTGGGGGGGATAAAGTACTTCCTCGTGTTTCATCATTCATCCCTCATCATTTCTTCCTGTCTCATCCTCCCTTCGCGGGAGGGAATATGTGGATAATATCCCCGTTCCTAACGCGCACTTTCAGATCCTTTGCATTATCCAGTATCTTCTGGTTCAATGCTATCCTGAAGTGGCTTTTTATAAGCCTTGTGTCATCAAAAATCTCTTTTTCCTGCAGCGGTTTGATCTTAGAGCGCATATCCTCAAGCGCCTCGCCTACATTTTTTCCTTTGAGCCGGATGCCTGCCGCATTGACCAGATTTTTTAATCCGGCGTAAAAACGCGCGGTGATCACGGGGATCTTTACTTGCTTCTTTTTTTGAACTGTCTTTGATCTTTTCATTTATGTATCCGGTGTATTATATTTTGATGATCCGAGAATATATTAGATTCTACAGTAATTTTTAAGCATGAATCTTTAATGCGTCGAGTGCATCTAAATACATAGAAGGCAAATAAAGGGGGAAACATGAAAGCCAAAAGAAAGATAGTGAAAATTGATGAGGATAAGTGCGACGGGTGCGGTTTGTGCGTGCCTAATTGCGCTGAAGGCGCTTTGCGGATAATAGACGGGAAAGCCCGTTTGGTCAAAGAGATTTATTGTGACGGTTTGGGAGCCTGTCTTGGGCATTGCCCGAATGACGCTATCACTATAGAGGAAAGACAAGCTGATGGTTTTGACGAGAAAGCCACGGAAAAGCATATTAAAGCCCTGGAGTCAAAAAAAGCAAGCAAGCATAATGCGCAGACCCCATGCGCTTGTCCATCCGCTCATGCCATGAGCATAACTCCGAAAAAGGCCCGCAAGAGCAATGGATCCGCGGGCAATATCGAGCCTGAGCCGGCTCAATGGCCTGTTCAGCTCATGCTTGTTCCTCCCAATGCCCCGTATTTTAAAAATGCCGACTTGCTTATCGCAGCGGATTGCGCGCCATTCGCTTATGCTGACTTTCATAGAAAACTTCTTAAGGGCAAAGCCATTGTCATAGGGTGCCCCAAGCTTGATGATGGGCAGTATTATGTGGAAAAGCTCTCTCAAATAATCTCAGCGTCGAATATCAAAAGCATCACCATCGCGCACATGGAAGTGCCATGCTGTTTTGGCTTGAACCGCATTGTAAGCGAAGCGGTAGCGCTCTCAGGCAGGAATATGCCTGTTAATGAAGCGACAGTAACGGTAAGAGGGGAATTGCTTGAATCCAAGGTATGAGTCCGGCATCTAAACTAATTTGCGAATGATTTTGAATAAAAACTTATGAAAAAAGGTAGCTGCTTCGGTCATTGCGAGGGCGAAGCCCGCGGCAATCTCAAACGCACTGTGACTTTGAGATTGCCGCGCCCTTCGGGCTCGCAATGACCGAGGGGGCCTGAGTAGTTACGAAAATAGTATTATTAGGGGATTTCAAAGATCAATTATTAATCACGGAGGAGATGTTTAATGGACTTAAAAGGATCGAAAACCGAGAAAAATATTCTTACAGCGTTTGCGGGTGAATCGCAGGCGCGTAATCGATACACGTATTTTGCCGCGGCTGCAAAGAAAGAGGGCTATGTGCAGATATCCGAAGCCTTTATAGAAACAGCGAATCAAGAAAAAGAACACGCGAAGATGCTGTTTAAGCTTCTTAAAGGCGGAGATGTGGAGATACAGGCAGCGTTCCCGGCGGGCGTGATCGGTAAAACAGACGCGAATCTCAAGGCTTCAGCCGCAGGCGAGAATCACGAGTGGACTGATATGTATCCGTCATTCGCCAAGACAGCGCGCGAGGAAGGCTTTGACAATATGGCCAAGATCTTCGAGGCGATCGCTGTGGCTGAGAAACAGCATGAGAATCGCTATCTTGGTTTCTTGAAAAACGTGGAAGCCGGGAAAGTATTCAAGAAAGACAAGCCTGTTGTGTGGAGATGCAGGAATTGCGGATACGTGCATGAAGGGCCTGAAGCTCCCAAGGCATGCCCGGCCTGCGCCCATCCCCAGGCCCATTTCGAGATATTGGCTGAGAACTGGTGATTTTTCCAGGGTCACGTCTAAAGTTTCAAGTTTTCGCAGTGAAAACTTGAAACTTTAGACGTGACCCTGGGTTTAGGAGGAAATATGACAAAACACTTGCAGATATATAAATGCGGAGTTTGCGGTAATGTGGTTGAGGTTGTGCATGCCTCGGCAGGGCAGCTTGTGTGCTGCGGCCAGCCCATGAATCTCTTTGAGGAGAACACTGTTGATGCCGCGAAAGAGAAACATGTTCCTGTTGTCGAGAAAACAGCAACAGGGATCAAAGTAAAAGTCGGAAGCGTGGCTCACCCCATGGAGGAAAAGCATTACATCGAGTGGATAGAAGTGATCGCTGACGGAAAGGCATATCGCCAATTCTTGAAACCCGGACAAGCGCCTGAAGCCATATTTGATATAAAAGCTGATAATCTGACAGTAAGGGAGTATTGCAACCTGCACGGATTATGGAAAGCGTAGAATAATAGGGAATCTAAGCAGAGGGGGTGAATTCTGGTTTGGCGTGTCATCCCCGCGGAGGCGGGGATCCAGTACCGCTATCTAGGTATAGGCTCTTTTCATGGAAAGCAGATCTCAATAAATAATCGTGCGGGATTCCTGCCTGCGCGGGAATGACGATCATCGAGTATTATGTTTGAAACCGTGTTTCTCTCCCGGATCCAGTTCGCGATGACCATCGCGTTCCATTATATATTCCCGCCCATGAGTATAGGGCTCAGCGTTATCCTGGTCATAATGGAAGGGCTTTATCTTAAAACAAAGAATCCAATATACCATCATATGACGCGTTTTTGGGTAAGGATATTCGGGCTTATATTTGCCATGGGCGTGGCAACAGGAATCGTCATGGAATTCCAGTTCGGCACGAATTGGGCCACTTATTCTCGATACGTGGGAGATATCTTTGGTTCTCCATTGGCAGCTGAGGCTATACTGGCATTTTTCCTTGAATCCACATTCTTAGGCGTGCTCTTGTTCGGATGGGACCGCATCACCCGGAAGATGCATTTTTTCTCGACTTTAATGGTGGCTCTCGGGGCTCATTTGAGCGCAGTATGGATCATAATCGCGAATTCCTGGCAGCAAACTCCTGTTGGATTTAAGATCGTGGGCGAAGGCGCGAGTAAACGCGCTGAGATCACTGACTTCTGGGCGGTTGTGTTTAATCCATCAAGTATTGACAGGTTAAGTCATACTCTCTGTGGAGCTTGGGCCGCAGGCGCGTTCCTTGTTATCAGTATAAGCGCTTATTATATCCTCAGGAAAAAGCATCTTGACCTTGCCCAAAGATCCATGAAGATAGCTATCGTCATAGCTGTTATCTCGTCTTTGGGGCAGCTGGCAACAGGCCACACAAGCGCCATAGGAGTAGCCAAGAATCAGCCGGCCAAGCTTGCTGCTTTTGAAGCGCATTATGAGGCAGAGGCGCCCGGTGATCTTTATTTATTCGGCTGGGTGGATGAGAGGTATGACCGGGTCCGTTTCGGGTTAGCATTGCCGAAATTCCTGAGCTTCCTTGTGCATTTTGATTTTAATAAGCCGGTCACGGGCTTGTGGGCGTTTCCAAGAAGAGATTGGCCGCCTGTTAATATTGTTTTTCAGAGTTATCATGCTATGGTTGCCATTGGAATGGGGCTCATCGGTTTAAGTCTTGCGGGCGCGTTTTTCTGGTGGCGCAATAAGCTTTTTGATATGACATGGCTGCAGCTCATCTTTGTACCGTCATTTTTAGGCCCTCAGATCGCTAATCAGCTTGGATGGGTGGCAGCTGAGGTCGGACGCCAGCCATGGGTCGTATATGGAGTGCTTCGCACAAGCGATGCAGTGTCTAAGGCTGTTCCTGCTGCCCATGTCATGGTTTCTCTTGTGCTGTTCGGATTTGTATATTCAGTGCTTTTTATTCTTTTTGCATTTCTCATGGTTCAAAAAATATCTGAGGGTCCGCAAATAAATGGGGGGCAAGCCCCGGGGAGCGCGGTTCATGCCTGATTTAAATATCACGTGGTTCCTGCTCATAGGAGTCCTGTTCACCGTGTACGCGATTTTGGATGGGTTCGATCTTGGAGTCGGCATCCTGCATATGTTCAGTAAGACTGATGATGAGAAACGCCTGGCAATGAGTTCGATCGGACCTGTATGGGACGGCAATGAAGTGTGGCTTTTAACAGGCGTGGGAGCACTTTTTGCGGCATTTCCAAGAGCGTACGCAACGATATTTTCAGGTTTTTACATTATAATCATGTTTCTTTTGTTCTCCCTGATCCTGCGGGCTGTTTCACTTGAGTTTCGCAGCAAGCTGCCGATGCTCTGGTGGCGTTCGAATTGGGACACGAGTTTTCATATCAGCAGTTTGATGACAAGCCTGCTTCTTGGGGTGGCTCTTGGTAATATCATCAGGGGTATTCCGCTTAATATCGAGGGAGAGTTCGTGGGAACACTTGTAACCCTTTTGACTCCTTATTCTCTGCTTATCGGCGCGACCACCGCGGCGCTGTTCTCGATGCATGGAGCTATCTACCTTTTGATGAAAACAGAAGGCGATTTTCAGGCCAAGATCAGGAGATGGGCAATGAATGCTTTTGCGCTTTTTACAGCGTGCTTTGTGATAGCCGTAGCAGCTACATTATTCGGAATACCGAAAATGTTCGAAGTTTTCAGATCCAAGCCCGTTTTACTGGCCATACCGGTCATCAATCTTGTTCTTGTCGCCAATATCATAAGGGAGATCCGCGCGGGCCGCGATCTAAGGGCGTTCTTATCCTCAAGCGCGATGATCTGCTGTTTGATGGGGCTTGTTGGCTTGGGTATTTATCCGAACTTTGTGATCTCAGTGCCTGATCCGGAATTCAACCTCACGATCTACAATGCCTCTTCTTCGCAAATGACCCTTGGCATAATGCTCAAGATCGCGCTCATCGGCCTGCCCCTGGTCCTTCTCTACACTGCCTATGTCTACCGAGTCTTCCGCGGCAAAGTAAAACTAGATTCCTCCAGTTATTGATCTCTTCTTTTCGCGCTTGTTCCGCATCTTAGGTAGCCTCAGGCTTTAGCCTGTGTCTGCTCTTTAGATGGCGCGCGCCAAGCATCAGCAGGGTTTAAGACAGGGACATTGTCAGTTTACTTAAGTAAGCTGACAATGTCCCCGGAACTTAAATAGTGCAGTCCCGAGGGAACGTCAGCGCGGCGCTTTTGTTGCACGCTACTTTTTATATTCCTATGTTATAGCATCTTACATTGCTGCCTGCCCTTTCGTTGTTGCCGGTGATCTTTACCTCCCATATAAACCTTCCCTTGGAATCTTTGGTTCCGGATTTAGGCCTGAGCCTTTTCTCAAAATCTGAATTCTCCTTCTTGTCATTGTGCAGTATTTCCGCAAAATAGCAAATGTGCCACTTGGTTGCTGTAATGTTAGTCCAGTCGTTGGTTTTATTACTCTCATATAAATCGCTATGAGTTATCATTACAGCTCCCGATAATCTCCCGCTGGCATGTATATTGCCGTTCACGTCCAATTTTTTGCCAGGAACCGCTGTGCCAATACCCACTTTGCCGCCGGCATAATAAATGTCACTTCCGGATTGTGCCCAGGGCCCCTCTGAAAACGGAATTCCATCCTTGTAATAATTTATTGAGTTTATATCACCGCCGACATTGAGCTGATATGATGGACTCACTGTTGTCCCAATGCCGACACTGCCGCTCACGATCGCATTCCCCTGCACATCCAGTTTCACGCTGGAATCCGGATTTGGAGTCATTGTCCCGATCCCCACATTGCCTGAATTTGTGGCAAGATAGCTGCCTTGGGTCGAGCGAAGTTCCTGGTAAGTTCCGTAAGGAGAAGGATAATATGAGGTAAGAGTGAGCTTTTCAGCCATAAGGGTAACCCCATAGATCACAAAGCATAAAACAAATACTAACAACGCGTCTCGCAAATAAATAGGCCTATTTAACATATGTCTTTGCCTCCCGGTTTTTCCAATCCATACTCTCTATGTTTTCCGGTCTGCTCTTTGTGGCTTTCCCACATTTTTTAGAGTATTTACAGGTTTAAAAATCAGTCTTTTGAAGCCCTGCAATCGTTTTTTCCGCGAATTCCGCAGGCGTCAAATCGTTCAACGCCCCGTGCGGCATGTTCGCATTATAATTTATCCTTCAAGGCTCCACAGGGTTCTCTGGCATCTTGTTGCATCTTTCAGTGAGCTAAACGCGCTAACATTTAAGGCTCATCTCCAAAAAAGTGGGTTGAAAGCCTAAAAACTTAAAATCGTTGATAATCAGCGGATTTTGGGGTTTTTGAGTTGCTATTTTCGATAGCGTTTGAGAGCTTCATAGAAGTTCTCATGAGTCGCTAAAGCGCATAGGAAAACCGTTTTTTCTTTGCTGTCTGTCTCGTACGCCAGCAGATAGAGTTGGTGGTGGATCTTGAATTTATGAACGCGCACTCCGGTTAGGGGGCCCTTCTTTGTTTCTCCTGTGAATGGACCGCACTTTTTTCTCTATGCAAAATAGCGGGGAAGTACTACCCATTCTACCTTGATAACTATTGTTGAATGGGACGGGCAAATACTTACTTGAATAATTTGCCCTTTGCAGCTTTTGATATAAGCCATAAGATCGCGGCTATTCCTGCGAGGGATACCAGGGAATTTCCCCAGCCCGGGAGTCCGAGCGGGAAACCTTTTATCTTCATGCCATCGCTTGCAAGCACTATGAGCGCGATCCCTACCCCCATCAAGCCTTCACCGCCCACAAGTCCTGAAGCAAAGAGCACGCCTTTTTCCCGTAGATTCCCTGCTTCATGTTCGGTTTTCTTGCGCGTGATCAGGTGGCGCAGTAATCCTCCGAAGAACACCGGAGCCATGGTAGCTAATGGCAAATAAACTCCCACAGCAAATGCCAAAAGCGGAACGCGAAAGAATGTGGCGCCGAGAGTCAATCCGACCCCGATAAAGATAAGCGTCCATGGCAGGTTAGCTTCGATCACTCCGTTTATCACAAGGCCCATTAATACGCCTTGGGGAGCAGGCAATTCTTCCGTGCCAACCCCTATGGTCTTATGGAGGATGATCATGGTCCAGCACACAAAGAAAGCTGCTGTGATAACGCCCATCAATTCTCCTATCTGCTGGCGTCTTGGAGTGGCTCCGAGCAGATATCCTGTTTTTAAGTCCTGTGAAGTATCGCCTGCGATCGAGGCTGCGATGCAAACCGTTGTGCCCACCATAAGAGCTGTTGCTTTTCCAGCCAGATCAGTCCATCCCATGAGGTAGAACACAAAACTTGTGCCAAGCAATGACGCGATAGTCATGCCTGATGTGGGATTTGATGTGACGCCGACCATTCCGACTATGCGCGATGATACTGTCACAAAGAAGAACGCGAAGACCGCTATAAGAAGCGCTGCCACTGCTTTTATGGCGATTGAATCCAGGAAACCCAGTATCCCGGGAACGAAAACCAGAACAAGCAGGATGCATGTTGCAGCTCCAAAAACGAATTTAAACGACAGGTCAGTATCTGTTCTTTCGATCTTTGCTTCTGAGCGTTTTTTTGACATCTGGGCGATCCCGAGTTTGAATGATTCGACCATCACGGGTAAAGATTTAATAAGAGTGATGATCCCTGCTGTGGCAACCGCTCCTGCGCCTATATAACGCACATACCTGTTCCATATCTGGCTCGGGCTCATTTCACGGATCAAGAGTTCGGTTTCGGGATAGAACGGAGCATCAAGGCTGTTTCCCCACCATGCTATAAGAGGGATTATCACAAATGATGATAATGCGGCTCCTGAAACCATGACAGTTGCGATCCTGGGACCGAGAATATAACCTACTCCCATCAAAGCAGGGGAAACCTTGGCAGCTATCGTGGCTTTTCCAATATAAAAATTGAATTTATAACTGATGATCTTGAGGACATGCGTTAAAAACTTGAAGAATGCTCCTACTCCAAGGCCAAGAAAAACATTTATGGCCTGCTTTCCTCCTCCTTCGCTTGCCACAAGCACTTCAGCGCAAGCCAGACCTTCAGGATATGGAAGTTTTCCATGTTCCTTTTTAATAAGGTATTTGCGCAAAGGGATCATTGCCAGAACCCCGATCAATCCGCCTGATACTGCGAGGAGGGTCAGCTGAAGCAATGGGGGATTCATTCCCCATATGAAGAGCGCTGGTATGGTGAACAATACTCCGGAAGCCAATGATGAGCTTGCTGAGCCTATGGTTTGCGACATGTTCGCTTCAAGGATCGTGTGTTTTTGCCCCATTGCGCTTAAAGCGCGAAAAACAACAACTGTTAATACTGCCACAGGAATGGATGTGCTGATGGTAAGTCCTGCCATAAGTCCGAGATATGTATTAGCAGCGCCGAATATTATGCCTAAAAGTATGCCTGAGATCACGGATTTAACCGTGAATTCAGCGATATTATCTCCCTGAACGTAAGGGATATAGGTTTCACCCTCTTTTAGCTCGTAAGCTGTCTTGGGAAGTCCTTTTTTGTCTTTCATTATAAGCTCCTGTTTTTCAAGAGAATATCAAATACATTTGATAAAATCAGGATTTAATTGCAGATACGCGAATGTAAGCGAATAAATACGCGAATAATGCGGATTTTGCGTTATTTGAGAATATTGAGTACTCTGTCATGTTGGACTTGATTCAGCATCTCAATGAGATCCTGCCCCCTAAAGGGGACTGCGTCTATATAAGAGTTGAAGCTGAACACAATTCCTATATGACGGAAAATTGTGCAGGTCCTTTCTCTTTATGAATCGGTATCGTCCCGACAAGTTCAGGATGACAGATCAAAAGAATTTGAGTATATAGGTGAAAAAATAATGAAGATAGCAATCGGCGCTGATCACGGCGGGTTTGAATTAAAGAATAAGCTAAAGGATCATCTCTGCGGTAAAGGTCATACTATAGAGGATTGCGGAACGAATTCTGCTGAAGCGGTTGATTATCCTGCGTTTGCTTACGCGGTGAGCAAGCTTGTGAGCGAGGGCAAATGCGAGAAAGGAATAATGATCGACGGAGCCGGCATTGGTTCATGCATGGCAGCAAATAAGGTTAACGGCGTCAGAGCCGCGTCATGTTATGATCTGTCTTCAGCTAAGAACAGCCGTGAGCACAATGATGCTAATGTGCTGACCCTTGGAGCGGGCTTGATAGGTCTTGAGCTTGCCAAAGAGATCGCTGAAACCTGGATAGCAGGGCATTGCAGCGCGCAGCGCCACAAAAAGCGCGTTGCAATGATAATGGACATAGAAAAAGGCGCTCCGCCTGCTGTGCCGAGTTCTTCATGCTCAGGATGTTCCTCATGCTCTTCATCTCCGGCGGGTGCTCAAGAGATCTCGGCTGAGGATCTGCGCAAGATCGCTGATCGCATACAGCAGATAACAGGCGGGGCATCATGTTCCGCTGTTGACGGCAATATCATATGCACAAAAGGCAATACCGTGCTTATTCATTACGGCCATCCCACGGACTTAGACGCAGAATCTGTTAAAAAGATCATTGAAGCAGGAGCTGCCAGGATAGGATACACGCCGAGCGGAAAAGATATCCCGAAAGATATCGCAAAAACGATCGATCACACCATACTTAAGCCCAATGCAACAAGAGATGAGGTAAAAAAGCTTTGTGAAGAAGCGAAGAAATACCATTTCGCGAGCGTGTGCGTGAATCCCTGCCACGTGAAACTCTGCTCAGAGATGCTTCGCGGCACAGAAGTGCTGGTATGCTCTGTTGTGGGATTTCCTTTCGGGACTTCTACTCCTGAGATAAAAGGCATGGAATCTCGCCGCGCAATAAGAGACGGAGCCAAGGAAATAGATATGGTGATCAATGTCGGAGCCCTTAAAGACGGGGACAATGACCTCGTATTAAAGGATATACGCGCTGTTACTGACGCGTGCCATGACGGTCGAGCGCATTCCAAGGTTATCATTGAAACAGCTTTTTTAACGGATGAGGAGAAATTCAGAGCTTGCCAGCTGGCTAAAAAGGCTCGCGCTGATTTTGTGAAAACTTCCACCGGGTATGGCCCGGCAGGCGCCACTGTGCATGATGTGGCATTGATGAAAGAGGCTGTGAAAGGAACCAAGATGGGCATAAAGGCAGCAGGCGGCATCAGAAGTTTTGCTGATGCCAAGAAGATGATCGCGGCAGGAGCCACGAGGCTGGGAGCTTCAGCCGGTATCAAGATAACCCAGGAAGCCGGGAACGTCACAAAGTCGGAATAGGTTGGATTTTTTCTGTCATGCTGAACTTGTTTCAGCATCTCATGGGGTGAATCTACGCCGGCTGATGGTTGAGCGGAATGACTAATTGAGATCCTGAAATAAATTCAGGATGACACAAAGAATTATGACAGATAGGGAAAAAGGAGAACTATTATGGCTGATTTAAGATCGTATGTGTTTTTGGATAGTCTGCAGCCGCAGTATGCTGCGTTTTCAGCTACTATCGCGCAAGGATTTTTGCCTGTGGCGGGCCAAGCTTCGCTTTATGTGGAGATCTCCCCGGGCATTGAGATCAACCGCGTCACGGATATCGCTCTTAAATCCACAAGAGTGACTCCCGGCATGCAGATAGTGGAAAGACTCTACGGTCTCCTTGAGATCCACTCGGACTCGCAAGCTGATATACGCCAGGCAGGCAAAGCCATCCTGGATTCTTTGGAGCTCAAAGAAGATGACCGCATCAAGCCCAGGGTATTGTCGAGCCAGGTGATCCATCATCTTGATGATCATCAAACCCAGCTTATCAATAGGATGCGCCATGGGAACATGATCATTGCGGGACAGAGTCTTTATGTGATGGAAGTGGAGCCCGCGGCATATGCAGCCCTTGCTGCCAATGAAGCTGAAAAAGCAGCTGAGATCAATATCCTGGAAGTGCGCGCTTTCGGGTCGTTCGGAAGGGTATATCTTGGGGGAGAAGAACGTGATATTGATGTGGCTTTTAAGGCAGCTGTAAAGGCTATCGAGAATATCACCGGAAGGGCGGTAAAGAAGTAGGATTTTAAGTTCTGTCATCCCCGCGGAGGCGGGGATCCAGAACCACAGTTAAAATAAAGGTCTTTTCTTTGATCAAAGAAAAGACCTTTATCAAAATAGAGGAAGTGGATTCCCGCCTCCGCGGGAATGATAATATGGAGGTTAGCTAAATGGCAGATGCATTAGGAATGATCGAATGCCGCAGTTTCCCCGCAATGGTGGAAGCAGCGGACGCTATGGTAAAAGCAGCGAAAGTTGAGCTCGTGAGCTACGAGAAAACCGGAGGCGGTCATGTGACTGCGGTTATCCGCGGAGATGTGGCAGCTGTTAAAGCCGCATGCGAAGCAGGGCAGGCTGGCGCGTCAAAAGTCGGAGAGGTTGTGTCAGTGCATATAATCGCACGCCCGCATTCAAACGTTGACGTAGTTATACCGCTGGGCCGCACAGAAGAGGAAAAGAAAGCAAAGAGATAAAGAAAGCTTAAGGTTTCTTCTTTATACCCCTCACCCTGCCCTCCTCTGCGGGGATACCCTGCGAGGACTGGCACCTTTGTGAGCGTAGAAGCCTGTCTCCCTCAAGGGGAGAGGGAAATAAGAGACGGGAGGGGAAATAAGAGGAGAACGGAGGTCTAATGGTACTTGCAAAAGTCGTGGGCACGGTTGTATCCACACGAAAAGAAAAAAGCATGGAAGGGCTTAAATTCCTGCTTCTTAAACAAGTGGACATTGACGGCAAAGAAGGCAGCGGTATTGTTGTTGCCGCTGATGCGGTCGGAGCGGGCATTGGGGAGATAGTTCTTTATGCCACAGGTTCATCAGCCCGCCAAACAGAATCCACGGATAAAAGACCCTGTGATGCTGTTGTAATGGCGATCGTTGATAATTGGGAAGTAGGCGGAACGATCAAATATCGCAAGAATGAAGTGGAAGTTAAGGTAGCGGAAGTGTAGGAAAAAGTAAAAAGTTAGAAGTTAGAAGCAGGAAAAAAAGAATAAAGAATGAAGAGTAAAGAAAAGAGAATTCAAAATGCCTAATCTAACACAAGACCAGATCAACGCGATAGCGACTCGCATAGCAGGGCACATGTCGCTTCCCGGGAACGCGCCCAAATCATCATCAGGAGATGCTTTGCCCTCGATGAATGAGGGTATTTTCCCTGATATAAATTCCGCTGTTGATGCTGTGAGAGCCGCGCAAGCGGAGCTGAGTCAATTGCCCCTTTCCAAGCGCGACCAGATCATAGGTGAAATACGAAAGTCAATGTCCCAGAACGCAAGAGCATTGGCCCAAATGGCGCATTCTGAAACAGGACTCGGACGATTTGAAGACAAGATAAAGAAAAACGAGCTTGTTATAAAAAAGACTCCGGGAACAGAGGATCTTTATCCCAGCGCGCGTTCAGGCGACAGGGGGCTTTCTTTGTTCGAACCTGCTCCTTACGGGGTCATAGGCGCCATTACTCCTGTGACAAATCCCACTTCAACGATCATCTGCAATACCATAGGCATGGTATCAGCCGGTAACGGGGTCGTGTTCAATGTTCATCCTAATGCAAAGAACGCTTCAGTGCATAATATAACCTTGATCAATAGAGCCATCATAAAAGCAGGAGGCCCTTCGAATCTGGTAGCAGGCATAGCTGCGCCAACAATACAGAGCGCGCAGGAACTCATGAAACATCCCGGAATAAGGCTTTTGGTTGTGACCGGCGGAGAAGGGGTAGTTAAAGTCGCGATGGAAAGCGGCAAACGCGCGATCTGTGCGGGGCCCGGCAATCCGCCGTGTGTGGTGGATGAGACCGCGGACATTGGAAAAGCCGCCAAAGACATTGTGAACGGCGGTTCCATGGATAATAATATTATCTGCGTTGATGAGAAAACAGTTTTTGCTGTTGAGAAGATCGCTTTGGACCTCATAAGGGCAATGTCAAATAGCGGAGCTGTGATCTTGAATAAATCGCAGGCATCCCAGGTAGAAAGGCTCATTTTTGAGAAGACATTCGGCCCCGGAAAACCTGCTGTGACCAATAAATCCCTGGTGGGCAAGAATATTTCATTCATACTTTCAAAAATAGGCATGAATGTGCCTGACTCAACGCGCCTTGCCATAATGGGAGTTGAAAAGGATCATCCTTTGGTGATCACCGAGCAGCTTATGCCTGTTATGCCTGTTGTAAAAGTGAGCTGCGCTGATGAGGGTATTGATCTGGCTAAATGGAGCGAGAGGGGATTTAAGCATACAGCCTCCATGCATTCAAAGAATATTTCTAATCTCTCGCGCATGGCGCGCGTCATGGATTGCTCGATATTCGTTAAAAACGGTCCTTGTTACGCGGGACTCGGGTTCGGCGGAGAAGGATACACATCATTTACGATCGCCTCCCCAACGGGTGAAGGTCTTACAAGTCCAAGGTCGTTTTCCAGGCAAAGACGCTGTGTCCTGGTCGACCATTTTAGGATCGTATGAAAACAATGCTGTCATTGCGAGGAGTCCGCGACGCGGCAATCTCAAAAGCAGAATGCGTTATGGACCTTGTCGTCGCGATAATAAGGGGAAAGCGTTAAATTTAATTAATATGCCGCCATTCGGACCATTTAAAACTCAAGAGGGTTCCAAAAAATACCCGGCCATCGCTTTGATCGAATTCTCAAGCATTGCCGAAGGCATCACAGCAGCGGATGCCATGGTTAAAAAAGCGCCCCTTGATCTGATCGAAGCCGGAACGGTCCAGCCCGGTAAATACCTGGTCCTGGTTGCCGGTGATGTTGCAAGCGTTGATGAATCATTCAAGGAGGGCTTAGGCGTAAAGCCTGACACGATAATAGATTCCGTGATATTGCCTGATGTAGACCAGCAAGTCCATGACGCGATATTTAAAAAGAAGATTAAGAATGATTTTGAAGCTGTGTCCATGATCGAGGCTTCGACCGTGGCCTCGGTGATCGATGCTGCGGACGCTGCTGTGAAAGGCGCTCAAGTAAAACTCCTTGAGATGTGTCTGGCTGATGGCTTGGGCGGAAAATCTTTTGCGCTTTTCGGGGGCAAGGTGGAAGACGCGCAAGCAGCTGTTGATATAGGGATATCAAGGATACAAGGCAGGAATGCGGATGTTCACAGCACGGTCATACCAAGGATCGATGAGGCTATGGCATCCAGGGTGAGTAAGACAAGCAGGTTCTTCGAGCATGGCAAAAAATAATATTTTCATTATTTATCTCCCAGCTTTGATTTCATCATTCATCACTTTTTTCAAGGATACTTTCATATGCTCCTAGGCAAAGTGATCGGCACAGTGGCAGCAACTCAAAAATATAAAGGCCTTGAAGGCGTCAAGTTCTTGATCATACAGCCCCTTGGTAAGGACCAACAGCCCAAAGGCAAGCCCCTTGTAGCGTGTGATGCGATTTGTGACGCAGGCCCCGGAGAACTCATCTACTACGAAGGCGGCCGCGAAGCTGCCATGGCTCTTCCTGAGACATTCGTTCCTGTTGATCATACGGTTATCGGGATCGTGGACGGAGTGGATGTGTGAATTGTGCTCCTGTGCTCCTGTGTTCCTGTGTTCCTGCTATCGAGAGGGAATCCTTTATTGTCATAAGCACAGAAGCGCGCAATTCCTTGCAAAGCGAGGGAACATGCTCTTAGGCAGAGTGGCCGGTCCTATCTACTCTACCATCAACCATCCTTTTTATAATGGGAAAAAATTGCTTGTTGTTGATAAGCTGGATCAGGAATGCAGAGAAACAGGGGACTATATCATCGCGGTTGATTCAGTGGGCGCAGGACCCGGGGAAACTGTTTTGATAATTGATGAAGGAAACTCAGCCCGCCAGATAGTCCAAGACAGCGAAGCGCCTTTACGCTCTATAATAGTCGGGATCGTGGATGATCCCAAGTAAGTAGTGTTGGCATAGTGAATAAGCGAGACCTGCCATTTTTTATTCTTCCTCTTTTATGGCTTGTGACCTCTATAATGATACTCTGGTTCCCTCTGGGGTTCTCGTTTAAAAAACCCACAGCCGTTCTTTTCATGCTTTTCGGCTTATTCACATTATTCAAGCCGCAGCCCATGCTAAATCTGCGCGATAAGCTTGATTCCTGGCCCGCAAAATATTGGTATTGGATCGTAGGCATTGGCAGTGTCCTGGCGTTTTTGCTTTTAACCACGCTTAAGTTCAGGATGCATTATTACTTTCAAACTTCCGCTGATCTGGCTCGTTTGGCGAATGTCGCGTGGAACACATCCCAGGGGTATTTTCTGGACAGTTCTACTGACGGGCACCTTTCATTGCTTGCTAATCATTTTAAGATCATCCTCGCCCTGTTCGCTCCTTTTCTCGCGCTGTGGCCTGATGCGCGTACGCTTTTAACCATTGAATCATTCGGCTTGGCATTGGCTATCGCGCCCATATTCCTTCTGGTACGCAAGAACAGCGGGTCTTTTGCGCTTGCTGCTGTGATCGGCCTTGCATTGATCCTGAGCCCTTACATGATAAGAATAACCCGTTATGATGCACATACAATGAGTTTGTGCGTTCCCATATATTTATGGGCCCTGTATTTCTGGGAAACCAACAGGAGATCATATTTTCTGTATCTTATGCTTTCCGCGTTAACGCTTAAGGAAGAATCTCCTGTCCATCTGGTTGCTGTGGGTATTTACCTGCTATTGCGCTCAAAAGATAACTGGAAGTGGGCGCTCGCGCTTGCTTGCGTGGGCATAGCGAGTTTCTTCGGCATAGCGTTTCTTATGGCTGAGGTATCGGGCGGTAATTACTGGATCACAGAGCGCTACAGCAGTTTCGGCGCAGGAGGGGGGTTGTCCGGCATTCTTGTCGAGTATCTGACAAAACCGCATATTTTCCTTTTGCGCTTTATCACTCCTTTGCAAAAAGCGGAAACCATTGGAAAATTCTTCATGTTCTGCGGTCTTGTTCCTATATTTTCCGGCGTTGCCGTGGTTCCGATGCTCATAGCGCTCTTGCCTCATTGGGTGTCAGGCTATCCTCCCCAGTACCAGCTTGGATGGCATTATTCAGCAGCTCCATTGGCATTCGCGTTCTACGCTGTTTCCGTTGCGATCGGGAAATATCCGAAGTTTTTTAAAAATCCGCGGGTCATTGCCTGCGCCTTGATCCTCATAGGGTCCGGCATGGTCCATATGGGGCGATATTACAGGATCAAGCCCGCTCAAAGGCAGAGCGCGGCTTATGAACTTTTTGCCATGATCCCCGCTGATGCCAAGGTTCAGGCGCCCAATCATTTAATGCCGCACTTAGCCTGCAGGCGTGAGATTTTCCAGTTTCCCGAGTGCCGCTATACTCCTGATATGCTTTATCTTGGATATCCGAAGCCTGATTATGTGATGTTTGATTTTAAGGGTAATCTGTATCCGACCGGAAGCCTCAGCGCGTACGAGGTTCTTGCCGATGCTATCCGCAAGAATCCCGAATATGAGCTCCTCATATCCAAGCAAGGCTTTGAACTTTGGAAGCGCCGGGGTCAGAGCTGAGCATTCAACTTTTGAATTAAGAAAAGTTGAATGCTCAACTCTGACCCTGATGCGGGAGGATGTATGAAGAGTGATGTATATTTTTCAAAAGTAGATTCAAAAGAAACAACGGATAGGGCTTTATACCTTAAGGCATTGTTGAGATCCTGGGATCCGTTCGTTGGGATAAAAAGTAATGAGATA
The DNA here is from genome assembly GCA_042563375.1 of Elusimicrobiota bacterium. Taxonomy (GTDB): domain Bacteria; phylum Elusimicrobiota; class Elusimicrobia; order JACQPE01; family JACQPE01; genus JBHPMF01. The sequence continues at coordinate 50,538 of JBHPMF010000006.1, read as the reverse complement.
GTGCCTGTGAAGATAACCGTGGGCGACCGCGGGAATAAATGTTTTTTAAAGCCTGAGATGGTGAAGGTCGTGGCAGATGAGCTTAAATCCAGGGGCTTAAGGCCGTTTCTTTTTGACACGAATGTCATTTATCCGGGAGAGCGCCAGAATGCGGTTGATCACCTGAATCATGCGTATTCAAAAGGATTCACATATGAGAATGCGGGCGCTCCCTTTATCGTGGCGGATGGTTTATTCGGTCTTGATAACAAGCAATACGCGGTTTCCACGCCTAATATCGACAAGGTGAAAGTCCCGACTTTTGTGGGGATGCTTGATAACCTCGTTGTTCTTTCTCACACTACCGGGCATATCCTCGCAGGGTATGGCGGAGCTGTAAAGAATATCGCCATGGGCATGTCATCGCGGGCAGGCAAGCAGACCCAGCACTCATCGCTCAAGCCTCATGTGGTTGAGCGAAAATGCACAGGATGCGGCACATGCGTTGATCTGTGCCCTGAAAAAGCCATATCCATGAAGGGCGAGGTAAGTTCCATCGATAAGGATAAGTGCGTTGGATGCGGGGAATGCATAGCAGCTTGCAGGCATGACGCGATCTATATCAACTGGAAAGAGGATCCTTTTATTTTCAGCAAGAAAATGGTTGAGACCACGAAAGCCATAATGTCAAAATTCAAACAATGCTTTTTCATTAATTTCGCGATCGATATCACAAAGGACTGCGATTGCATGACTGATATTCCCGGAGAAGTGATAACCGGGGATGCCGGGATATTCGCTTCATCTGATATTGTGAGCGTTGAAAAAGCCACGCTGGATGCGATAAATAAGGAAAAAAAGGTGTTCGCCAAAGGCGGCAGAACCGGCGTCTGCCACAGGATGATAGATTATGCTGCCCAAATAGGCATGGGAAATCTCAATTACGAGGTCAAACAATGAAACAATGGTATTCTGAGTTTGCGGCAATGAAGATCTGCAGGTTTTTTTCCGCTGTTTTGGTTTTTATCCTATTCGCGTTTGTTTCTTCTTGCAGTAATAAAGAAGCTGCCGGGCGCATTGAAGCAGGATCATCTATACAAGACGCCCTTGACCGGTCTGAGGCGGATCCTTACTATCAAAAACGCAAGGCCATGGTTGACCTGGTAGCCAATTACAGTCCGAATCATAGGGTTACTGATAAAAAAGTGCTCGATGCCATGATGTATGTCAAAAGACATGAGTTCATCCCCAAGAGCCTTGTGAACAGGGCTTACGGCGATCATCCTCTTCCCATAGGAGAGAACCAGACCATTTCACAGCCTTTTATCGTGGGATACATGACCCAGATGCTCGATCTTTCTCCGGAGGACAAAGTCCTGGAGGTGGGCACAGGTTCAGGTTATCAAGCTGCCATACTTTCGCGCTTGGTGCGCTGGGTCTATTCTATCGAGATAGTGGAAAGTCTTGGAAAACATGCCAGAAGAACGATCAAGCTTTTGGGATATGAGAATGTCGATGTCAGGCTGGGCGATGGATATCAGGGCTGGCCCGAACAAGCTCCCTTTGACGCCATAATCGTTACTTGCGCTCCTGAAAATATACCGGAACCGCTCATTGAACAGCTTAAAACAGGAGGCCGCATGGTGATTCCCGTGGGAAGTTCCGGCGGGGCGCAGGAGCTTATCCTGTTGATCAAAACTGAGGATGGGATAAAACAGCAAAAACGCATGCATGTCAGGTTCGTTCCGATGACGGGGGAAGCGCAGAAGAAGTAAAAAGTTAGAAGTTGGAAGTTAGAGGTAAGAGGAGGCAGAAGATGCGAAAAATACGTGAAAGTTTTTGTGAATCTTTTCTTTGCCCTCGCCCATTGGGGGAGAGGGTTAGGGTGAGGGGTTGCCTTGTCTGCATGGAGATTGATCAGTATAAAACATGAGAAAAATATTGGCTTTTATTTGCAGTATTTGTCCTTTGTGTATTGCGAGGCGCGCGTGGCCGGGATCGGGATACGCGAGATTCATGAATATGATCGAAAAACATTGCCCATTCTGCAATGCGTATCACAAAGAATCGCAAGGCAGGCCCTGATGCGCGCTCCGAAAAGTAAATTCAGAGTTTTCTGGGGCATCACATGGAAGAAATTCCTGGGCGCCATAAGAAAATACCGGATGATCAAGAAAGGCGACAGGATCCTGGCTCTGGTTTCAGGCGGACCCGACAGCACAGCGCTTGCTTTATGGCTTGGTTTGCTTAGAAACAAGCTGGATTTTGATTTTTGCATCCTATACCTGGATCATGGGCTCTGCGCGCAGTCTTTTAAAGCCGGGGGTATCGCTCAAAAAACAGCAAAGATGCTCGGGATCAGGTTTTACAGCAGGAAGATCAGGGTCGCGTCATTTGCCAAAAAATTCAGGAAAAGCTTAGAAGATGCAGGGAGAATATTGCGCTATAGAGAAGCCTTGAGAATGGCAAAGAAATTAAAGTGCAATAAAGTAGCAGTCGGCCATACAATGGATGAGCAGGCTGAAAGCGTGCTCATAAATATTTTAAGGGGCTGCGAGGTTAAAAGATCAATGGGGGCGTATCCTGATCGGCCGATAAGCTTCGGTTCTTCAATACGGCTTATCCGTCCCTTGATAGGCATTAAGAAATCCGAAGTGATCGAGTATCTCGGATTATCAGGGATAAAGTATTTTAAAGATCCGATGAACCGCGATAAGGCTTTCCTAAGGGTTAGGATCAGGAAAGAGCTTATGCCGAAATTCTTAAGCATTAATCCAAGGGCTGTTGAGCACCTGGCGAACCTTAAGGTCAGCGGCATAGCCAAGCTCAGATAGTTCATTGCGAAGAATAAAGCATATTCACGTTCCCGGCAGCCTCAGGCTGCCAAGAGGAATTACCGGACTGCTTGCTTCTTGCGCGCACTTGCGTTTCTTCTGAAAACGGTATAATATTACTCTGTATTGAAACCCCGAGGAACCGGAGAAAAATGCTGTTCCTGTCATTCCTGATGCCTTAAGGTATTGGGTATTGTGGAGTTCAAAAAAAGGGAATAAACAGGTGAAATACAAGGATTTTCAGGTTATATATAAATAGTATGCCGATAAAAGCAAAAACGAACAAAAAAGAACTGCCGCCTTTGGTGGATGGTGTCTTATTCTCATCCGCTCAGATATCAAAAAGGATAAAGGATGTTGCCGGCGCTATCAATAGGGACTATAAAGACAAGGATCTCGTTATCATCAGCATCTTAAAGGGAAGCTTCGTATTCCTGGCTGATCTGGTGCGGCAATTAAAAGTCAGTCCGGAGATAGATTTCATGAATGTGTCTTCTTACGAGGGGGATAAATCAACGGGCATGGTTCATCTGCACTTTGACATAAGAAAAGACATAAAAGGCAAGGATGTCCTGCTTTTAGACGATATCGTGGATACCGGCATTTCCCTGTCATTCGCCAGGAATCACCTTAAAAACAAAGAGCCCAATAGTCTGGAAGTGGCAGTATTGATGGACAAGCCTTCGAAGAGAAAAGTCTTTGTTCCCATCAGATACGTGGGATTCACCATAAGCGATAAATTCGTGATCGGTTATGGCCTTGACTACAATGAACATTTAAGAGAACTGCCGTACATAGGCACATTAAAGCCGGGGGTCGCCAATATCAATGGATAACAAAACCATGAAGCAGTTAGCCCTGTGGGCTTTCGTGTTCATCATCACTTTTTTCCTTGTGTACTCATTCAGGCAGGCGCCCAAAAAAGAGCGCATTAATTACTCGCATTTCAAAAGCCTCCTGCGCGAAGGGAAAATAGAGAACGTGCGCATCAGCGAGGATCTGATTTCAGGCGCTTACAAAAATTCAGCCGGAGAGCTGACTGAATTCAAGGCGGTTCCCATCAATGATCCCAAGCTCGCTGAAGATCTGGAAAAGTATGATGTGAAAAGCGTTGAGGGAGCGATCGAGAAAGGGTGGGTCGCGTCCATCCTGTTTAATTTCGGATGGATACTGCTTTTCTTCATCATATGGTGGTTCTTGATATCCAGGCAGATGCAGATGGGCGGCAAGCAAGCGCTTTCGTTCGGCCGTTCAAAAGCCAAGCTCGCGGGCGCTAAAAGGCGCAAAGTGACATTCGCTGATGTGGCAGGCTGCGATGAGGCCAAAGAAGAGCTTGAAGAGATAATCCATTTTTTAAGAGACCCGCAAAAGTTCCAAAAACTCGGAGGAAAGATCCCGAGAGGCGTGCTTCTTTACGGAGTGCCCGGCACGGGAAAGACGCTTCTTGCCAAAGCGGTCGCCGGTGAAGCAGGAGTCGCTTTCTTCTCATCTTCGGGCAGTGAGTTCGTTGAGATGTTCGTGGGTGTTGGCGCGTCGCGCGTGCGCGATCTTTTTGAAAGAGCTAGAAAGCATGCTCCTTCTGTTATTTTTCTTGATGAGCTTGATGCTGTGGGTCGGCGCCGCTTTGCCGGGATCGGCGGAGGCCATGATGAAAGGGAGCAGACCCTTAATCAGCTTTTGATCGAACTTGACGGTTTTGAAACAAAGGAAGGAGTGGTCTTGATAGCAGCCACGAACCGTCCTGATGTGCTTGATCCCGCGCTTCTTCGGCCAGGCCGCTTTGACAGGCATATTCAGGTGCCTAACCCTGATCTAAAAGGCAGGGAAGAAATACTGAAGGTGCATGCCAAAACCGTGAAGATCAGCAAAGATGTTTCCATGGCTGTAGTCGCCAAGAGGACGCCCGGGTTTGTGGGCTCGGATCTGTGTAATGTAATAAATGAGGGCGCTCTTTTAGCCGCGAGAAGGGATAAAAAAGCCGTTGAAATGGTCGATCTGGAAGAGGCTGTTGACAGGGTGCTCGCCGGGCCTCAAAGAAAATCAAGGCTGATATCAGAGAAAGAAAGGAAAATAATAGCGTATCATGAGTCAGGGCATACTCTTGTGGCCAAATGCGTGCCTAATTCCGATCCTGTGCATAAAGTATCGATAATCCCGCGCGGTCCGGCATTGGGCTATACTCTTCAGCTCCCGACCGAAGACCGTTATCTTACCACGCGCGAAGAGATCTTGGATAAGCTCGCAGTTCTTTTGGGCGGCCGCTCAGCCGAGGAGATCGTGTTTGGCGATATTACCACGGGGGCGCAGGATGATCTGATGAAAGCCACGACATTCGCCCAGAGAATGGTGACAGAATTCGGGATGAGCGAAAAGCTGGGAGCTGTTACTTACAGAAAGAAGGATGAAGAAGTGTTCCTGGGGCATGATATTGCGCGCGCTCCCAATTATTCAGATGTAACCGCTCAAAAGATCGACGAGGAGGTTTCAAAGATCGTTGAAGACTCCAGAAAAAGGGCTAAGTCTCTTTTAACAAACAGGATCGACGCTCTTCACAGGCTGGCAGCGGCTTTAATGGAAAAAGAGATCCTTGAAAGCGTGGATGTGGATTCTATCGTTAACGGGGCCTCAGGGCTTTCAGCCGCATAACAGGAAAACACGGCATAGTGGGAAGAATCTTCGGAACAGACGGGATCAGAGCAAAGCCTTATGAATTTCCTCTGGAAAAAGGCATACTCCTGTCTTTGGGCAAAGCGTTTTCAAGATTATTCGATAAAGTTGCTTTATTGCCTGCTAAAAGAGGGCGTAAGCGCCGAGTGTTGTTCATTAGGGATACAAGAGGCAGCGGAAAAGAGATCCTTAAATTTCTCGCACGCGGATTCATTGAGAATAACTGGGATGTCGAGGATCTTGGAGTGTTGCCCACCGGATCCCTTAGTTATCTTGTGAGATTCTGGAAGTGCGATCTTGGATGCGTGCTCTCAGCCAGCCATAATCCCGCTGAATTCAATGGGGTCAAGTTCTTCGGTCCCAATGGATGCAAGATACCTGATGATTGGGAGAAAGAGCTTGAGAACCTGATATTAAGCGACAGATCTGTTAAGAAAAAGCAAATAAGTTCTTCATGCTCGAACTCAATGGAAAGCGACGCCTTTGACCTATACCAAGATTTTTTAAGGTCCCGCATAAAGGCTCAAGTGGATTTCAGCAGGGCAAGGATAGCGCTTGATTGCGCTAATGGAGCCGCATATAAGATCGCGCCTAAAGTCTATTCATTACTGGGAATCCAGACCCGCGACATTGCGATAACTCCTAATGGCTTGAACATCAATCTTAACAGCGGTTCATTGGCTCCCCAGAAGCTCAGTAAAGAAGTACGCGCTTTTAATGCTCACTGCGGTTTCGCATATGACGGTGATGCTGACCGTTTGGCTGTTGTCGATGAGAAGGGCAGGGCGATTCCCGGTGAATGGGTATTAGCGACTGTTGCCTTGAGGCGAAAAGCGCGGCTGCGGCCCGGATCAGACGCATTGGTCACAACAGCGTTCTCAAATTACGCTTTAGGTAAATTTTTAAATAAACACGGGGTTGATGTTGTTGAGTCTGAGGTGGGAGATTCTAAAGTACTTGCAAAGCTGTTCGAAATGGGGCTTGGTTTTGGGGGAGAAAGTTCCGGGCATTATATATGGCCGGGCGCGTTACCGGCTGCTGATGGGATACTGGCATCATTATTCATGACTGAATGGATGATAACCGACAATAAGAGATTATCACAGCTCATTGTCAGCTTCCCATTGTTCGCGCAGGTGAAAGTGAATTTAAAAACTCCGGCTCAAAGGCCTGATATCAAGACGCTTAAAGGTTTTAGCTCAGAGGTTAAGAAAGTGAAATCGCATCTTGGCGGTAATGGCCGCCTTGTTGTCCGCTATTCAGGCACGGAACCCGTGCTGCGGATCTTGATCGAGGGAGACATAGAAAAGAAGAAATTGCATGCCATGGCGGAGAGCCTGGTTGCGGCTTACGAGAAGAACGCATGGCATTGAACGCATAAAACGGAGGAATACATATGGCTAAATTAGGAGTTAGTATTGATCATATCGCGGCATTGCATAAAAAACGGAAATTCCCGGTGCCTGATGCATGCGAAACAGCGCTTATAGCGCAAAAACACGGCGCAGGCGCTATAGTCATCAATCTTACAGACAGCCATAAAAATATCCAGGACAAAGATCTGTTCAATATCAGAAAGAAAATAAGGATCCCCATGCTTATGAAGATCCCGGTGGGGGCTGATCTTGTCAGAAGGATGATGAAGCTTAAACCTGAGTACGTATGCTTTGTGCCAAAAGCGCGTAATGAAAAAAGTGAGAGCGGAGGATTGCGATTGTCAGCTCAGGCCAATAAATTGAAGAATGCCGTCAAATCCTTGAAGAAAAAAGGAATCAAGGTTTCCGTGTTCATCGATCCGAATGCGCATGTGATAAGGGAAGCCACGAGATTGGGCGTGAATGCGGTCGAGGTGTCTACCAGGCCTTATACCCGGGCAACCCGGCAGCGGGAGAGGGAAGAGTATTTAGAAGACCTTTTTGTAAGCGGAATATTGGTCAAGGAATTCCGCATGGAGTTTCATGCCGGCATGGGCTTGACTTACGATAATGTTGAAAAAGTGGCTTCAATATCGAATTTAAAGTACATCAATATCGGCGCGTCGATCGCTGCAAAGAGCATGCGCGCAGGCATGGGCAAGGCTGTTGAGGAAATGAGCAGACTGGTAAAGAAATATTAAAAAGCATGCAGCATACAGGAAGAGAGAATTTTTAATTCTTAATTTTTAATTATAGAGAGAAGAGTTAAAAGCATATGCATACGGGAAGAAAATGATGAAACGGAGAATGAGCAGAAGATGAAAGATAAAAAGGTGATATGAGATGTGCGGGATCATAGGATACGTTGGCAAGCGCGAGGCTTTGCCGATCATTTTCGAAGGCCTCAAGAGGCTTGAATACAGGGGTTATGATTCCGCGGGCATATCAGTATTATCTCCGAAAAACAAGATCGAGCTCGTGAGAGAGGTCGGTAAACTCGGCTGTCTCGAGCAGAAGATCTTTAAGAAGCCCATGAGAGGCGTCATGGGCATAGGCCACAGCCGGTGGGCCACCCACGGCCATCCCTCCAGTGAAAATGCTCATCCCCACTTAGACTGCAAGGGCGGCGTGGTATTGGTGCATAACGGCATCATTGAGAATTATCTTGAGCTTAAAAGCCGGCTTATAGACAAAGGGCATTGTTTTACTTCTGAAACAGACACTGAAGTGCTGCCGCATCTTTTTGAAGAAGAGCTTTCCCGCTGCAAAGGCAGCGTATTAAGCGATGCTGCTATCCTCGCTGTTGTCAGAAAAGTCACAAAAAAACTCCACGGGGCTTATGCTTTTGTGGTGATGTCCAAGAGGTGGGGTAATAAGATAGTGGGAGTGCGCAAGGAATGCCCGCTCATATTCGGCGAGGGCGAGGGCGAGCATTTCCTGGCAAGCGATATCCCCGCTCTTCTTGCGTACACCAAGAAAGTGATGTATTTGCGAGACGGTGAGATGATGATCTTAAGCAACAAGAAGTGTTTGCTCTATAACGGAAAGGGCAAGTCCATTAAACACAGGATGCAGGAAGTCCCGTGGGATCCGCTCATGGCTGAGAAAGGCGGATTCAAGCATTTCATGCACAAGGAGATACATGAAGGCCCGCGATCATTCGAAGATACTTTGCGGGGAAGAGTTCATTCCCATGATATTGATTCGCTTCTTGAAGAAGCGGGCCTGACCCGGAGCTCTGTCAAAGATATAAAACGGGTCCAGCTTTTAGCTTGCGGTACAGCGTCTTATGCGGCTTTAGTGGGCGAATATCTATTTGAGAATATCGCAGGTGTGAGTTCGCGCGCCTGCTTTGGGAGCGAGTATCGCTACAGCGGGAGCGTGCTCGAACCCGGGACCCTGGCCGTTGCTGTGAGCCAGTCCGGTGAAACAGCTGACACGCTTGCTGCCATGAAGATACTAAGATCGGGAAAAGGCGTATCAAGCGTGGGCATAGTCAATCAGATAGGCTCTACGCTGACCAGGCTTACAGGGGGAACGCTTTATACGCGCTGCGGCCCTGAAATAGGCGTGGCAAGCACTAAAGCTTTTGTGGCGCAATTAGCGTGCCTTTATCTGCTGGCTCTGGCTATAGGCAAGCTCAGGAAACATATAAGCGACAAGGAATTCAATCGTCTTACAGCCCAGCTTCTAGGCGTACCCCATAAGCTCCACAGCCTGATAAAGAAGCAGGAGAACCATATAATCGAGCTTGCCAGGGAATTCCAGGATTCCAAGGGTTTCATGTATCTGGGGCGCCGCCTTCTTTATCCGATAGCTATGGAAGGAGCGCTCAAACTCAAGGAGATCTCATATATCCATGCTGAAGGCTATGCTGCCGGCGAGATAAAACACGGCCCTATCGCGCTCATTGACAGGGAGATGCCTGTATTCGCTTTTATGCCGAAAAGCTCGAGCCTTTACGCTAAGATGCGTTCCAATCTCGAAGAGGTGTACGCGCGCGGAGCAAGAACTATAGCTGTTGTGACAGAGGGTGATCATTCATTGCGCCGCATAGCGCACGCGACCATCGAGACCCCGGCTTTCAAGGATGAGTGGTTCGAGCCTGTTGTGGCAGTTGCCTGTGCCCAGTTGTTCGCCTATCATGTGGCTAATTCCAGGGGCCTAGACGTTGATCAGCCCAGGAATCTGGCCAAAAGCGTCACAGTCGAATAATGAACGCGGTAATATCGCATTCTTCTGCTTTGCCTTTTTACTATTTACTATGAGAATAATCGGAACAGGCGTTGACATTATTGAGATCAAGCGTGTGCGCGCGCTCGCCAAGAGGGAGCCGAAATTTTTAAGCAGAGTTTTCAGCAAGGAAGAGCTTTTGTATTCAATGAGAAGCAAAAAGAGATGGGAACATCTTGCTGTGCGTTTTGCCGCAAAAGAAGCTCTTTGGAAAGCCCTTGGAAAAGACGGGGTCCCGCTCAGCGCGATCTCCGTGAAGCGTGATAACAGGGGAAAGCCTACGATGAATCTAAAGAATCTTGGAGTGCCGCGTTCATGGCAAGCCAGCATCTCATTATCCCATAGCAGGGAATATGCTGTAGCGTACTGTATCGTGTATAGCAAGTAAGAAGTTAGAGGTCAGAGGTTAGAGGAAAATAAGGTAAAAGGAAAATGCAAAAGAAGGAAAAAGAAATAACATTGGCGATTGCCAAAGAAGCTGTGCCTAAGCGAGACAAAAAGAGCCAGAAATGGGATTTTGGGCATTGCCTTATAGTCGCGGGTTCGAGTAATCTTTTTGGCGCAGCGCTCATGGCAGCGAAAGCAGCTTTGAGATCAGGCGCCGGGCTTGTTACGCTTGCTGTGCCTGCAAGCCTGCAGAGTTTTGCGTATGCTCATGTGACAGAAGCCCTTACTCTGCCTCTTGAGGAAGAAATAAAAGGAGTCATCGGTTTTAACGCGGCTGAGGAAGTCTTAAGCTATATCTCGAAACGCAGGATCTCCTCTCTTGTTATCGGGCCCGGGCTTGGGTGTCATGAAAGCACCATGCAGTGCGTTGCCACGATCCTGCGAAGCGCTGACGTGCCTGTTCTCGTTGACGCTGACGGCATAAATGCCTCGCCACCGCTTAAAAACAGCGCTTTCAGGTGTATCACCCCGCACTATCGCGAGTTTGCCAGGCTGATAAAAGCGCCTTCAAATGATGTTCTCGCTAACGCAGATGCTTTGGCAAAGCGTTTTATTGAGGAGCATCCAAATGTGGCTTTGGCGCTTAAAGGCGCGCCTACAAAAGTTTTTTATCGCAGTTTTTCATGGGTGAATAAGCTCGGTAATCCGGGCATGGCTAAAGGGGGTTGCGGCGATGTCTTATCAGGCATAGGCGGAGCCCTGTTGGCTCAGCAAAAACCCGGAGCTAAATCCGGGGAAAGCCTGATAAATGCCGTGTTAGCATCTGTATTTCTTCATAGTCTTTGCGGCGACATCGCCTGCAAGAAGTTCGGGGAATACTCTATGACGCCAACTGATATGATAGATTCCCTGCCAGAGGCTTTCAGGAAGCTGGAAGATTGACCCCGCCACCTCTTCAGATCAATAAATGGCCCAAAGAGGTGGCGGGGTGAACCTCCCATCCGAATATAAGCTGATCAAGAAAACCATTATTCCGCTTGTGAAGTCCGATGTTGCGCTCGGTGATGATTGCGGTTGGATAGATATAGGCAAAGGATATGTGCTCATCTCAAGCATAGATTCCATGAATGAGGGGATCCATTATAAACCGCGCTGGATGAGCTTTGCTTCTCTTGCCAGGAAGATCTTTAGAGTAAGCGTCAGTGATATCGCTGCTATGGGCGCGGGAGAGGATGTGTCGATAGTCGTGGCTATGGGCCTGACCCGCGGGACGAACAAGCGCGACATTGCGGCGTTTGCCGCTAACCTGCGCAATGAAGCCGCGAGATTTTCCGTTAAAGTGCTTGGCGGAGACATAACTGAAAGCCAAAATGGGAATTTTGTGTCAGCTTCCGTGACGGCAAAGGCCCGAAAGAAAAACCTTCTCTTACGTTCCTCCGCGCGCCCCGGGGAGATCGTTTGGCTTACCGGACCTGTTGGCTTGGCAGGCGCGGGGCTCGATGTTCTTGAAAGTAATAACAAAAGACGATATAAATTTCTGGCCAGGACCCATCTCTTGCCGGTTCTGCGCTTAAGAGAAGGCAGATTGATCTCAAATTCAGGAATTTCGCGCTGTGCCATGGATCTTTCAGACAGTCTGGCAGCCTCTCTTTTCTGGGTTTCATCAATGTCCGGCGTCAGCATCGAGGCTGATCTCTCGATCGTCAAAAAACACAAGGCCTTGATTGACTGGTGCAAGCAGGGAAAAAGGAATTTGCAGAATTACCTGCTTTATGGAGGGGAGGATTATGAGCTTTTATTCACATCCCATCCCCGGTATTCATCAAGGATAAGAAGATCATTACCCGGCGCGTATCCGATCGGGCACGTAAAAGACAGGCCCAAAACCCCTTTGGTATATGTCAAAGGCATCGATGGGGAAAGAATTTTGATCGATGAGGATTCAATGGGATATCAAGCGTTTAATGGAGAAGTTAGAGGTAAGAGGTTAGAAGTAAGAAGTAAGAAATAGGAAAAAGGCGATAAGAGCAGATGAAATTCATCTCAAACTCAGAGAAAGAGACCCGGATCTTAGCGGGCAAGATGCTAAGAGCCGCACGAAAGCGCGGAGTGCGGGCATTTCTGCTTTATGGGAATTTCGGCGTGGGCAAAACCGTGTTCACTCAGGGTGTTGCAAAGGCTTTGGGCGTGAAAAAGCACGTGCGAAGCCCGAGTTTCGTTCTGATGCAGGATTATAAGGGGAGAAAGGGGAACCTGGTCCATGTTGACTGCTACCGCCTCAAGAAAATCGGCGATATAGGCTGCTTGTGCATGGATCAGCTTATGGATGAAAAATGCTTTCTTGTTGTGGAATGGTCAGAAAGGGTTCCTGCAAATATGAGCAAGATACTGCCGGCGCTAAGCATCCGGATGCAGCATGGTAAAAACGAAAAACAACGTTTGATAAATGCTGGAAAGCATGGTATATATAGGAAGAGAATGATGAGGGATGAATAGGGAAGGTGAAAAAGGTGATAAATGTGACAAAGGGAAATAGAGGATTCCTCTTTATTTCATCATTCATCATTCAGCGAAGCAGTCCTGTGGCATGCTCCACAGGGCAGCATTCATCATTTTTTTTATGAGTGGTTTAAGCGCTGTTGTTGTTGAGACTAGCGGGAATATGGCGAGCGCAGCGATATATATAAAGGGGAAATGCGTGGCAGAATTGAATAAAGACGCGGCATTGAAGCATGAGAATGCGCTTTGGAATTTTTTCGACAAGGCGTCCGGCAAGGTCAGAAAAACGAGGTTCGATTTTATTGCCGCAACCAGGGGACCCGGGCGGTTTACAGGAGTAAGATTGGCTCTGGGGATCGCCAATACTCTGGCATGGGCGAGGAAAGCGCCTGTGTTTGCGCCGTCCACACTTGACCTGATGTCATGGAAAGCAGTTCACAATAGCAAGGGCCTTGCGTCGGTCGGGAGTTTGATGGCGTTCGGCGGTTTGGTTTATGCGGGCTTGTATAAAAAATCAGCCCGGGCAGGCATGATAAAAATACGCAATGAAAAAAGCTATAAGAATATTGAAGATGCGCTCAAGGATATCTGCGGAAAATCCGGTTGCCGTGATGTTGAGGTGGCGTTTTACGGAGACAAGAAGGCGATGGAGAGGGTGCGGGCCTCTGATGCCGCGGTAAGGGAAATAACACCGGATTCAAAAAACCTTTTTGATATGGCAATGGGCTCGTTTAAAAATAGACGTTCCCGCGGGAATGACTGGTATGTTAAGCTGTTCCCGAAGCCTTTGTATTTAAAACAGACGTGGCAGTAATGAAGAAGTAAAAAGTTAGAAGTTAGAAGCAAGAAAAGAAGCAGAAGAAGTAAAAAGTAAAAAACGTGACAAAAGTGAAAAAGGTGAAAAAGGGATTCCTCTTTATTTCATCATTTCTGTGCGCAGCTTTATTTTTTGTGCTCTGTCTTGGGTCTGTGCGCAGTGAGGAAAAGGTGCTTCCTTTGGCGTCCGCCATACATTACGCCGGAGCGGTCGTGTATGAGAACGCGGGGGAGTATGATAAGGCTTTGCGAGAGCTCATCCTTGCCTACAGGGCGAATCCTGATGCTTTTGAGATCCTTGAGGAGATCATCCCTCTTTCTCTTGAATTACGGCAGATCGATATTGCGGAGATATATTCAAACTATGCCATGAAGATGTCCCCGGAAAATCCCGTAAGCATGATGTTCAAGGCGCAGGTGTTCCAGGCGAGAGGCAATTCCCAGGATGCGCTCATATTGCTTCATCAGGCTCACAAGCTCAAGCCGGATGACTCAAACATCCTTCTTGAGCTTTCAGCGATATACGCTCATATCAATAACAGCGAGGCAGCTCTGAGATATCTTGGGCAATATCTTGAGCTTAATCCAAGGTCCCCCGAACTTTTAAAGATCAAGGGTAATTATGAGCTTGAAAGCAAAAATCCCGAAGCTATCAAGACTTATAGAATGGCGGTTGAATTGATCCCTGATGATGTTGAGGCAATAGGCGGGCTTGTCAATGCGTACAAGGATTTTTCCACATTGGAGGCGCTTAAAGCTGTTTTAACGGAAATGCTCAGCGCAGACCCCCGGAATATCGAGATGAGGATAACACTATGCAATCTTGAGGAGCTTTCCTCCCAGGCAGCCTGCTTTGAGGATATTCTGGCGCGCGATCCGACAAACAAGGACGCGCTTTTCGGGATCCTTAGCAGCATTGAGCAGAGCGGAGATTGGGAAGAGGCGCTTGATTTTATTGAAGAGAACAGAGGCCGCCTGGGTAAAGATTCGCTCTACGTGCTCAAGAAAAGCTATTACATGCTTAAAATCGGCCGGTTGAATGAGGCTGTGGAACTCTTAGAGGGGGAGCTGGGTAAGGACCCGGAAAATGAGGAAGTGGCTTATTTTCTCGCTTTGGGCTATCAGGATATCGGGAAGTTCGGGAAATCAAGGGACATACTGGATGGATTGTATAAGAAAAAACCGAATTGGATGGAGCTTACCTACAATCTCGCTTTGGTGCATGGCGAGACAGGCCAAAACGAAAAGATGGAGAAAATGCTGGAGGGCTTGCTTAAAAACTATCCGGAGGAAGCTGCTATCCAGAATGCATTCGGATTTTCCCTGGCTGACAACGGAAAACGTCTGGAAGAAGCTCAAAGCTTGATCGAGAAAGCCCTTGAGCAGGAGCCTGATAATTATTATTACCAGGATAGTCTCGCGTGGGTTCTTTTCAGGAAGGGCGATATTCCGCAAGCCAGAAAAATGCTGCTGGAAATATTAAGGCACGCCAACGATGCCGAGATACTTCTTCACTTCGCCCAGCTTGAGCGTGCGTCAAAGCAGGATTCAAGCGCGTGGAAAACACTTTGGCAGGCGCGTCTTGCCATGGCCGCAAAAGCTTATGTCAGCCCCAGGCTTGGGGCGCTGGCAGAGTCGATCGAGGGAGATCTTGATGAAGCGAAGATGCCGCCTCGCGCTGTTTTTCTTTCCAGCGGGCTCAGCGCCTTGGGGAATTTTTCCAGCGTGTTTAAATGCGATTGGAAGGTGAAGGGGGGGTTGAGAATGCGCACCCGCATGGCGCTCAATAAGCTCAACGAGGACGGCCTCGCCATCTATTTGTGGCCTCCGGGCAGCATGGTTCCAATGAGTTTAAGGGAGATGAGCCATAACGTGCCTGAGAGTTCAAAGCTTTTTAATGAGTTGGAGAAGGTCCTGAAGGATTTTTTTAGGAAAGGCCCTATTAACAGCGCGGAGTCCAAAAATGTGGAGTGGAGGATAAAAAAGGATTTTTCTGTCAGCGCCGAAGGCGAACACGTTGATATACGATTCCATGATTTTTACTCGCCTCATTATCAGGCAGTCGCTCCCCGCTTGATAGACCTGCGAAGCAAATTCCTCAAAGCCAGCTGCGAATCAATGGGATATAGCAGAGAGTGAATAGCCGCTAAGCCGCTGAGGCAGTCTCAGCAGAGCAGCCCTCCGGCCTTTCCCGAAGATCTTTTTCCAGAGATTTTTGTCATGCTGTCGGGCAGGGTCAATAACACAAAGAATGCTCCTCCTCATTGTTCATCATTGAGCTCTGAGTCCGTATTCTTTCTTCGCAGTGCCTTTTGGGTCAATTGACCGCGGTCAATTGATCTGATTGACCATTGTCGTGTCAATAAAGGTCAGCAAAAGCGATACTAGAGTAGTTCGATGAAGATTTTAAAGCTTAGAAAAAAGGAGGAAAAATGTTAGGAGTAATGTTAGCAGTACTACTTGGGATATCCGCACAAGCTGCAATACAACCAAAGGACGCATCAAAAACTGAAATTTCCAGTGTTAGTTTCGAGCCATGTGTTTGGCCGCGCTGTTCAAGGTCAGCAGACTTTGAGCCATGTGTGTGGCCGCGCTGCTCAAGATAAATACGCGGGATTTTAATCGTCCCTTCCAAACCCCGCCGTTTCAGCATCATGAAACGGTGGGGATTTTTTTTGTTATATTCAAAGTTGACCGCTTGATTTAAATCGTCTGCGATGGAGGTGGATAGTGAACAAGAATCTTCTGGAATATTCATGGAAGCCGAAGGTACCGGCGAATCTTAATACATTTCTTAAGACTTACAGGGAGCCCAAAGATGATTATTCTTTGGGATTTTTACGGCCCACGGACGCTTATGTGCTCAATGAGATCGAGAAGCTCGCAAAGGCAAAACGCTCCAAGATCGATGACATCTGCCTTATAGGTATAGGCGGAAGTTCGCTCCCTGCTCAGGCCATGCACCGTTTTTTCACAAAGCCCAATTTTAACTGCATGTCACGCAAGGAAAGAGGCGGCAGCCCGAGGTTCTGGGTATTTGATTCCATAGACCCTGATTATCTCAAAGTGGAGCTTGAGCAGCATTTGAAGAATCCCAGAAGAACCCTTATCCATGTGGTCTCAAAAAGCGGGCAGACGCTTGAAAGCGAGATCGTGCGCGATATCGTGGTCAAGCACTTTAAGAGGAAAATGGGCGACAGCTGGAAGAAGAATTTCATCACGACTGTCGAGCCTTCCGCGGGCAATCCTCTTTTTGAATGGGCTGTGATAAACAGGATACCCGTATTCCCACTGGACGCTGATATAGAGGGGAGATTTTCCTCCCTTACTCCCGTGGCCTTGGTATCAGCCGCGTTTTTAGGGCTTCCGATCAGGAATTTCTGGGCAGGCGCGAAAGATGTTTTTGAGAAGCCCGCGGGTTTTACCTCATATGCGCAGTGGCTTTATAGCGCATATGCGAGCAAGAGGAAAAACGTGGGTTTTTATATCTACGGAGAAGAGCTCTCGCAGCTCGGAGCCCTGCTCTTGCAGTTGTTCTCGGAGTCACTCGGCAAGGACGGCAAGGGCCTGACTCCCCTGATATTCCACGGAAGCAGGGATCAACACTCGATGCTTCAGCTTTATCTTGACGGACCCAAAGACAAAGTCGTGACGCTGTTGACCACTGAGAAAGACCGGAGCAGCGCTGCGGGCAAGGGTTTTTGGGCCAGTGAAGGAGGCGTGATACACGCTCTTAATGTGGCAAAAGTCCCCAATGTGAGGATAAAGCTTTCCGAGAAAAGCCCCCAGTCTTACGCGGCTTTGATCAAATTCTTCCATATGGCCATCTATGCTGTGGGCCATATGCTTAAAGTGCATCCTTTTAATCAGCCAATGGTGGAGCTGCAGAAGATCAAGACCAAGCAGTTGATGAAGAAGAAGTGATGGAGTGGTAAGCGTCAGGGCGGCAGAGTGAAAAAGCAGATAAAAATATCCATTACTTATTTTTTCGCCTTACCGGTCTTATTATCCCTTCTGTTAGTATGCCACCCTCCTTCATGGTGCGCTGATCCCGCTCCCGAATACTTCGCTGATGTCAAGGAGTCAAAGGACCATGGGCGCATATTATATGCGCGGGGCCAATATGCGGACGCGGCAAGCGCGTTCGATTATGCTCTAACGCGTTTTCCTTCTGATGCTGAGGCCATGGTGGGCCTGGCCCTTTCCCTTGAAGCTCAGGGAAAGTTCATCCAAGCGACGAAACACTGGGAGAACGCGGTGAATAAGACATACAGCAAGGATTATTGGATAGTGTTTTCTCTTGGAAGGAATTATCTTTCAAGGGGCCATCTGGGCACAGCCATAAAAGTCTGGAAGCGGCTTATGCCGTCCCTTGAGAAGGAGAAGGATGCCAACCCGTCTATCGATCTGATGAGGACAAAGACCATACTTTTCATGGCTTTGGCCCAGTATTTGTCCGGCCAGTATAGTGATTCGCTCGGCAATGTCGAGTATTTAAAGAAGTATTTAAAAAAATCCCTTGCCTTGCTTTATGAAATAGGAGCAAGAGCGCATCTCGCGATGAAGGATCCGGCTGTAGCGATCAGTGAATTCAAGAGAACCCTTAAAAAAGACAATACCCTTGCCGAAGTCAGAAAGGATCTAAGCGTGGCATATGCTGATTACGGGGAAATAGATAATGCGTATCTTCAGATGCGCCGTTATCTGTATGCCCAGGAAGACGCTCATATCAAGGAAAAATTCGCAGGCCTGACCGCTAAATTATCAAAATCACCTCATGAACTTCTTAAAGCGCATGAAAGCGGCTTCTCTCTTTCCTGGCCCAAAACCGTGGATTGGAAGCTCCCAAACAGAAGCGAGCTGATGAATGTGGGGTTGTGGGCTGATCCAGACGGCATTGCTCAGGATATCTCGGAAGTGAGGATCATGTCAAACTCGCAGTTTGAGCTTGTTTTGGGGTATGAGGAGACGATATTAATGGGAAAGACCAATGAAACTTGGCGTATTTTATTCGTATCTACTCCTGTGGCTTATGCGGTTGTATTGAGGGGGGAGAAAGAAGAGATACGCACAGGCAGGCCATTTTCATTCAAAACCAGTGACCCTGCGAGCGGGAGTTTTCTGCTCAAAGGCGCCAGGCTCGTTGGCATGCCCCACAGCGAGGAAAAGGACTTCCAGGTCAGGGGGAGTCTTGTGGTGATCCCCGGGGGTAATGGTTTTGTTCTGATCAATGAAGTGGAAATAGAAGCGTATCTATTGGGTGTTATCGCGGCGGAAATCGGGCCTAAAAGTCCGCTTGAAGCTTTCAAGGCGCAAACCGTGCTTGCCAGAAGTTACACTCTCTGGCGCAAGAATATCGACCGTTATCATCAGGCGCACGGCCATCCGTATTCAATATGCGATACCTGGCATTGCCAGGTTTATAAAGGATATGTGATGGAGAACAAGAGCGCGAGAACCGCTATTGAGAGCACATGGGGCCAGGTCGTTAAAGATGTTGATTCGAAGATAACCCCGCCTTTTTATCATGCAAGCTGCGGGGGTCTGCTTAACAGGGGGAAAAGCGAGATCTCGCCATGGGATCTGCCTAAAAGCGATATTATGCCGGGCCAGCTTATTGATTTTACTCCGCGCAAACTGGTTAAATTCTTTGAGCTGTCCCCTTTGTGGGACAATGGCCTTGAGTGGTGTTTTGAGAATTATTCAAGGTTTTCATGGATGCGCCTGGTTGATTTTAAAGACATTATCAGGGAGGCGTCTGCTAATTACCCCAAGATCGGAAAGTGCAAGGCAGTATTCATTAAAAGCAGGGGATTCGACGGCAGAGTCACTTCCATTGAACTGCAGGGCACCAGGGGAAGCCAGATAATAGACGAGGATTATCCTATCAGGAAGGCTCTGTCTCTTGGATCCCTGCGGTCTTCATTGTTTTACATGGTCCCCATAACAAAGAGCAATAAATGGCGCTTTATCCTGTTTTCAGGACGCGGTTACGGGCATGGCAAGGGCATGTGCCAGGTTGGAGCTATAAATCAGTCTAAAAACGGAAAGAACTATAAGGAAATCCTCGATTTTTACTATCCTGATTCACAAATTTCTAAAATGTATTGATGCCCAAAAAAGATCTGATCATAAGACAATTGGAACTTGGACCCCTGTCCAATTTCGTATATATCCTGGGTGATCCTGACACAAAAGAAGCTTGCGTCATAGATCCTGCCTGGGATACGGACGCGATCAAAAAAACTCTGGAAAATGAAAAGTTCAAGCTTAAATTCATCATTCTCTCGCATCATCATTTTGACCATTCCGGCGGGCTCAAGGACCTTGTGGATAAAGCTGAAAACGGCGCATATATTCATGAGGCTGATCTTGGCGAACTTGAGGACACAGCGGGATCCGTTAAAAAAATACCCAAGAACGGCAAGATCAAGCTGGGCGGCATTGAGATCGAATGTCTGCATACTCCCGGACACACGCAAGGCTCTGTGTGTATAATAGCCGGTAATAATATCTTCACAGGCGATACGCTTTTTGTGCGCGCATGCGGGCGCGTGGATCTTCCGGGGTCTGATCCTGAAAAGATGTATATGAGCCTTAAAAAACTCATGGACCTTGATGATAACCTGACTGTATGGCCCGGGCATAATTACGGGCCTGCCAAAAGCATGAGTCTTAAGATCGAAAAAGAGCAGAATCCATTCCTGCGTCTTGGTGCGTCTTCAAAAGAAGATTTTCTTCGTACTATGGGCGGCTGATCCGGGTTTATGAATATGACTGCGATCAAGATCAAAGGCGGATACGACTTAAAGTTATCCGGAAAGCCTGATAGTGCTGTCCATGATCTTAAAAGTCCTAAGCATGTTGGGATCATGCCTCCTGATTTCATAGGCATAAGACCGCGCTTGCTGGTCAAACAGGGCGATACTCTCAAAGCAGGGACTGTTCTTTTCGAGAGCAAGGATGACCCCCGCGTGAAGTTCGTGTCGCCTGCCTCAGGCAGGGTGAGCGCTGTAAGGCTTGGTGAGCGCCGCAGAGTGATGGCCATCGAGATCGAGACCCAGGGTAATGATTTTGAGGATTTCCAGAAGCATTCCAAAGATCAGATAAAAGGGCTTACTCGCGATGCTGTGGTTAAACTGCTTTTAGACGGGGGCATGTGGCCGCTTATCAGGAGAAGGCCGTATAACAGGATCGCTTGCGCGGATGAGAAGCCAAAAGCCGTGTATATCTCGGGTATTGCGGCTGATGAATTCCATCCAAAACCTGATGTTGTGTTAAAAGGGCAGGAAGAGAGATTCAATACGGGTCTTGATATCCTGGCCAAGTTTGATTCGCCTTTGCGCCTTTGTATCCCTGAAGGTTCCCAGGATCTGCCGGCATTCGCGAAGCATGATAATGTAACGCGCCATGTTTTTAAGAAGATATATCCCGCCGGCAATACTGCTGTTGAGATCTATTACATAGATCCGCTTGCTCCAGGAGATGTCGCGTGGCATCTTTCTTTCCAGGATGTGCTCGCTATCGGTGATTTTTTCATGACAGGCAGGTTTCCCGCTGAAAGGATAGTGGCCCTGGCCGGACCGGGCGTGAGCGCTCCTTCGTATTACCGTGTGGGATTCGGGGCTTCCATAGAAGAATTAATATCCGGACGCATAGCGGAACCCCCTCATTCTGCCCTCTCCACTCCTTCGCTCCTCCTTCGCCAAGGCTACGGAAGGACGCGCACGGCTTCGGAAGGACGCGCAAGGCTTCGAAGCATCTGCGACCTCAAGGGAGAGGGAAAAGAAAATGGCGCGCAGATGCGCTTTATCACAGGGGGCGCGCTTACAGGAAGAAAAGTCAAACCTGATGATTTCATAGGGTTTTATGATACTTCCCTGTGCGTCATGCCCGAGGGAAGATCACGCGAGTTCCTGGGTTTCATGACCCCGGGTTTTAGCAAACACAGTATTTCCAGGACATTTTTATCCGGCATATTCCCGAAAAAGGAATATGATTTTAACACGAACAACCGCGGAAGCGAGAGGGCATTCGTGCAGACAGGCATATATGAGGATATATGTCCTGTGGACATATATCCTGCGCATCTGGCCAAGGCAATACTGGCCAAGGATATCGAGGATATGGAAAAGCATGGAATCCTGGACTGTGCACAGTGCGGTTTGTGTACTTATATCTGTCCATCCAAGATAGAGATCGCTTCGATCATAAGATCCGGTCTTGATATTATGGAGAAAGAGACCTGAAATGCTCAGAAAGTTCTTAGATGATCTAAAGCCAAAGTTTGAGAAGGGCGGAGTATTCGAGAAATTCTATCCTCTTTATGAGGCAGGGGATACTTTTTTATTCACACCTTCTACTGTGACAAAGAACGCTCCTCATGTGCGCGATGCCATGGATATAAAGAGGCTCATGAGCATGGTGATAATCGCCCTGCTTCCTTGTATATTCATGGGGATATACAACACGGGTTATCAATCCCTTTTGGCGCGCGGCCTTGATACCGGCCTTATAGCGTGTCTGCTTGTGGGGCTCAAAGCGGTATTGCCCATAATCATAGTCTCCTACACTGTGGGCGGTTTTTGGGAAGTGCTTTTCTCGGTTGTGCGCAAGCACGAGATAAACGAGGGATTCCTGGTAACAGGCATCCTGTTCCCGCTCACTCTTCCGCCCACTATTCCCTTGTGGATGGTCGCGGTCGGAGTTTCTTTCGGGGTCGTCATAGGTAAAGAGATCTTCGGCGGCACAGGATATAACATCTTAAATCCGGCTTTAACTGCCAGGGCATTCGTGTTTTTCGCGTATCCCGGAAGCATCTCAGGGGATAAGGTCTGGACATTCATAGGATGCGCCAAGGATAAACTCGTAGATGGTTTTACAGGCGCGACCCCTCTGGCTGTTGCCTCGAATCATATCGGCCCCGGAGTACTTGATGAGCTGGGCCGCGCGGGATTTGCTTTTAAGGACGCGTTTCTCGGGTTCATTCCGGGCAGTATCGGCGAGACTTCAATGCTAGCGTGCCTTATCGGGGCTCTTTTCCTTGTAGTTACCGGGATCGCTAATTGGCGCACGATCGTTTCCATGTTCATCGGAGGCGCGCTCATGGCAGGTCTCATGGGCCAGATGTGGCACCCAACATCAGCAGGCATAATGCGCTTGCCTATCGAGTGGCACCTGGCTCTTGGAGGATTCGCTTTTGGAGCAGTGTTCATGGCAACTGATCCTGTGTCCGCTCCTGCAACGAACACGGGCAAATGGATCTATGGGCTCTGTATCGGGGTTTTAGTGATACTCGTGAGGACCGTGAACCCCGCTTATCCTGAAGGGGTGATGCTTGCGATCCTCTTCATGAATGTTTTCGCGCCTCTTATCGATCATGTTACTGTTGGCGCGCACATAAGAAAGAGGAAAAATATTCGGTTGAAGCGCTCTCAAGCGCTCGCGGGCAAGGCGCATTAACATGGAAAAGAACAAGAACGCTTACGCCCTGGTGTTCGTGGCTGTTGTTTGTGTTGTGTGCAGCCTTTTCGTGTCAAGCGCTGCTATCCTGCTTAAAAGCAAACAGGATCAGAATTTCAAGGCTGATATCAAAAAGAATATTCTCATATCCCTGGATTTGATCGAACGCGGACAGAAGGTCAGCCTCAATGATATTGATGCTCTGTATGGATCCAAGATCAGGGAGATCAAAGTTAAGGGTCTTTCAAGAGAGAGATTGCCTGTTTATGTGAGCATGGCGGGCGACAAACCTGCCGGCTATGCGATCCCCATAGAGGGTAAAGGACTGTGGTCCACGATCTACGGGTATCTGGCTATAGAACCTGACGGTAATACTGTTAAAGGCGTGACTTTTTACAAACATGGCGAGACCCCGGGTCTTGGAGGAGAGATAGAGAGCGCATGGTTTCAGGATAATTTCAAGGGGAAGAAGCTCTTTGACAAGTCAGGCGTTGGCGTGTATATAGCGGTAGCCAAAGGCAAAGTGATCGAGAGTGATCCGCTCATGGATCATAGAGTGGATGGGATCAGCGGCGCTACATTGACATGCCGCGGCGTGTCGAACATGTTCTTTGTCGCTATGATGCAATACGATGAGTATTTCAGAAAGATCTCAGGGGTAAAGAAGAAAGGATAAAGATGACCGGAACAAAAAAAGAGTCCATGCTGCCTTTTGGCAGGAAAGAGAAAAAGCTCGTTAAGGATTCCATGTGGGATAATAATCCCATAAGCTTCCAGACTTTAGGAATATGCTCTGCTCTGGCTGTGACAGTCCAGCTTAAAACAGCGGGCGTCATGTGCTTAGCCCTCACATTCGTGCTGGTCATGTCCAATGTCATTATTTCCTTGATGCGCAGTTTTATACCATCCAAGGTGCGCATAATCGTGGAACTTTCAGTGATAGCATCGCTGGTTATAATCGCTGATCAGGTATTAAAGGCTTATATGTATGACATCAGCAAACAGCTGAGCATCTTCGTGGGCCTTATCATCACCAACTGCATAGTACTTGGCCGCGCTGAAGCATTCGCGCTGGCTAATCCTCCGTGGAGGTCGTTTTTAGACGGCTTGGGCAATGCCCTGGGATACAGCGCTGTTCTGCTGGTCGTGGCTTTGTTCAGGGAGGTCCTGGGTTCCGGGAAATTCTTCGGCATGCAGGTCGTGCCCCAGTTCCTCTATAACGCAGGTTATGTTGATATGGGATTGATGGTATTGGCTCCCGGAGCGTTCATCCTCCTTGGCCTGCTCATCTGGGCGCAAAGAGCTATATCAGGAAAACATGAAGCATGAGTATTCATTTTGTCATTGCGAGGAGCGAAGCGACGCGGCAATCTCAAGCGCGCACGCCTTTTTTGAGACTGCTTCGCCATATAAAAGCAGGGCTTGCAATGACAGAGGATAAGTTGATTCTTTATGTTTGAGCATTACTTAAGTCTCGCCATAAAATCCATATTCGTTGAGAACATACTGCTCGCTTATTTTTTGGGTATGTGCTCGTTTTTGGCGTGTTCAAAGAAGATCGAGACCGCAACAGGGTTGGGCATTGCTGTTATCTTTGTTCTGACATTAACCGCTCCTCTTAACTGGACGATAAATCATTATCTGCTTAAGGCAGGAGCATTGTCCTGGGCAGGATTGCCCGCAGTGGATTTAAGTTTTCTTTCATTTGTCACATTTATCGCTGTGATCGCCACGACTGTGCAGTTCGTAGAGATGTTCCTGGATAAATTCAGCCAGAGGCTCTACGCTTCCCTGGGGATATTCCTTCCGCTTATAGCTGTGAACTGCGCGATCCTGGGCGCCACATTGTTCATGGCTGAGAGAGCGTATAATTTCACAGAGACCGCGGTGTTCGGGTTTAGCTCAGGCACAGGCTGGGCATTGGCGATCATTGCTATGGCCGCGATCCGCAAGAAACTGCAGTATTCTAATATTCCTCTTGCCTTAAGGGGATTGGGCATTGCAATGCTCATAACAGGGCTCATGGCCATGGCTTTCATGTGCTTTTCAGGGATAAGCCTTTAATATGGACGCTATCGCATTCATCGGATTAAGCGTTCTTGTTTTCACCGGCGTGATCGTATTGCTTGTTATAGTGCTGATGATCGCTGAGAAGCGGATGGTCAAGGGCGGTGATGTGAGGATCCTTATCAATAATGATGAAAGCAAGAGTCCGATAGTGTCCGCGGGCTCAACACTGCTTTCAACATTAGCGGGATGCTCTGTTTTCCTGCCTTCAGCGTGCGGAGGAGGGGGGACATGCGGCCAGTGTAAATGTCAGGTGACTGATGGAGGCGGAGATGTGCTTGCCACGGAAACCGGACAACTGACCCGCGCGCAGCAAAAGGATTATTATCGCCTTGCATGCCAGGTAAAAGTGAAGAATGATCTCAAGATCAAGGTCCCTGAAGAGATCTTCAGCATAAAGAAATACGCTTGCAAGGTCCGTTCTAATAACAATGTCGCTTCTTTTATCAAAGAACTGGTATTAGAACTCCCGAAAGGAGAGATACTTGATTTTAAATCAGGCGGATACATACAGATAGACATCCCGCAATACAGTTTGTCTTACAAAGAGTTTGATGTTGCCAAACAGTATCATGATGAATGGGCAAAATTCGGCTTGTGGAACCTGAAAGCTGAGAATGATGAGCCTATTTTCAGGGCGTATTCCATGGCAAGCTATCCCGCTGAAAACGATATTGTGATGCTTAACGTGCGCATTGCCTCGCCCCCGCCAAGGCAGATGCATCTTCCTCCTGGAAAGGCGTCATCCTATATCTTCAATCTCAAGCCCGGCGATGATGTGATGATCAGCGGCCCGTACGGGGAATTCTTCATAAATGAGACGGATCGCGAGATGCTCTATATAGGCGGCGGCGCGGGCATGGCTCCCATGCGCTCGCATGTCATGCACTTGTTTAAGACCCAGAAAACCAAGCGTAAAGTGAGTTTCTGGTACGGGGCACGATCATTGCGGGAGATATTCTATGAGGATGATTTTAAGCGTATCACAAAGGAATTCCCGAATTTCACATATAACATAGCGCTTTCTGAGCCCCTGCCTGAAGATAATTGGAAGGGTTTAACAGGTTTTATACATGCGGTCATTTTAAAGGAATATCTCAATAATCATCCTGATCCTACGGAGATCGAGTATTATCTGTGCGGCCCTCCGCTCATGATCAAGGCTTGTAAAAAGATGTTCTATGATCTCGGCGTTGAAGATGAAATGATCCGCATGGACGAGTTTTAGTTGGGCGCGCCAAATCCTGTCAGAATTCACCCGTCTTCCCCGGACCCCCGGGGAACCAGTCCCGACGGTTCCCCCGCCAAAGGCGGGGCCCCCTCCACTACGGGGAATACGGGTGAATTCTGACAGGATTCGACGCTGGGTGTGTTGTGCTATTGAAAAAGGATAAGCTTAATTAGGTAAATTAAAAATGAAGAATTTAGTTGCTGTATTTGTTGTTTGTTTTTTGGTTTTAACTGCCTGCAAAACTACTACTAAGCAAGCCTATATGTTTGAAGGCAAAACAATGGGCACGACTTACCACATAATATTAACAGCTGCAGAGATAACCAATGGGAGCCTTGAAGATCTGAAAAAGGACGTACAGGCCTTGCTTGACCATCTTGATAAAGACCTTATGTCCACTTACTCAAAAAAGAGCGAGATCTCGCGTTTTAACAGGATCAGGAACACTGAGCCCTTTCCGGTGTCCGTGGAAACCGCTGAAGTGGTGCGTTTGGCATTGGCCATCAGCCATGATACCAACGGTGCTTTTGACCCTACTGTGGGGTCTTTGGTCAGGCTGTGGGGCTTTGGATCTGAAAAAAAGCCCAGCAAGGTCCCAACGGATGCTCAGATCAAAGCCAAGAAGAATATCGTTGGGTATAAGAGGCTGCATGTGCAGAATTCTCCGTTAGCCCTGGTAAAGGACCGATCCAACATGAAGATCGACCTTGCAGCCATTGCAAAGGGATATTGCGCTGACGCGGTTGCTTCTTTGCTTAAAGATAAGGGGTATGAGGATTATTTCGTGGAGATCGGCGGTGAAGTCGCGGCTTATGGGAAAAACCACAGGAATGAATACTGGAACGTGGGCATTGAAAGGCCTGAAGCAGGACGCATGCCCGGAGAAAAACTCCATAAGGTGGTTGTTGTAAAGAACGGAGCTGTCGCAACATCAGGAAATTACCGTAACTTTTTCATTCAAAATGGCAAAAGATATTCTCACATTATCGACCCGCACACAGGATCTCCTGTAACCCACATGCTTGCATCCGCAGCCGTCATTGCGCCCACGTGCAGGGAAGCTGATGCAGTGGCCACTGCTTTAATGGTCCTTGGGACGCAAAAAGGCATTGAATGGATCGAAGGTCACTCGAAATGGGATGCAATGCTTTTGGAAGGCAATCCGGATGGAACGTTCAGGGAAGTCTATTCTTCAGGATTTAAAAACCGCACAAGATAGGGAAAGCTGCTCTTCTCTGTCATCCTCTCTTCTCTGTCATCCTCGCGGATGCAGGCTTCCATAATCATAAAGACGCCAGTCCTTGAAGCGTAGCCGGAAAGGGCGGGGATCCAATTCCATTGTTTTAATGTAGTTCGTTTCTATCCAGAAAAAGAAAATCTATATCTAAATGGCGGTTCTGGATCCCCGCCTCCGCGAGGATGACAGAAGGGGATGCGTCTTCATCTTGCTTCATCTATGATCTTTTTGAGCGCTTTGATCCACGCAGGGTGCGTGTTTAAGCATGGTATGAGATCGAGCTTCTTTCCTCCGGCTGCGCGGAAGACCTGTTTTCCCAGTATGGCGATCTCGTAAAGGGTCTCAAGGGAATCAGCTGTGAAGCTCGGGGATATGACCAGGAGTTTTTTAACGCCAAACTTTGGCAAGCGTTGCAGTTCTGAATATGTATATGGTTTGAGCCATGAGCCTCTGCCCATCCTTGATTGAAATGATATGGAACATTCCTCCGGGCGTATGTTGGCTCGTTTCACAAAAGCTTCCATAGTCCTGATGGCTTGGACGCGGTAGCATGATTTTAGCGTAGCTCCCGGAGGTCTTTGGCAGCATTTGCTGTTCTTGAGGCAATGTGAGCCTGTGGGGTCAGCTTTTCTCACATGGCGCTCAGGCAAGCCATGGAAGCTAAAGAGCACATGATGGTATTCCTTGGCCAGAAAACTCCTGGAGCTCTCCCACAGGGCTTCGATATAATCCTGATCCTCATAGAACGGTTCTATTGTCTTGAGTTTGATCTTTGGAGCCAAGCGCTTAAATATCTCTTTTGCGCGTATCACGCCTGTCTCAAAGCTCGACATCGCGTAATGCGGATACAGGGGAACCAGCAGGACTTCTTTAAGTCCGGGATTACCTGCCAGGAGTTTCTTGATCATGTTCTCCATTGTTGGCGTTCCGTATCTCATGGCGAGTTCGATCGGGATGTCGAGTTCTTTTCCCAACTTATCCCTTAGTTCCTTGTTTATGACTGTCAGGGGAGAGCCTTCTCTGGTCCAGATCTTGGCGTAAGCTTCGCTGGACTTTTCTGCTCTTAATGGGGCGATAAGCAGGTTCACAAGGGGCCATCGCAATATCCACGGGAAATCGATAATACGCTTATCCATGAGGAATTCGCGCAGGAATGCTTTGACATCAGGCCTGGAAGGGGAAACAGGCGAGCCAAGATTAATGAGAAGCGCAGCCTCATCGCTCTCAGAGGTCCGGATCTCGGGTTTTTTATTGCTGAGCAGATAATCCTCTATCTTATCAGCTGCATTATGCCCTGAAACCATAGAGTCGCCCACGGATATTCCGTCTTTAAAATGGCCTGCCATGAACAGTCCCGGATTTTTCTTTTCTATATCATCGATCGCGCTTAAAACCCGGCCGTATCCCACGTTGTATTGCGGGATCGCGCGTTCATGCCGGAAACACCTTAAAAATGTAGGTTTAGCTGTTATGCCAAGCAGGAGTTTAAGGTCCATGCGCGTTTTTTCGATAAGCATGTCAGCGTCTTCCATGGCAAGCTCAGGATTCCTTGCTCCTCCGAGATAGGTAGTAAGAAGCACGTGTCCGTTCGGGGCTCTATGGGAGAACAGTGAAGACGAGAACAGCGTCCCCAGGATCCTTAAGTTCTCGACTTTAGGGACAAGCATGCCGAATCCATCAAGCGGATGAGCCACATCTTCCTTGCGAAAACCCATGATGATGCTTGCCACCGGAGGATAATAAACATTCTCAAATGTCTCAAGATCCGTATTGAGCGCCCTTAAAGAATCGATCTTGGGCAGGTCGTAGGCAGTGCCTGCGAATAAAACAGCGTCAAATACCTGCTTTGCGCTTCGCTCAGCCGCGAATTCCAGTTTCCAGCCTTCCTCTGTTTCAATGATCTTTTTTACGGGAGAGTCGGTCACAATGGAGTCTTTTATCTTGTCCGCAAGAGCGTCAGTAAGCGTTTGAATGCCGTTCTTAAATGAGAACATCCTGGCTTTTGATTTGGAGATCTCATCGCGTTTTTTTCTTTCCTGCGCTCCCAGGACCTGTCCGAGGATAAGGGATCCGTATTTTTGCTCGATCTCGTAGAGCTTTGGGAAAGCGTATCTGGCTGATAGTTTTTCCGGATCTCCCGCGTAAACACCCGCTGTGAACGGGTTGATGGCGTAATCAAGGAATTCTTGGCTCAGCCTGCGCTTTGTGAAGTGCGCCAGGCTTTCCTCAAAGGAGTTATCCCATGTCCTTACAAAAGGCTCCTTGATGATAGCGAGCTTTGTCTTAAAAGAGAATAAACTTGATGTGAAAAATGAGACAGGGGACAGCGGCAGGGGGACAAGGCGCCTGTTCTTGATGATATATCTGTTCTTGGCTTTACTGCTTGCGTATACACGGTCATGTTCGAGCTCAAGGTCAAGGATCAGTTCTTTTATAACGGAAGATGTCTCAAGGATGGTATTGGGTCCGTTTTCCGCAAGATAGAAATGCTCTTTCTCGGATCTTATAACCCCGCCCGCGTGTCTTGAGGCTTCGAACAGAGTGAAGTCTATTCCCTTCTTCTTCAGCCGAAAACCCGCTGTAAGTCCTGTGATCCCGGCTCCGATTATCGCTACCCTCATGTAGTAAGTAGTAAGAAAAGCAGAGGGCGCCTTTTCATTCCTCCATCATTTCTGTTCATATCGTCTTCGAGAACCCCTTTTGGTCTTTTCTTAAATACGCGTCAAAGCGCATGGCAATGTTGCGCACAAGGAGCCTGCCTGTGTCGGTTACTGTCAATGAACCCGGTGATCTTTTCAGCAAGCCGTCAGCTTCCATATCAGAGAGGGAATCAAGTTCCTTTGAGAAATACGAGGCAAAATCGATCTTTAGCGTTTCAGACATGCCCTTATAATCAAGCTCGAAATCGCACATGAGCCGCATTATGGCGCTGCGGCGTATCTTGTCGTCATGCGTTAGGATATAGCTTTTTTCTATGGGGTGCGAGCCTTTGTCAAGCGCTTGGTAGTATTTATCAAGTTCTTTAAGGTTTTGCTTGTAGAGGTTCTCTCCCTGCGATATGGCGGACATGCCGAACGCGTATATATCAGTGTCTGCGAACGTGGAATATCCCTGGAAATTCCTCTGGAGTGTTTTTGCGCGCTGAGCAATGGCAAGAGAGTCATTTTCTTTCGCGAAATGGTCCATGCCGATGCTGACATAGCCTTGCGATGTCAGCGTTTCTATCGTGGATTTGAGCATGCTGAGTTTGGTTTGCGCAGAGGGGAGAGTGTCCTCCTTTATCATCTTCTGGTGGGGCTTTATCCATGGCACATACGCGCAATTAAATACAGCTAAGCGGTCAGGGGAAAGATCGATCATTTCATTGAGAGTGTTCTCGAATGTTCCAAGGGTTTGGAACGGGAGTCCGTATACAAGGTCGAAATTGATCGAGTTGATCTTACTGTTCCTGAGCATCTCAACCGCTTTTTTGATCGTATCCAGAGGCTGGATGCGGTTAATGGCTTTTTGGACTTTATTATCAATATCCTGGATGCCTATGGATGCCCTGTTGAATCCCGCGCTCTTTATGGCAGAGACATGCGCTTGCGTGAGCGTGCGCGGGTCGAGTTCTATGCTCACCTCAGCATCCTCCCTGGGATCAAAGCGCTTGCGTATGGATCCTCCGAGTTTGAGTATCTCTTCGGGTTTAAGGAAGTTTGGAGAACCTCCGCCAAAGTGCATTTGAGCTACTTTGCGCTTGGTATTGATGATATCGCGCATCAGGTCGAGCTCTTTCTCGAGATAGAGCACATATTTGGCGCTTTTCTCTTGTTTTTTTGTTGGCATGCTGGTGCATGCGCAGAACCAGCAGAGTGAATCACAGAACGGGATATGGAAATACAGGGACAGGTCTCTTTGCGATGAATTTTCGGTCTTTAAGGCGCTTATGATCTGCAGCGGATCGATATTGCTCGTGAATTGGAGGGCAGTGGGATAGGAAGTATAACGCGGACCCGCAACATCATATTTCCTTATCAGGTCAAGATCAACTACGACCATTTTGAGCTCTTTACAGTGCGCACAACCTTGGAGATATTAGCCAGTTTGGCGCGCGGGGTAACTCCGTGTCCCAGATTGAAGATGAAACCCTTTTGCCCATGCATCTCTTTGATAATTCGCGAAGTCTCTTTCTCAGCTGTTTTGACCGAGGATTCCAGGGTATTGGGGTTTAAGTTTCCCTGTAAACCTATTGATCCGGGCAGATGTTTTCGCGCTGTTGAAAGCCTGATCGAGGAATCAATGCTTATGATATCAGCTCCTGTACCGGCCAAAGTCTTCCAATCGTTATTTACGCCCTTTGCGAAGACGATCACAGGGACCTTTTTATTAAGGCCGGAAATGATCTTATTGATCCATAAGCCGGACGCATGGTAAAAAAGCTGTTTGGGTAATATTCCGCCGAGAGTGTCGAATATCTGTATCGCGTCAGCCCCTGCTTTGATCTGCTGGTTTAAATGCGCGATGATCGCGCGAGTCAATATTTGAAGCAAAGGCTTTAAAGCATGCTTTTGATATCTCAGCAGTTTTAATGCCTTACCAAAGGTTTTCACGCTGGCGCCTTCGATCATATAGTTGGCCAGGGTCCATGGTGAGCCCGCGAACCCGATAAGGGCATGTTTACCTTTAAGTTTGGATTTTGTCCTGCTGATCGCTTCATACACATAAGAGAGGTTATTGGCAATATCCCCGGATCTCAGTTTCTTTAAATCCTTTTGCGGATCAAGAGCGAATTCCATTTTGAGCTTACCGTCGGCAAATGAATAATCCTGGCCCAGGGCTGAGGGGATAACCAGGATGTCGCTGAATATTATGGCAGCGTCAAAATCAAATCTTCTTATGGGCTGAAGCGTTATCTCAGACGCGAGCCCGGGTGTTTTAACGAGCTTTACAAAGGAAGATCTCTTTCTGAGCGCCTGATATTCAGGCAGATATCGCCCGGCCTGCCTCATCAGCCATATCGGAGGCCTGTCCACAGGCTTCATATGGCAGGCATTAAGGAATCTTTGCTTATTGGTCATCCCGCCACTTCTTTAGAGGTAGTGGGGTCATATGTCATCCTCATAATCAAATTATCTGTTATTTCCCTTTGAAAGAATAGTGGCTGGCAATAGAGGAGTGAATTTTTTGCCCGCGGGCTTTTTACTGTTTATTTTCTCTGGATATCCTCAGTAATACTCCTGCCATGATAAGGCTCATCATAAGCGAGGAACCGCCATAGGATAAGAACGGCAGGGTTATCCCCTTGGTCGGGGCAAGGGCTGTTGTCACAGCTATATGGATCGCTGCCTGAAAAGCGAAAGAGAACGTGATCCCAAGGGCCAATACTTTTGAGAACATTTTTTTAGCGTAAATCGATGTTTTTACGCCATGATAAGTGATGAGCAGGAAAAGCACTATCACAGCCACAGCTCCCAGGAATCCGAGTTCCTCGCCGATAACCGGGAATATGAAATCCGTGTGAGGCTGCGGCAGGTAATGAAGTTTTAATTCTGACCCGCCTAATCCTTTCCCGAAAAATCCGCCTGAGCCAAGAGCCAGCATTGCCTGCGTCAGCTGGTAATTATCAGTATTCGCCGTGTGCATAAGCGGGTGATTTACTCCCCAGATATTAAGGAATGACAGGATCCTCTGGACCCTGTACGGGCTCTCTATTATCAGGGCTGTGATCACGGGGATCGCGAGTACAGGGTAAATAGCAAGGTGGCGCCATCTGACTCCTACTGCGCAAAGCAGGCTTACAAACACCAGTCCCATAAGGAACGGGCCTCCGAAATCAGGTTCCATTGCTATTGGGATCGTAAGGGTGAGGAATATCAGAAGCGGGTATACTGTGCTCCATAGAAAAGAATCCATTTTTGAGTGATAACGGTCAGCGTATCTGGCGAATGCCACGATAAACGCAAAACGTGCGAGTTCAGAAGGTTGGAATCCAATGGGCCCGAGATATAGCCAGCGCCTGGCTCCTCCGACTGTTTTTCCGGCGATCAGCACGATTATCAGAAGGATGAAAGCGGTCGCGAATAACGCGAGCCAGCCCTTTCTCCATGTTTCCAGGTTCAATCTGCTGCAGAACGCGGCCGCTATCACGCCCGCAATACAAAACACGACCTGCCTTTTGAAAAAGTGGTAAGGATCCTGATACTTGGCCAGAGCCAGGATAGAGCTCGATGATAAAACCATCAGTAACCCGAATACGACCAGGATCACAAAACAAGTAAGCAGAACGCTGTCAGTGGGGTTTATCCGCTTTTTTGCCAAATTTTCCTGAATTCCTCTCCGCGCTTTTCAAAATCCGAGAATTGGTCGAATGAGGCGCATGCAGGCGAGAGGATGATGATATCGTTCTGTTTCGCTTCCATTATGGCATTGCGCGCGCTTGTCCGTATATCCGCGAATGCGCTATGGTTCAAACCTGAAAGGTCATTTTTGATCTTAATTGTGTCTTCGCCGTATATATACAAACTTCGTATGATCCCCTTGAACTTCTTGATGCTCTTATAGGGTTCGCCTTTTCCTCTGCCTCCAAGCAGCAATAGTATTTTGCCCGCTCTTTTACAGGCAAGAGGGGTGATGGCTTTAAGAGCCGTGACAGTCGCGTCCACGTTCGTGGCTTTTGAATCATTGATAAAAAGGACCTTGTTTTTCTCTCCAAATATCTCGAGCCTGTGCGCGGGAGCCTTATAATCTGTTAATGCGTGAAGCAGTTTTTTACTCGGGACATCAAGATATGAGGCAGCCAGGAGCACAGCCATCTGATTCTCCATGTTATGATCGCCGAGAAGGTGTTTAGACGCGCGTACCCGCGATACGCCTTTTTTGTTTTTGATCATGATGGAATTGTTTTTAAGCCAACAGCTCGCATGATGCGTCTTTTTCTTTGAAAAAAACAGGATATTCTGCGAGGCTTTATCCGCGAATCTCCTGATCATCTTGTCATCAAGATTGGCGATAAGTGTTCCATTGGGCGCAAGGAATGAGAT
Source organism: Elusimicrobiota bacterium (assembly GCA_042563375.1). Lineage (GTDB taxonomy): Bacteria > Elusimicrobiota > Elusimicrobia > JACQPE01 > JACQPE01 > JBHPMF01. The sequence goes on along the minus strand of JBHPMF010000006.1, from coordinate 16,189 downwards.
TATCTTCTTTTTTGCCTGCTGGTATGTCTTGAAATCGCGATGATGATCCAGATGATCCTTTGTGATGTTGAGCATGATAGCGCAATCAAGTCCGAGCGAGCGAGAATCTTCCAGTTGGTAGCTTGAGAGCTCGAGCACCAGGATGCTCTTGGGCGTGATCTTGTCAGAATATAAGATCAGAGGCTCGCCTATATTGCCTGCCACGATAACGCGCTTGCCCGCTTGCTTAAGAAGGGATCCGAGCATATGTGTTGTTGTGGTTTTGCCGTTCGTCCCTGTTATCGCGATCACTTTCTCGGGCCTCGCGATATTAAGGAACGCGAAATCGATCTCGCTTAACACCGGCATCCTGCGCTCTTTGCAGGATTTGAGTATTTCAGAATCAGGATGTATGCCCGGGCTTTTGATCGCGCATTTTGATCCAAGGACCCTGTCGCTGTGGCCGCCTGTTTCGAATTGGACTTGCGGATAAAGCTTTTTTAAGCTTGCAAGGAGTTTAGGGTCGTGTTTGCTGTCGCTTCCCAGAATGGATGCTGCGGGCTCATGCTCAGCCAGATATTTGATCACTGCCTGCCCTGTCTTTCCTAATCCAAGGACAGCGTAATCAAACGTTCCCACTATTCTCCTCCCCGTATTATTCGCGTAGAATTCTATCTAAGTTTTAAGCTGGCCAGCGCGATCAAGCCCAAAATGATCCCTACTATCCAGAATCGCACGGTTACTTTTGGCTCAGTCGTGCCTGAGAGCTCAAAATGATGGTGGAACGGCGCCATCTTGAATATCCGCCTTCCCTTGGTAACCTTAAAAAAGCTCATTTGCGTGACTACGCTGATGGTTTCAGCTACAAAAACACCGCCTATAAGCAGAAGGATCAATTCCTGTTTTGAGATTATGGAGATATACGCAAGCAGTGTTCCCATCGGAAGCGAGCCTGTGTCCCCCATGAATACTTGCGCCGGATAGCTGTTGAACCACAAAAACCCAAGTCCGGCTCCAATGATGGCGGCAGTGAATACCACAAGTTCGCCGCTTCCGGCAACGGGGATGATCTTCAAATAGTCCGAGAATTTTGCGTGCCCCGCGACATAAACGAATACCAGAAGCGCTCCGCAGGCGATTATCAGGTTCCCGATCGCCAAACCGTCCATGCCGTCAGCCAGATTCACGCTGTTGGCGAACCCTACAAAAAGAAGCATGGCAATGAAGAAATAGAATGCTCCGAAATTAATATATGTTTCTTTAAGATAGGGGATATTCAAATGCGTGGCGAATTCCGGGTTAGGCGGAAATACAGCCAGATAACAGGCAAGCAGTGCGGCGAATGCCAGCTGCAGGGAGAATTTTATCCTTGAGCTGACGCCTTCGGCTTTGCCAGGCTTTGCCTTTTTCTTTATTTTCGCGTGATCATCATAGAAGCCCAATGCGCCGAATGCCAGTATGATCACTTGAGCGAGGATTATGAATCTGTTCGTGGGCTGGGTCCAGAGCATGGACGAGGCAAGCACCGATGTTATTATTATCAATCCTCCGCCGACGGGCGTGCCTGTTTTTTGCTCTTGAGATTGCGGTCCCCATACTTTAGGTTTTGTGAGCATACCGATCTTTCCGAGTTTTTTGATGATCATGGGTCCGATCAGCACGGCGATCAGGAAGGCTGTCATGCTTGCCATGCCGCTTCTGAATGTGATGTAGGAAAATACGTTTAAGCCGAAATAGTGCGTTTTAAGCAGCGAAAGATAATACAACATTACTTTACCTTGATTTTATTTATTATATCCTCGAAATTCTCAAGTCTTGAAGCCTTGAAGTATATCGCGCAGGGTTTTTCGGATCTCTGGATAAAATCCTGTATATATTTTACCGCGTCTTTTTTGTCCGCCAGAAGAATGGGGGGCTTGGCAAGATAGTCTTTTTGGCTGGCAACGCCGCTTGCGAGTTCTATGGCCAGGTTGTTCCCTACTATGAGGATCTCGACATTCTCATCCAGCGTCCCGTTGCGTATGGCTTCCGCGATAATGAACGACCCTGTTTCCCAATGGAGCGTGGCTTCCTGTGAGCCCAGCTCGCGCATTTCCCCCAGGACCAGGAGCCGCTTGGATTCCCTGTACGCGTTAAGGAAGCTGATCGATCCTTCAAGCATCGAAGAAGGATTGGCATTATACGCGTCATTGACCACAATGGATTTATTATTCAGTATGAATCGTTCTCCCCGCATGTCAGGAGGATTTTCTTCGCCAAGCGCTTCAGCGATATATTTTGGTTTTATGCCGAGGATCACGCCGCAGGTAAAAGCGGCCATTGCGCTTTTAGCGAAAGGAAGGCTTGGTGAATTAAGAGACATCTTGCATGCGCTCTTGCCTTTTATGAACACCTCGATGTCGATCGTGTCGGGATTGATATCAAGGACCTGGCCTTTGTAGTCAGCATCATGATTCAAGGCGAAGTTCGCGAAATGGAACGCGTAACCCATTTTCGGCAGGCGTCCCAGAAGCGGGTCATCTGCGTTATAAATAACATATCCGGCCGGATCGAGCCCTGAAAGGATCTCGGATTTGGCCCGGAACACATGCTCGATATTACCGAATGTCTGCAGATGGGCTGAACCGATATTAGTGAGCACAGCCGCAAATGGATGGACCACGCATGAGAGGTGCTTAATGTCCCCGGGGCGCCTGGCAGCGAGTTCCAGAACAGCGAATTTATGCTTTGAGGTGAGTTCGAGTAAGGCAAGAGGGCATCCTATCTCATTGTTGTGGTTTTCAGGGCTCTTAAGCGTGGTTCCTCCCTCTGAAAGCACGCTTGCGATAAGTTCCTTTGTGGTGGTTTTCCCGTTGCTGCCCGTTACAGCCACAATATTTGCATTCTTGAATAAAAGACGGTGCTCCCGGGCGAATGCCCCGAGGGAGAATGTTGAATTTCCGACTTTAATAAAAGGGAGGCCTTTGGGAAGAAGGGTCGGTTCGGGTTCTCGTGATAAAACCGCCGCGATCGCTCCGTTCCTTGCTGCCTGGGCCACGAAAAGGTTTCCGTCAAAACGTTCGCCTGTTATTGCCCAGAAAAGCTCGCCTTTCTTGATCTTCCTGGAATCAATGGATATGCCTTTTATAGGAGTTTTTTCAGCGCCCTCAGCCATTCTGCCCTGGCATGCATGCGCTACTTTTGATAATGTCCAATACTTTGACAGGTCCACAGCTAATACTTTTACAAAAAAAGAAGGGCTTGGAACGAATGATGAATGATGAATGATGAATGATGAAATGGAAGAAAGCATATAGCAGGCAGTAGGCAGGGAAGAGTAAGAAATGATGAATGATGCCCTGTGGAGTATGCCACCCTATGGGGAATACCACAGGGCTGTTCTGCTGAGACTGCAGGACTGCTTCGCTGAATGAGGAAAGAAAACTTCTTTATGATCCCGATGCATCAAAATAGTATTCTTAAGCTAAGCTCGAATTTAAGGAGGATATTATGGATACAAAAAAGAATGCCTGCGAATTTCCGAAATTCAATGCTGATCAGGGAGAAATAAAAGAGATATTGGAAAAATACAAGACAATAGCAGTTATAGGGTTGTCACAGAAGAGGGACCGTCCGAGTAACATGGTAGGCCAGTACATGAAGGAGCACGGTTACAAGATAATTCCTGTGAATCCCGGGCAAGACAAGCTTATCGGCGAAAAGTGTTACGCGAAGCTTTCTGATGTGCCTGAAGACGTTGATATCGTGGATATCTTCCGCCAATCCCAATATGTTCCGGAGATCGTTGAACAAGCCATAACAAAAAAGTGCAAGGTCATCTGGATGCAGCAGGGGATAGTGAACAATCAAGCCGCAGATAGCGCGAAAGCAGCCGGGATGATCGTGGTGATGGATAAGTGTATAAAGATAGAACATATGGGGAGAAAGTGAAAAAGGGAAAGATGGACTTGCCCGGTTTTGTGGACACTTTAAGAAAGTATATACGTCATATCCTGCTTTCTTTGTCATCCCTAAAACAGGTCCCGGACTTGATCCGGGACCTGTTTTAGGGATGACGATCTTAAGAGCTTGCTGCTTACTTTCCTATTGTCGGTGACAACACTCGCAGGGCTTTGGGCAGGACTTTGAATTCGAGGGTAGCATTGTCTGTGTAGCACTCGCCGTCAGTATGATAGGGGAGAGGCTTAGGAAGCCTGATAGTGCATTTTGATGCTGTTATTTCCTTGACATGGGGGCATTTGGTTATGGCGCCCATGAACAGGAACGGCACATAAAACAGGAATTGCGGGATCGACATCTTTTGAAATATCACGATCGACATTATCCCGTCATTCATTTTAGCGGTAGGCGCGACTATGGCATTGCTGCCGTATTGTTTGCTGTTGGCGATGGAGACCAGCATGGGGCTGGTCCTGATCTTCTCTGTTCCGGTCTCGATCTCGATATCAGGAGGGGAAAGTCTGAGGAACTCGCCAAGGGTGATATAGAAGTAATGGATCCTTCCTCTGCCGCGCTTGCGCCTCTTGTTGAATTCTATGCCGACTTTGGCGTCCAGCCCGATGCCCGCGATATTAAAGAAATAATGCCCGTTGATACTGCCGACATCTATGTTTGTTGCGGGTGACTCCAAAAGGGTTTTGCAAGCCTCGAGCGCGTTTAGCGGCATGCCGAGCTCTCTGGCTATTCCATTACCCGAGCCCTTGGGGATCACCCCGAATACTGCTTTCGCGTTAACCATTTCGCCTGCGACTTCATTTATGGTGCCGTCCCCGCCGACAGCGATGATGGCCGCGTCTGATCCCGCGTATTTGCTTGCTATCTCCCTGCCTTCTCCGGCATGGTTTGTTATGAATATCTCGTATGGAGCCTTGGCTTCGCCGAATACCTTGTTTATGGCGTCAGTATAAATATCAGGAGCGCTGGGGTTCCCTGAGATGGGATTGATAATAAAATAGTATTTCTTTTCCATGGTTTCTCGTCGGAGAATGATCAGCCTCTATTTTAACATTACCCATGAAGGAATGCTGAGGGCTGAATGATGAAATGGAGTTTTTTGGTAGTCGCATGCTTCAGCGTGCGTTTGCTCTACATTTGTATGAGCAAAAAAAAGAACGCAGGCCACGATATATATAGAGGCGCCAGTCCTCATAGCGTATTCACGCAGAGGGCGCTCGTATGGATTCGACTTCGCTCTTCACCTGCGGAAGGGCGCGACTACCATCCGTATAAATTTGCAAAGATACTACATGCCTGATCCGCAAAAGATCATCCGCGACTTAAGACCTCTTAAGCCTGTCGGCTTATTTGAAAATCTCATCTGGCTGTTCGGCCGCATCCCTGTTTTTCGGTATTTTTTCATTGAAGCGTCCAATGCGTTTGGCGGAGCCATAGACCGCAGGGTCAACAATAAGATCATGAAAAGGCTGCATGCCGCGCATTCCCTGCCTGTTCTGGCTCAAGTGAGTGAGAATATATTCAGAGGCGCTCAACCCTCAGGGGATGGATTCCATATGCTTAAAAAGGAGCTTAACATCACGAAGATCATTAATCTGCGCATGGAGGATGATACTGAGCGCGATATCATAAGGGATCTTGGCATGGAGTATGTTCACCTGGCTATTCCTGACACTGATATCCCGACCCCGTGGCAAGTTATAAGATTCTTGGATATGCTCGATAATTTCAAGGATGGACGCATGTTCATCCATTGCGCGAGCGGCGCTATGCGCGCGGCCCTCATGATAGGGCTTTACAGGCTCTACAACGGGGTTTCTGCTGATAAAGCCATGGAAGAAGTCATGGCGTCCGGATTTGACCGTAACTGGCTTGCCGGCCCCAGGGGATACAAGCTCCTCAATCGTTTTGCCAAATCCCCGCAAGACTGGATCGCAAAAGCCAAAGCCCTGCCCAACTCCCAAAAACATTCCCGCACCGCAACACTGAGGCTCTAATATCCGCCGCTCCCGGTAGCCGCATGCTTCAGCGTGCGTCTGTTCTGCCTCCGGTAGTCGCAGGTCCTTTAGCCCATCCCCGCTAAGTTAATTTTTTATGTCATCCCTGCGAAGGCAGGGAACCAGTACCGCTATTTAGATAAAGATTCTTTTCTTTCTTTAGAGAAAAAAGACCTTTATCTATCTAAGTAAAGGAGCTGGATTCCCGCCGGAGCACGCCAAATTTGATAGGGATACAGGATGACACGGCGGAAAACCGGAATTAACTTGCGGGGATGGGTCTTTAGTCTGCGTTCCTTTAAAAATGGAGTTCTTTATCAGAGACGCACGCTGAAGTATGCGGCTACCGAGAGGGGAAAGCAGAAAAGAGTGTTAACGCGCTCACTCTCTGATTTCTTTTCTTATTGTAAGGAATTATTCGTGTGCTAGAACTTAAACCCTAAAGTTACTCGGTGGGTATTTGAGAAATCGCCGTATGATACAAAAGCGTAGTCAAAGGAGAACAGGACTCCGTCTCCACGCTTGAATTCCTTTTCAATATCACCTTCAATTATGGGGCCTTCAGCCCATTCTGAGGCGTCCCCCATCCCTGTCTGCCATATTCTGAATATCGTTACTCCCAGACTCATTCCTGCCGAGGAGCCAAGATCTTTCATCCCCTTGTATCCGCCTCTTACGGCAAAGCCAGGGGCTATTTTCCATTCGCCTCCGAGGTGCGGTTTAAAATAGCTGTCAACAGGGCTTTCTCCTTCAACTGCCACAGTGATATCTTTCCGCGGGCTGAAGCTGACTCCTCCTCTCATGTTTCTGGGAAGAGTGTTTGAAACGTTTCCGGATTTAAATGACGGCCCTATGTTCTGGACCGCGAATCCCAATGCGTATAGCTCGCCTTTCACTTGTATTCCTACGTCCGCTGCAAGGCCGGTATCGCTTTGGGTATCAAGCTTCTGTCCGATTGTTTTTGCGTTTAAACCGAAAGCGATACTTGGGGCAAATTCCTGCGCATAGGCGACACTTCCCGCATATGCGCTTGCGCCCAAACTGCCTGTCGGGTTTTTATTGATGTCGTATCCTTTTATTCCGGAAACACTGAAGTATGTGAAACTTGTTCCTATTGAGCCGCCGTTTGAGACGGGATAGCAGAATCCTATGAATTGGCTCGCTATATCTTCAATAAATGAGGTGTAGCTAAAGGTCAGGTCCGCTGTTTTATTACCTGCGATTCCGGCTGGGTTCCACCATAGCGCATTGGCCCCATTAGCCACTGCGGTATATGCTCCGCCCATACCAATACCCCTTGCGCCCTGTTCCATTCGCAGAAATGTTGCTCCTGATGTGCCGATCTTATCAGAACCGGCAGTTAGGGGGAAAGTGATAAAGGTGAAAAAAGTGATAAAGGTGAAAAAGGTCAAAGAGGAAATTCCTCTATTATGTTTTTTGTTTTTCACTGTTGCCACGTTCATTATTGTATTACCATGATCTTCTTAACGGTTTTTAAAGTTTGCGAACTATTTTTGGCTTTCAATCTGTATATGTATACTCCGTTGCCGACTTTATTGCTTGCGTCATTCACCAGGCTCCATTGCATGATATTCGTGCCTGCAGCGACATTTGCTTGCGTTTTATTATATACGCGCTCTCCAAGAACATTAAATATTTCCAGCGTAACATCAGACGCTGCCACAGTAGTGTATTCAATGTTGATCGGAGCGGCCCTGACAGGGTTTGGATAGGCGATTACAGAGGTTTTAAAGGAATCCTGGGTTATTGTGACTTGTTGGATCACTATTGAGAGCACAAATGTAAGATTGACCATTGAGCCTGTGTTTCCGACAGTGTCTTTGGGAGTGACAGACAGGGTGTAGGTGCCGGTAGTGCTTTGAGCGGCAAAACTCAGGGTCATCGCGCTAGCCAGAATGGAAGAGCTTACGCTTATAGTGCCGCCTGCCGGGCCGGTCAGGTTAGCGGTTGTGCCATTGGTTCCGGTGCCTGAGGTTTCATCCAATGTGATAACAACTGTGCTGAACGCGGAATTTAGTACTGTTCCGCCCGTAAGAGCAAGGCTTGTGCCTCCGGCTGTAATAGTCTGCACGCTTGGCGCTGTTGTGTCGCTTGCTACTTGGCTGGATGTCCTGTCAACAGTAATAAATCCCAAAATCGGGCGGTCATTTCCTGAGTTATCAATAGCGTGCGTTCCTGCCACAAACGCAGCGAATGATACAAGATAAAGTCCATTGCCGACAGCCACGCCGTTTCCGTCTGTTCCATCCCATGTTTCCGAATGAGCGCCTTGTTTGCGGGCAAAATTAAACGTTCGTACCACATTGCTTGCCAGATTGGGCTGGGGTACACCGTTTACATCCAAAGTAAAAGTGGTGTTAGGCAGAAGTATTTGAATTTGAACTGTTGCGCCGTGAGTTAAAGTATACGATATGGTTCCCAGTCCATTGGACTCAGTGATCGGGGTTGTTTCAATATCAAGCAATCTGATCACATCGTAAGCAATATCAGCTCTGACCACATGCGAGTCTGTGTTAGCCACGGGGTTCCGTGCGCCTGTGTCCTCGATTTCATCCACAGCAGTCAGCTCCCACTCATAAATGTCATTTGGAACAATCATGCCGGCATCATCTCTGCCATCCCAGAATTCAGTATTCGTTTTATCCCGCAAAGCGAATTCCTGTTGGCGCGGGCTGTACTGCGATACTGTTTTTATGATTGCGCCTGAATTTCTGTTTAGAATACGTGTTTGCACAAAACCTGCTTTTGGAATCCTGTAACGGATTTGGAATGGAGGACCTGTTCCGGGAGGATTAGTGCCCAATTCCGTGTTCATTAAAAAGACGGATTGCTGCCCCTCAGAACCATTGACGTGCATTACATCTACTGTAATAGTGGGCCCGAGTATTACTATGTCTACATCAGTCGCTTTTATTGTCATTTTAATGTAGTACTGACTGTTGTGTTTATTGCCGTATTCATTACTCTTATACCATGAACCATCCCATTCAATACTGATACTGTCACCCGGCTTTACAAACGGCAGTGTGTCATCGGAAAAAATAGTTTCATTATTGCTGATGTCTACGATATCCAGGGTTAATTGGTCCGCGAAGAAAGGAACACGGTATGTGATAATGAGTGAACTAGTATCATAATCGATCAGATAACTGCTTAGACCCGTAAAGGAATCAGTAACTGAAAATCCCAAAGATAATGGCTGCAAGCTGAAATCAACGTTGGCTGTTGCGCCAATATGTCCTGCGGCATCTCTGGGTATCACAGAGAGAGTATAGGTGCCTGAAGCGGTTTGAGCGCTAAAACTCCAAGTTATATCTGTTCCAGATACGGAGCGTGTCATAGCAATTACTGAGCCCTGAGGGTCTAGCAGAGTGGCAGAGCTTACATTCGCGTTAGTTCCAGCATTTTCATTTAATGTGACAACTATGGTTCCAAAGGCGTCCGTAATAATCGATCCTCCGGATAATGAAATTGATTCTTCTCCTACAGTTACGGCGCTTAAGGAAGGTAATGTTGCTGCGATATCAAATGTAACAGCGGTTGACTCTCCTGTGTTGCCTGAGCTGTCCTGAGGCGTTACATATAAAGTATATGTTCCTGTTGTTGTTTGAGCGGTAAAGCTCAAAATTATATTAGTTCCTGAAATTATACCCGAGGCTGAAACTGTTGAGCCTTGGGTGTCTGTTAAAGTAGCTGTGCTTGCGTATGGACCGGTGCCTGAGTTTTCACCTAGAGCAATAACTATGGACTCAAATGAATCACCTATTGCAGTGCCTCCGCTTAGCTCCAGCGAAGCGCCGTCAACAGTAATACCTTCTATGGTCGGAGCGGTTGTGTCAATAGATGTTTGGCTTTCTTCGCGCTCTACTGTTATGGTTCCCTGGAGTGCTCCGTCATTGCCTGTTAAATCGAGTGCCTTATTGCCAAATCCGTCCTTAGCTGAAAGGCCAACAGAATAAATCCCAGTGGAAACTGTGACATTCTCACTGTCTGTTCCATTCCATGTTTCAGAATGAGTTCCTGCTTTGCGGTTAAACGAAAGAACCCGGATTACGCTGGCCGCGGTTGTATCTATGGCTGTTCCCCCGGCATTTAATGACTGTACTTCTCCATTTGCATCAATTGTAAATTGCCTTCCTGGTTTGGCTATGACCACCCGGATTGTTGAGTCACCTGTAATTGAGTAATTTATGCGCGCGAGGTTAGCATCCGGGGTTATTCCAACTGTTGAAAAATCAGTGAATCTGATTATGTCCACAGGTATAGTCCATACACCGGCAAAACGGTTAACAGGTGTTAAAAGGGGATTGCTGATCAAAAAATGAACAAAATATAATCCATTACTTACAGGAGTTCCTGAGGAATCTCTGGCATCCCACATATCTGTTTCAAACCAATTGGTTTGTGAGCCGGTATTCGCGCCAAACCATTCTCCCGCACGAGGCGTGCTGTCAACCACGACTTTTGTCGGGGTTACAGCAGGGTCAGGCCATCTAAAATTATTAGCATCTGTAGAAAAAGCAGTGCCTGGAGGATAAATCTTGATGCTTACTTCTGAATCATCATCCAGAAAATAAGTGAATCTCCATAATTGATCAAATCCCAATTGCCCGCCTGCTCCATCAACTCTTTGTATGGAACAGTCATTGGTTGCCGCGCTATCGTGAATATAACAATGACATTTCACTTCTGAAGTGTCAAAAATACCTGAAATGGTAGTGGATGCATAAGCTATAAAGCACCTTGACCCCTGGCCAGATCTAACCGAAATGGAGGTATTGTCGAAAACTGTGGCTTCAAGCGTGTCGCCGGCATTAGGGTCTGTGAGACCGAATTTGCTGTATATGATGTATGTGACTTTTGCTGTATCAGACGACGGGTCAGCTGTTGCTGTCCAGCTGATACTATTTTCCGACTGGTTAACCGGCGTGACAGTGAGATTGTAGCTGGCGAGCAAATGATTGCTAAAGGGAAATGATATTGCTGTTATCGCGAAGATCAGAATTTGTAATCCCTTTTTCATCTGAATGTTAATTTAACATTTTTTTTTAAACATAATGCAAGTACTTTCTTGAATTATGTAGTTAAGTCAATTCTATGAAGGAGGGCAGGATCACATTAAGGAGCGCGCCTAATATATATAAAGGAAGACTTCCAAAAGATAAAGAACCTTTATTCGTATAAGGAACTGGATCCCCGCCCTTTCAGACTACGTCTTCAAGGACTGGCGTCTTTATGGTTATGGAAGCCTGCCTTCGCGGGGATGACAGAAGAAGGTGATAGAGGCCTACTGTCTATGATGCTTTTCTTAGACAGGCTAAGCAGACTTTCTTGTCATCATGCGGGATTGCTTTATTTTTCATTATCTGCGTGATCTCATGGCCCTTGCCTGCGATGAGGATCGTGTCATTGCGCTGCGCATCAGCCAATACCCGCTTGATCGCTTTTGCGCGGTCTAATATTATCTTGAAGTTTGTGTTTCCGGATCTCAGGGCCCCGGCTTTCATCTGATCAGTGATCGCCCGGGGGGATTCATTTCTTGGATTATCTGAAGTGAATACAGCCAGGTCCGCGAGCTGCGCTGCGATCCTTCCCATTGCCGGTCTTTTTGCCTTATCCCTGTTTCCTCCACAGCCTATAATGGCTGTTAATCTTCCGGATCTCTTTATGCCTTTAAGGGTCAGCAGTGAATTCTGCAAAGCATCAGGAGTGTGGGCGTAATCTATCCACACGTTAAGATTTGAATCATTGGGGACCCTCTCAAGCCTTCCGGGCACATGCGCTGTTCTCTCAATGCCTTTTTTGATGCGGCTGACCGGTATTCCGAGATCCATCGCGCACGACATTGCGGCTAGGGCATTGTAAATATTAAAAAGCCCGGGCAGTTTAAAATCAATATTAATGATCGTCTTGTTATTAGCAAGGATGCGCAGACCTGTTTTATGCGAGTCTTGCGATATTCTTATCGCGCGCAAGGGGGAATTCAAAGCGAATATCGAGTAACCGGATTTTTTTATGGACCTGATCGGTTTTATCTCATTAAAGAGCTGTCTTGCCCATTTATCATCAAGGTTGACGCTCGCGAACGTCTGAGCCTTGCGCTGCGCCAGGAGTTTTGTGAACAGGCTTGCCTTTGTCTTGTAATATCTTTGCATTGTTTTATGGTGGTCAAGGTGATCCTGCGTCAGATTGGTGAACACAGCTCCTGTGAATTCAATATCCTTGACCCTGCCTAAGGCCAGCGCGTGCGAGGATACTTCCATTACGCAATGGGTTATGCCTGAGGCGGTCATCTCATGCAAAAGATGCTGGATCTCATCAGCCTGGGGCGTTGTAAGGGACGCGGGTATTATTCTTGTGCCTATGCAATGGTTTATCGTGCCAAGAATACCTGTTTTTTTGCCTGCGGCTTTCAGTATCGAATGGAGTATGTGAGTTGTTGTTGTTTTTCCGTTCGTGCCCGTAACAGCTATTATCTTGATCGCGTTCGAGGGGTAGTCATATACCCAGGAAGATATCTTGCTGATGGAATTCGCCGGGTCCTTCGCGCTCAATATCGATATTTGCTCATTGCCTGATAGTTTCTTTAAGGCTTTCTTGAACTTTTTAGGGCATGGTTCCTCTACTATAAAGGTACGCGCTCCCTTATCCATCGCGTCTTGAGCGAATTGCGCCCCATGAAAGTTGTCGCCCCTCAACGCAAAAAACAAAAATCCTTTACTGATCTTCTTGGAATTAGAGCTCGCTCCCGTGATCGCAATGTTGTTTTTTGGCAAGCAGAGAGGCTTGAGCTCTTTCTTGAATCTATCTAAAAGGTCTTTAACTGTTTTTTGTTTTATCATATGTTATTGTTTGCTATCCTTCTCTTTTGTCATTCCCGAGAAGTCGGGAATCCATTTCCACTATTTTCATAAAGGTTCTTTTTTCTTTAAGTTCCAAGAAAGCAGACCTTTATAGAATTGCGGTGCTGGATCCCCGCCCTTTCCGGCTGCCTGCAAGGACTGGCGCCTTCATAATCGTTGAAGCCTGCATTCGCGAGGATGACAGAAGGCGTGGTTGCCTCTTTATCCCAATTCATACTTTCTTCATTCACGTCTACATAAAACTAATAAAGTGCATTGCATCCATGGCCACTTCCTTAAAAAGCGGAGCTGCGATCTCGCTTGCCCATGCGGGAGTCGAGAGCATGGGCTCATCCACTATGACGCATATGGCTAATTTCGGATCAGGCAGGGGCACTGCTCCGCAGAATGACACTGTGACTGTCTTGTCCGAATATTTTTTTATCTCATGGTCATATTTCTGGGCTGTGCCTGTTTTGCCTGCGGCTAAGCGTCCGGGGATCTTCGCGTTTATGCCGGTTCCGGTTTCAATGACATCCTTCATGAAATCAAGGGTTGTGCCGGCTACAGAGGGGGAAATGACATTGCGTATTACCTGAAACTCAGCCGGGAATATATTCTTGTCCTGCTTGGGTGATTTGATCTTTGAGATAAGCCTGGGTTCGATCAACTTTCCCCCGTTGGCTATCGCGGCATATGCGTTCACGAGCTGGATAGCTGTGACTCCTATCTCCTGTCCGAATGATAAAGATGAGAGACTGATCGCTGACCAATGCGCAGGAGCCGTTAGTATTCCTATGGCTTCTCCTGTGACCGGCAAGGCTGTTTTTATTCCAAAACCGAATGCTTTCAAATTGTTGAACATATTATTATCGCCAGTGCTCATGGCGATCTTTACCATGCAGATGTTTGATGAATGCATCAATATCTCCCGCACCGTAAGCATCCCATAGGGCTCGTGGTCTTTGATCGTCACGTTTTTGGCGATCCGGTATTTGCCGTTCTCGCAGAAAAACTCTGAATCCGGCGTGATGGATCCTGTATTGAGCGCTATAGCCATGATCATGGGCTTAAGCACGCTGCCGGGTTCGAATGTGTAGCTTACAGCGTAGTTCGGATCCACTTTTTTAAGTGAACTTGCGAATTTAGGGTTTGCGATATTGGCCATGCTCAGGATCTCGCCTGTTTGCGCATTCTCAACCACAATGATCCCCAGTTTGGCATTGTTCTCTTCCACCACTTTGGCAAGACGTTCCTCTATTATCGACTGGAGGTTCGTATCGATCGTCAGGTACAGGTCCAAAGGTCCTGAAAAAGATCTCTTTTTCTTAAGCGGCATGTGGACTTCTTCCTGGGCGAATGCCTTCCCGAGAGCGTCTTTTAGCACTATCTTTGTCTGGGTTTTGCTTGTGAGCAGGTCATCGAGCACATGTTCTATCCCGAAAAGCCCTTCTCCGTCGGTTCCGACCGACCCGATGATGTTAACAGCTACTTTTGAGTATGGATTAAACCTGCGAAGTCTTTGCTCTATGTATACTCCCTTGATATCCATGGCTCTGACCTTCCGGGCGTCCTTTTTTGTGGCATCGCGTTTAACAAGGATGTAGTTTGATGATTTTTTCAGGCGATTTTTTATGTCCCCGATACTGATACCGGAGAGATTCTTCTTGAGTTCGTCGAGCAGTATCTGGTGCGGGATCTTCAAGTCCTTGCGCAGTATGAATATCGAAGGCCTTTCAAGGCTTGTGGCCAAAAGTCTGCCGGATCTATCGAATATATCGCCGCGCGTTTTTTGTTCGTGGACTCTTCGCGTGAGTTCGCGCGAAGTCTTCTTAGTCAGGCTCTCATGCATGAACAACTGAAGCTGCCCAAGCCTCACAATAGAAGCAAAAAAAGCAAAGAAAATTATAAGCAGCGGCAGCGCCAACCTTAAAACATTCAGCACCTAACCGATCCTTTTGAATATGCACTTAAAAAGTGCATTTGTATAAATAATAAAGAGGAGGGCAGGCCCCTTATGAGACGCAGTCGAATAAGGGGTTATCATTTTTTCCTTATCTCCCTGATCTTCACATCCGCATCCGTTCTCGGCAATTCAAAATCAAATTCCTTGGCTTTTTTCAAAAGCGCGTCCGTGGCTTTCATCCTGGCGTATTCGAATTTAAGGTCTGAAAGAAGAAGTGTGGTGCTTTTGTGCTCCTGGCGCAGGCGTTCAAGCTTGTATCCGTTTCTTGTGCGCTCTGTCTTGATCCACACAACAAGCAGAAGCGTGACGAACAAGCATGCCATGAATATCCATTTCCTCGGGATATTATCCAGGTTCATATTTTCACTGCAGCGCGTAAATGCGCTGACCTGGCGCGCGGGTTGCGCAAGACCTCGCCGCACGTCGGGCCCAGAGGCTTCTTGGTAAGCAGTTTGACCCTGCCATCCAGCTTATTCTGCCTAAAGAATACTTTTACGATCCTGTCTTCAAGGGAGTGGAATGATATGCCCACTATCCTGCCGCCTTCTTTAAGGAGGGGGATCGCAGCATTGAGCATTGCCTCAAGATTCTCAAGCTCTTTGTTCACCTGGATCCTTAAGGCCTGGAACACCCTTGACCATATTTTTCTATTGCTTGTTACGGTCCCGATCGAGGATGTCAGATCATATGTGGTTTTAAATCTCTTGATCGAATCACGCTGATTGATTATGGCTTTGGCTATTTTTCTGCTTAATCCCGGGGATAAGTCAGCAAGGGATCTTAGGAGCGTCACGAGCTCTTCTTCTGTCTGATGATTAAGGAAATCAGCGCCTGTCACGGGAAAATACTTTTTGCTCAAACGCATATCAAGATCACAGTCTTTCTGGTACGAGAGCCCGAGATCCAGATCCAGGATCTCATAGGAAGAAGGCCCAAGATCGAATAAAAATCCATCCACTTGGCCTATGTTCAACTCCTTAAGGATACTGCTTATATCGGAGAAGTTCCCATGTCCCAGGATGATCCTGTCTCCCCAGGGTTTCAAGCGATCCTTTGCCAGCTCAAGGGTCTGCGTGTTCACATCAATGCCTATGACTTTTACGTCCGCATAGCGCTGAAGTATCAACTCGCTATGCCCCCCGCACCCCAGCGTCAGATCCACATAAGTCCCCTGCGGGTTCCCAATAAGATGCTGCAGCGTCTCCTCAGGCAGCGCAGGAATGTGATAATTTACGCCCGGCATTTCTTCTTTCACAGAGGTATTTTACTTCTTCTCCTTTCTGTCATCTTGGCTGTTCTGCGCTATCTTCTCCACAATATCGCGGGAATAGCACTGCTCCACTGCGCTCCGCCGTCATCCTGAACTTGTTTCAGGATATCCTCTCTGCATTCTTTTCTCGGTAGCCTCAGGCTTCAGCCTGTGTCTTTCT
>JBHPMF010000068.1:0-13198 GCA_042563375.1 Elusimicrobiota bacterium | reverse complement strand
GCACGCTGAAGCATGCGACTACCGTGAGGGGTAGAGCAAGCGCACGCTGAAGCATGCGACTACCAAGAGAAGATAAACGGACCGGATTTACGTTTTCGCGGAAATGACATCGGAGCGAGAGACTCTCCGACGGAAAAGGGGCAGGACTTTGTTCACTATTAGTGAACAAATTAACTATTGACATGGGCGCCAAAGATTTGTCAAATCTTGACGGTCAGAAAGATTTTCGAAATTTAAAAGTCTTTTAGGAGGAATCTATGAGGAACATAATTCTTAAAAATAAAAACTTTTCAGCGGTTCTTGCGTTGCTTGTCGCGGTTTTCTTTGTTGCGCGCATTAATTCAAACGCAACACTGCATACCGTACATGTTGTTGACGGTGCCGGCGCTTTGCTTGCTGACACAACTGTGTATGCCGTGGTCTATGGTGATAACGGTCCTGACGCGGGTGTTACCCTGATGGACTACACCAACGCGCAAGGCAGCGTCACATTTAATTTAACAGATAGCAACTCATACAATATTTACGCTTCAAAGCAGGATTATGGTCCTACTGTACGACAGCAGATATATAACCCGGGCGGAACTCCTCCTGTATGGGCGCACTCCGGTTTGGGTGACATGATCTCGACTGTTACGCTCGGCGTAAGCCTGGATACCATGACTGTCGGAGGAATCTCCGTTACTATCGCAGGCGGCACAGGAAGCAGTATTCTGTTCGGAAATGTCATGAAGACTGCAAATTATAAAGACCTTGCCATGAGCGTGTGCGCAACAGGCGCGGGCGGGGGCTGCACAATGTTTTTTGATAATGTGCCCACAGCTGCCGCGGATATCTATTCAGTGGGTGTTTTTGATCCTGCTGCGGACGGTGGCCAGGGCAAAGGTGAAGGCGCTAACGTTACATCAGCGATCACTGCCGGCGCTGTTGCAAACGTGGCTCTTGATCTTACCAATGCTCTTCCTCCGGATTATTCAGCGTCTGAGGGCGACAAATCCATGGAAGAAACAAGGCGTGACGAGATAAATTCAGGCAATATAGCGGTTGAAGGTGTTGTGAGCGACATAAATTATTCCTCGGTCACTGTTCCTTGGGGAGGAGTATCTCTGCAGGTAATGGATCCGACTTCAGGTGATATGTGGAATCACTATTGGACGCATGTGGATGAAAATGGACGATTCCAGTTTTTTGGACTGACATTGGGCACAACGTATTATGCGCAGGCTTTTGGAGGGTGCCGTATGGGCGGGGATAACCGCTGCTATGACGGGTATCAGTCAACAGCGACCCTTACCTATCCCACACCTTCATACAATGATTTTGTATATGAAGATTCCACTACGATCAAGATCCTTAGGATCGGCTTGGAGGAACTAGCAGCCGGAGAAGCTTCAATCGGTGTTTACGTGAGAGATGACAGCGGCAGGGCTCTTCCGGGCGCCATGGTCAATATTTGGCCGGATGGAGACAATTGGCACGGAGATGAGAATGTCACTCCTATTTGCGGCGCTCATGACTGGGAAATTGACAAATCAACTCCCGGTTTTGCAAATGCTAATGTGCAGGCAACAACAGGGTATGCATTGCTTGAAGGCCTGAGACCGGGCAATTATCAAATTAATGTATGGACGCCGTTTAATAATGAGGGTGTAACTTACAATGCCGGGCCTGATGGAGAATGGAAATGGTGCGAGAATAATAACAATTGCCATAGGGGATGCTATCCGGGAAGCGAGGATGATTGGCGCGTAACAGTTGACACAGATGGATATGTGTCTGTTTATAACACAACAGGCGCTTTTGTATATTCCCAAGTTTCATCAGTTACCGTTTATGTTCAAATGTCAACATTACAAGTAACAGGTAATTTCACGGGAGTTCTTACATTCCCGTCAAGAACTGATCTAAGCGCTGAGCCTATCACGATAGCTTTGCGCGGCCGATGTGAGAATGATGGGTGCGTGCCGGGAAACTTTGATGTTATTGGTGATGATCCTTATGAGGTCCCAAGCAGCACTTACACATTCAGTGTTGATGTTGCCAGTTTGACAGGCTCCAGTCCGGCTCAATATTGGCTGGAAGTGATGTCTGATTATTGGGGAGTTGTGCGAGAGGGCGGAGGCGACAGTGAAGTCACATTTACGAGCGCTTCTGTTGTTAGAAACATGAGATTCGCTCCCGCAGGAAGGATCACGGGTAATCTTAAAAAACCTGATGGCACTATATTTACTCCCGGACAGCAGACTGATGGAAGTTGGGTGAATGCATGGGTCCAGTCTGAAGGTAAGTCCGTTGATAGTTGGGGAGGCGGAGAAGTCAGACAGGATGGAAGTTTTAAAATAGGCGGACTTTTGCCGGGCACGTATGAGCTTAGTCCGCAAGCCTGGGGGAATGTGAATTACGCTTCTCAGGAACCTTCACCGGTGGTCACTGTGGTAGCTAATGCTGATACTTATGGTGATGCGAAGTTTGTTAACGGAGAATTAGTGGCTTTTAACGCTTCCACTGCATCATTGCCATCCATCGAATCAGTAGATGGTCATGGTGGTGAAAAATGGAAGGGTATACGAATGCCGGCCGGCACTGTGATCAAGGGAGACAATGTCATAGATGTTCTTGAGGATAATGACTGGAATAGAACATTCTGGTTCGTGCTGCCTGATGAAGATCAGTGCAGCTATCAGGCAATAAGATCAAGCGGTGGATGGTGTCCGCGATATGTTCCAACAGGTAAGGCATATGATTTTTATTTGCTGCGAAGCGGTGAGTTTGGGGAAGCTGAGGACGGGCAGGAGATCCCTGAGATCTATTCGTACTTCACAATTATCAGTTCTTCAAAGAATGTGATCGTTAGCGAAGACAAACGATCAGCGCCTGATATTGTACTTGATACATACAACACTGTTACCCCTGTGCATCTTGAAATGCCGGTGGCCGGAGTTGATAACGGCGCTACTCTTACAGGGGATGTCATAGCTCAGAATATTATCCGACAACAGGATTTCGAGAGTCTTGGCGGGAGTTTTGAGAATTTCGTCAAGTATATCCCGACTATCGCGCTTTATAACTCAAGTGATGTGATCACATCAGCGGGCATGGTGACTCCTCCGCCTTCAGTGATCGAAGGAACAGTCGGCGATGCCATTGATGAAGCTGTGACAAGTGAAGATTGGTCAGCCTGGGTAACAGCCACGACAGACCTTGGATGGGCTTATGAGATCCGCGGCATACCTGCCGGAAATTACACCATGATCGGACTTACGCCCAATTATCCGCCATATACAAAACAGATCACAATAGGCGTTGAAAATACCACAACAACGATCGATATTAACTGGGACACTGAGGTTGGAAGCGGCGCGACCCTGGAAGGTGTTGTGCGCACAACAGCAGCTGTTGCCATTGAAAACGCGAAAGTGAGGATCGAATCCAAGGTATTAACAAAGGCCAAGTCATTCACAACAGAGAGTGATGGCGCGTATAGCGCTGCAGGGCTTGGCGCAGGAATATACAAAGTGCATGCGTATGCTGATGGGTATGCTCCCGCATCTGCTGTGGTGGATGTTTATGGAAACACGACATTCACTCAAAACTTGAGCTTGAATGAGGCCGGCGGGATAATAACAGGTACGGTTAAAGAGCTTACAATGACCAGGCGAGGACCGGTCAGGGTGCCTGTGAGCGGAGCCAAAGTTGTAGCGTATAACGATACGTACAATGAAGAGTTCATCAATGATGAGTTGGCTCTGTATACTGCGGAAACAAGCACAGCAGGCGTGTATCGTCTGATAGGCGTGGTTCCGGGAGATGTGTATAAGATATTCGTGAAATCACCCGGACGCTATATCGCAAGTTTCTCAACCGCAGCGATCGCAGGCACAAGATCAGGAATCGATTTTGACCTGGATCAGAAGCCATTGGATATTAAGCTTGTTACGTACGAAGACGGGTCCAATTATCTGATCAAGATACTTAACCCCAATGACTTTGCCACCGGGCGGATGTGGTATGAGAACGAGGCAAGCGGGTTTGATGTAGATGTGGCGACCGAGATAGTGATAAATGACAGTGATTTCCAGCCGGATGGAAGCATATTGAAAAATGTGCCGGTATCTGACTTGTCAAGCCTCTTAAGTTATACTCTGCACATTGAAGCCACTCCTGACAGCGGAGGCGCTGATGTGATAAAGGAGCTGACATTCGGCTTGGGAATATCCAATGCCCAGGAATCAATTGATGATGAAATGGTCGGGTTCAGCGATGACGGAGCCAATGAAGTTGAAGCCGGCGGAGATGATAACTCGAGTTTGGTGATTCCCGCGGGATCAATGATCCAGACAAGTTCCGAGGCTTTTCCGACTTTGACTTTCACTGAAAATAGCTCAACTACTTTAACCGGCGGCCAGGCTGTTTTTGACGGAACTTTCATGGGTTCGGCATATACTCTGGAATTCAGCAGTGTTCAGTTCACAGGCAAGCCGATCGAGCTTCAGGTCGCTTATGACAGAAGCGCTGTCGGAGATGATCCATCACAGCTTATTCTCTATCACTACAACTCCGCTACAACGGAATGGGAAGAAGTGGCAGGAGCTGATCCTGTGGCTGAAAACGGGGTCATGAACGTCAGGGTGAACTTGAACGGCTTGCAGGGCTTTGCTGCTCATCGCAATGGCAAGCAGGGCATGGCTGCATTTGCGACAGGCGGACAGGGGTTCGTATATAATCCGATGTCAAACGGTTCAGGGAGCGGCGCGTTCATGGTGGGTGTTGGAGCGGCAACAGGAGCTGCCAATGCTGATGGGAAATTCAAGCAATACAACTATCCGAATCCGTTTAACCTGAAAACCAAGACAATAACGGTTCGATCGGGCTCAGGCGGAGTCCCGACATCCATAAAAGGAACTTATATCGTTATCACTCCGACATCCGGCGGAACAGCAACATTTAAGATATTCAACTTAGCAGGTGATAAGGTGCGCGAGTTCTCGCGAGGCGTTACAGCTAATATCTATAACTACATCCACTGGGACGGTAAGAACAAGAGCGGAAGCGATGTGGCCAGCGGAGTATACTTCTGCTCGGTTGACGCGCCCGGTTCTGACGAGAAGAAACCGATCAAGATGGTGGTTATAAAATAATTTATATTCTAACCGCAGCGCGGGGGCTTGTACCCCGCTCTGCGGTTGGTAGTCAAGAGGGCGTAAGTCTGAAGACACAGGCTGAAGCCTGAGGCTACCAAAGAGAAAGAGAAGAAAAAAGATTTTTGGAAAATTTAAAAAAGGTTCAGGAGGTTTTATGAAAACGAAACTCTTAAAGGGAACACAAATATTTATCGCATTATTCGCTTCAGCGTCGCTGCTGCATGCTGCGGGCGTTGGAACAACAGGAGGCCAGTTCTTGCGTGTGGGCGTTGGCGCGCGCGCAATAGGCATGGGAAGTTCATTCAGCGCGCTTGCTGATGATTCCACTGCTATATACTGGAATCCTGCCGGGTTATCCCAGCTGGAAAAGAAAGAGATAGGCGTAAGCTATAACGCTTATTTTGAGGATACAGCATCGCAGTTCATTTCTTACGCTCATCCCTATGAAAAGGGAGTTTGCGCACTAAGCCTTAAGATGCTTTCAGTGACTGATATTGAGAAGAGATCAGCCATAGGCGGAGACGCAGATACGCCGAACCTGGGCACATTTAAGACAGGGGATCTGGCTTTTTCAGTGGCTCATTCGCGCAAGATCGATGTTGGCGGTAAGGACCTAAGATTAGGGCTTGCTTTGAAATATATCGCTTCTGATCTCGGTCCTGAGAGCGCAAGCACATTCGCTCTGGACCTTGGATCGATCTACCACCTTAATGACGCATGGCAGACTTCATTTGCCATCCAGAATATTGGCGGAAAACTTAAATTCGTTGACGAAGGAGACCCTCTTCCTTTAAGAGTAAAACCGGGTGTTGCCTATAAGAAGGATTTGGCAAACGAGGGGAAACTCATCGGCACATTGGATGCTGACCTGCTTTTTGTTGATAAGCGCTATCTTATCAATCCGGGTGTTGAATGGTGGCCAAAAGAGATGTTCGCAGTGCGAGCCGGATACCAACTCGGACGCGACTCAGACGCAGGACCCGGTGTTTCAGCGGGACTGGGCTACCGCGTGAGCAATGTAGGCATTGACTATGCTTTCGCGCCCTACGGAGTGCTCGGGAACACGCATCAGATATCCCTGGCGTTTAAGTTTTAGTAACACGAATTAAGTACGAATAGACGCACGAATTTACACGAATAAATACGTACAAATTTGTAAAAAACCCGGAATAACCAAAAGGTTATTCCGGGTTTTTTATTTAATATCAGCCTCTGTGGTTTTCATCCCTTGTCCGGCAGCCTCAGGTCTTTACTTGTCCTTCCGAAGCTTTGACGAAGGAGGAGCCTGTGTCTTTAATAAAAGAACCCCATTTTAAAAGGAGCGCAGGCTAAAGACCCATCCCCGCTAAGATAATTCCTATTCTCCCCCGTGCACTATTTTCTCTGTGGATATTATGGGAATAGCACTGCTCCGCTGCGCTACGCTGTCATCCCATCTCCCCCGTGTCATCCCAGCGGAGGCTGGGATCCAGTTCCTTTATTCAAATAGAGGTCTTTTTCCCTAAAAAAGAATCGGTTCTTTCGTAAATAAGTTGATATGTTGGCTCGGATTCTCCGTTTGCCCCCTCTCCCTTGAGGGGAGAGGTTGGGTGAGGGTGATAAAGTCTTTCCTTTTTCTATTTTGAAAAAAAGAAAACAAAAGGAAACTTTATTACCCCTCACCCTAACCCTCTCTCTCAAAGGGAGAGGGAATAAGAAGAAAAGTCTTTTTATTTACGAATGAACCAAAGAATCTATATTTAAATTGTGGTGCTGGATCCCCGCCTTCGCGGGGATGACAGAGTAGAAACCGGGATGACAAAAAAATTATCTTAGCGGGGATGGGCGAAAGACCTGAGGCTACCACAGAGGCAGATGGGGACACAGGCTGAAGCCTGAGGCTACCACAGGCAGATGGGGACACAGGCTAAAGCCTGAGGCTGCCGGGGAGGCAGATAGAAGAGAGCTACCAAGAAGGGAGCGTAAGATTTGTTGAAGAACGAGGATCTAGATCAGTTAGCTGTTAGTGCAGTGCCTGCGGGTTTGAGCGCGGGGTTTAGTTCTTCTTCAGCGCCCCATTTGAACAGTTTGGTGTGTTTTCCTGTGAGTGAGTAGATCTTCGTCTGGAGTTTATTGTGCAGCATGTCTTCGCGCAGGATGAAATATGATCCTGTGTAAGCGTAAAGGGGGAATTCGCCTTGCTTGCGGACTCGCATGGAATCCACCAAAGATACAGTATTGGTTATGTACAGTACGTTCTTGTCGATAAAGCTCTCAAGGATCGGTTTGACTTTGTTGATGAATTCCTTGTCTCTTTGCCTGCAGAAAGCGAGCTCAAGAGACAGTGCGATCTTTGTTCCTGCCAGTTCAAAACTGGCATCAAGTCCGTTTATCCACCAGCCGCCTTCGCGTTTTATGGTTCCAGCAGTTTTCCAATTGGTGACCAGCGGGTGAGCTTCAAGCAGGAGCCTTGTTTTAAGTCCAAGGAGCATCCTTTTTGTGTCGCATGACTTCGGATCAACGCACATGATGCAAATAGGTTCAGTTTCGCTCACAGATGCGAGCATTTCGCAGCCCAGGTCCGTTAAATGCCAGATCATCGTGCCCTGGTCTGTCTCATAGCTTTCAATCCAGCCTCTGCTGAAGAGTTTTTCAAGAGCTTCCCTTGCAAGGCTTTTATTATTAAAAATCTGGGTTAATTCGCTGATAGTGATAATGCCATGCTGAGCCATAAGCTCCATGGCTTTAACTAAATTGCGGTTTTCCGCTTTATTTTCTGTATTGCTTGAAGCAATGTTCATTATCTTTTCCAATTTTCCTGCTGAAATACTCATGTTATATTTGCCTTAAAACGTTAAACTTATTAAAATAGGCTTAACGTTCTAGCAGTTGCACCAAACAACATGAGCTTTTAAGCCGCCTGTTATCGCAGGCGGCTTTCTTTTTGTACCTTCTTATTCATTATTCATGTCCGGTACAAATAATCCTCCCCAGCCTTGGCTGAGGAGGGCTTTCTCTCCTCTCTGCCCTGCTGTATCTCCCATCAGCAGGGCTCCGCTCCTCAAAGATCTTTTAATGTTTTCTCTTTTATCACCCTCACCCAGCCTCTCCCCTCAAGGGAGAGGGGTAAGAAAAGATTTGGGTACAAAAAAAAGAGAGATAAATCCATTTGTGCGATCCTGAAACGATTCAGGATGACATTTGTAGATTTATCTCTCTTGGCCGCGTATCCGTATCTCCGTACGAAGTCTTCTTGCCTAGCCCCGCGCAGTACCGTGGATACTTTGCAACGCAGAGCGCAATCATTCGTACTACTGCAAACTACAAGAGAAACTTGTAGATATGTTAAAGAACTTGCAAACCTGCTAATACTTTAGCAAATCAGAAAACGATTTGTCAAGCCCTATCGGTGACCGACTTAAAATCTAACATAGAATAATTGCCTTCTTGCTTTAATTATAACCTTGCTTTAAATTCAAGCAAAAAAATTTTTACGAGAATGTTGATAGTTGAAAGTTGTTATTCACAATTGTGGAAAAAGTGTTGACAAGGCATGGATTAGGCGCGAATATAGAATGGGTCTGGCAGCCTCAGGCTTCAGCCTGCCCTCTCCGGAGTACCCTGTAGGGCATACTACAGGGCTGCCCGCTTCGCGGGACTGCCTGCAAGGACTGGCGTCTCTATGAGTTTGGAAGCCTGTGTCTTTTATAGAGAACTCCATTTTAAAAAGGAACACAGGCTAAAGCCTGAGGCTACCAGAGAGGAGAGTCGTTTATACTAACTCTACCGCTAGGCTCACAGCTTCGCCTCCGCCGAGGCAGATTGTGGCTATGCCTTTCTTTTTACCTCTGTTTTTAAGAGCATTAAGCAGAGTGACGAGGATCCTTGTGCCGCTGGCGCCTAATGGATGGCCTAAGCCGACTGCGCCGCCATGAACATTCACTTTTTCCTTATCAATCCCAAGTATTTTCATGTTGGCGATCGATACCACGGCGAATGCTTCATTGATCTCATAGAGATCAAAATCATCCTTGCTTGCTCCAAGCTTCTTAAAGAGGCTCTGGATCGCCAAGGATGGCGCTGTGGTGAACATTATGGGTTCCTGCGCGCCTTGGGCCCAGCCTAATACCTTTGCCAAAGGTTTTAAGCCTTTTTCTTTAACAAGACTCTCGCCGGCTAAGGTTACAGCTGCTGCTCCATCATCGATCTTAGAGGCGTTTGCGGCTGTTATGGTGCCGCCTGGCTTAAACACGGGCTTTAATCTGGGGAATTTGGTGAAATTCGACTTCTTAGGCTCATCATCTTCCACGATCCCGTTTACAGCCACGATCTCATCCTTGAAAAGCCCTTTGCTCTGGGCTTCCTGGGCTTTTTTGTAGCTCTCTATGGAAAAATCATCCTGTTCCTGGCGGGAGATATTCTGTTTCTCAGCGCATTCTTCGCCGCACATCCCCATATGCATGTTGCCGTATGGATCCCATAGTCCGTCTTTGATAATAAGATCTATTAATTTACCGTGTCCCATGCGGTATCCTGAGCGGGCTTTTTCAAGAATATAAGGCGCCTGGGTCATGCTCTCCATTCCGCCTGCCACGATCGCCTTGGCATCTCCAAGTCGTATGGCCTGGTATCCAAGCACTACTGATTTGAGTCCGCTTCCGCATACCTTATTTACTGTCATGGCTCCTACTGATGGAGGAAGACCCGCGAAAATCGATGCTTGTCTTGCCGGAGCCTGGCCAATGCCGCCTGAAAGCACATTACCCATTATGACTTCGCCGATATCCTCGTTGGCAAGTCCTGAACGGGTCATTGCTTCTTTTATGACCGCAGCTCCTAATTTTGGGGCGGATTCCGTGGCAAAAGCCCCGTTCAAAGAACAAATCGCTGTTCTGCACGCTGATACTATGTAAACATCTTCCATTTTAGACCTCCGAATAAATTATTATTGTCATTGCGAGGGCAAAGCCCGCGGCAATCTCAAATAGTGCATGACCCTTAGAAGATCACACGACCTTTTTATTTTACTTATTAAATTCTTTTTACGGTAGCCACAGACTTAAGCCACAGACTTAAGCGTTGCAGTCCTTGCTGCAAGTAAGTGCAGCCTGTGGTGAGCCAAGAGGATGCGGAGGTATGGGCTTTTAAAAGAAAATCAATAAAGACCGAGGCGGGCTTTCCAGTTATCGATACTTGTTTTTAAAAGTATCGGCTGGTATATGGACGGGTCAATGTAGATGGCGTAGATGAAATTATCCGTGGAGAATATTTCCTTTCCTGAATAGTATCTTTCTTCTTGCGAGTCCGGCTTGTAGATAGTTGTTGCTTTGTGCATTGCGGGGAAAGTCGCGAAATTCTTAAATGTGAGCATAACCACTGACTGATCAGAGATCGTCATATAGATGATCACGTATTTTTTGAGTTTTTCATTGTAAGAGATGGATGCTTCGCCCGCTATATCATCAAAAAAGAGCTCAGGAGTTTCCTGCCATATGCCTTTTTGCGCGTATTTGGATCTTCCCAGGTATTCGTAGGCTTGCGGATCCTCTATATTCTCAGGGGCCACTCTTGCCAGAACCAGGGAAACATGTAAAGGATCTACTGCTATCCTGTTTAAAAGGTAGACATAACCGTTTCTTTCGATCGCGCCGTCTCCTACGATGATGTCATTGATCTGGAAACCTTTTACTCTTGTAAATTTGATCGCGTCAATATTATCCACTGTCCAATCCGGCGGCATTTCCCATTTGGCCAGCCCTGTCCCCACGACTTTAAAGGGATAGGGCTTTGCATTCTGATCGATATGGATGATCATGTAATAGATGTAGACTGTATTGCCTATTTGGATGCCATCATCCGCCCAAAAGCGCACAAGAAAAGGATTTTCGCCCTCTTCATACTTGATGAATTGCGCGACTTTGCCATCCTCCATAAGATATCTGAAATTTAGATTCGTGTAATTGCTGTCATCAGGCACTTCGCTGATCGCCAGGGAATTAGGAAGCATTGCCTCCATTGTGGTTGATTCGCCAAAATTAAATGTATCAGAAGTGGATACTCCTTCACTGCCTTCTTTGAAAGTTCCAAGTATGGTGTCTCCGAAAGTCCAGAAAAAAGCCTTATTGCCTTGGGTGTCTGTTATGGGGATAGGGGTCACTCCGTCCTGGCCAAGTACATATTGCGTACGGCTTTTGCCGAATATGCCTTCGTTCGTAGCGTCAGCTGAGCATGCGCTTGTTATTGAAAGGATAAAAAACAGTGAAACGGCTAATTTACCGCAGTTTAAAGCAAAATATCCTGATAATTTCATGGAACTCTCCTTCTTTGGTTTGTTACTGTGTATACCGTGCGGCATAATACGTATATAAAGGATACATTCCAAGCAGAGGTTTCTCTAGAGTCCAGGGTCCCAGAAAACCTATGGGACTTTAGTCTCATGGAAAGTGGTACTTAAGGCCCAGCTGAAATATTTTTGAATAAGCTACATTATCAATATGAGCAAAATTCTGCTTGCGCTATTGGTTATTTCCGCGACAGGCCTTCATGCTGATACTTTAAAGGAAGCAGAAGGAGATCACATGCGCGCAGGTTCGACTTTTACGGGCGCTGTGAGCGGGAAACTGGGGTTAAAGGATAAAGCGCTTAAATTATTCGGATTTGATGAAGAAGAAAATGAGAAGTTCTGGAAAGATCATTTAAACAGCAGTAAGTGGGATGATGAATTCTATATTTTCAACTACGAAGAGCACATTCTGTTTAGCAGGTATCAGGATTATATGTTCAAATACCTGGGTCATCCAAGCGAGGCGAAACGCGGTTACAATGAAGGTTGGCTCAAGAATGCCGCGGAACTGCCAATGGAAGGAAGGGGGTATGTAAAAGTTTTAAGGGGTCGGCAGAGGCAATACGGAACAGCTGAGACAATTCGCACGATCGAGATAATGGGTCTTATGTATGCTGAAAAATTCCCTGACGCGGCAAGACTTCAGATAGCTGATATTGTTAGAAAGAAAGGCGGGGAAACAGGACATATTTCGCATGAGAATGGGCTTGATGTTGATGTTCTCATGGTCTCCAAGACTGAGGTTGAGCAGGATCCTTACACTGATCCTGAGGATGGAGATGGATGGAAAAACGGATTTGATGAGGATTTTGTCACAAGAAACAACAGAGTATTAAAGAGTTTTGATATTGAGAAGAACTGGGAAATCATCAAGCTCGCTGCATTTCATGCTCCTGTTGAAAGAATATTCGTGGATAAAGCAGTAAAGCGATTATTTTGCAAAGTTTACGGGCAAATTCCTCAAAACCAGTATGTTCTGCATTTTCTTGTTCCGTGGCGATCGCATGATGATCATTTTCATATACGTTTTGAATGCGATCCCAATGATAAAGACTGCTCAAGAACAGATGATGTCGCGCGTCAAGATAGATGCTACAAAGTCGGAGTGGATACGCCCATGGTCAAAAAACCATGGGATGGAAGCAAACGCATCCTCTCAAAACCCAAAAACCCCGCCCCGATCCTCACCCAATAAAAATCAGTACCGGAGTCAGCACCGGGGTCAAAGCTTAGAACTACGCTTTTCTTCCTTAAAAGCGCAATTCTAAGCTTTGACCCCGGTGCTGGGGTAAGCATTTTGCCTTTATTTATTGTGGGTCCTAGGGCCTAGTTGTCAATAGGACTTTAATACCTGGGAAAAATACCCTCCGGTCCTACGGTGGACCATGCGCACGCCACTATAATAGAGGAAGTCTAGTGAAGTTTGTAAGTACTGTATTTCTTAAATCTATTTGTATTGGACTCATTGCGTCCTTGCTCATCACTTTGCCCGGAGCAGGATGCTACGAGGTCTTAGCTGAGGTTATTTGGAATAGTGGCACCCCTCACCCTGCCCTCTCCCGTGGGGAGAGGGAAATAAATGAAGATCTCTCCAAGCGGGGAAGAGATGACACGCAGCTCCCCTTAACGCCCAAGGCCCATGAGAAACTCGAAGAAGTGTATGCAGCTCTGGCTTCTCTTGGATTTTCCAAAAGCATAGCTCCTAAGTCCTATTTTTATGATCTCATCAAAGATG
>JBHPMF010000067.1:0-13284 GCA_042563375.1 Elusimicrobiota bacterium | reverse complement strand
CTATTCATGCCCCTTCCGTCATTGTCCGTCATTGCGAGGAGCATTACCGCTATTGGCATAAAGAATCGTGCGACGCGGCAATCTCAAGCCCAGGCACAACCTTAAGAGCGCATTTTTGCCTGTGTTTACAAGGATGTGCGCGTAATATTGCCACCGCCTTTGACGGGGTCCCGCTGCAAGCGGTGACTTCACTGCCATAAATGTATTCCGCGCTTTTGAGATTGCCGCGCCCTTCGGGCTCGCAATGACCTGAGGGGTCAGTTTACCGGGATTGAACACACATTTTCTCGACGATGACCACAACATTTCCAGAAGAACCACACTTTTTGACCATTATGCCGATCCAGAGCGTCTATTAAATTTATACTGAAGTAATTAAAAAACGTTTGGTAAGTAAAAACTGTGGGCCGAAAGAGATCCCAAAGGTCCTGCGAAACTGGCAGTGTAGCGAAGCAGACCCATCGACTATCCTTGGTTTGCTCCGCGGTCTTTGCAGAAGCTGCGGGGTGAGTGGTCCTGGGTTAGTAGTACAGGAAGCTCAGCGTGCGGCGCAGGACCATATTAAGGCTTTCCCGCTCTCCCCACCATCTTTTGTCGAAAGTGCCGGTATGATAGAGTTCCCTGAAAACCTTGTAATTGGACAGGTTCTGCCAGATGTTCTCTATAACAGTCGTTTTTTTGAACATGTGACCGAAGCGTTCGCGATACTCTTTAAGATAGGGCGGCTCGTTACGGATCGCCCGTACCAGTTCCGGCTCAGGGGAACCGTCTACGCCGGGATGAGGCCTGCGCGGAGAGATAAGGATCACTACTGATTTATTAAAGTCCATGGTCTTCTCGTTAGAGAAGATGTACTGGATAATGGGGATGTCTCGCAGTATGGGAACGCCTGTTTTTGTCTCTGTCGTCTGTTTCTCACGCAATCCGCTCATGATCAGGGTCTGGTTCGGGATCATCACCACGCTCGCGGTCACCGTGTTCTTGGATGACCGGATGCTTTCCTTGAAAGTTCCCGCGGCCCCAACCTCGAAGAAAGACCGTCCGGCTGTGATATCAAGCATGATGCGGCCGCTCGGCAGGAAGGTGGGGGTCACCTCCAGCGTAACTCCCACCTCAATGGTCTTAAGATCTCCCTCCTCTGTTCCGGTTATGGCGACATCGAGGGTTGATCCCGCGAAAAACGTCGAGGTTTTCCCGTTGAGCGCGATCAGAGTGGGCCGGGCCAGGATCTCGTTGCGATCGTCCGCAGCGTTAAAAATATTCATGTTGTAGTTGATCTCCGGCAGCGCGATCGTGCGGGTCAGGACATTTTGGTAAGTCTTTGGAGTGTCGGTCTGCCAGGTGTCAATGAAACTTTTATCGCCGCTGAACTGAATGAGAAGGCCTTCAAGCAGGTTCACTCCCTTATTTGTGGTCTGGAACTCCTCGGTCCGGATCATGGCAACGTCGAGAATGACCATCTTCTCTTCATCCACCTCATCGACAGGAGCATCATCAGGGGGGGCAGGCTCGACCGGCGCAGGGCCGGTGGATACAGACGGCCCTATTTCCAGAATATTCTTATTCATCTGATCAGTGGCCGTGCTATGCAGATCCTCCCATTTGCCCACCTTGTCGGCGAGGCGCACAACGCGGTTCTTGTTGGGCTCTGCCTTGTTGTAATCGGAGAGCTGGACCTTTGCTTCGCCGAGTCTCCCGGCCGCCGCGGAGATCAGGGCGTGGGCGCCTGTTATACGGGCTGACTTCGGGCTGAGCTCCTTGGCACGAATGATAACCTGGAGCGCTGTCTGAAGATCCTTGGCATGGTAGGAGGCCTGAGCCAGACCATAGAGGCTATCAGAATCGTCCGGCTGGTGCAGGAGCGCGTGGGAAAAATAGTTCTGGGCCAGGGCATATTTCTTCCTGGCCAGATGGATATGTCCCAGTTGCTGGGAAGCGAGCCAATAGTCGGGGTTGAACTTAAGAGCCAGGTCGTAGCCGATCTTGGCCTGCTCGTACTGATTGGCATTGCCGTTCTCCGCCATGAGGTGGTAGGCCAGCCCGTTTAAAAACTGGAAGTGTGCGCTTGCGGGATCAGTGCGCAGAGCCTTATTAAACTCCTTTGAGGCCTTCTTGTAATGCCCCTTCTGGATGGCCAGGATGCCCTTGCGTATATTGATGTCCGCCGGATTCTTGCTGTTCTTAGGGGGCAGGAGATGCTTGACCGGGATGGACGCGAGGTGATCAGGGTCGGAAAATCCGGACTGGGACTTCTGAGGCGTCCCGGCAGTTGCGTAACCCGCCAGCGCTAAAGCCAGCAGCACCGCCACACAGCAGGTTCCGAAATAAAAAATACGGTTTTTCATTATGTTTTTCCTTCTTTCTATTTACACAGGTGGTTTAAATGCCTGTTTGGCTCATCCTTAGCCGCAGCGGTGCCTATTGATTCTATGACCCTCCCTCTCTGCGGACGCGGTCTTGAGCGGGCAGGGTTTGAGCCTGCAACTTCCTATTTTAAAAAGTCACCTTAGGAAATGCTTTCGTATAACTGCATACGGGATGAAGGTACGCGGAAACGACGCCGGTCACCCCGGTTGGGTCGAAATTAGAGACCATGGCCAGTGTGTTCTTTCCGGTTTCGCCAAGGTCATTCTCCAGCATAAGGCTCAGGGCCTGTAGAGCGTACTGCTTCTTTAGCCACTCCTCCGCTTTCGCGCGGCCCCTGCAGCCGGCATGGAGTGCTGCCGCTATTTCGGGCGACGTTAACTTCGCGAAGTTTTTGGAGTATTCGGTGATCCAGAGTTCAACGGTTTCGCCCGCCTTGATCCCCGCGCTCCCCGCTTTGAATGCTGTCACAATTTGTGGAAACAATTTTGTCATTGAGGACGTGCCGCCGGCGCTGGCAATGTTTAAGGCCAGCATTGCCGGGGAAATAACCATTTGAGCTGTGTTGGTAATGCATGAGATGGTTGTGTCGGCGCAGCCGGCTGCGCACTCGGTTTTGGTTTTGGGGCAGACCATCCAGCATACGGGGCCAACGCCGTTGTGGCCTTTTTTGCATGGTGTGTAGCACAGCCCGGCGTCGTATTGCTTCCTCGTCGCGCAGGTCATCGGCGAACCAGCGCCGCGGCCGTACGACTTTTTCACAAGGTCAAGTCCGGACAGGCCCTTATAGCCT
Organism: Elusimicrobiota bacterium; assembly: GCA_042563375.1. Lineage (GTDB taxonomy): Bacteria > Elusimicrobiota > Elusimicrobia > JACQPE01 > JACQPE01 > JBHPMF01. The sequence continues at coordinate 10,127 of JBHPMF010000067.1, read as the reverse complement.
GAAGGCACGGATGGGGTTTTCAGCGCGCAAAACAGCCCTGCCTTGGCGTACCCTTTGGGGCAGGAAAGCTTCTTCATCATGCATTTTCCAAAAAGCCGCCACGAGCATTTCCAGGTCCCTTTCTTTGTGAGCGGCTTTTTAATGTGGCAAAAGGCTCCGGTATCGGTGTAGTTGCTTGGACATTTCTGCCAGCAGACCGGACCGACGCCGTTGTAGTTGGTCTTGCATTTGGGATAGCAGAGCCAGCCGTCTTTATCTTTATCAGAGGAGCAGGCGCTCACCGGGGCGCCGACGCCGCGGCCATAGCTTTCCTTATAACAGTAGGGCTGCCGCGCGGAAGCAACACCATCAGCTATCCATTGCATGACCTTCTGCGTATCGGAGCGCGATAGCGGATCCTCCGATTTCTTGTCTTCCGATTTCTCGTCTTCCGATTTCTTGCTCTTCGATTTCTTGCCTTTCGATTTCTTTTTCAATGGTTTCTTTGTGGTTTTCTTTTTCTTGGTGGACATCGACGCCGATTTCACCCTTTTCTCTCTCTTTGCGTCCTCTTTATGTCTTGCATCCAGTTCTTTTAACGCTTGCGCTGATTTTACCTTTTCCTTTTTTTTCGTCTCATCCATCATCTTAAGTTGTTCTGTCTGTTTCTTGTGGATCTCACGCAACTCTTTCGTGAGCGCCGCGTCAAAGCCGCTGGGTGCGGACGATTCCGGCGCTGCAGCGGTCAGCCTGGCTCCCGCAACGGACATTTCGGCCTGCCCTTGGGCGTCTCCGAGAAAATATTGCAATATGGGCTTGGCCACGTAGGGCTGGATGTCTTCTTTTGTAGAGAGTTTATCCATTGATTTTTCGAGCTTTTCCATCGCTGCGACGTATTTCGCCATGGCAGCTGCGACCGTGTCCGCGTCTTTCCCGGTCGGCTCGGATTTTTGCAGTTTTTCAATGAGATTCTCGGAATCTTTGAGGGCGGCCTTATAGGTTTTTCCGCATTCCTCCATCCGGAGCGCGTTTCCATCCATCTGCTTTATGAACTTAGCACCCGCTGGATTGACTGAAATCAGGTCGCCCCCTACCTGCTTGTTTGTGAACTCCGCCGCTCTCACCCTGGCAAGGCCTCCGGGCACTTTCATCACCGCGATCTTATCAGCGAGCCTGGCGCATTCGCCCATGACCACGGCGGCGTGCTTGATAGCTGTCACGTCCTGCGGCGCTGACCACGCAAGCGACGGGATCAAGGATCCCGCAAAAAAAACAAATGTCAATATAGATTTCATGTTTCTCCTTTTTGGATCGCGAACTGTATGTCTTTTAATCTTTCCGGAAACTTCGATTTAAACTTATTTTACACTTTTGCGGTTCCTTTAAAGGAACACAGGCTGCCCGGCTTTGCTGCGCCGAATAGTTTGCCCATACGCGATTATGTATATGCTATGCTAACGGTATTAGATTATGAGTAAATTCGACGACGAAGCGCAAGACAATTACGATAGCCCTGTTAATGATCTGCTCAAGCAGGTCATGGGGGGAGGATATAAAGGGAACAAACTTCCAAAGGGTATATTTTCTTATATCTTTGGCGGTTTAGCCCTGGCCCTGGTGGCTTCGACATCCTATTATACGGTACAGCCTCAAGAGGAGGCGGTCATCCTGCGTTTCGGCAGGTACGTTTCCACTGCATCGCCCGGCCTTCATTTCAAGCTTCCCTTTGGTATTGACAGGGCGATCAAGGTAAAGACAAAAGTCATCTTGCAGGAGGAGTTCGGGTTCCGTTCCTCGGGCTCTAAGCGTTCCCAGAGTTCTTACGGCTCAGAGGTCTTTGAAAAAGAGTCCTTGACCCTTACCGGAGATTTAAACGTGGCGGATGTGGAGTGGATCGTCCAATATCAGATATCCGAGCCGCAAAAATACCTTTTTAATGTCCGGGATGTGCTTAAAAATATCCGTGACGTTTCTCAATCCATGATGCGCCGTGTGGTCGGGGATCGTTTGGTAAGTGACGTATTGACCGTGGGACGCATTGAGATCGCGACAGAGGCTCAGGTGCTGACTCAGGAAGTCCTGGACCGTTACGACATGGGCATTCGCATTGTCGCGGTGAAGCTGCAGGATGTAAACCCGCCCGAACAGGTCAAACCGGCTTTTAATGAAGTGAACGCAGCAAAACAAGAACAGGAAAAAGTGATCAACCAGGCAGAAGAGTATTACAACAAGATCATTCCCGAGGCGCGCGGCAAGGCTGAGCAGGCCATCCAGGATGCTGAAGGGTATGCCAGCGCTCTGATCAATACAGCCAAGGGAGATGCGCAGCGTTTTGATGATATGCGCAAGGCTTATCAAAAATCTCCACAGATCACGCGAACCCGGCTTTATTTGGAAACCATGGAGGAGCTCTACAGCCGCTTCCAAGAGCTGACCATCGTGGATGCCGGAGTGAAAGGCATTCTTCCTGTTTTCACTGCTCCGGCAGGGACCCGGTCCCGTTCCGCCGAACCAAAGGGGAAAAAGTGAGCAATAAATCCATAGGGATCATACTGGCCGCGTTTGGGCTTCTGATTTTTGTCATGTCCTCGCCTTATATTGTGTCAGAATGGGAGCAGGCGATCATCACGCAGTTTGGCCGCCCCGTAGGCAGCGCAGTGACCGAAGCCGGGATGCACCTTAAGATCCCTTTCATTCAGAAGGTCCGCAGGGTGGACAAGCGTATCTTAAACTGGGATGGTATCCCCAATCAGATCCCCACCAAGGACAAAAAATATATTTTGGTAGACACTACTGCGCGGTGGCGCATCAAAGATCCCCTGTTATTCATCCAGACCGTTCAAACGGAAAGCGGGGCGCGCGCCAGACTCGACGGGATCCTGGATTCTGTCACCCGCGACACCATTTCCAATAATAATCTTGTGGAGGCGGTTCGCAATACGAACTCCATTCTGGACAAGGTCCATGAGCGCTTGGAGCTGGCTAAACAGGGCAAGCTTCCTCTCGGAGAAGAGGAGGTCACGGGCGGAGTCGAGGCGGTTTCGTTGGGCAGGGAGAAGTTAAGCTCCATCATCGTGGAGCGGGCCACTAAGGAGCTCAAGCAATTTGGCATTGAGCTCATTGATGTTCAACTGCGCCGCATCTCCTATGAGTCCAGCGTAGAAACCAAGGTATACGAGCGGATGATCTCAGAGCGCCAGAGGATCGCGCAAAGGATCCGTTCCGTGGGACTTGGCGAGAAGGCCAAGATAAAGGGAAAGACCAACCGGGATCTCAAAAGGATCCAATCAGAAGCCTACAGGACAGCGCAGGGTATCAAAGGAACCGCGGATTCGAAATCCATATCCATCTATGCCCGCAGCATGTCTGCTGCCCCCTCTTTTTACGAGTTTGTCCGCACGCTGGAGGCTTATCGAAAATCTATTCCAGCGGACACCAAGCTGATATTATCCACAGACAACAAGTTCCTGGACCTCTTGCGCAAGAAATAGGCCCCCAAGGTCTTCCCTTAAAAACACTACTCGCTGCTTTCTCTTGGTCGGTTCGCTATCCGTACATACCCCCGCGCCCTGTCATCAAGGCGCCCCATTTACCGGCGTACCGCGAGTTGAGTCTTAGGGCTTAGGCCTATCTTCCCTAAATACTTACGCAGATACCTTGCAAGAACTACCAAAGGAGATAAGAGGGGGGCTCAATAGAAAAGAAACCCCTCGGAATTTGGTAAAAATAGAGGTATGGGAAGCTGTAAAAAAGGGGGATCCATGAATAAGGTGACAGTTCTTTTTTTATTGATCATTTTTGGTATTGGCAATGCTGTATCAGAGCAGAGCGTAATAGGTGAAGGGCAGCTTAAAGTGGAAAAGATCGTGGTTGGGACCGGCATTGAGGACAAAAAGCTTGTGGGCGAATCAGCGGGATTTGACATATCAGTGGAACGCGTCTGGTGCTGGACAAATATAACAGCGCAAAAATTGCCCGCGATGATCAAGCACATCTGGTATCTTGAAGATGAAAAAATGGCAGAAGTGCCTTTGAATATCAAATATCCTTCTCATCGTACCTGGAGCAGTAAGGCGGTTAGTCCTGGAAAGTGGGCAGTGAAAGTGGTTGATAAGTCGGGAGAAGTTTTTGCCTCTCGCGAGTTTGTTGTGGGGGAACGCATCAGATCAGAAGCGATCGAGTCCGAGATCCCCAAAAGAAAAATACAGACCACAGGACTTATACAGGTTGTAAAGATGGCGCTGGCTGCTCAGATAAAAGACAAAGAACCTGTTAGCGAGAGTATGGAATTCGACTCTGCTGTAGGGCGCGTGTGGTGCTGGAACAGGATCCTCGCTAAATCATTCCCAACCGCAATAAAGCATGTCTGGTATGCTGACAAGAAAAAAGTAGGAGAGGTATCCCTGAAGATCAAGGCTCAAACCTATCGAACCTGGAGCAGCAAGACAGTGTGGCCCGGGGAGTGGAGAGTCGAGGTGGTCAGCGAAGATGACAAATTGCTGGCTGCGCGGGGATTTGTTGTGCATAAGTAAGTGCGGGGAGATCGAGTACCCGCAGTCTTGGGCCTGATAAAGTTTCCGGGTCTGCCTATCAGGAAGGATCACTGATAATGGTTTTGGCCCATTCCCACATTGCGCCGGAATTGTGCATTGAAACATACTTTTCAAACAAACTCATGGTTTCGTCGGCCAAAATTCCGCCTGTGATATCGGGTAATCGATATCCCGGTATGTCACTTTCTTTCCTGACCCATTTTTTCGCCATTTCCACTGCGCCGTCTCCCTTAGAGGGAAGACCGTAGTAAAGTTCTCCGACGAACGACGACATGGCCGCGCCCAGACACATCATGCAAGGTTCCAGATTCACAAAAAGCCGGGCTCTCTGCCTGTCCTTGTATGAGAGTTTCAGTTTGTCCATCTTCTCCAGAGCCAGAAGTTCCGCGTGCACAAGAAACCGCTTTTCAACTTGTTCTGAAGTGAAAGCGCTGGCGATCACGTCATTTCCCAGGATAATAACGGCTCCTATGGGCAGTTCGCCCATATTGAGCCCGTTCCTGGCCACGTCAAGGGCTTTTCCCATAAAAAATTCAACATTGCCTTTTTTCAATGTAGATCTCCTCGGGAAATTTTTTGGCTGTATGCCTCGGTGAACTTGATTATCTTATTCATCATGTCCACGCATTTCACGGGATACGCGCCAACAGCGCTTTCAGCCGAAAGCATGACACAGTCCGTGCCGTCTAGTATGGCGTTGGCCACGTCAGACACTTCCGCTCTTGTGGGCGAGTGATTCTCTGTCATGCTTTCAAGCATTTGCGTGGCAACAATAACGGATTTTTTCGCTTTATTGCATTTGCGGATTATGGCTTTTTGTATCATGGGCACTTCATATATGGGGATAGAGACTCCCAGATCGCCCCTCGCTACTATGACGGCGTCGGAAACCTTGATGATCCCGTCTATATTGTTTATGCCTTCCCTGTTCTCTATCTTGGCGATGACCCGGCAATCACATTGATGAGCTTTTAGATGCTTTTTGATGTCCAGGATATCGTCCTTGGTCCTCACGAATGATTGAGCGATGTAATCAATGTTGTTTTGCGCGCAAAAACGGATGCAGGCCTTGTCCTTAAGGGTAATGCCTTTCATATCGAGGCGCACATTGGGCATGTTGATGCCCTTGCGTTCCTTTATAAGCCCGGGGATGATGACCCGGGTCTTTACAGCGCTTTTGCTCACAGATTCCACTGTCAAAGCTATACTGCCGTCATCAATATATATCTGCTGGCCGTTTTTTATGGCGGACAACGACCCTTTGTAATCAAACGGCAGGGCGTTGCCCTCGCCCTCTATATTTTTAGAAGTAAGCCATACAACCTGTCTTTTTTTGACGCTGACAGGCTTGCCGTGCTTGAGCCTGCCTATCCTTATGCGAAAACCTTCCAGGTCTGCCAATATCCTGATACGTCTTCGGTATTTCTTGTTGAGCGCTCTTATCGTCTTTATCCGCGCAAGATGTTCCTTGAAACTCCCATGCGAAAAATTAAGTCTTGCCACATCCATGCCAACGCGCATCATCCGCAGGAGAACGCCTCTTTCGCTCGAGGCGGGTCCCAAAGTGCATATTATTTTTGTTTTAGGCATTTTTATCAACGTATGGCGCTTACCTGTCCGGTCTACTGTACCCGCAGACACGCGCTTTTCCTTTCCAATTTACTTTTTACCATATTGGCCGCATTTTGTTGGAAATGCGCGCCGCGTCTGGGCATTCCACATTTAAGAAAGCCCCCGGGGAATTGTCAGCTTTGGGGTTAAGTGCTGACACGGGTTGAATTCCAGAACTTTAACGACGGTGCCGCGCCTCGGCCCTGCGCCGTGTCTCCTCAGCCTTCATTCCAATTCACAGGAACTTATTGCTTTACTGTCGGCAGCATATTTTAACAGCCCAAGGGCTAGCGGCTGTATCAACATTGCTCCACGTGCAATCTCCTATTTCAGTGGCGGCGCTGGCGCAATTTCTGACCCTGACGTAATTTGCAACCACAATGGCGCCCTGATCAACGTAGCCACTAGGGCAATAGCCATTTGATAACCCAGCTGTTCCCTCATAAAAAAAACCGCAAATTGGTTTTCCGGCGCTTATACTGCCGGACACATTAAGAGATCCGGCAACATCGAGTGTTGATTGAGGATCATAGGTTCCAATGCCGACATTACCGGTATTGGTTATTCTTATCCCACCTCCAGCCCCCCACGGCCCAATCACCAAGTTGCCGGTGTTTTGAGCGTCGTTGCTGAAAATCAAGCCTATGTCATCTGCCTGCGACAATGAATTCCATCCCCCGGCGCCTAGCCTCGGCACAGTCCTTAGCCATGAAGATCCTTCATCAGCTGCAATAATCGCTGCATCATTTACATTTTCTTGAGTTACAACCAGCTTGCTGTTTCCAGACGGTCCCGATCCGAATACACGAAGGCGGCCTTCGATATGTGTGTCTCCTAGAACATAAAGCTTACTTGTGGGATTCGTCGTCCCAATGCCAACCATTGAATTAGCATCAGTTGTTATGGGTGTTGTGGCAAGAAGAGTTTTCTTTGTTGAGCGGAGTTCTTTGTAAACCCCGTAAGGAGAGGGATAATAAGAAGTGAGTGTTAGTTTTTCAGCGATAATTGTCGTTCCATAGATCAAAAAACCGAAACAAATCGCAATAAGAACATCCTGTAAAACAACCGGTCTTTTCAGCATGAATTGTCCTTTTTCAGACTAATAAATTTTTCATGTTTACAAAAGCTTCAATCTTACCAAGACTACTTTACGCAATGCTATATCAAAACTCGAAATAAGAGGAACTCCTAACTTATTAATAACAGCAGAATATAGAGATTTCAAGTGAATTCTTCAGTATTCGTTTAATCCTTCAATTACCGAATTCCTGCGCCGCGTTTCTTCGCCCTTCATTTCATTCGGCTAAACAGCTTCTAATTTATAAGAGTAAGTAATTGGAAAAACACAGAGGGGATGAGGGAGGTTCTGCCGCTCCCGCCTAACTTTTTCTTTCAAGGGAGAGGAAAAAGAAGGGGAAGATTCCCATGCATTATCTCTACTTTTTGCGTTTGAGGCAGAAAAGTACGTTGCATGCATTGAGACCTGGTATCTCTATGCGGCTTTAGGACAAAGAATCCGCCAAACCGATCAGGCAGGCATCCAGTGGGTTCGGGCGTTTGAATGATTTTTCAAGGGGTGATGTGATGATCCTGTTTCTTTGTATTCCGACCATTTTCGAGCGCTTTTTCTTTTTTAAGGCATCCACCGCAGCCCTGCCGAATCTGGCAGCGAGGATGCGGTCAAAAGCAGATGGCCGGCCTCCTCTTTGAATATGCCCCATCACGATCACGCGCGGGTCATAATCAGCATGTTTGGAGATCTTGCGCGCTATCTCAAAAGCTCCTCCCTTCTCATCGCCTTCAGCCACGACAAGAATGCTTGATCTTTTTCCGCGCGCTATTCCCTCATCGAGCTTTTTGCAGATCTTGCTGATATTGGTGGGAGTTTCCGGAATAAGGATATGTTCCGCGCCTCCTGCTATGCCTGAGAAAAGCGCCAAATGGCCCATGGACCTGCCCATGACTTCCACGATAAAAAGCTTTTCATGGGATGTTGCGGTGTCGCGGATCTTATCTATGGCTTCGACCGCTGTGTTGGCTGCCGTGTCAAACCCGATCGAGAAATCAGTTCCACCCACATCATTATCAATTGATTTTGGTATTCCGATAACAGCTGTCTTAGTGAGTTTCGCGAGCTCCCATGCTCCCCTGAGGCTTCCGTTCCCGCCCAGGACAATGAGGCCTTCAATGCGCCGCATGTTCAGGGATCGCGCTGCTTTTTCCTTTCCATTACGGGTCTGAAATCTCTTGCTCCGCGCGCTCAAAAGCATTGTCCCGCCCTGGCTTATTATCCCGCCAACAGAGTTCCTGTCGAGCATTACAGCATCATTGTCAATGAGCCCCTCGTATCCGCGCCTGAAGCCTGTTACATCGAATCCCTTCTGAATACCCAGACGCACAACAGCTCTTATGCAGGCATTAAGCCCCGGGCAGTCTCCGCCGCTTGTTAAGATCCCGATTTGTTTCATTTTAATCCTCAATTGTTATTGGAATGATCAGCCTGATTTAGTTTAGTAAAAACCTAAGAGCATGGCCGTGCCGGGTGCCAGAATGCTGCGGTTGAAAATGAGGTTTCTTTGGGGTATGTATTAGTAAGGGGAATTGGATACATGTTAAAGTCAAAACATACTGGAAGGTTCATAATACTGAGCATTTTGTTCGCCACGCCTCTTGTTTATGCCATCGCGGACCTTTATCAGGTAATGCAAATTCTCACGCTGGCCCAAATATCCGTGATCTTCGAGGAAGATGACCGGTTGGATCTCTATAGGGTAAAAAATCCTGATCTGCTTAAACTCGCAGACTCAACTGTTGCCCTGTTTCTTGCGCAGAATGTAGAGATCGATCACAGAAAAAACATTGCCCGTCTTAAAACAAATAATTTTGGAAAGAAATTTAATATGTGCAAAGGAGAGCCTTTTCGCGATCAGCCCACAGGCGCGTTTTGTTCAGGATCTCTTGTTGGGCCTGATATCGTGCTTACCGCGGGGCATTGTGTTGAGGATGAGCCGCAATGCGCAAACACCAAGTTTGTGTTTGGTTTTGGAGTCCGCAAAAAAGGCAGATATCCGGTAATCGTGCCTGAGGATGATGTTTATGAGTGCGAGAATATAATAGAAAGAAGCAAAGATAAGTGGTTGGGAGATTGGGCCCTGATACGTCTTAAGCGCCAAGTAGATGGCCGAAAGCCGCTTAAGCTCAATTTTTTTAAGTCAATCGCTAAAAATACTCCGCTCATAATAATCGGCCATCCCTCGGGATTGCCTACAAAAATAGCGGGTAATGCCAAGGTGGTTGATCCTATGCCCGGGCAGGAGTGCTTCAGCGCGAACCTGGATTCCTATAAGGGCAATTCAGGCAGTCCGGTTTTTAATGCCAATAACCTTCTTATAGAAGGCGTGCTTGCCCGCCGCGGAGAATTGGACTTGTGGGGAGATTTTGAAGAAAAAGGAAACTGCAATGTATCAAGAAGAGTGGAACTTAATGAAGATGATATCTTTGACTCAAAAGAAAGGGCCAGCCCCGGGAAAACGGGGAAATCAGAGATCATTTCTCATTTTTTACTTCCAGCGCTTGACCCTGCTTATCCCTCCATCACTAAAGATGAGCTAATACGTGCCAGATACGCGGATACGTTTATATCTTCTATGGAAGGCATGCTCAAAACCGTGGATTCTACTGCTGTAGACTGCGAAAGCAGCAGGATGCTTTTTATTGAGGACTTGCTTGGAGGGGCGCATAAGTATGCTGCAAGGCTTGGGCCGGAATATATCGCAAAAGTAGACGCAAAAGCCAAAGAGATCGAGAATAAGTGCGGCAAGTTCGAATACCCCAAAGACACAAACTGGGTTAAATAGTTTTTATCCTTCCAATCCCTGGTAGTCGCAGGTTTTTGGCCTGCGTTCCTATTCCTCGGTAGTCGCAGGTCCTTTAGCCTGCGTCTTTTATTAAGAATTCCATTTTAAAAGGAGCGCAGGCTAAAGA
>JBHPMF010000066.1:0-13458 GCA_042563375.1 Elusimicrobiota bacterium | reverse complement strand
AAAAGGCCAAGGAGGCAAGAACAAAGAAGCATACAGCATACAGCATACATGAAAGAGAATTGTGAGGATTGAGGAGAAAGAAAAGATCAAAGAACTCTTTTTTATAGCGGAAATGGATCCCCGTTTTCACGGGGATGACAGAGAAAGCAGGGGGCATGTCAAAACTTAAAAAGTCAAGGTTTTTTACTGCTTCTGTCTTGCTACGTACTAATTACTATATTACGCGAATTTGAAGCTGTTTCTTCCGTGGCACTTTACATCATAGAGAGCTTTATCAGCGCTTTCAATCATAGCTTGCGCGGTCAGGCCGTTTTTGGCGTATACTGCTACGCCCATGCTCGCTGTGAGTGATATTTCCTTTGGGGGGTCAGCAGGGAATATCAGCTTTATAGAGCGGATAGCCTGCATGATTCTTTCGCACACCACAAGTACTTCTTCATGCGAAGCATTCGCCAAAAGGATCGTTATCTCATCTCCGCCCCAGCGCGCCGCAAAATCGCTTTGTCGTATTGCTCCCTGTATGGCTTTGCCGACACTGGATATGGCTTTATCCCCCATCTGATGGCCGTAGGTGTCATTGATCTCCTTAAAAAAGTCCAGATCCATGATGCACAGGGCAAAGGGCGTGTTGGTACGCGATGACCTGTATATTTCCCCTTCAAGTTTTTGCTCAAAATAGCGGCGATTAGGCAAGCGGCTCAAAGTGTCATAAAGCGAGAGCTTTTCAACTTCCTCGAATAGCCTGGCATTATCAACCGCGAGCGATATCTGGCCTACCAGGGATTCTATAACATGCTTTGTGAATTCGGATATCGGTTCCTGGCTCAATATATTGTCAATAGCCAGAACTCCTATTTCCTTTGACTGGATCTTAAGCGGAACATGGAGCAGGTTCTCCTGGTTCCTGATCGAGTATTCAACAATGCGCGACCATGGATCAAGCCTGAGATTGTCTCTGATGATATCAGCGAGACCTTTACTGTATCCCGGCGGAATAGGGAACTTCTTGTGTTTTATCTGGCGCGCTCCATGGTTGAAGCTTACCTCTATTTCTCCTTTCAGCTCTGTTTCATCACTGTCCAGCAGGTAGAGCTGTACGCGATCCAGTTTAAAGAGTTTTTGTATGCCTTTGAGGATCAGCCGGAGCCTGTCCTCCAGCCTTAAGCTTGAAACAAACAGCCATGAAAGTTCTCTGAATGTCTCGACTTCGCGCGCCTGGAAATCGACTTTATCTGACATGGACACAAGCTTGAGCCATCCGCCTACTTCCTCGCACCAGGCCTTGATCATCTCGCGATTAGCCAGAACAGACGGAAGGACTTCCAATACACCGGAAATACACGAATCAGGGTCGCTTTTCAGGGCGAACAGTATCCTGCCGTCATTAAGGTCAATGGAAGACTTTTTCCCTGAGATAAGATTGTTCAAAATACTGCGTTTGAGCACGATCTGCTGCCTGCTTCCTGCGATGCATGTTCCATCATGGGAAATGTGCACACGCTCAACAAGCATTTTTTTGGATTCGCTGAACAGGAACACGCTCGCAGAGCGCACATCAAGTTCGGTTTTAAGGAAATGAAGGGCTTTTTTCAGGATCTCGTCGATCTGCAGGTTTGAACGCCGCAGATCAAAGCACAGGCGCGCCAATAATTCGCGCTTGTGGGTTGCGCTGAATAATGTAAGTTCCGGGATGGTTTCCAGCATAGCGTCCATAATAATTAAAACATCCTTATTTCATTCCTGCCGCGATACTGTCTTGATGAAGCGCGGTCATGAGCCTGTATTCTGAAGCGATTTTTGCCAGTGCGGTGCTGACTCGCAATGGATCGACCTTGCCATGTTCTTTTGCAGTGAGCAGACAATCTTCAAGTGAATCCTCGAATATCATGTTAAAGGGAGCCATGAACGGCATTGAGCCCATCCTGCGCGCGCTTGTTCTTGCGGAAAAATATACTTCGCGCGCTAATGGGTCTGAGATATGTTCAAGATATTCATCCCAAAGGCTTAACTTGTACGGGAGAAATCCACTGGACATGGATATCTTGAGCCAGGAAGCCTCATCTCTTGCTATTGCGCTTATAAATGAGATAGCTTCGTCAATATTGGTGTCAATGCATCTATTGCTGATCCCAAGCGCGTATTCTTTTGTGGCAGTCACATGATTCTTCACATATGGAGCCAGGGCAACAGTGACTTTTGGATTTCCCTTCATGAATGCCGGCGGCATGTCAAAGCTGAGTTTTGAGAACGCGCTGTCAGGGAACCCCCCCAATGTGTTCCTGGGGTTTAAAAGCGAGCTGAATTGGCTTATGGTAACCGCGTTTGTCTTGATATTCACTGCTGTTTCAAGCATTGCTGTGATGCCTTGAAGAGCTTCCGCTTGCAGGAATGCGGGCATATAATTGATCGGGTCGATAAAATCTCCGCCAAAATTCCATATCCACCACATTGCGTCAAAAAAAGTGAAGTCCATTTCAAAGGCAGTCATGGTTGTCGGGATGCTTTGCAGTGTCTGCTTCCATGAGGAATATTGAGTCAGGTCTTCATGGGTTTTCCCGATGATGCGCAGCATGTCCTTGCGGTAGAACATGGACAAAAATCCCACGAGCCATGGGAATGAGAGCAGGGAATCCGAGAATGAGACGCAGAAACTGTCTTTATATGCGGAATCCTTGATGGCAAGCCATTGTTCTTCGCGTACGCGGTTTAGATCCTGTTTTTTGGCCAGCAGTCCTATGAAAGCCAGGGAGTCATGCCAGGCCAGCGGATATTCGATTATGTCCGGGTAAAGCTTTTCGGATTCAGGGTGCTTGCTCAAAGCAATACATTCCTGCCATATGCGCAGAGGAGAGAATGTATGCCACTTAATAGGGCCTTTTACCTTGCCCGAATCTACAAGCTCTTTGGACAGCGCGGATATCGCGCTGTCAAATGCCCTTGAGTCACCTCTTTCAAGAAGCCATATATTAAGCATGATGCACCGTTCTGGCGTTATAGCGTTCCAAAATCGTTATAGCGTTATAGTGTTCTAGCGTTTTAGCGTTATGAAGGAACAACCTTTTTAACTCTATAACCCTATAACGCAATAACGCAATAACGCTTTTAGCTTTATAGCGCAATAATGCAATAACTGTTCTTATTACCATATAAACTCTATGTCATCCAGATAGAATATCGCTCCGGTCGGGTTGTCGGAAACATTGATCGCCCAGGCAAACCCGCCTGATATTCTCTTTAAATTCTTCCTTTTGAGCTTTATCTCGTATCTGCTCCATTTATTCGTAAGTTTCACCGGTCCGATCGATGCCCTGTCAGTGTCAGGATATTCCCCGGATATTCCGCCTACAATGAATTCAGATATCACTTCTTTGCCTTTTTCGCCTTTAGCCCAGAATACGAGCTTCCTGGCTTTTGCCAGGTTCCTGCCTCCGTTCTTATAGCTTCCCCAGTTATTCTGAGGATATTGCCAATAGATCCCTGCCCAGCCATGCCCCTGGGTCATTCTTGCGCCGTATTCCACACGGATGCAGGTCGTGCCGCTGTGGACCCCGTACGAATGTCCATCCTCATAATTCAAGTCGCCCCAGTCACCCATCCATCCGGTAGGCAAATAAGCTCTGGAAGGGTAATACTTGTCCTTATACAGGGTTAATACATTGCTTTTTGCTTTGGGCCCTGTATTCGGCGATGCATTCTTCGGTGCAGGGCTTTTATTTCCGTTTTTCTCCATCTTAACTTTCCATGAAAACGGAATAAGTTTTTGTACCCAGGATTTTTTCTGTTTTCCTGCGCTTGTTTGCGCTATTGCGGCTGATTTATCCGCTCCTGATGTTTTGGACGCTTTTGCGCGTTTGATGCTTTCAGGAGCCTTGCTGATCGTTCTCATTTTTTCTGTTTCAGGGGTAAGTCTTGGCGATCTTTCCAGCTTTTTCCCGGCGAGTTCAAATATGGTTCCCTTGCATGCCGGAAGAAGGAGCAGGAATGCAAAAAGCCAGAATACAGCAGGCAGAACAAACAGATGATATGTATATTTATCGTTATTCATAGCGTGATCTTGCCGCGTTTTTTCCCCTGTTCATCAAAAGTGCTGTAAACGCGCATTTTTGCATTATCTACATATAGTTTAGCTGTCTTGGATTTTTATTTAATGAGCCTAAGGGGTATATCACTTAGGGACTTTTGTCCTAGGGGGGAATTGGGACTAAAGACCTAAATAGAAAATGATGATGTGATGATGCGATGAGGAGATGATGCGATTTTTAGAAGGAGAGGGTGGAGTCTGCGGGGCCTGCAGTGAGTGGCAGGCGTTTGACTTTGCGGGCTCTGTATTTTAGGGCTCCCATCATGGCGATCATCGCCCCATTATCAGTCGAGAATCGTTTTGCCGGATAAAACACTTGCCAGCCTTCTTTTGCTGCAGCATCGGTAAAAACCTGTCTGAGCCTTGAATTGGAAGCGACCCCGCCTGCTATCACAAGCCTGTTAAGCTTATATTTAAGTATCGCTCTTCTGGCTTTGAAAAGCAGGGTGTCAAATATGGCTTCCTGGAAACTTGCGGCAATGTCTGTTTTTTTAAAGCGCTTTCCGCTTTGAATACGGTAAAGAGCGGATGTTTTAAGCCCGCTGAATGAGAAGTTCCAGGATCCAGGAAGAAAAGGCCGCGGAAAAGTGATTTTTTTTGGGTTGCCTTTCCTCGCCAATTTTTCTATGACAGGGCCTCCGGGATAGGTGAGCCTGAGCATTTTTGAGAATTTATCCAAAGCTTCTCCGCACGCGTCATCAAGTGTTCTTCCTATGATCCTGCATTCCCCCCATTTCTTCACCAGTATCAGGTCTGTATGCCCTCCGGAAACAAGCAGTCCTATGAATGGCGGCTTGAACCCCGGGTCATCAATGCAGACGCCTGCGAAATGAGCCTCAAGATGATTTATTGGTATCAGGGGAGCATTAATGGACCATGCCAGGGATTTCGCAACAGCTTCGCCTACCAAAAGGGATCCTTTGAGTCCCGGACCCTGTGTATATGCCACACCTGCAAGCTTGCCAGGCTTAAGGTGAGCTTTTCTAAAGCAAAGCTCCAGAGTGTCGTGGATCTTTTCAAGGTGCGCGCGGCTGGCGAGTTCCGGCACAACTCCGAAGTAAGGGGCATGAAGAGGTATCTGGCTTGCCACTGCATGTGACAAAAGCGACATGCGCGAAGCATCAACAATGCCAATGGCTGTTTCATCACATGAAGTCTCGATCCCGAGTATGTGTATTGGCTTTTTGGATCTCATGTTCTTTATTGTACAGTTTTTTATTATTGCGGATCTGGCGGAAAAAGCAGGACAGGAGGGTCAGAAGATTGTCAGGGGCGGGATGGGTCGTAGTAGTGTTTTGTTATTATCAATAAGCGTATGTGTTTTTGAGATTGCCGCACCCTTTGTGTGCAAAGGACTGCCTGTTGGACTGTGCTGCTGCTCCTCACAATGACCAGGTGGCTGGGTCTAGCGGTTGAGGATGTCTCGGGTTTTAAAGAGTTCTATCGCGCGTTCAAGCACTACATCGCGCACTTCTTCCTCTTTTTCTGTTTCCTTCCCTTCCTTTCCCTTTTCTTCTTTATCTTTGTCTTTTTTCTTAAAAATATCTTTTACAGGCTTGGCTTTGCTTCCATCCGGAAAATAAGCAACATTAAATGTGGCATGAACCTGAAGAGCTGCTTTCTGGTCGATCTTGATCTTGATATCAGGATCAATTCCCCAGGTTTCTTTTTCATCCCCGTCTTTTTTATCGCCTTCCTTGTCTTTGGCGTTTTTTTTCAGATCATTGCCGTCCTTATCTTTGGCCACTTGTTCAGCGATTTCATAGTCAGTCGGCTTCTTGGTTATGGTTTTTTTCTTATTTTTCTTCTTTTTTGAGTCATATGCCTTCTTATGTATAAGGCGTCCGGAAGGAGTGTAATAATACCCTGTTGTAAGGCGCAGGCCCGAGCCTTCAGAAAGGTTCATGAGAGACTGCACAGATGCTTTCCCGAATGTGCGGTTTCCGATCAGGATCGCGCGCTTATTATCCTGCAGGGCTCCTGCCAGGATCTCGCTTCCTGAGGCGCTGCCCTCGTTTATAAGAGCGATAAGCGGCAGTTCACCATACTTGGCTTTTGAGTCCGCCTTGTATTCAACGCTTGAACCGCGCGCCCTTCCTTTCGTGTACACGATCATATTGTTGTTTCCGATGAATTCTTTTGCCACGTTGATCGCCGAAGGAAGTAATCCGCCCGGATTAAAACGCAGGTCAAGAACAAGAGCTTTCATGCCTTCTTCCGTCAGGGCGACAAGATCGTCATCCAGGTCTTTCGCGGTTTTTGCGTTGAACTCGGTTATTCTGATATAGCCTATGCCGTTCTCCTTATCCACCATGCGCGAATAAGTGGTCATGATCTTGATGACCCGGCGGATGATCGTAAATTTTTTAACTATGGTTTCGGGCTTTTTATCGGGAGAATCAGACGGCAGGATCCGTTCAACATGGATATTCACCTTTGTTTTAGGCTTGCCCCGTAATTGTTCGACCGCTTCATCAAGGGTTATGCCTTCGGTTGATTCGCCGTTGATCTTTACTATCCTGTCTTTGGGGAATAACCCCACTTCGAACGCCGGGGTGCCCGGCAATGGCGTGATCACTGTGAGCCAGTCATCTATCATTCCGACGCGGATGCCGATCCCTCCGAACTGCCCCTCTGTCTCCACCCGCATCTCATTGAGCGCTTTTGGAGGAAGATATTGGCTGAAAGGATCAAGGGACTTGATAATGCCGTTTGCAGCGCTTTCCACGAGATCATTGAGCTTTGTTTCTTCAACATAGTTGTTCTGAACCTGGTCGAGTATCTCGACGATTATGCGTATCTTTTGATAGGCTGAATCCGCGGCAGTGCCGAGCAGGGTTGACTTAAGGGTGAGCACAAGCAGGGCTCCCGCAATAAAACTCACCGTGAAGATAGTGTATCGTTTTCTAGAGATTCTCATTATTTTTTCCCACATTGACCATAATAAGTGTAGCATAGGAACTTTCATTATGCCAGCAGATTTTTTAGATATTCGATGTTGTATTTTTTGTAGGAGTTTTTGCTTGCCGGGAGAGCGTGATCATGGCTGCTGGACAGCCATGCGCTGATATCAATGTTTTCTTTAAGCCATGTGACCGGAGCATTCATATAAGATGACATATGCGCTATCTTGTCTTGCGCGGGGCAGCGCTTTATCGCGGGAACAGCAAGCGGGATAGCGCGCTGCCACGCGAATATGCTTGTGTGAAGGCGCAAGCTTAAAAGAGCGTCCATTGCGCTCAATCGCGCGATAAACGCATGAATATCGTTGTCATAGGAGATGACTTTATGCTTGGCTCTGAAAGAGCTTTCCAGGCGTTTGTATTGCGCGATATCCCTTGCCGGGTGGGTCATGAAGATCGTGATGTTTTTTTTATGACGGATTAATTCCTGAAAACAGTTCGCGATAAAATCATCTGTTTGGGGGCTTGATATGGCATTGTTCAAGACTATTCCGATATCCCCCCCGCGCTCTGATCCGCGCGCGGTGTCCACAGGGAATCCAAACGCAAGGTCAAAACCTGTCGCGCTGCGGGCGTTGGCGTTAAGAGCGCGCCCTGTGATATTTGCGAGTTCTTTGGCTGAGTTTTCATCCCTGAGATGAAGACTGAGGTTCTTGTTTTCTTTTGAGCTCGGCTTAAGCAGGCGTCTGAACAGCTTTCTGGATATAGGACGCGTTATCGGCCCTATTCCGGCTCCGTAGAAAATAAGGGGGTTGGCCGATATCAGATGGGCCGTGTTAGCGCAAAGAATGTAATACAGCAGGCTTCTCATGCTTGTCTTATCCTGCCACAAGCCGCCCAAGAAGATAATATGAGACTCACGGCTCATGGTTCTGAGTCTTGGAAAGGCTTTCGGCCAGAGAATGACATTTTTCCTTGTTATTCCCAGGTATTCAAGGTCATTCAAGCAGCATTCCAGGATCCAGTCATCTCCAAAATTGCCGCACCCGAAGTATCCGGCGAGGATTATCTTAGGCATGATGATGAGATGATGCGATGATGCGATGATGAGAAAGAGGGATCATAAAGCGATACGGTGGTACGAACTAATTTTGTCATGTTGCCAACCCGGTACATTTTAAAGTTTTCTTTGCTGCAAACGCCAGGGCATATCCGATGAAGAATCCTATGGTGGAGCGGATGATGATGAAGGGCAGCGGCGTATGCGCGTGCAGGAAGCTGTTTGCTGTGCTGATGGGCCCGAAGATCGAGAAAAGAGCGCTGCTTTTAAGGAGGCCAGCCTTACTGCGGCATCCAAAGAAAGACCAGCAGAACCATCCTATGATCTCGCGCAAACGGGGTCTTATCCCGATTTCCACGTCCATAAAATCCCGAATACCTGTTTCAAATCCGGATATTGGGAGGCTTTCTCTTAAACGCAGGATCGAAACAATGAAAAACACGGCAAAAACAGACATATACAGAGCTTTATTATGCGCGGCAATAGGCAGGGAATCACTTTTCATGAGCCACGCGAGCATCGCAAGCATGGGAAGGATCATGGAGATCTCAATAAATCCCAATCTTGATAGTCTTAAAACAAAAGGATCGCTTTGAAGCAGTATCCATGCGCAGATGCCCGCAATAAGCATGATAGCGAAAGCACAGTCCGGGCTTTCAAGACGCTGGTTTCGTATCGCCCAGAGGCATATGGCAAAAGGAAATGTCATGGTTATCAGGCATGCGAGGATCATCCTGAAGATCAGGATATGCGCTGTTTCGTCTTTTACCAGGATGGGCTTTGGGTTGCCCAGGGATATATTGCGGGAAGCAAAGTCATCTCTAATGCGTTTTATGGTTGCCAGATGGCATGAAAGATCATGCGAATTGTCGAGCCAGTAAGCCATTATCCGCATGCTTCTTTCCCTGTAAGCGCGCAGATAATGAGCAAGCAAGGATCTGTAATTTGATGAGAATGACAGGAAATCTTTTAAATCAGGGAAATAATACGGGGCATGTTTCGATACGGGATATTGCGGGAGTTTTTGCAGGCCCGGCTTGCGCGTTAAGTGCCAACTGTTTCGGCTGATCGTGCCTGCGAGGCGCTTTTCCACGATCGCGGAATTTTGAGTTGTGTTTTCAGGGATAACGATCAATAAACAGACAGGAGGTTTGTTTGCAAAATAATGAGCTGCTAATGCGCCCAACAATATGATGATGAGAAGAATCTGTACGTTATTTTTGGATCGCAGTAAATTCAGCAAGCGTATTTCTCAACGAGAATATGGATCCCGATACCGCTCTGGATAACATTGGACGGTACCGCGCCTTTCCTTAATATGACAGTATCGGCGCAGTCAAGTTCCGGGATGAATATAACGCGTCTCCGGTAGGGGACGCGTTATATTCATTTTTGGCCGATAGTGCCGGCTGGGTCTGAGGGCGGTGTTTGGGCTGGGAGTTCTTCTGTTTTTTCTTCTGCTTTCTCTTCTGCCTCATCTTCTTTCGGCTGTTCAGGCAAGGCGAAGTTCATTTGCGGCAATGCTTCCAGGTTTTTTAAGCCGAATTGTTTGAGAAAATCAGGCGTTGTCTTGTAAAGCATGGGTCTTCCCACTGTTTCCTTTCTTCCGGCTACCCTGATAAGACCCTTTTCTATCAATGTCTCAAGGGAGGCGATCGTCTCCACTCCGCGTATCTCCTCGATCTCAGCCCTTGTGATAGGTTCGCGATATGCGATGATCGCCAGTGTTTCAAGGGCGGCATGAGAAAGCCTGAATTCCATGCGGTCTGTGAAGAGTTTTTTAATCCATTGGGTATACATGGGGTTTGTCGCCATCTGCCAGCCGTTGGCCACCTCGATTATCACTATGGGGGAGGTCGTAGAACTGTATTTGTCCTTGATCATGTCAATGGACTCGAACACTGAATCGTCTTTTTCCTTTAAACCAAGGGTTTCCTTTATACGATCCAGCGTCAGAGGGATGTCGCTTGCGAACAACATCGCCTCTATGATGTCCTGCTGTCTGGGTTGGTTTTCGCTCATTTATTCAGTACGCACCGTATTTGCTCAAGTATATCTCATCAAAAGATATTTTCTGCAGAGCAATGAGTTTACCCTGCTTAATGAGTTCAAGTATTGCAAGGAAGCATGCCACTAAAGCTCCCTTGGTGGTTTCAGTCTTAAAGAGCTCGGATAATGCGATCGTGATCTTGCCTTCCATCATTGCGTTGATTTTATCAATCCTGCTCTCGATAGTGTATATCTCCGTGTCAAGAGCGCGAACCGACCCTTTGGCGTCTTCGTATTCAGAAAGGACTTTCTTGAACGCTCCGATCAAATCAAAGACATTCTGCACGATCGTAAATTCATCATCTTCGAATACGGGAGGCGGCCTGAATGCGTAGGATTTCATGAAGCGGGCTTTCAGGTCAAGCTGGTGCGCGGCATCCACGAAATTCTTGTAAGTGGCAAGTCTTGTCGAGAGTTCTTCCCTCGGGTCTTCCGCGGCGTCAGTGGGCGGTCTTGGCAGGAGCGATCTGGCCTTGACCTGCATGAGGGTAGTGGCCATTACAAGGTATTCGCCCGCGAATTCATATGAAAGCTGGCGCATGAACTCTATGTAGCTCAGGTATTCTTTTGTTATCTGGGCGATCGGGATATTGAAAATGTCAAGATTGTTTTTTTCGATCAAGTGCAGTAAAAGCGCCATGGGCCCCTCAAAGAGATCAAGGTGCACCTCAAAGCTGTTCTTGCTGTCCATGCTCTGATCGTGCGCCGCGGTTGTGTCTTCCATTATTTATTATTCAACCCAATCCCATGTTCTTTTTCGCCTGCTCAAGCGTGCGCGCAGCTGTTTTTCCGGCTTTTTTCGCGCCGCTCTCCAATACATCATACATGATTGATTTGTATTCTTTCCTTACTTTCTTCGAGTTTTCAGCAAGCGGAGCGAGCATTTTTTCCATTTGCGACAGAAGATCCTTTTTGCACGCGACGCAGCCGACTTGGCCTTTTTCGCATTCAGTTTTTCTCTGGTCGACATGAGCAGAAAAGAGTTTGTGGTGGCTGAAGACCACGCAGCCTTCAGGGTGTCCGGGGTCGTCCTTGCGGAGTTTGGAAGGGTCAGTGTACATTGTCATGGTCTTGCTGCTTATTGATTTCATATCCTCGAACATATATATGGCGTTGCCGTAGGATTTGGACATCTTCCTTCCGTCGATGCCCGGCAGTTTTTTCATTGGGCTCATGATAGGCAGGGGCTCTGTCATAAGGTCGCACTTGTACAGGAAGTTGAATCGTCTGGCGATCTCGCGCGTGAGTTCGAGATGCGGAAGCTGATCTTCTCCCACAGGCACATGAGAGGCCTTGTATAAGAGTATGTCAGCTGCCTGGAGCACCGGATAACCGAGGAACCCATGGGTTTGGATCTCGCGGGTTTCGAGCTCCCTGAGCTGCTCCTTATATGTCGGGTTCCTCTCAAGCCAGCCAAGCGGTGTTATAAAAGAAAGAAGCAGGGCGAATTCAGCGTGTTCATGCATTTTTGACTGGGCGAAGATCGCAGAAATATCAGGATTAAGTCCACACGCAAGGCAGTCAAGGAACATATTTGCCGCGGATTCCTTTATGCCGGAAGGATCCTCATATGCGGTTGTCAGAGCATGCCAATCTGCAATGAAGAAATAGAGTTCATTGAATTTTCCGGAATCCTGCAGTTCGACCCAATTCTTTACAGCGCCGAAATAATTTCCCAGTGTCAGCTCTCCTGTGGGACGGCATCCGGAAACAACAATAGCCTTGTTCTGATGCTTATCGGCATTCATACGCGTATCTTCTTTAGCCATATGTACAGTAAATTATAAAGTATTTCGTGAAACGTAAACCGCGAGACGTGAGATGCTGTAAAAGGAATATTCTCTATAATTTCCAAAGTTCAACCTCTTGCGTTTCACGTTTTACGTCTCACGCTTCACAGATACATCGACACTATGACCTTGAACATGGTGACGACTATGGGAGTCATGATCTTCCCGAGGACCCCGGTCATGATCAATGCCATTATTATTATGAATCCGTATGAGGAAGTTCTCTCGAATTGTATAGCCAGATCCACGGGAAGTATGCTTGAAAGGATCTTGCTGCCGTCAAGCGGTATTATGGGCAGAAGATTAAAAACAAAAAGATATAGATTGATGAGGATGGCGAAGCTGCCTATGTTGAATACCAGGTTTTGTGTCTGTCCGGGAGGAACAAGCCTGGAACCTATGCCCAGCAGCAATCCCGAGAGAAGAGCAAGAACCAGGTTGCTGGCAGGTCCGCTTAAAGCCACGAAAAGCATTGCTTTTCGTGGGTTGTATAAAAGAGAAGGATTGACCGGTACGGGTTTCGCCCAGCCAAACACCGGAGCGTGGCTTAGAACGCAGGCTATCGGCAGAAGCAGGGTGCCCACAGGGTCGATATGGGCCAGGGGGTTGAGCGTAAGCCTGCCCATGGCTCTTGCCGTGTCATCGCCGAAATGTTCCGCCATGTAACCGTGTGAACATTCATGGATTATTATCGAGAAGAGCAGTATGGGAAACTGGATAAAAATATCAAGTATGTTCAATGTCAGCCTCTGTTTTTGTTAATACGATCTTGCGCATATTTTAGCGCTTGTTTGCGCGATTTTATATTGCCCGACAATACCATTGATGATATGTCTTTTAGTATATTGCCTCGCAGGACAGGAGGCGCTTTCAAGCGCAATAAGTCGCTTCCTGTTATATAGAAGGGCATGTCCCGTTCGAACACTTTAAAGAGTTTTGGAGCCCCTGATCGCAAGAATCGCTTTGCCATAGGGCTGATCCGCCAGGACAGGTTCCATTTGTTTTGATGCAGATGTTCGATTTCCCTGAGGGCTTGAGAGAATGCTTTCGTATGCCAGGGAATCGTTGATAAGGGTGTTTCGGGGCGGTTCTGCTGATCCGCGCGCAAAAGAGAGCGCGCGTAAAGAATTCCCAATTTAACCCATGGATCATTATGTTCGCCGCTCATATTGAGGCGTTCCGGTATTTGAATGAGGCTGAGCTCCTTAAGGAAGCCCAATTCCCTGAAACAGCTGATCATGCGAAGCCATTTTGTTTCGTGCAGCGCTTCATGGATCTCTTTTCTTCTGCGCTCCCATGAGACCCTGTAGATATAACGCTCTAATGCGGCTGAGTCGAATGATTCCATGGTAGCAGGCTCAAAAGACAGGTTCATTCTTATACAGAACCTGACAGCTCTCATGAGCCGCGTGGGGTCATCCGCAAAGCTCTTGTTATGGAGTGTCCGTATGACGCGTGATCTAACATCCCGCGCGCCGTTGAACAGATCGATGAAAGTTCCGTCAATGCTTTTGCTTACGCCCATGGCCATCGCATTCATGCTGAAATCCCTTCTCGGGAGGTCCCGAGCGATCG
>JBHPMF010000065.1:0-13518 GCA_042563375.1 Elusimicrobiota bacterium | reverse complement strand
TCCCATTGAGATCCTGAAACGAGTTCAGGATGACAGCGAAGCGAAGCGGAGCAGTGCTATTTCCGGTATGTTTATAAGGAGAATAGTGCAGAAGGGGAGTCAAAAATCCATTAAATCAGCAACAATTTTTGACCATTATGCCTTAGGCAGAGTATCTCTTTAAATTTTTCCGGCCTTTCTCCGGCAGCCCTAAGTGATACAAAGCAGCCTGATACTTTGACGCATTAACAGAAATCGGGAATTTTTATGGAATCTCGGTTTATTCATGTTAGACTTTGAATAGGGAATTTTTTGCTTTCCAGAGAGGACAATGGCGGAAGAAGAAAAAACTAAAAAACCTAATTTTCACGAACTGGCCCTTGAGGGGCTCCAGAGCGGGATCGTGATCATCGACCTTGACGGTAAAGTCAGGGCATGCAACCGCGCCGCAAAAAGCATCCTCCAGATAGACGATGACGACGTTCTTGAAAAACCCTGTGCCCAAATATTCGCCGCTCACGGAGAGCTTTCAAATATATTGATCGATACATGCGCAACCCTGCGCGTAGTCAATAGAAAAGACATGATATTCTCGAATCCCGCGCGCGGGAACGTGAAGATCGGGTATGGGACTCTTGTATTAAAAGACAAGGGAGGCAAACCAACCGGCGTAGGCATGATCTTCCAGGATATCACCAAATTCACGCCCTTACCTCTTACAACGCAATTCATGTCCCTTTTCACATGGTTCTTCACGCCATTCGCGATCATCATGGTGGCAAGCGCTCTTTATTTCGGGTATGCCGAAAACTGGGAAAAGATGCTCTCAGTGGGCCTGCTCATTCTTGTAACCATTTACAACATAATAACAGTGTATATATCCAAGCGGCAGGAGCAAGGGGTATCTCTGATAAACAAACTCCATACGCCTGTGAATTTCATAGCCACAGCAACTCTCATATACCTTCTGGGATCTTTCTGGGGGCCCATGTGGCTTCTGCTTGTGCTTACTCCCATAGCAGTGGCATTATACGGTTCAAAAAAACTGGTTTTGATGGCATCAGTGGTATCCGCAGGACTTTTGCTTGGAATTTACGCTGTAAGGGAATTAAGCGGCCCTGTTGGATGGGGCATGGCGTCAATACATGCTTTATTCATAATCTTCATAGCTATGTTCGTGAATTCCGTGGCTAATCTGGCGTCGAGGATACGAAGCGCGAAGTAGATGCATCACAGATTCTGATATTGAAATTAATAGATCCCAAGCGATGAATGAGGCAGAGCTACCCAACCCCGCGTCATTGCGAGCCCGAAGGACGCGGCAATCTCAAAAGCACGCAAGCCTATGGATAATGTCAGGCAATATTTCGCGTAAGTCGTTGAGAGCATAAGGAAGATATAACCTTAAAGTTGTGTGTGGGGTTGAGATTGCCGCGCCCTTCGGGCTCGCAATGACAGATAAATTGATAATCTGAACTCTCCAGAGCTTAAGGTTTGAAATCTAGGGTAGAAATTGACATTAATTTTATCTCTTTCATATGCTATCCTAATATACATCCAAATGGATACTACGATAATCGAGACCGATAAAGCCCCGAAAGCTATCGGTCCTTACTCTCAAGCAGTTTCCAAAGGAAACATGCTTTTTATATCCGGACAGTTAGGGCTTGACCCTGAAACCGGAAAAATCCCACAGGGCGATATCGCCCTTCAAGCAGAACTTGCTTTAAAGAATCTCCTTTCGATCCTCAATGCAGCAGGACTCGACCCGTCGCATGTTGTCAAAGCAACGATATTCCTCACTGATATGAATGACTTTGCCAAGGTGAACGAGGTTTACGGGAAATTCTTTAAGGCCCCATACCCTGCAAGAGCTTGCGTTGAAGTCTCGCGCCTTCCAAAAGACGGAAAAGTAGAGATAGAAGCAATAGCGATAAAAGGGTAAGAGGCAAGCAGGTAAATGAAAACATGATCTCGTATTCTGTTATTTTTCCTACCACCCTATCTGCGCACTACCATGTTTAACTACATAAAACGTCTCATAATCGGGGATCCCAAGAATCCTCTGGACCCATCGATATTCCGCCATGTATCCCTGATCGCGTTCTTCGCATGGGTAGGCTTGGGCTCAGACGGAATGAGCTCCTCATGTTACGGCCCTGAGGAAGCTTTCCTTCACTTAGGCGGACACATGTATCTGGCGATCTATCTGGCCATCGCAGTAGCTGCGACTGTTTTTATACTGACCATCAGTTACTCGCAATTGATCGAGATCTTCCCCACAGGCGGAAGCGGATACCTTGTGGCAACAAAGCTTCTTGGGCCATATCCGGGCCTTGTGTCAGGATGCGCTCTTGTGATCGACTATGTCCTCACAATTGCCATATCCATCGCCGGGTGTACAGACGCGGTATTCAGTCTTTTGCCCCCGGAATATCAGATGTGGAAACTTCCGCTGGCCATAACAGTCATAATATTTCTGACTTTGCTCAATCTGCGCGGAGTCAAAGAATCAGTTCTGATACTTACCCCCATCTTCCTTGCTTTTGTGGGTACTCACGTGGTCCTCTTGTTCTACGGGATATTCTCTCATGGCAGCGAACTTCCCGCACTCGTTACAGACACTGTAGCGCAAACAAAAACCGGTATAGAGGCCATAGGGCTCTGGGCCATGATACTCATCCTCCTTAAAGCGTACAGCATGGGCGCCGGAACATTCACCGGGATCGAAGCAGTGAGCGACGGCTTGGAGATCCTGCGAGAGCCCAGAGTGATCACAGGCAAGAAAACACTGCGCTATATGGCAATATCACTGGCATTCGTGGCAGGCGGCATCCTTATCAACTACGTGCTAAACGACGTGACGCCTGTGGCCGGGCGCACATTGAATGCTTCACTTTTCGCAAGCCTCACAGCCTCATGGCCCGGCGGAGCTGCTTTCTTCTGGGTCACCATGGCCAGCGAAGGCGCCATACTTTTAGTAGCCGCTCAAACCGGGTTCCTCGGGGGCCCGAGGATCCTGGCTAACATGGCCCTTGATTCCTGGGTTCCAAAGCGATTCACGGATTTAAGCGAGCGGCTCGTGATCCAGGACGCGGTCATATTCATGAGCACCATGGCGATCGCAGCGATAATCTATTCCAAGGGTTCTGTTAAAACCCTCATCATTATGTACAGCATCAATGTGTTCCTGACATTCAGCCTGTCGCAAATTGGAATGTGCAGGTACTGGCTCAAAAACAAGGAAAAATACGAAGACTGGGTGAAAAAATTCCTGGTAAACGCAGTAGCGGGCGTTGTGACCGTGTCGATACTGATCGCCACTTCAATACTCAAGTTCATGGACGGCGGATGGGTAACACTAGTCATTACCGCTGCTTTTTTGGTCCTCTGCCTGTTCATCAACAGGAGATACAATGCAGTCGGACGAGCTTTAAAGCATCTTGACCAGATATTGGGCAACCTGTCTTTACCCAAAAAGCCAACACTGCCGCAAAAGGACCCGAAAGCCCCCACAGCTGTACTGCTTGTGGATGGTTTTAACGGCAAAGGCATCCATTCATTCCTGGCCATACACCGCTTCTTCCCGAATCATTTCAAGAATTTCGTGTTTGTCTCAACAGGCGTGATCAATTCCGACAGATTCAAGGGAGTTTTCGAGATCGAGAATTTAAAAAAGAGCGTTGAAAAAGACCTGGCCAATTATATTGAGGTAGCGAACAAAACCGGATTTTACGCTGAAACCGCATATACCCTGGGCACAGACACCATAGATGAACTCGAGGAGATCTGCTCAACCATCGCCAAGAAATGGAGCAGAAGAGTGTTCTTCACAGGCCAGCTTGTGTTCGAGAAACAGAGCTTGTGGACACGCGTGCTTCATAACCAGACATCATTCGCCATCCAAAGAAGACTCCTTTTTAACGGATACCAGTCCGTTATCCTGCCAATACGCGTACACATCAAGAAATGAATATAATGCGTCCCCTACCGGAGACGCATTATATTCATCCCGGAATTTAACCCGAAAAATTCAGTTGGCACGCCATTACCGTCAGAAACAGTGGAACTTTCTTGTTACCCCCTCACCCTACCCTCTCCACTCCTTCGCCAAGGCTTCGAAGCATCTGCGACCTCGAGGGAGAGGGGAAAGAAAAGTGGGATGACAAGGCTGTGCATCCCCTCTACGGCGCCTTGCCCAAGAAATAAGCTTTTTTCTTTTATAAAATGGCTAAATAAAGGAAAGAGCCTGTAGCTTTTCCCCTTTCAATCCGGGAGATTGACCCGAATCACTCACTTTTGTGAGATATTTTAAAGGTGACGTACTATGAAAAAAACAAGGAATATACTGATAATAGGAGCCGGGGGCAGGGATTTTCACAATTTCAACACGTACTATCGTGATAATGCCCGCTTTAATGTAATAGCTTTTACAGCTGCACAGATCCCCAATATCGATGACAGAAGATATCCTGCATTGCTCGCAGGCAAAAGATATCCAAAGGGGATCCCCATATTCTCGGAAAAAGAACTGCAGCCCCTTATCAAAAAACACGACATAGATGAGGCTGTGTTCTCATACAGTGACCTGTCTTTCCGGGATGTGATGCTTAAAGCATCAAAAGTGCTCTCATTTGGAGCGGATTTCAAGCTTCTGGGCCCGCAGAGCACCATGATCGAGTCCAAAAAACCCGTAATAAGCGTATGTGCTGTAAGAACAGGGTGCGGAAAAAGCCAGACATCAAGAAAAATAGCAGGGATCCTTAAGGAACTGGGTTTAAACGTCTCTATAATCAGGCATCCCATGCCATACGGAGACTTAAGCAAACAGATCTGCCAGAGATTCAAATCCCTCAATGACCTGGTCACAGCAAAATGCACGATCGAGGAAAGGGAAGAATATGAGCCCCATATAAAGGAAGGGCACACCGTGTTCGCGGGAGTGGATTACGGGCAGATCCTTAAAGCAGCTGAAAAAGAAGCTGATGTGATCTTATGGGATGGCGGCAATAATGACCTGCCGTTTTATAAGCCTGATCTTAACATCGTTGTTGTTGACCCTCACAGGCCGGGGCATGAGATCTCATATCATCCGGGAGCCACAAACCTCTATATGGCTGATGTCATTGTCATAAATAAAGTCGACACAGCGCAAAAAAGCTCGATCAATATTGTCAGGGAGAATATAAAAAAGCACAACCCAAGGGCCACCATAATAGAAGCTGATTCCCCCCTCTCTCTGATGGGCAGCACAAAAGCCATATCAGGCAAAAATGTCCTTGTGATAGAAGACGGCCCCACGGTCACGCACGGTGAGATGGGCTATGGCGCGGCATTCATCGCGGCAAAACGTTTTGGAGCTAAAAAAATAATCGACCCGAGACCATATACGAACGGTTCCCTTAAAAAAGTATTCGAGAAATACACCCATGTGCAGCAGGTGCTCCCTGCCATGGGATACGGCAGCGCTCAGGTCAAAGAGCTTGAGCACACCATAAAAAGCGCCAAATGCGACTTGGTATTGGTCGGGACCCCGATCGATCTTCGCAATATCCTGCGGGTCGACAAGCCCATGCTCAAAGTAAGCTATTCATTCGAGCAGAAATCAGGGATCCCCATAAAGAACATCCTGAAATCGGCTTTGAAAAAGAAACTGGGAGGAAAAATAAAATGACAGCAAACAAGAATTTATCAAAAGAACATATCGAGCTCTGCGAAACATACAGCGCTAAAAATTATCACCCATTGCCGGTTGTGCTCTCGCACGGGCAGGGATCATGGGTGTATGATGTTGAGGGAAAGAAAAATCTTGACATGCTCTCCGGATACTCAGCCCTGAATCAGGGACACACGAATGAGGAAATAATAAAGGCTCTGACTGAACAGGCCAAGCAGCTCACATTAACATCGCGCGCGTTCTTAAACGACCAGATGGGGCCGTTCTGCAAGGAGCTGGCTCAGCTCTGCGGCATGGACAAAGTCCTTCCCATGAATACAGGCGCTGAAGCTGTTGAAACAGCGATCAAGACAGCGAGAAAATGGGGATACACAGTCAAAGGGATACCCATGGACAAGGCCGAGATAATAACATGCGCGGCCAATTTCCACGGCAGGACCATATCAGTGATCACTTTCTCGACTGAGGAGCTCTACACGAAATATTTCGGTCCGTACACTCCCGGATTCAAATCCATCCCGTTCGCGGATACTGACGCCCTGGAGAATGCCATCACTAAAAATACAGCCGCGTTCCTGGTGGAACCCATACAATGCGAAGCAGGCATCATCGTGCCTCCCAAGGATTATTTCAAGAAAGTGCGCGAGATCTGCACAAAGAATAATGTGATGCTCATCATGGATGAGATCCAGACCGGCTTGGGAAGAACAGGGAAGATGTTCTCCTTCGAACATGAAGGGATCAGGCCTGACTTGCTCATCCTGGGCAAAGCGCTTGGCGGAGGAGTACTCCCCATATCAGCCGTAGTGGGCCCCAAAAACATCATGGATGTGTTCATACCGGGCGAACACGGGAGCACGTTCGGAGGCAATCCCTTGGCTTGCGCAGTCGCAAGAGCAGCTTTGAAAGTCCTGATAGATAATAAACTCCATGAAAGATCCGAAAAACTCGGCAAAGTCCTGTTCGCCAAACTCGCGACTATCAAGAGCCCTCATGTCAAGGAGATCAGAGGAAGAGGTCTTATCGTGGGGATCGAGCTTAAGGACTCCGCCAAAGGGGCAAGGAGATTCTGCGAAGCCCTGATGGAAGACGGGCTTTTAACAAAAGAAACCCATGAGAACGTCATAAGGATGGCTCCGCCTCTGACCATATCAGAGGAAGATCTTGACCTGGGATTCAATAAAGTCAAGAAGGTCCTTGAAACCCTTAAGTAATACTCATGGATCAAAATCTTCTTGTTGTCGCGATCGGCGGTAATGCGCTTTTAAGGCCTCATGAAAAAGGCACAGCCCAAGAACAGCGTATAAATGCCGCAAAGACCTGCAAAAAACTCTCCTGTCTTTTAAAGCCTAAGTATTCTCTGATCATTTCCCACGGGAACGGCCCGCAGGTAGGCAATATCGTACTGCAGAATGAGATGGCAAGCTCTGATATCCCGCCCTTGACGCTGGACGCGCTTGTCGCGCAATCCGAAGGAAGCATGGGATATTACCTTCAACAGGGGCTTTTAAACACGCTTCGGGCCAAGAATATCAGGCGCTACGTGGTCACTATGATCACACAGGTGCTTGTTGATAAAAAAGATCCTGCGTTCAAGAAGCCCACAAAACCCATCGGCAGATTCTACACCGAAGACCAGGCTAAAAGCCTTATCAAGACCAAGCATTGGAATATGATGGAAGACGCAAAGCGAGGCTGGCGCCGCGTTGTTGCGTCTCCTGTGCCGATCAGAGTGCTCCAAAGATACATGATCCGCGATCTCGCGCAAATGGGAAGCATTGTGATCGCCGTGGGCGGAGGCGGAATACCCATAATCCAGAACTCTAACAATAGATTTGAGGGCATTGAAGCTGTGATAGATAAAGACCTTGCCAGCGCGACACTGGCCACATCAGTAAAAGCGGATTGTCTTATTATCCTTACGGCTGTCCCCTGCGTGTACTTGAATTTCAAAACTTCAAAACAGAAAGCCTTGAGGCATCTTACTTCTCAAGAACTGGCCAAACACGTTAAAAAAGGCCATTTTGCCAAAGGCAGTATGCTGCCTAAGATCGAGGCGGCCCTTGCTCATCTCTCATACATAGGCAAAAAAGTGATAATAACAGACATTGAAAACCTGCCCAAAGCCATGCAGGGAAAAGCAGGCACTCACATTTACAGAAGCTACGGATACGGCGATGAAGTAACGCGCAAGGACATGCTTTTCAATGCCTGACGCGCTTGCGACCCGAGGAGGAAAACCGGAATTGAAAACACTTGACAAGAAAACCGCCCGCAAAGATTTTCTGGCTATATCAGATACAAACGAGAAAGAACTCTATGACTGGTTCAAGCTCGCAGCTAAATTAAAAAAAGAAACTAAAACAGGTAAAAAGCATCCGGTGCTTGCGGGCAAAACGCTCGCGATGTATTTTGAAAAACCATCAACGCGCACCAGGATATCGTTTGAAACAGGCATGGCGCAGTTAGGAGGCCATGCGCTTTATCTATCCCCCCGCGATCTTCAGATCGGACGCGGCGAAACCATAGCGGACACCGCGCAAGTGCTTTCGCGCTATGTCAACTGCGTTATGGGACGCGTTTTCAAACATTCCACTCTTACGGAACTCGCTGCCAACGCGACCATCCCGATCATCAACGGGCTTTCCGATTATACGCACCCGTGCCAGGGCATAACAGATTACTTCACTATCCTGGAAAAGAAAAAATCTTTAAAAGGCTTAAAACTCGCTTACATCGGCGATGGCAACAACGTGGCTCACAGCCTGATATTCGGGGGAGCAAAACTCGGGGTATCAGTGGTATGCGTGGCGCCTAAAGGGTATGAGCCCATGGACTCTGTCATGAAGGAAGCATCCGGATACGCGAAAAAAACAGGAGCGTGCATCACAACCACAAATGACATCAAGGAAGGCTTGGAAGGCGCGGACATTCTCTACACGGATGTCTGGGCAAGCATGGGCCAGGAAGAAGAACATGAGAAGCGCGTCAAGCTTTTCATGCCGTACCAATTAAACTCAAAAAACCTCGCGCTAACAGGCAAAAAAGACACTCTTGTAATGCACTGCCTCCCCGCGCACCGCGGAGAGGAAATAACGAACGAGGTCGTTGACGGACCCAATTCAGTAGTTTTCGACCAGGCAGAGAACAGGCTGCACACTCAAAAAGCATTGATGGTGAGCTTAATAAGATAAATGATGGGCACATTCTGCCCTCTTCGGTAGTCGCACCCTTTACGGGTGCGTTCCGCTCCGGCGCATTGTTTAGAGCGGAAAAGAACGCACCCGTAAAGGGTGCGACTACCAAAGAAAAACTAAATGAAAACGGATATCAGGAGGCCAAAAACCATGAACATAAAAAAATTTCTCATATGCGCGCTTTGCGTACCGCTTCTGGCAAGCTGCGTTGCCAAATCAAAATTCCTGGCCCAGGAACAAAAAGCCGCAAGTCTCGCTGATAAGAACAAAGAACTTAAAACCAACTTAAACATAGAGACCCAGGGCAGAGCGGCTCTGAAAAAAGACAACCAGGCGCTCAAGGATGAGAATGAAAAACTCTTGTCATCGCTTAATGCCAAGAAAGACGAACTCAGCAAAACCATAGCGGAATTGACCGTTGAAAAACAGGATCTAACCAGGAAGCTCTCTGATACGGAGAAAAAATCCAATGATACCAAGAAAGTCCTGCAGGAAAAGATATCCGATCTTACAAAGACCATGCAGGAGGAGATCACTAACCTCAAAAGCGTAAAAGCGCAGACTGAAAAAGTCCTGCAGGAGGAGATCGCTAATCTTAAGAACACGCACGGGCAGCTCGTGACCGGCCTTAAAAAAGAGATCGAATCAGGCCAGATCACGGTAACACAGCTTAAGAATAAATTAACAGTGAATGTGCTCGATAAGATCCTTTTTGATTCAGGCCACGCGGGAGTAAAGGACAGCGGAAAGAAAGTGTTAAAGCGCATAGGCAATATCCTTAAAAAGATAGAAGATAAGGATATCCGCATCGAAGGCCATACTGACAATGTTCCCATCAGCGCTTCTCTTCGCAAAGCCTTTTTTTCCAACTGGGAGTTATCAGCCATGAGAGCCACCAATGTGGTGCGCTACCTTCAATACACCGTGAAGATCGACCCGAAAAGACTTATTGCGGCAGGCTTCGGACCTTACAGGCCTATAGCCTCGAATAAAACCGCCGAGGGCAAAGCCCAGAACAGAAGGATAGAACTGATATTGGTTCCTTCAGAAAAAGAAGTTGTGATCGAAAAGAAACCGGAACCAAAGAAGAAGTAAGTCTGCTTCCCCTGATTTTCCTCTCCGCTCTGCTCCGGTAGCCTCAGGCTTCAGCCTGCCCCCTCCGGGCTACGCCCTGCGAGGACGAGCGTCTCTATAAGTATAGAAGCCTGTGTTCCTTTGAAAATGTAGTTCTTTATGAAAGACACAGGCTCCTCCTTCGCTCCTCCTACGCACAAGCTACGGAAGGACAAGTGAAGTCTGAGGCTACCGGAAGCAGAACAGACGCAGGCTAAAGATCCTGAACGTAATTTCTTAATGGAGCAAATTGCAGCGCAGCGAAGTGGAGCAGTGCTATTTCCCACAGGGTAGTGTGCGACTGCCCTCTTCTTTGGTAGTCGCACCCTTTACAGGTGCGTTTTGTTCTGCTCATACAAATGTAGAGCAGACGCACGCTCAAGCATGCGACTATCTAAGGGAATGATAAAGCTTTTCCTTTTCTAGTTTTGAATTTTGGTGATTTGGATTTGCTTAGAATTCAGGATTTCTACTTTATAACCACCATTCTCAGATTCGTCATCTCTTCCATGGCGAATTTCACGCCTTCACGGCCGATGCCGCTGAGCTTGTTGCCACCGTAGGGCATGTGATCAGTGCGGAAGATCGAAGTGTCATTGATCATCATCCCGCCAACATCCACTTTTTTAACAGCCTGCATGATCTTTGTTATGTCTTTGGTATAAAGCCCGGCTTGAAGACCGTATTTTGAATCAGCGAGCATTGAAAGGCCTTTCTCAAAATTTGAATAAGGGATTATACACACAACAGGAGCGAACACTTCCTCGCAAACTACTTTCATGTCAGGTTTCACATCAGTGAGAACCGTGGGCATTAAAACAGCGTTTTTCCTTGCTCCCCCGGCAAGCACCCGGGCTCCGGCTTCCTGCGCTTCTTTTATCCATTCCTCAGCTCTTATTGCTTCGCTCTCTGTTATCATGGGCCCGACATCTGTTTTTTCATCCATGGGATTGCCAACTTTAAGGCTGGAAGTCTGATGCACGAATTCTGCGATAAAATCCTTGGCGATCGATTCATGCACATATAATCTCTGAAGGCTGATACACACCTGCCCTGAATTGGCAAAAGCGCTCATCACGCATCTTCCAACCGCTTCCTTCCAATCCGAATCAGGCTCGATCATGGTGCCGGAATTATTACCAAGCTCCAAAGCTATTTTTTTAAGTCCCGCGTGCCTTGTGATCTCCTCGCCCACAGAAGGGCTTCCTGTGAATGTGACCATAGCAGGCCTCGGGTCTTCCACGATCCAGCTGCCCACTGTTGAACCGCTCCCGCACACTATATTAAACACTCCGTCCGGCAGACCCGCTTCCTTTAATATTTCCGCGAGTTTTATAGCTGAAAGAGGAGTTGTTGTGGCAGGTTTGAGTACTACCGTATTGCCGCTGGCCAGCGCAGGAGCCACTTTATGCGCTACCAGATTCAACGGGAAATTAAAAGGCGATATCGCGGCTATCACGCCTATGGGCATCCTTAAGTAGAAGCCCAATCTTCCTTCCCCTGAAGCCGAGGCATCCATGGGCAGTGTCTCCCCGTGTATACGCTTGGCTTCCTCGCTCGCGAACTTGAAAGTCTCCACAGCGCGGTCCACTTCCCCCATTGCGTACTTCAATGCTTTTCCCGCTTCGCTCGCTATGGTGCGCGCCAGTTCCTTTTTATATCTACCGATCAAAAACGACGCGTTCTCGAGGATCTTTGAGCGCAGATGCGCCGGCAGTTCACTGTATGGAGCAAAAGCCTCTTGCGCGCATTCTATGATGCTTTTTACGCCTTCCCGGTCCGCTTCCTGAAGTTCTCCGAGCACCTCGCCTGTATATTTGTCAGTAACTTTAATGATGGTGTTGGTCATGATCCTTCTCCCTTGACATCCGGATGCGCAGGGCCGCTTCTAATAGATCAACCTTCCTGAATTTTTTGTCACATTAAGAAGTTTCTGCTGCGTTTCCTCATCTACATCTCCGGGCTTGAATCTCCAGCCCCAATTCCCCATACCCATCCCCGGGCAGTTCATCCTTGCCTGTGAACCCAGGCCAAGTACATCCTGCAATGGGATGATCGAGGTGTTGCACGCGGAATCCATAGCGAGCTTGATCATGTCCCAGTGGATCTCCCCCTCGTAAGGAGCCTTCTTTGATATTTTTCCAAGACCCATGCATTTAAAAAGGCGGTTGTTCTCCGTGATGATCTGCCTTTTTTTCTTCCTTCTCGCGCGCGATCCATTGTCAGAGAACCAGCTTACTGTTGTGTCATTATCATGCGTGCCGGTGTAGATGATGTGCTCTTTTATAGACGCCTTGTTCAACGCATCCCTGAATTTGGGATCTTTGCCGAACGCGAAATGCAGGACAACCAGTCCCGGAATATTGAATCTCTTCCTTAAAGCTATCACTTCAGGCGTCACAGCCCCAAGATCTTCGGCAATGAGCTGGATATCACCCACGATCCTGAAAACCGCCTTAAAGAAATCATCGCGCGGACCCTTCACCCACTTGCCCTTTCTCGCTGTTCTTGAGCTGGATTTAATTTCCCAGAACCTGTAAAAACCGATAAAGTGATCGAGCCTCATAGCGTCAAAACGCTGCAAAGCGGTTCGCAATCTTCCCATCCACCACCCGTAATCCTGTTTTTTCAGGACATCCCAGGCATAAAGAGGATTCCCCCATAATTGCCCGCCCCTGCTGAAATAATCCGGAGGAACTCCTGCCACATGCGTGGACTTGCCGTTCTCACCCAGCCTGAATATGTCCTGATTCGCCCACACATCTGCGCTGTTATGCGTAACATAGATCGGAACGTCGCCTATAAGGTTCACTCCTTTCCACGCGCAATAGTTCTTGAGCTCGTCCCACTGCCGGAAATATATGAACTGGATGAAATTCTGATAATGGATCTCCCTGCCCAGCTTTTTCGCGGCCTTGAGCAGAGCTAGAGGCTCTCTTGCGCGCAGATCAGGATTCCATTTGACCCATGGCTTGCCCTTATACGCAAGCTTTAAGGCAATGAACAAGGAATGATCCAGAAGCCAATGGCGGTTCTGATCGCAGAAATTCCTGAATCCTGCCCAGCGCAGAGTCTTCTGCTCTTTCTCATACGCCTCGAATGCTTTGCGCAGCATCTTATCCTTGAACGCGGCAACTCGCTCATATTCGACTGTTTCTTCAGAAAAATCCTTGGATATTGCAAGATCATCAGGAGAAAGAAGTCCGTCTTTGACGAGCTTTTCAAGGCTGATGTGCAAGTAACTGCCTGCGAATGCTGAATGAGAATTATACGGCGAATTACCCGATCCGGGCGGATTAAGAGGCAGCATCTGCCACCAGCGCTGTCCGCATGAAGAAAGGAATTTCACGAATCTATAGGCTGTTGTGCCCATATCCCCTATCCCGGAACCGCCCGGAAGCGATGTCAGGTGGAGCAGTATCCCGCTCGATCTTTGCTTAAGATTTATCTTCTCC
Source organism: Elusimicrobiota bacterium (assembly GCA_042563375.1). Classification (GTDB taxonomy): domain Bacteria; phylum Elusimicrobiota; class Elusimicrobia; order JACQPE01; family JACQPE01; genus JBHPMF01. The sequence goes on along the minus strand of JBHPMF010000065.1, from coordinate 97 downwards.
ATACTGATTATCCTAATAATTATTTCGCCTGTTTAACGCCTCTCCTGCAAAAAACATGCAGGATTTCTATTGCCTGCTCTGCAGTTTCCCGGTAGCC
>JBHPMF010000064.1:0-13745 GCA_042563375.1 Elusimicrobiota bacterium | reverse complement strand
TGATATGGGACAGCCAGGGAAATTCCGTTGCAACAGAGTATTTTGCTGAGATATCATCTGTATCTGATTTTTCCGGGTCCGGGGACCAGACTGCGGGCTGGACAACGAACGTGACCAATAATTTCGCAAATCTCTCCGGAAACACGACGTATTACGCGCAAGCAAAAGTGAGAAACTGGAATAATGCTGAAAACACCTATGTGTCCCTGGGCTCCACGCTCACTCCAACAGGCATTGCTGTCCCTGTATCAGCGGATCCCGCAAGTGTCGCAAGCTCTTCATTCACGGTCAATTGGACAGACGGGACCAATCCGGCTGGAACAACCTATGAGGCTCAAGCTTCCACAGATTCAGCCTTTGGTTCGATCACTTCAAGCGCCACGGTGAATATCTATGCTATTTTCACCGGCCTTGAAGGGCATACAACATATTACACGCGCGCAAGAGCTGTGTATCTCGGGGACCAGTCCGCCTGGACAACACTTCCCTCAACCATGACCATCATCCAAACGCCCTCGACCGTGATCATAGATGAGGTTTTCGCGACCTCGATCACAGTATCCGCTTATAATTCCCGGGGATTCACCCGTCTTGAGGGCGCCACACCTGCCACAAACATAGCTAAAAACGGTTCCTATGGGTCATGGCACGCTAATGGCAATTCCTGGGCAGCGCGCGCTTCAATGCTCACATCCCGCGAATACTTTGCAGCAGCAGCTCTGGGAGGAATGGTCTACGCCATAGGCGGTGACAATGGAACCTATCTTGATGTCAATGAGGAATATAATCCCGCGACAAATGCCTGGACCGCAAAGGCTCCAATGCCGACCGCCAGGAGACACCTGGCAGCTGAGGCCGTCGGGGAAAAGCTCTACGCTATTGGCGGGGAAAACGGGATCTTTCTTGCCTTGAACGAGGAATATGATCCTGCGACCAACACCTGGGCAACAAAGACCGCTATGCTCACTGCCAGAAGCAAATTCTCAGTTGCTGTTGCAAGCAACAGCCTCTATGCTGCCGGAGGTTCAAGCAGTGAAGGAAGGATAAACACCAATGAGGAATACTATCCCGCGGGGGATTATTGGGTGACCCTTGCCCCAATGCCCACTGCAAGAGACCTCGTCTCCGCCGGGAACTTAAACAACAAGCTTTTTGTGATAGGAGGGACGAATGGAAGCTTCCTCGCTGTGAACGAGGAATTTGACCCTGCAACGAACGCATGGTTAACGCGCGCTCCAATGCCGACCGCCAGAGAGAGGTTCACTGTGGTCACAATGGGAGAAAAGCTCTTCGCGATCGGCGGATGGAACACAAGCTTTTTGGATACTAACGAGGAATATGATGCCGCTGCCAATGCCTGGGTCACACGCGCTTCCATGACCACACCAAGACGCTCCCTTGCCAGCGCAGCCACCGGCGCCAGGATCTACGTGATCGGCGGATATAACGGCACTCTGCTGGGGATCAACGAGGAATATGACCCCGGATCCGCCACAAGCTTTACAAGTCTTACCCCGAACACCCAATACGCTTTTAAAGCAAAGGCAAGGGACAGCCTTGGAAGGATAACAGTGGAATGTTTGGCGAGTTCAACATACACATTGGCTGCCCTGCCAGTGATCGTGTCAACAGGCTCATTCCAGGATGTGTTTGCAGCAAGCTTTACAGTAAGCTGGGCTGGCTCAAACCCTGCAAATACTGAATATTTTGTGGAGATATCAACTCTCTCTGATTTCACAGGTTCAGGAGACAAGACAGAGGGGTGGGCAGTTTTTCAGTCAACAGGGTTTACAGGGCTTGTCCCAAACACAACATACTATGCTCAAATAAAGGCAAGAAATTTTAATGGCCTGGAAACAAGATATGCCTCTTTAGAGTCCACCACCACCATGCGCGTCATCATCACATGGGTTTCTCCTGCTGATGCTTCAGGATACACATTGAATCCCAGGCCCAAAGCCTGGTTTTACGCGTCAGGCCCGCCTTCAGACGCCATGATAGTGATAGCTAATGATGATGATTTCACGACCAATGTCAGCACATACCAGTACAGCTCGGATTCCAGTGGCTGGGAGAATGTTCCCGCAGCAGTAAGCACAACTGCTTATTTCACTGCGCAGGAAGACTGGGCCACAGGCGATGAAACAAGATACATAAGGGCAAGAATAAACTACGAAGGATGGAGCCAATGGTCCTCTACAAGGCAGATCCGCATGGTAGCGAACTGGGCATGGACAGATCCCACTTTAAGCACTGCCACTGTCATGAAAACAACCCATTTCACAGAACTCAGAACAGTAATTGACAATGTGAGCTCTTTCAGAAGCTTATCCGTTCCTTCATGGACAGATGACCCCTTGACCCCAGGCGTCAGCGTGATCAAAAAAACACACACAGATGAGCTCCGCACCAATCTCGAATCCGTACTCGATGTGATAGATGAATCCTACTCCTGGACAGACTCCACCATAACTCAAGGCGTCACCACCATCCGCACCCTCCACATCTCCGAACTACGCACCAAAGCCGCCAAACCATAACAAGCAGTATCCATTTGCGCTACTCTGCGGTAGTCGCGTCCTTTACGGGCATCCCCGCTCTCTTAATTTTTTAGGCTCTTCTCCAAAAAAGTTGGTAATTTAATCCAATCGTTGACTCATGCGCACAAATAAGCCTCCCTTGTCATTCCCGCCGGAGCACGCCAAATTTGATAGGAATACAGGATGACACGGCGGGAATGCCCTTTACGGGTGCAACTACCAAAAATAAAATGCCTTTCCCCTTCTCCCACTTAATGCCTCAGTGCCTTCTTTTCTCTTCACATCCAATTCACATGTCCACCCTTTTTTACCTACTTTTATTAACACTTCTGAATCCTCATTCTGCGCACTAAGACTGCGAAAAATCTAATTCAATTGATTATTCTGATTTTTGACTTTCCCATGATTCCACTGTGATATTCATCACTTTTGAGGTTTGTTCACATCTTATTCATATTAACTTCGTGATTAATTCACTACTAATCATTAACACTTAAAAGGGAGCATGTATGAAAGGTAAATCACCTGTATTGTCCGCTTATTCTGTCATCCTGCGTGTCCTCCGAAGCCTTGGCAAAGGAGGGAACTTGTTGGGACGATACCGATTTACAAAGCAAAAGGACCTGCATTATTTGCTGCCATTAGGAAATAGTATTCAGGATCTCATAAGGAATTCTCCATTTCTTCGTAGCGCGGTAGCTTGTATGCCGCCTCTGCGATCCTGGATTCCTGCCTTCGCAGGAATGACAATAGCAATACTGTTTTTTGTTTCCCCGCTCCACTCCATCCCGCAAGAGGTCAACTACCAAGGCCAACTCAAGGAATCAGGAGTATTCGTTGACGAGGCAAAAACATTTATCTTCCGGATCACAAATGAGGACGGAACAACAGAGTATTGGACAAGCGGCTCGACCCAGATCACTGTGACCTCGGGAATCTTCAATTACAGGATCGGCGCTGACAATGCAGCGAGCTTCTCCTCTGTTGACTGGAATTCCATAACTCCGTACCTGGAGATCACTGTAGGAGGCACAGCGCTCTCCCCGCGCGAACCTTTATCAAGCGCTTTTTTCGCAATGCATGCTGCGGATGTGAATGATAACACGATCAATAACTCAAAGCTCGTCTCAGACCCTGACAGCCTTTTCAAGGTTTCAGCAGGCTCCCTGACTTTAAGCGGCGGGATCATGACTGTTGCTTCCCACATCCGAATGTCCGCTGGCGCGCAGATGCAAATAGGGCAAGTCGCAAGCCTTCCTGCAGCGGGGATCAGTTCAGGAGCGATCGTGTACGACACGTCAGCTGCCAGATTATTTGTATGGGACGGCGCAAGCTGGGATGAACTTGCCACAAGCTCCTCGCCATGGACTCAAACCGCGAACAATGTCACATTGATCACGCCAAGCGCTTCGCTTGGTATCGGGTCTTCAGCGCCGTCAGAAACACTCGATGTTGTCGGCAATATAAAAGCATCCTATGGATTGATCACCACCACTGCCACTCTTTCCCCTCAGGCATCATCGCCATCAGGTACTGACGGCATGCTCTATTTTGATTCAAGCTCCAATAAGCTGATGCTTTATAATGGCGCATGGGTGGAGATCGCAACAGGCACGCTCACTCCTGCTATCTTAGGCTCACATGGCTCAGACCATGAGAACGGGGGAAGCGACAATCTCTCCATCTTGGATATCGCTGTTTCCTCCCTGACCCTGGATGCCGGCACGATCCGCTCTACAAACTCGATCGGGGTTCGCATTTCCACTCATCTCTTCGTCATTGACCCAGGCCTCACAGCGCGCCAGATCAACCAGGAAGACACTCTGATAATCGAGAAGAATGACAATGCATGGATCAATATCATCACTCCGAATAATAAATCAGGAGTCCTCGCTTTCTCGGATGGAGATAACTCATCATCCCAAGGATGGGTCTCATACAGCCACTTGACTGATAAATTGTCTTTTGGCGCGGGTGAAGGCGATATCGTTACATTCGACAGCACAGGCAAGGCAGGCATAGGCACTAATTCCCCTTCCAATGCCCTGGATATTGAAAGCGCAGGAGCTTCAGTAGGCATTGATATCAATAATACAGGCATTGACGGAGACCCTGTAATCGCTTTTCAACTTTCAGGAACAAGCGCGTTCACAGTCGGCGTGGATGACGGAGACTCTGACAAGTTCAAGATCGGCACAACAGCCCCTGATGCCAATACAAGGATGACGATAGACTCATCCGGAAATATCGGTATAGGCACTGCGAGCCCGCTGTCAAAACTCGATGTTGAAGGTTCCGCTTCATTCGGAAGCGAACCGAGCAAATCCACCTTCACGAGTTCCGGCTCCCTTGATCTGGCTTACGGCATAGATGCCGCAACAGGAACTTTCTCGGGAGATATCAACATGAGCGGGACAGGCAGCATAATCAACCTTATTGAGCCTTCCAATGCCCAGGATGCTGCCACAAAAAACTATGTTGACTCCCTATCCGGAGCAAGCAGTGTGATACAAAGCACCAACACTCTGCAATCAGGCTCAACATTCTTTGTGTCTTCAGGAAGCATTGATGGGCAGACTCTCTTGGCAAGAACCTCAGGCAATGTTGGCATAGGGACGATAACTCCAACAGATAAACTCCACATATTGACAAGCGCAGACCAAGGCGGCATAACCATTGACAATACAGGAGGCGCGGCAAGCGATCCGGCAATAGGATTCCTTTTAAACGGAACCACAGAATACGTCATGGGAGTCGATGATACCGACGATGTCTTCAAGATATCAAGCGGACCAACATTCTCAAACATTCCCCTGCTGTCAATCGACAAAACCGGGCCTGTGGGGATCGGGACCACTGCCGCCAGCTTTGCCAGACTGCTTGCCATTGGCACGGAACTAGCGGGTATTTCCGGAATAACCAACTACCAGGGAGAAATGCTGGACTTTTTCGGAGCCATAGACATCGGCCCCGTAGGTACTTCCGGGATAACCGATTTCAAGGGAGCAGCCGGGAATATAGATATGTGCGGCTTGGCAGGCGGAGTATGGATGAGCGCGGCAGCTGCGGCCGGCAAAACAGCCAATATCTACGGTGTGTACGGCGGATTCGAGGATGCTGTGACATTTAATACAGACGCGAAATACAATATCTACGGTGTATACGGAGAACTGGGCGGTTACAATGAGCTTCAAGCGCACACTGATGTGATCGACGGGTTCGGCATCTACGGAGCAGGCAGGCCATCAGGCGGAGGCGCTAACTTCTCCTATTGGTCTGGATATTTCGCGGGTGACTCCTATGTAAGAGGAAACTTCCAGGTTGCCAATTCCACTGGTGCAAGCAGTTCGTTCTATGTCTCTACAAGCGGCTTGGTAGGCATAGGGGTGGACCTGGCAACATTTGACAGTGCGCCATTCCCCTCTTATCAACTCGAAGTCTCAAGCGACGTACTCTTAAGAGGCGGCACTTTCTATGTGGATGCCAGCAATGGAAGGATCGGAATAGGCACAATGTCGCCTGACGCGGCCATTGACATCGACATACCGGGTGGAAACGGGCATATCGACATGAGCAGCCAGGGCAAGATAATCAATCTCTTAGATCCCGACGATGCCCAGGATGCTGCCACAAAGAACTATGTTGATAATGCAGCAAGCGGAGCTAATGTTATTTTGAGCACAGACACCCTGCAATCAGGAGCCACATTTTTCGTATCAAGCGCATCTGTTGACGGCCAAACACTTTTAGCAAGAGCTTCAGGCAATGTCGGTGTTGGAACTATTTCCCCCTCCTACAAGCTCGAAGTTTCAAGCGACCTCTATGTTGACGGAGGAAGTTTGTATGTTGACGCCACAAAAAGCAGTGTTACTGTAAGCGCACTTCACATAACCCAAAGCGGCCAAGGAGCTGATAACCCCTGGATAATATATCCCGGGGGAGGATCCCAATTCTTATATCCGGGCGGTCAATGGATGGCGTACTCCACTGACAGAATACCTGATAATGGCAATGACCTTAACATTCCTTATAACACGGCTGATGGCTGGTATTTGGGCTGGGGCAGAGCAGCAACTGACAAGATCTACCTTGACACTGACAACACATTCTATATAGAAGGCAATGATAACATTACAACTGCGGGCGACATATTCATGGGTATTGCGGGCAACATCGGGATCGGCACGACTAACCCTCTCATGGGCCTGGATATAAACACCAATCTCGCTATAAACGGCGTAGACATTAATAATACAACAGCAACCGGGGACCCGGCAGTAAGGTTTAAAACACAAGGCACATCACGCTTTACATTGGGAGTCGACAACAATGATAGCGATAAGTTCAAGATCGGCACAACAGCCCTTGAGACGAACACACGCATGACCATTGATTCAACCGGCAAGGTCGGCATCGGAACAACGGCTCCATCCGAAGCCCTTGAGGTATTTGGAGGCAATTTCAAAGTATCAGGCACTTGCGTGTCAGATGGAGGATCCGATTGCGCTGATGACCTGGCAGAAGAATTCCCCTCCATTGAACCCACACAAGCCGGAGACATTGTTGTCCTGGCAATGTCAAAAGCGAAATCCGTTGAAAGATCAAAAGTTCCTTACGCATCAAATATCTTAGGAGTCGTCACAACAGAACCCGGTGCGGTTTTAAAGGGCAATGGCCAGATACTGATCGGACCTGATAAAAAATTAAATCCAAAAGAAAGACCTGCCATTGCATTAGCAGGACGCGTACCGGTAAAAGTAAATCTTGAGAACGGCCCCATAAAGATCGGAGATTTCCTCACAAGTTCTTCAAAACCCGGCTTTGCCATGAAAGCCACAAAAACCGGCCGAGTGATCGGCATTGCCCTTGAATCTTTCTCACCATCAACCATCAACCATCAACCATCAGACAAGGATAAGGTCCTTGTTTTCGTTAATCCCCACATCTGGGTCAGACCTGAAGATCATCAAGAACTCCGCGCTGAAATAGACATTCTTAAAGAACAAATCAAAACCCTCCAAAATTCCCTCCCCAAATAGCTCCAGCGCCAGAACCAAACCTTAGAATTGCACTTTGACCTTGCTTTTCCCTCTCCATTAGGGAGAGGGTCAGGGTGAGGGGTCTCCACCCTCAAATCTTCACAACTTTCAAGGTATATTATTCACATCTTTTTCACATTTATTTCGTGAGGAATTCATGCAATATACCCCATACTTATAGTGAGGACTGATAGAATGAGCGTAAAAGCAGATAGATACTCTAAATTAAATTTCCTCTATTTTGGCGTATTACGCCATGTGCGTTTTGCAGTAAAAACCCTCATAGTTTCCCTCACTTTTCTTCTGTCATTTACTTCTTACGCGTTTTTTTCCGGCGGGATATTTACTATCGCCACATGGATGCTGGGAAGTTCAGGAGGACAGCAATCAAGCGGCGGCAATCTGCAGCTTGTCAGCTCAGTCGCAGCCCCTCAGGGCGTTGTCCGGACCATGACAGGCGGCACTTATGTTTTAAGAACAGGATTTTTCTCAGGGCAGACAGGCGCAGCTCCGGCAGCAAGCGCCATGAGCCTCACGGATCTTAAATACGACACTCCTGTGGATGAGTACGCAGGACTCGTGATCACAAGTTCTATCACCCTCACATTCTCAAAAGCCATGAAGCCAAGCACGATCGCTGATGGAATAAAGATCTTCCAGTCTGAAACACCCATCAATTCCGCTATCGCTCCTCAAAATGAGATCGCGCTCTCATACAGTATAGATTCCGCGAGCACCACAGTGACCATATGCCCTAGTTCGGGCGTGTGGGCGTATAACTCAACCTACAGGATCGAAACGACCACAGCCCTCGTTGATACTGAAGGTTACAAGTTCTCGCCCACATTCAAGTCAACATTCACGACAATGCTTGATAGTGATATTGACAATATCATCTATGCCGAAGACGGCCAGACTCAGATAAGCATTCCTGACGGGTCAATATCCGATGATTTCTTCATGATCGTGCGCACTGACCCGCTGAGCGACCCGGATCAGGTCGACCCCAACATCATCCTGGAAGCCAACAATAAAGCATCATTCGCCTGGGGCGCGAGAAGATCCGCTGTCACCACAAGGGAATTCACGGTTTATCGAACAGTCAACCAGGTAGTTGAAGGCCTGCAGAATGAAGCAACGATCACCATCCCCTACGCGGACGCCAATGGCAATGGCATTGAAGACGTGTCGGAGAGCACTGACCACCCGATCCGGGCAAAGAACCTGGTCGTGGCATGGCTCGATGAAAGCAAAAGGCTCTGGGTCCCGCTCACCAATTCAACCGTGGATCAGACAGCGAAAACAGTTTCAGTCAGGGTCAATCACTTCTCGACATTCGCGATCATCGGCAAGGCTGATACTTCTCTGTCATACTTGCAAGTATATCCTGTACCGTGGAGGCCGTTCTCTAACAACCCGTCCAGATACGGAACTTTGAGCGAAGGCATAAGTTTTGTCAGCCTGCCTGACCAATCCACGGTCAAGATATTCACCCTGACCGGAGAACTTGTCAAGACGATAAACCATACAGGCGTAGCAACAGAGAAATGGTTCGGGACCAATGATAATAATAACAAGGTCGCAAGCGGTGTATACCGCTGCCTTATCAAAAGCCCATCAGACAAAAAAATCGTAAAAGTGATGGTGATCTGGTAATGAAAAATTTACTTCGCAAATTTTTCTGTGCTCCTGTGCTCCTGTGCTCCTGTGCTCCGGTTGTTAGAAGGCTGACTTTGCTGTCAGCTTTTCAATTTCTCGCCTTTTTCGCCTTTTTCGCTTCTTTCGCCTTCTGTGCAGGCGGTCCGGGCACAACATCCGCCAACTTCCTGAAGATCGGGCAGGGCCCAAGAGCCATAGGAATGGGAGAAGCATTCACGGCAGTGTCGGATGATGTGTTCGCCACTTACTGGAATCCTTCCGGCATCCTGTCCCTTGAGCATCCTGAAGCGACTTTCAGCCATGTTAAGCTATTTGACGATACCAAACTGCATCACCTGGCCTTCGCCAAAGCATACAGATGCGAGATCGGCGGTGACGATGAATGCATCAACCCGGACAAGTCAAAGATCGCGTGGGGCCTTCAGCTCTCGATGCTGAGCATGGACACATTCCCGGGATATGATAACAACGGAGCGAAAGTCGATGATGTTGAGATGAGCGATACGCTCCTTGGATTCACTTTCGCGAAACAATTCGGAAGATTCGGCCTGGGCGCGAACGCGAAATACATAGAAGAGAAACTCCACGTGGTCAAAGCCCAGACATTCGCCATGGACATAGGAGCTCAAACGCATTACGACACATCTTTTGGAAAACTCGGCATCGGATACACTTCCCAGAATCTTTTAGGCAAGATGAAATTCGACAGGTATGAATTCCCCCTTGCCCAGATGCACCGCTTCGGCCTGTCGCTCAAGCAGTCATTCTACGGAGACCCTGTGACGATCGCCACGGATTTCATAATGTCAAACGACGTTGATCCCAACTTCGCCTTCGGCCTTGAATACTGGCTGGCCCAGATCATTGCTTTCAGGTTCGGATTCAAGGGCAACCAGGATATCGGCGAAGGGATCCGGATGGGAGTCGGCGCGAAATTCAAAGTCGTGCAGATGGATTACGCGTACGCGGGATTCGGAGATTTAGGCCTCATTCACAGGATATCGCTCACTTTCCGCTTCGGCGTGCCTCTGCAGATAACTCCGATAAGAGAAGTCCATGTATACTTCAAGCGCGCCATGCGCTACATGGACGAAGAACGTTATTACGATGCCATGCTTGAACTCGACGAGATACTCAAAGTCGATCCGGGAAACAAGAAAGCATTAAAACTCATGGAAGAAGCCGTCGAAAAAATAGAAACCCAGGAAAAGAAACGATAATGAAAAGACTAAGCATACGGCATACAGCATACAGCATACAGGGAAAATGCAGGAATTTTCTTATTTTCTGCATCCTGTCTACTGTCTACTGTCTACTGTCTACTTCCCCCCTTCATTCTTCCGTCTTGCTTAAGAACGCCCGTGAGCACTACACGCAAGGCGAGTACCAGGAAGCCATTGCCATCGCCCTGCAAGCCCTGGAGGAAGAGCCCTCAAGCCGCGGCCAGGCGCAGGCCTTGATAGCCGCGTCAGTGCGCAAGGGAAGACAGATCGAGAGAGAAGACATATATGACAAGCGGACAGAACTTTTTGCCAGAGTGGACAGGTTCTGGTTTTCCCTCATCGACGCCAACAGGAGAGGAAGCATGCCCGAAGAAGACGTAAGAAAGAAGGCGGAAGAAAGAAAAGCAAGGCAGATGAAAGCCGAAGCTTCCAGGCCGAATATCATCAAGAAGAGCGGCGCTAAACCGGTAATCATTCCCAAACCAAAGCGGAAAAAGCAGGCGCCTAAAAAGAAGGTGCAGGCGGCGAGGAATCCGCAGCTGGCGAACAAATTTTATTTCCAGGGCTTGCGCGCATACGCCCTGAGGAACTTTGAGGAAGCGACTTTCCTCATGGAAAAAGCAGTCTCGCATGATCCGACCATGCTGCGCGCTCAAAGAGCCCTTAAGATCATGCGGCTGCAGCTGGGGCTATAAGGGAAACGATGATGCGATGGAGTGATGAGGCGATGAGGCGAAAGAGCATTCGCAGATGTGCTCATCCCGGAAACATGGACCCAGCGCCATTCCCCCTCTGTCATCCTCAACGCAAACCCCGGATCAAGTCCTGGATAAACTCCATCCGAGATCCAGCACCATCCCCCCTTTATCATCCTCGCGGATGCGGGGATCCAGCACCGCTATGTAAATATAGATTCTTCTCTCCTCGTTCCCCAACAGGAGCACATTCATGACCCTGCGTACTCGCTTTCTTTTAGCCCTGTGCGGGCTCTCATTGTTCGCCGCGGGGATCGTCTCGTTCCAGATGGTCATGTCTGAGCGGACCCGCATGAAGCGCGCCTTTTCCCAATCAAAGCAGACCAACATAGTCACATTCGCTCAAATCGCCCAAGACGCGCTTATCGCGCAGAATGACCTCGCGCTTATCAATTACCTTGAGATACTTAAACGGCTCATCATAAACCTGGAATTAGCCGAGGTCGTGTCTCCGGGGGGATTGATATTGGCGCACACTGACCCCAATAAGATAGGGAGTCCGTCAAGGAAGCTCGAGGATGAAGATGAATATAATTTTTCAAGAAAACTCACCATGCACGACCAATACCTGGGAAACGCCAATCTTATATTCTCAAAGGAACAGGAAAAAAAGGAATACGACAAGCGCCATGCATTCCTCATCAAGAAAAGTTCCATAGCTCTTATCGCCTCTCTTGTGCTGAGCATCTTTGGCGCGCATCTGCTCGCCAAACAGCTCACAGGCCCCATCTCAAAGATCGGGGAAGTCATCGCGGAGATCTCTTCCGGAAAACTCGAATCCAGACTCCCGAAGATGGGCAAAGGAGAACTCGGCAAACTCGCTGACGAGGTCAATCAGATGGCCGTAAAACTCGGCCAGCTCGAGGACATGAAAAAGGATTTTCTCTCGGGAGTGTCTCATGATCTGCGAAGTCCGATAGCCGCTCTAAACAGCATAACTGATTTTATGCTTGACCAGGAAGAACTTGCCGCCGAGCACAAGGAAAGCTGCGCCATGATCAAGACGAACGCCCAACAGCTTCAAAACATGGTGGATGACCTTCTGCAAAGCGCCAAGACCAAGATACCTTTACAGGAACTCAAACTTAAAGCTTTGCAGCCAAAGGACATGATCGCCAGAGCCATCAAGCTCATGGAGCACCAGGTCAGCACGAAAAAGATCCTTGTCCATGCCGCCATATCGCGCACACTCCCCCCTTTGTTCCTTGACGAGCAAAAGATTTTAAGGGTGATGCAGAATTTGATCGGGAACGCGGTCCGCCATACTCCGCAAGGCGGACTTATACTTATCACCGCTGCCCGCGAAAACGGCCATGTGGCGTTCTCTATTAATGACAACGGGGATGGCATCCCAAGAGAGATCCTTCCCAGCTTATTCGGGAAATTCGTTAAAGGCAGAAAAGGCGGATTGGGCCTGGGGCTATTCGCCGCAAAATCCATAGTCGAAGCGCACAATGGAAAAATATGGGCATCCAATAATCCGAAAAAAGGAGCCACATTCTCATTCACCATTCCCGTAAAGATGCCAAGGACAGACCCGGCCTGATGCACTCGACATCTTCTCGTGCCCGGCGCCCGTCCTTCCTTATCTATTTTTCCCTCTCCCTGGGGAGAGGGTTAGGGTCACATCGTTATACACAAGTCCCCCGTCTCCCCGTAGGGCGGGGGCTTATCCCCCGCTTCGACTGGAACGTAGCGCGGCAGCTTGTATGCCGCTTCTGCTCTTTGTTCCAAAAGAAGCGGGATACAAGCTCCCGTGCTACGCTCAGAGGGGAACCTCCTGCGCTACTTTGGATGATTAAACGGCTGCTGAACTTGTGTATAACGATGTGGGTTAGGGTGAGGGGTACCCATTACAAATACATGAAAAATTCGAACTTATCAACTTATAAACTTATAAACTAATATCATATGGCAAAGATACTCATAGTCGAAGACAGGGAAGATTTCCAGAAGCTTATAAAGCTCACTCTGGAAAAGGAAGGGCATGAAGTCTTTCTGGCGACAGAGCCTGACGGAGCCATGAAATTGCTTGAAGAAACTATGCCGGACATCATAACCCTTGATATCAACCTGGACAATGACGGAGACGGTTTTCAGCTTTGCGACCAGATCCGGAAAAACCCGAAATTCGGAAAAATACCCATACTCATGCTCACGGTCCTGGATGGCCCGGAGGACGAAGTAAAGGGCCTGACCATCGGAGCTGATGATTATCTCCCCAAACCTTTCGCCCCAAAAGAACTAAAAGCCCGGATCTCCGTGCTCCTGCGCCGCAGCGGGAAATGAATATAATGCGTCCCCTATGGTTCGGCTCCGCTCACCACATAAGGAAGGAACCATTCTGAGCAAAGTCGAAGGGCCGGAGACGCATTATATTCATCCTGAACTCGTTTCAGGATCTCAATAAGAAAATCCCCACTCTATCATCCTGAGCCTGCGCCCCCTCTGCTCCGCTCTGTATACCTTCCGGTAGCCGCAGGTCTTTAGCCTGCGTCTTCTCTGCTCTTTTCTCGGTAGCCGCAGGTC
>JBHPMF010000063.1:0-13824 GCA_042563375.1 Elusimicrobiota bacterium | reverse complement strand
AATCGGTTTTCAATTGAACCCACTTTGGCGGTATATTTTTAAATCTAAAATTCACACGGATTTTTGCATTATGTGCTTGCGAGAAACAGAAAGTCTGATTCTTGATTATACGGTTCCGCGTGGTTTAAGCGGAGGTCCGCTTTTGGCAGAAAATAATGAGGTTGTGGGTGTTATGTCCATGAGGATCCCGGAGAAGGATGATCCGGAGAGATCGGCGGTGGCGGTGAGTGTTGGGGAGTTGGGCGCGGTGGTTTGAGAGCGAGTCATGCTATGAATATTCCTTTGTTAAGGGGAGAAGTAATCTTGGGGGTCAGGGATGCCATGGGAGGGGAAAGGGGGAAAAGTTGCAGCGCGGCAGCTTGTATCCCGCTTCCGAAAAGAACAGAAGCGGGATACAAGCTGCCGCGCTTTCTGAAAAAAAGAAGAATCTATATCAATGCAGCGGTTCTGGATCCCCGCCTCCGCGGGGATGACAGAATAATTCGCGTTTCTGCTTAATAAATGCTTGATTTCCTCTTTGTTCCCGTATAATCAAGAAAAACTGTTTTGGGCTTGGAAAAGAAAAAGATTCCTTCTTTAGCCATTTCTCTTTCACCGACTCCGGATTCTTTTGTGCCGCCAAACGGCACCTGGGCCTCACCGCCGATCGTGGGAGAATTGATGTGGGTCATGCCGACCTCTGTCTCTTCCACAAAACGCATGGCAAGCGAGATATCCTGAGTATATATGGCGGAAGTGAGCCCGTATCTGACGCAGTTAGCGCTTTTCACAGCCTCTTCAAAACTCTTAACACGCCTGATAACGAGCACAGGCCCGAATACCTCTTCCTGATAAATGGTCATGTCATCTGTGCAATTATCAAATACTGTTGGCTCAACATAATAACCATTCTCGAACTCCGCGCCCTGAGGCTTTCCGCCTCCAAATATTAACTTGGCTCCTTCCTTCTTCGCTGTTTCAATGAGTCCCAGCACTGTGTCAAGCTGGCCCTTATCCACCACAGGACCCATGCCTATGCCGGGCTTCATACCATCGCCGACTTTTAGGACTTTAAGCTCATCAAGCATCTTCTTGATAAAAGCATCAGCGATCCTTTCATGCACTATAAGGCGGCTTGTGGCAGTGCATCTTTGCCCTGTGGACCCGAAAGCTCCTTTCATGACTCCTGCCATTGCCAGATCCATGTCAGCATCATCCATGACCACGCATGGATTCTTGCCTCCCATCTCACAAGTCACCTTTATGCCTCTTTTCCCTGCGGTCTGATACACTCTTGTGCCTATGTCATTGGATCCGGTGAATGATACAGCCTGAACCCTCTTGTCTTCCACCAGAATATCGCCCATTGATGAGCCTGAACCCAGTACCAGATTTATGACTCCCGGAGGGATCCCGGCTTCATCAAAAAGCTTCACAAACTCCGCTCCCATCCATGGCGTACATGATGCAGGCTTGAACACGATCGTATTTCCCGCCACAAGAGCAGGAGCGATCTTCCAGCAGGGGATGGCCCATGGGAAATTCCAGGGAGTTATTATGGACACGACTCCAAGAGGCTCTCTTATGGTATAAAGCAGGTTCCTGGAAAGCTCAGAAGGAGCGGTCTGGCCCATGAATCGCGTTCCCTCGCCAACAAACCACTCAAGCAGGTTTATGCCTTTTTCCATCTCTCCAAGCGCTTCAGGAAGTATTTTTCCTTCTTCCAGCGTCATGATCTTTGCAAGCTCTTCCTTTTTCTGCCTGGCGAGCCTTACAACCTTATCTATATATCTGGCTCTTGCCGGAGCTGGGGTAGCTTTCCACGCTGGAAACGCTTTCTGCGCCGCATCTAAAGCTTTTAATGCATCGTCCTTTGAAGCGCCCTTGAATATCGCCAGTGTTTCCTTTGTATTAGCCGGATTGATCGATCTGATCTCTCTTGAGTCAGACCCTTCAATCCACTTTCCGTTTATGTATTGTTTAAGTGTCACGGTTTTGGTTTGTTTTGAATCTTTCTTGACTTTAGTTGTTGGCATAACTCCTCCTAGGGCGCTGCGCGCCACGTTTAGCTTATAGCCTATGGCTTATGGCAAAAAGGAAACACTTTATCACCCTCACCCAACCTCTCCCCTCAAGGGAGAGGAGAAAGAATGGAAATGACAGTCTTTTCTTCCTACTTACTAATTACTATTTACTACTTACTTGTCTTTACTTTGCTTACTCTCCAGGGTTTGGTAAGGTCTCTCCATCCATAGCCCTTTCTTTTCACAAATTTTCCGCGGCCGGGTTTCCCGATGAACTTACCCTTTTCAACGATTATCTCTCCGCGCGAAATTGTGCGCTCAGGGAATCCCCACATTTTCTGCCCCTGATAAGGAGACCAGTCACAATTCGTGGCAAGTTTCCTGTGATCGATCACACGGCTTGCTTTTGGGTCGATAATGCTTATGTCAGCGTCAGAACCCGGAGCAATAGTGCCTTTCTTGGGATACATGCCCATAAGCTTCGCTGGATTCGTTGAAGTAAGGGAAACAAAATGATTCAAGGAGAATCTTCCTGACCTATATCCATGCGTATAAACAGACGGCAGAAGCGTTTCGAGTCCGGGCATACCAAACGGGATCTTCGTAAAATCGCCTTTCCACATGGCTTTCTGCTTTGTCGTGAAAGTGCAGGTGTCTGTGGCTACGATGCATATCTCGCCGTTGGTCAATGCCTGCCATAGCCGCTCATTATCCTCTCGCTTCTTAATCTGAGGGCATGTAGCGTACAGATGCCCGGTCTTCTTGTTTTTAAATACATCATCCTGAAGCAATAAATATTGGGGACAGGTTTCAGTGTGGACATTGACTCCCCGCGCATGAGCTTCCTTGAAAAGATCAGCGGCCTTGCCGGTTGAAAGATGCACAACATAGAGATGTCCGCCTGTCACTTCAGCCCACTTTATAGCTCTTTGCACAGCTTCCACTTCAATAAAATCAGGCCTTGAAAGCACATGGCCATAAGCTCCGTATTTTCCGTTTTCCTTTGAATAACGCTCGATCAAAAGATTCATGACCTTCTCGCTTTCAGCATGAACACAGATAGTGGAACCCATCTCGTGCACCTGGGAAAGCGCTGAATAAAAATCCCCGTCATCAGACTGCCAGCCTTCTTTTGCGTATATCATGAACATCTTGTGCGTGGGAATCCCAAAATCAAGCATGCGCTTGAATTCCTTGACCGGGTTTTTAAGCTTCTTGTACCCTGTGACTCCGCAATGCAGGGAATAATCGATGCAGACCTTGTCCTGGGCTTCTTCCATCCTGGCTTCCACTCCTGCCATGAGATTATCATGATTACCCTGCATGGCATAATCAATTAGAGTGGTCACTCCGCCGCACGCGCCTGCTTTTGTGCCTGATTCGAAGTCATCTGAAGACACTGTGCCGCAGAAAGGAAGCTGTAAATGTACATGAACATCAATGCCGCCCGGGATCACTATCCTGTCCCTGGCATCGATCACGCGCGCGCCTCTTGAGTCCAGGCTGTCTCCCAACGCAACGATTTTTTCTCCCTTGATCCCTACATCCGCTTTAAAAGTATCCTGCGCTGTTGAGACTGTTCCATCTTTAATCACAAGATCGTAAGACATGTATTATCCTCCTCTAAAAATAGCTCTACGGCAACTGCTGCGTCAACTCCTTATACGTTTCAGGTCTTCTGTCCCTGAAGAACTGCCATGCTTTTCTGACTTCAAGGATTTGATCCAGATCGATCTTCGCTGTGATCAAAGCATCCTTATCTCTGGGTCCCACTGAAATAATCTGCCCTCTTGGGTCACAGAAATAAGACTGACCGTAGAATTGACCGATCTTCCAGGGCTTCTCAATGCCTACCCTGTTGATCGCACCGATAAAATACTGGTTCGCCACAGCATGAGCGGGCTGTTCGAGTTTCCAAAGATGTTCCGAAAGCCCTGCCACAGTGGCAGACGGATTGAACACGATCTCCGCGCCTTTTAAGCCAAGCACGCGGGCTCCATCCGGAAAATGCCTGTCATAGCAGATATAGACCCCTATTTTCCCGTAACAGGTCTCAAAAACCGGGTAACCTGTGTTTCCCGGCTTAAAATAAAACTTTTCCCAGAAACCAGGAGCGCAATGCGGAATATGATTCTTCCTGTAGATGCCAAGAATTTTGCCATCGCAATCGAGCACTGCGGCTGTATTGTAATAAACGCCTGTCTGCGGAGTCTCGTAAATTGGCACGATCATCACCATTTTGTATTTCTTCGCGTACTTGGCCATCAGATTTACCGTGGGCCCGGGAATAGGCTCCGCAGTCTCATACCACCGCGTATCCTGCTCAGCGCAAAAATACGGCCCCGTGAAGATCTCCTGCATGCAAAGGATCTGGACTCCTTTCTTGCCTGCCTGCTCAATAAGCGAAATATGCTTATCGATCATCTTCTTCTTGATCTGTTTTAAACTGTATTTCTCATGCGACCACTCGCATGAAGCCTGTATCAAACCACTATGAACAATTCTTGGCATGTTTGCCTCCTGTTTCAGGGTCACGTCTAAAGTTTCAAGTTTTTGCTGCAAAACTTGAAACTTTAGACGTGACCCCGTTATTACCGCTTATGAACCCCTTTGTATCCCTTTTGACCCTGAGCGATATATTCCTCCCAGGTCAAAGGCGGATGCCCTGTTTCCACTGTCTTCATTGTGATGCATTTATTGACAGGGCAGACCACAGAGCATAGATTGCAGCCCACGCAGTACTCTGCTGCCACATAAGGGATCTTATTGCCATTCACATGGTCAATATTCATGCCGCGATGCCCTGAATCCCGGCACGCAGTCAGACATATGCCGCATCCAATGCATTTTTCCTTATTGATCGCGGCCATTGTTTTGGCATGCAGATTAAGCTTGCCCCAATCAACAACATTGCTGACTGTCTTGCCTGCAAAATCATCGATCTTAACGAATCCGTGCTTAAGCATCCATCCGCTTAAGCCCTTGATCATTGGATCCACGATCTTAAAACCATGATGCATGACTGCTGTGCATACCTGGATAGAACTCGCCCCAAGCAGCATGAATTCCGCGGCATCCACCCAATTCGAAATGCCGCCGATACCCGATATGGCCAATCCTTTGCAATCATTATCTGCGGCCAGGGTGGAAACCATATATAAAGCTATGGGCTTCACAGCAGGCCCGCAATACCCGCCATAAGCGATCTTCCCGTCAACTGAAAACTTTGGCTGCAGCGTATCCAGGTCAACGCCTATGAATGACTTGATGGTATTGATCAAAGCCACACCATTAGCTCCGCCGGCCTTGGCAGCCCTTGCAGGATATCTAATGTCTGTGACATTGGGAGTGAGTTTCACTATCACCGGGGTCGTTGAGATCTCCTTCACGAATTCAGTTACCATCTTCACATATTCCGGCACCTGCCCGACAGCCGCGCCCATGCCGCGCTCGCTCAACCCATGCGGACACCCGAAATTAAGCTCCAAACCGTCGCATCCCGCGTCTTCGACTTTTTTCACGATATCCTGCCACTGCTGTTTTTCGCACGGAACCATCATAGAAGCGACAACAGCGTGTTTTGGAAATTTTTTCTTTACTTCGCTTATCTCGCGCAGATTATCATCGAGAGAACGGTCAGTGGTAAGCTCGATATTATTGAATCCGGCCATCTTCTGCTTGCCGATATCAAGAGCGCCATAGCGTGACGTGACATTGAGGATGGGGGGATCCTGGGTCATTGTCTTCCACACGACTCCGCCCCAACCTTGTTCAAAAGCCCGCATTACCTGCTCGCCGGAATTCGTGGGAGGGCCTGAAGCCAGCCAGAACGGATTGGGCGCCTTGATGCCGCCGCAATTCGTGCTTAGATCGATTTTCGTTTCCTGTTTGGATTTTGGCGAATCTTTTTTGGGCATAACCTTACCACTCCTTAACATATATGGATAATAACTATGTGATTTTCAAAATCTTCAATTATTTTTTCAGTGCGAAAACCGGGTTTTCTACACCCAATCGCCAGAAAAGCGGGTTATTGAAGGTGTACTCTTATTTTACACAAAATTGCCCTGCTCTCCATCCCCCCACGGCCCGTGCCTGGCACGGGCCGTGCGTTGTATAATTGATAAGGTACATTCATGAAAACCGTAAAAATCACTGACAACATCCACGAACTTACCGCTGATGTATCTTCCTCGCCCTACTACAATTCAGACATATCACCAACACGCCTAAAAGACCGCAAATGGGGGAAATGGGACATCGCAGCCCTATGGGTGGGCATGTCTGTATGCATCCCATCCTATATGCTCTCTTCCTCTCTTATAGCCCAGGGCATGAATTGGCTCCAGGCTCTTGTCACTATCACGCTGGGCAATGTCATTGTTCTTGTACCAATGATCCTGAACGCGCACGCAGGCACAAAATACGGCATCCCATTTCCTGTTTATTGCCGCGCAGCTTTTGGCATGGCAGGAGCGCATATCCCGGCCACACTGCGCTCCCTTGTTGCTTGCGGATGGTTCGGGATCCAGACCTGGATAGGAGGCTGGGCCATATACAAGATGATGTGTGTGTTTGTTCCAAGCCTTAATGCAATGCCCGCGTCTTTTCTTGGGATCAATATCGCTCAATTCGCGTGCTTTATGTTTTTCTGGTGTTTAAACATGTGGATAGTATGGCGAGGCATGGAATCCATACGCCATGTTGAAGATTACGCAGCCCCGTTTTTGCTTTTTATCGGTATAAGTCTTTTAGTCTGGGCATATATTAAAGCAGGAGGATTCGGCCCTATACTCTCCAAACCTTCGCAATTCGCGATAGGCCAGGCGCGCGAGGGGGAATTCTGGAAATTCTTTTTCCCTGCTTTAACAGGAATGATAGGCTACTGGGCAACCCTTTCCCTTAATATCCCGGATTTCACGCGTTATGCGCGCTCCCAAAAAGACCAGATCATGGGTCAAGCCATAGGACTTCCCAGCACAATGACGCTATTTGCTTTTATCGGAGTAGCTGTCACTTCAGCCACGATCATCATATTCGGGGAAGCAGTATGGGATCCTGTTGAACTTCTTTCAAGGTTCAAGAGTCCGATAATCGTTGTCTTGTGCATGGCAGCGCTCACTCTTGCGACCCTTACCACTAATCTCGCCGCGAATGTCGTGAGCCCGGCCAATGGTTTCTCGAATCTCTGGCCGAAACGTATTTCTTTCCGCATTGGCGGACTTATAACAGGGGTAATCGGTATCCTTATCCAGCCATGGAAGCTTGTGAGCGACCCAACAGGATATATCTTCACCTGGCTTGTGGGATATTCAGCTCTTCTCGGCTCTATCGGAGGGGTCCTGCTCTGTGATTACTTTATCATCAGAAAGACAAAACTGAACTTGCATGACCTATACATGGAAAAAGGGGAATACTCGCATAACAAAGGATTCAATCCTGTAGCGATCATCGCACTTGCTCTTGGTATCATCCCCTGCATACCCGGATTCCTTGGCACGATCAAGGCCATGCAAGTCCCAGCTTTGTGCATAAACCTCTATCACTATGCCTGGTTCGTGGGATTTATCATTTCATTCCTGTCCTACCTAGTACTGACTCTTGCATTCAAAAAAAGAAATTAAGAACCGCTCAATACTTCCTACAATCTTAGAATCATGCTTAAGCAAATTCTAAACAAAACATTTCTTGTGAGCGCGGTCTGCACAATACTCCTGCCGGGTTGCGGGTTCTTTGGAATGAAAAAATACGGGCTTCACGGAACCTCTCCTGTTTTGACCCTGGAAAACTTAAAAAAACAAGACTCGTTTAAAAAAGCCGGGATCGCTGATAAGTTGGATCAAGCCATAGGCGTACAAAGCGATGAGAGAAACGGGCTGATAGAAGCTCTTAAACGCAGCATGACATGGTTTGAAAACCAAGAAAATGCCAAACATTTCTCTGGATCTTCTTTCCCATGGATCACATTCGAACATGCGAGAACAAGTGTTTATGCCTTTCGCCAATGCTTAAACTTAAAAAGCGCCGCAAACATCAAAAAGTGCGTTATAGAAGAATTCGACGCGTACAAAAGCATAGGCTCAGATAAAAAAGGAGAAGTCCTTTTCACAGCTTATTATTCTCCTGTTTTCCCGGGATCGCGCAAGCAGTCTGAGATATATAAATACCCTTTGTATAAGATGCCAAAAGATATCCACATGGACCCTGAGACAAAACAAGTGCTTGGACGCAAGCAGGGTAATGGTTTTGTCCCTTACTACACGCGTAAAGAAATCGAGAAAAAGGGCCTGCTCAAAGGCACGGAGCTGGTGTGGATGAAAGATCGATTCGATGCTTTTACTTTGCACATAAACGGAGCAGGGCGCGTGCGTCTTGCCGAAGGCGGACATATCAATGTCGGATACACAACTTCCAATGGTTTAGACTACACAAGCATCGGGAAACTCCTTGTAGCTGATGAAAAAATCCCAAAGGAAGAGATATCAATGCAATCCATACGCAAGTATTTTGAGGATAATCCTCCGGAATACGATAAATATGTATTGCGCAATGACCGCTACATATTCTTCGGTATCCAGGATGAGGAGAGCTGGCCCAACGCATGGATAGGAGTCAAACTCACGCCCTGGCGCGCAATAGCTACTGATAAGAAAGTGTTCCCTCCCGCGGGTATCGCGCTTGTGGATGCGCACCTGCCTATTGGCGATGGACCAAGCAAGCCTTTTGTCCAATTTGTACTGGATCAGGACACAGGCAGCGCCATTAAAAGCCCGGGCCGCGCTGATATTTATGTTGGATGGGGGGATAATGCGGGCGAGATCGCAGGAAAGACCATTGAGACAGGAAGGCTTTTCTATTTATTCCTGAAACCCGGGAGGATCGATCGCTGGCTCGAAAAAATAAATTAAGGGTGCGCGCAACGCTTCTCATCCATGTCATTGCGGGCATAATGCTCGAATATTGTTGATATTTTAATGATCTGCTTGTCATCCTGAATTTATTTCAGGATCTCAATGAGAATACCGCTCTTTTAAAGTCTCCCGACGGAAGCTTTATGAGATCCTGAAACAAGTTCAGGATGACAAAAAGAATGAGAAAAGCCGGTAAAAACCAACAATTTATGAATATTAAGCCCGCAATAACACTCCCGGTTACTGCCCTAACGCAACCCGGATAATCCTAAAGCGCTTTTTTGTAAAAATCCTTCATAGCGGAATGGAATAATCTCCTTGATTCATCCCATGTGTAGAACATGTGCCCGCCATAAAACTGCCTGATATCTATATTCGGCAATTGAGCCTTATTGAGCTTCATCAGATGCATAAGCCTGGTTGAAGCGAAATACGGCGTCACAAGGTCGTAGCACCCATGGCAGATAAACACTTTCATATGTGAATTAAGGGACATCCCGTATCTCAGATCATCAGTCGATCCTATATAGCTCTCAAAATCATGCTGTTTTTGATCGTTTTTCCATGATTCATTGACCTCAAAGCTCAAAAGCTCATAATCCCTGTCAGTCTCGAGTTTCAATGTGTCCCTCAGTTGGACATTCACACCTGCCGTGAACAACCTGTCTATAGCGAAGAGCGTGGGATCCGGCCCTTCAAACATAGCCCTGTCAGGAAATGGATCCAGGCACGTGACTGACGCGTCATACAAGCCGCAGAATTTCTTCTCGCTTTTGAGAAGTTCCCGCGCAAAAGTCAAAATATCGAGCCTGCCGGCGCGAACAGAAAGAAAATCCTCTGATATACCCAGAAGCTCAGACATCCTGCTGATGATATCTTTCTTGCGCCGCTCAGGCAGCGAATCACCGTGCACAAGAAGGGTAGTGAGATCGTTGGAAGCAAAGTTCTCGGCTGTTTCAAGCACCTCTGCCAATCGGGCTTTCTTCTTGAAAAAACCTGATTTTCCATGATAGACAGAAGCCGCTACCATCGTCGGAAAAGTACTCGTCCATCCGAGAACATTATAATCCGTAGGGAAAAGCAATTCGAATTCAAGAGCCGGGGAAATAAGTATTGCGCCGTTGAGCCCCACTCCATTGTCCTGCTGTAATTTTTTTACGAGCTTGGCCACTCTATATCCGCCGTAACTCTCGCCCGCTATGAATATCGGGGAAGACCACCTCTTGTGCTTTGAGAGGAATTTCTGGAAGAATTCGCACAAAGATTCAAGGTCCCGGTTTATCTGAAAGAACTCCTTGTCATCTTTCTTTTCCGCTTCCTTGCCATCGCCGGATTTAGCCGCTTCATCCTGTTTCTTTTTGTCTTTTGGATCCACAACTCTGCTGAAACCCGTTCCCACGGGATCCACGAAAACAAGGTCTGTAAAACCCAGCCATGTCTCCTTATTAGCGGTAAGTCTTGTCGGAGGTTTTGGGATCGTTCCATCGCCATTGAACACGATCCTCTGCGGTCCCAAAGCTCCCATATGGAGGAAAGCTGAAGCTGCTCCCGGGCCCCCATTAAAAACAAAAGTCAAAGGCCTGATGCGATTCTTTGCGCCTTTTAATTGATAAAAAACATGGAAGATCTCAGCTGCCGGCTTTTCTTTTTTCCGCAGTATCATCCACTCCGCAATAGCCGAGCATGATTGTGTTTTGCCGTTAATGCCTATTCTGTGTTCTGTTTTGCTTCCCTTTGGCGCACAATACTCATCGCTTTCCGCGGACTTATTTTTGTCTTTACGGTTTTCCATCTTACCCTCCGATTATCAAATTCTGCCTTCACTCAATTCTAAATAATTCTTACCACTTAGGCCAATCCGCATCATTGAATAAACGCCTTGGAAATTATACAGTGAGTAGTCGATCCAAAATGCAATAATGATCGATCACGACTCGCTCCTGACTAACGGAGTGAAAATAAAAGCGAGGTAAACATGACAAAACACATGCATAAACACACGCGCGCACATAAACACGCGCATGCACACACGCACACGCAGTACACAATACCAACTCATGACAGACCGGGCGCATTATGGAAGATCACTCATGCACTGCACAAGCATAAGATCAATATCACGGCCATGATGACAGAAGGCTACGGAGACACAGCTTACATCAGGTTTCTGACGGATAAACACCATCATCCAAAGAAACATCTGGAAAAAGCCGGGTTCCATGTGATGGAAACCCCCTGCTTTCATATTGAATTACCGAATCACCCGGGAGCGCTCAATCACCTCACAAAAACCCTTGCTCTTAAGCACATAAGCCTGCATCATGTTTACGGCACAAGCAACGGCCATGACAGTGCAAAAGTCGTTGTTGTCGTAGACAACGCGAAAAAAGCAGGGCCTGTATTGGCAAAATGGATGAGAAAACCCCACGCAAACTAGCTAAATTATTCTGATATCTTTTTTTCTGCCTCCCCCGTAACGGGGGAGGCAAGCAGGAGCAATAAAGCTTCGCGTCTTCGTTTTATTACTTACGCTGTCTGAAGCCCTCTTTGGCAGCCTCAGACCTTCTCAGCAGTGAGCGTAGTCGAATCCGGATCTGTGTCTTTTTATAAAAAATTCCATTTTCAGCGGTATTGTGAGTATACTTCTGGCCATGGCAGGCGTCAAATGGATACTCAAGGATCTGCGCTGGCTGGAAATCGCGAGTTTCCAGCCTTACCATTTTGTATGGCCCTTTTGATCGCCGCAGGAACCGGATTTTTGTTCTCTGTATTCCCGGCTTACCAAGCTGCCAAACTGCATCCCGTTGAAGCCCTTCGATACGAATGATCAGGAAGAAAACACTTCAAGATATTTTTGAGCAACAGCGTCCCAGCTGTAATTTTTCGTAGCCAGATCACGGCATTTCTGCTTAAAAGCCTTGCTGCGCACATTCTCAGATCGCAAAACCGCAATTACGTTTTCCGCTAATGTTGATGCCATCCGGTTATCTATGTACATTTTGGGCATATGAGCCAGATCTCCCAGATCTTCGGAAATACCCTCTGTTATGGCGTCGTCAACCTCTTTGAATCCATATTGATAGGAGATGATGGGAAAAACACCCGCGGCCATTGCTTCAATAGCCACTGTGCCGAAAGCCTCAGGGAAAACCGAAGGCGCCACGAGCACATCAGCCATTGGGAGCATAAAGCGCAGTTCATCATGAGACATGATGCCTGTAAAATGCACCCGTTCATCGATCCGCGATTCCTTTGCATCATTGAAGAATGCCTCAAGCGCGTCTTGTTTTTTGAGCTTATCAAGAAATCCATTCTCGATCAAAGGTGTGTCTATAGCGCCCCCGAGATCGATCTGCGAATGCGCCTTTAGCATATATTGATAAAGCTCTTTATCTCCTCTGGCCAATGCGAAAACCAAAGCCTGTAGTATCTCCCTGGATTCTCCGAAACCCACAAAAACAAATCTTGCTTCGGGTATTTTCTTTAAGATCATGGGAATAGCCGTGATAACCACCTGAAGCCCTTTTGTCCACAGATATTTGCCCACAAAAAGCACGATCTTGTCATTTGCCCAATCGATCCCATCTAATGTCTCAACAACATCATGGTCAGGATGGCGGCGATCATAGTTTTTAGCGATATCACGGAAAAGCTCCTTGATCTTGACAGAAGGTGTTGCCTGCGCGATCCTTTTTTCAAGATCCTGCTTAAGAGCTTTTGTTTTTCCATGGTTCAAGATTTTTAACTTCTTTTCCAAATTCTCTTTTAACCGGGAGACGCAAGCGCTTTTCTTATTAGTCAGTAATTCAAATTTATCCAGATCCACGCCCACCGGAATAACTGTTATGTCTGCCGGCAATTTATCATGTTTTTCTTTTAAATATTCCCTGAATTCCCGCGCGTTATGCCCGGAAACAGCAATGACTTTTTTAGCATGCCTAACGCCTTCCATCGCGCACTTATGAAGAAACTCACTTTTCCTGACGCTGAAATTCAGAGCGCTTCCATGCAGGGTAGCGAAATAGGGGATATTATTCTCTCTGGTCGCCAAATGCGCGATATACGGCTGCATCACTGAATGATTCGCCTGGATGATCTCTATATTGAAATCCTTGATAATGAGTCTTAAGGCTGAAGCGTTTTTTTGGGCGAATTCCTCGATATCACTTTGACTTGACTCATGTAAAGTCTGTACAACGCTGAAACCTTCGTATTTATCAGGAACAAAAACCAACAGCGTATTGAGTCTTGGCCGGAAAATACGACAAGCTCCCTTTAAGCTTGTTTGTTTTTGGAATTTTCTCTCGTATCCGGTATTTGTTTCATTAAAAGTATACGCCTCGCTCACGAAATCAAGATTTTCCGGATGCGGCTCCTGGCACATGATCGATACATCATGGCCCAAAGCGCACAGTTTTATGGCCAGATTAGCAACGTAGATATTACTTCCCGTACCGGTCAGAGGATAACCATGTACTAAACAAATCTTCAAATTTTTATCTTCCTGCTCCGCTTTTTTATACTTAGCGCCTTAGAGTCTCTTCTTTTCTCTCTTCATTCTGCCACTTTGCGCCCTGTGGGGCTTACCACAGGACTGCCCCTCGGGACTGCCTTAGCGGCTTTCTTTAGTGCGCATCCCAGCGGTGATCATTGAGGCAGTCCATGGAGCAGAACTGCTCGCTGCAGCCGCCGCATGGCACAGGCCTTTGGCCGGGTTCCAATTCCTTGTTGCATGTTGAGCAAACAATAGCTTCTTCGGTTTTCTCTTCTTCTTTCATATTACACCTCTAATTGGTTTGACAAGACTTTTCTATTCTACAACGAATTTAAATGCAATGCCCGCTGCACATGTTTGTTTATTCTCCGGTAGCCTGAGGCTTTCGCAGTGGTGAGCGAATCCGCGAGTCGAA
>JBHPMF010000062.1:0-14607 GCA_042563375.1 Elusimicrobiota bacterium | reverse complement strand
AAAGACTCTTGGAGAGCTTTCCCAGGATAAGGGTTCGTATGAAAGGAGAATAGCCAATCTTGAGTCCCAAAGAAGCATGAGGCAAAGGCTCTCGGAAGGCATCAGGCTTTTAGGGCAAAGCTTAAACCCGGCAGAAATACAAAAATCCCTTGAAGCTGCCATTGGAATGTGTTTTCAGCATGAGAGCATAGAGCTGAGATGGGTGAATCTTTCCACTGAGAATTCTTTAGATGCTCTGGAGACATGGGTTATTGAAAACAGCGCGCCACTGGTTGTTAAAGATGTCTCCAGCGACGAGCGGTTCAAGACAGCCGTGTTTTCGTCCGGACAGGTTCCCGCGTATAAGTCATTCATATTGGCCCCATTGCGCGAGAAAGGCATGAGCGGTTCCGGCAGGGGGATTATCAAGCTTAAGTCAGAATCAGCCAACAGGTTTTCGCCTGGAGATCTCAAGATCGTGAACTTGTTCGCCATGATAGGAAGCATTGCTTTTGAAAGCGCGATACTTCATCGAAAGATCGAGGAGCTGGCTACCCATGATGCCCTGACCGGGCTTGCAACGCGCAAGGTTTTAGATGAAAGATTGACCGAGGAATGCGCGCATGCAAGCCGTTATAAAAGTTCCCTGTGTTTAGCCTTAATGGACATAGATCATTTCAAGCATTTCAATGACAGTTATGGGCACCAGGTGGGCGATGATCTTTTAAAATGGCTTTCCAATATTCTTGGGAGTTCCTTTAGAGATGTTGATTTTGTATGCAGGTACGGGGGGGAGGAGTTCGTGGTTGTGTTCCCTGAAACCGCTTTGAGCGAAGCCGAGGCATGCCTTGAGAGGATGAGAGAATATATGGCTCAAAATCCATTCACCATTAAAACAGGCAAAGCGTTCAGCGTGACTATATCTATGGGAGTGGCTACGTATCCCGGCGAGGCAACGAGCCCCAGGCAGCTTATCAGGGTGTCGGACGAAAGGCTTTACAGGGCGAAAAATTCAGGAAGAAACAAAATAGTGAGCGCATGAGGTTATCTTTATGGAATTGATCTGCCAGATCTCGCAGGGCTTTGTGTTGTTTGCTTATCCTTTGACTGTCAGGATCAGGTCCATGGCAATGTTCGGGGTTGTTTGCGCTGCGTCAAGCTGTGCCTTGATAGCAGTATCTGCGCTATGGATCGTGTCTGTTGGCGCCCGGGCGCAGGCGTCTTTTATCGTTTTATGGACAGTTTCCGTTGCCTGCTTGTTTATCCTTGAAAATTATTTTGTGTACAGGTTCGTGAAGAAGAACGAGGCTGCTTCCAGTACAGGGTCAGACATGATCGTCGAGAAAACGGAGAATCAGATGCAGGAACTTCAGCAATCCGTGGATGAGCTTAAGGTGAAATTCAAGCAGGAAGAATCCAGGCTCAGTGAGACCATCAAATCTTACGGGCTTGTGCGGGATCTTGCTGACTGTATCGGGTTTGAGCAAATGGAAAAAGTACTGCAGAAGGCCTTAAAAGACTCCTTGCCGGAGGTCACCGGGTTCGCTCTGTACGCCGCGATAGAGAACCCAAAGAGATTCACGCCTGCCATCAGAAGCCGTTTGTGGTTAAAAGGCGGGCAGTGGGAAGATCCCGAGAGCGAGATCTTCTCAGGGACCAATGGGCCGCGCATGTGCAAGCAGGCTAACGGGGCTCCGCAGCTTGTTATCCTCCCCATCATCGCAGAGGGCAAGATAGCGGGATTTTTGGCCGGGAATGTCCCGTCAAAACTCACAGAGGTTACACAGCGCAATATTCTTTTGCGGGCGGATGCCTTGTCCGGCCAGCTTCACTTCGGTTTTTTGAAGTGCCTGAGCTTTGCCAGCATTGAAAGACTCTCAAGAGTGGATGCGCTTACAGGGCTTTTCAGAAGAGGCGCTTTTGACGATAAGATCGAGGAGGAGCTTAGGAGAGCGAAAAGATTCCAAACAAAGCTGGGATTATCCATTCTCGATGTCGATCATTTCAAGAACATTAATGATACATGGGGGCATCCGTTCGGGGATCAGGTTTTAAAGCGCGTGTCGGACATCCTTAAAGACAGTGTGTATGAGACAGACTTTGTGGCCAGGTATGGCGGAGAGGAATTCGCCATGGTGCTTCCAAGAACCGATGAAGAGGGCGCGCGGCGCAAGGCAGAGTCTATACGCGAGAGAATAAGCCAGGAGATATTTTATCCTGAGGCCGGTACTTCTCAGGTCAGGGTGACGATTTCCATTGGCCTTGGTTTTTATCCCAGGGACGCGAACACGCCCGAAACTTTGATCAAGAGCGCGGACGCATCGCTTTATTACTCGAAAAACCATGGCCGAAACAGGGTAACGGATCATTTGGAAACGAGAATACGATAGCGGCATACCGACGAACCACACGATTAGAGTATAAATGCTAAATTATACCCCGTGGGGCATACCACAGGACTGCTTCGCTGAATGTTAAACAGCGTGAGGCGCGAAACGTAAGACGTAAGAAGTTTGGCGGAAAATGGGATTTTGTCTTGTTTTTCACTTCCGACATCTCGCGTTTCACGTCTTGCGTTTTACGCTTTTTTGAAGTATTTAGCCCGTATAATTTTGTATTTGGAGGTAAATCATGGCAAAACAAGCGACTCTTATTCTTATTAAACCGGATGGACTTCAAAAATCTTTGACCGGCAATGTCCTGACCAAACTCGCCGAAGCGCGGCTTGTGATAATCGGAGCAAAGGCAGTGAAAGTCAATGAGGAGCTTGCGCGCGCGCATTACGCGCATCTGCAAGATAAACCGTTTTTCGCTGAACTCATCCGCTATATCCAGGGCGGGGTTCATGGAGAGCCCTATAACAGAGTGGTGGCGTTTGTGTATATGGGAGATGATGCCACGCAGAAAGTGCGCAAAATAGTGGGAGCCACGAATCCCGAAGAGGCTGATCCCGTGAGTATCCGCGGTTCATACGGCAGGATCCTGACTTCCGGAATATTTGAGAATGTGGTGCATGCGTCTTCTGATCCCGGCGAAGCTGAGCGCGAGATCAAGCTGTGGTTTAAGCCCGAAGAATTAACGGATGATCTATACGGCAGCTGGAAATCCCTTGTCAAGGTAGGCCGGTAAAAAGATCGGTTTACGGTTTCTGCGGGCTCGGGTTTTGCTTGATCCTTACGAATAAATAAGGCTCGTTTCCCTCAATAATCTGGCCGATATAAAAAATCATTCCCTGGAAATCCACTTGCGCGACTTTGATGGTCAAGATTTTCGAGCTGTTTACGGGAATATTTTTTTCACCAATGTAGGTTCTTTTAAAACTTTTATAAGTCTCCATTGTGATGTCTTTCATAAGCATGACCCAGCTGTCTGAGTTCTGGTCCGTGAATATTGCTATGCGGAATGGGTAAGGATCGAGCATTAAGGCCTTGGAGAATATAGCCTCGATCAAGGCTTCAACGCTGATGGTGTATTTGGGCAGGCTTGTTTTTTCGGGATTGATATGCAGGTCTCCGAGGAATGGGTTTGTTATTTCCCTGGGCAGATATCTGAAAGAATAGGCTGCTCCGCCGACAGCGCGAGTTTGGCTTTTTATAAGGATATCAAGAGCATTTATGGCCAGGGGGGTCTTAGAGGCATTTTCCGGGAAAGCCAGCAATACGATGTTGCCGATATTCTTGCCAAGGATGTTTTTAAGCGGGGGCTCTTCCTGTCCGCTTAAAATATAATTTTCATTGCCCAGCTTGACCTTTAGAGCGGTTTTGTGGTGGTTGTTGATCAAATCAGAGATCTTAAAGACAAAAGTGTTTCCCGACCCCTTCCGCTGCGGCGCTTCATTTACTCGTGCCGGTATTGGTTCGGCAGCCCTGGCGCCGGCCTTGCTCGGCTGATGCGCGATAGCGCTTATTTTTAAGTCAGAAGCTGTCCTGTACTCATTCATCAGGGTGTTGGCGCGCGTGTTGATCGAGAGGGATGCCAGTGCTGCACAGACACCAATAATTACAAAAAATCTCAAATGTTTGATTAACATAGCCTATCTGTATTTTAAAGCATGGATTCATTCGGTAAAAGGGTCTAACGGGCAATAAAAACTAGGACCAAAGTCCCTATGGACATGGATCCCGAAACAAGTTCGGGACGTTCTTCATTATTTTGGTACGACCGTAGGGGACGCAGTATATTCATTTGATGCTGGATCTTATTATTTTGAGCATGCTTTCGCCGTACCTGGCGCATTTCCATTTGTTTAATTCCGGTACGTTCGCGAGCGTTTCCATGTTCTTTGGCGCAGCATAGGCGATGCATTTTAATGCTTTGTTCGAGATGATCGTGCTTGCGTCCATTTTACGGGTTTCAGCGATATCATTACGCCATGCTCTTAGATTATCATAGATCTCAGTGGCCAGCTTACTCCTTCTTATATTGGGTGATTTTCCGTTATTGTTTTTGGGCAGCAGCAATGGAGCGGGTTCAGCTTTTTCCGCGTGCGCAATGGCGCGTAGCACGCCATTGGAATAGTATTTAAGCTGGTAAGGGGTCATCTGGTGGACAGCCTTCAGGGAATCAAAGCTTTTTACGGGTTTTTGGGCGATGCGCACAAGCATGAAATCAGGGAGTATTTTAAATGTAGGTTTATTCCTGGTCCTTGCTTCTTCTTCCCTGTATAGGTAAAGCTCTCTTAAAACAGTGAGAGATCTTTGGGAGAGGTCTTTTGCGCCCCTGATGCTCCTGAATCCTTCGGGATTGAACTCGCGTTTGCTCGGTTCGATCTCAGCGATCTGTGCGAATTCCTCCATCGCCTCCTCGAGCATGTCTTTGTTCTTGAGTTCCGGTAGGAGCTTATCTTTGAGCTGTAAGAGGTATTGGGTGTCTTTGCTCGCGTAGTCAAGCTGTTCTTCGCTCAGGGGTCTTTTGCCCCAATTTGAAAGCTGATGCTTTTTATCCAGCTTGATCCCGAAATATTTAAGAAGCAGGGGAGCCAGTCCGTAATCTTTCCAGCCTGCCATGCGCGCAGCTGTCATGATGTCAAAAATGTTAATGAACTGAAAAGCGCCTGCGCCTTTGATCACCCGAATATCGGCTTCAGCCGAATGGAAGACCTTTTCCGGGCGTTTGCGCGAGAAGAGATCATTGAGGGGATTTAAGTCCTTTATGGCAAGAGTATCAATGATGTAGTCCGCATCTTTGGTGGATACCTGCAAGAGGCAGAGTTCTTCCCTGTACACATAGAAGCTGTTTGATTCAGTGTCAAGAGCTATCGAGTCCAGGTTTGAAAGTTCTATCACCAGGTCTTTGAGCTTATCCTCGGACGTGATCAAGATCGCCATAAAGCTAGTTTTGTTTTTCCTTTAAAAGGCTCTTGGCATAGGTGTCGAGTTTTTCCTTGTCTTTTGCGGATGACGCGCCCAGGAGCCTTAACATCTCTTCTTTACGCTCATCAAAATCTTTCAGGGATTTCAATATCGCGGTTGTCCTTCCTTTTGTGTAACTTTTTTCAACAAGCCAGTGAAGATTCGCGAATCCGGCCAAAGCCGGCGAATGCGTGATCGCGAATATCTGATGCGTTTTTGACACTTCTTTGAGTTTGTTGCCGATCTTATTCGTTATTTGCGGGGAAACCCCCTCATCGATCTCATCGAATATCAGGATGGAAGCGTCTAAGTCGCGATTCTTGGCAATATTCTTGCGGGCTTCGATCACTTTTAAGGCAAGCATTACCCGGGCTGACTCTCCGCCGCTTGCGATGCTGGAAAGTTCTCTGAAACCTTCTCCCGGATTAGGCGCGAACATGAATTTTACAGCATCATCCACGTCGATGCTAAAGGATGCTTTGTCCATGCCGAGATCCTTGAGCTCTGAAAGCATGTAAGAAGAGAGTTTCTTCGCGGCCTTTGTTCTTTCTGCCTTTAATTTGCTTGAAAGCTTGGTTAGCGTGATCCTTGAGGATCTTACGCGGTTCTTCAGGGAAGTTTCCTCAACATCGCTGTTCTCAAGCGCTGATACTTCCTTTTCGAGTTTTTGCGCAGCGGCTTTTAACCCGTTTATATCGCAACATTTGTGCTTTGACATCTGCTTCTTGAGTTTGGCCTTGGCAGACAGCAGTTCTTCAAGGGTTTCCGGTTCAAAAGACATCCTGCTTTTAATGTGAGAAAGTTCTTCATTGGCAGCCTCAAGGTTGGCGGCAGCGTCATTTATGTATTGGCTTAAATTTAAGAACAAGGCTTGATCATTGCTCTTTATCTCGCTTATTGTATTGTTCGCTTTTGCTACGATCTCAAGCGTTGAAGGGTCTTGCGCGAATAATGTGTTTTCCACCTGGGTTATGTCACGCGCTATCTGTTCCTTTGATATCCACAGGGGCAGATCGTTCTCTATTTTTTCAAGGGTTTCGGGGTCTGTGGGCGCGCTTTTTAACTCAGCCAACTCTGACGCCAGGAATTCCTTGCGCGTTGCATTTTCCGATACAAACTTAAGATGTTCCTCCAGGGCGCTTTGCGCCTCGTTGGTCTGGCGCACAGCTTGGGCGTGTTCGCTTCTAAGGGGCAAAAGACTTCCCCATCTGTCAAGGTAATCCTGCTGGAAATCATGGTCATAAAGCTTCTGGTTCTCTCCCTGGCTGTAGATCTCGATGAAATTGAGACCAATGCGTTTAAGCGTGGTGATGGTGACAGGCGTATCCTGGACAAATCCACGGCTGCGCGAAGAGTTCGCGTCAAAAGTGCGCCTGATAAGAACCGCGTCATCCGGAGCTGTCTCAATGCCCATTTGCCCGAGCTCATTTAACAGCGCTTTTGACGGCTTGCTTATCGTGGCTGAGACTTCCATGAGACCAGCGCCCTTTCTGATCGAGCCTGACCCGGGCTGGCCCGCGCCAAGTAAGAATCGTATGGCCTCAAGAAGAACGGATTTCCCGGCCCCGCTTTCCCCTGTCAGCACGCTTAGATTTTCCGATGGAGAAAACGTAGCATCCTCGATGATCGCAAAATTCTTTACGCTTATTTCTTCAATTATCATCTTTATTATTCGTGCTTCATTCGTATCTTATTCGTGTTCATTCGCGTTTTCCCATTCGCGCACATTCGCGTATTTTAAGCTGACCATTTTAATTTTGTCCTGAGCAGATCAAAGTAGTTTCTTTTTCTGCCTCTTAAAAACACAAGAGACTTAGGGTGTATCGAGATGTCGACCGCGTCACCGTTGGTTATATCTCTTGATACCTGCCCGTCAAAAAACACAACAGCTCTTGAGGGCGCCTGATGATAAGCTTTGAGTATTATTCGCAGGTCTCGTCGCGCATCGAGCAAAAGAGGTCTTAAGTTCAGGCTATGAGGGCAAATAGGCGCGACCACGTTCGCTTTGAGTTCCGGTTCAACTATCGGGCCTCCGGAAGACAGTGCATACGCGGTCGATCCTGTTGGTGTGGCGACTATCAAGCCATCCCCGCGTATTTTGGCCAAAAAGTGCTTGTGTTCAAGCAAGATATCGAGTTCGAGCATTCTGGGTGATTTACCGGTACGTATTACGCAGTCATTTACAACAAGAAAATTTTCCCTGTGCGCCACGCGTTCTTTTGCGTTGCCGAGGGCTTTGCGGGTTGAGCATTTTCTCATTCTTGTCACGCTTGCATTGAGCACGAGCCGTTTTTCTTTCACAAGTTTGCCCGCCAACGCCGCCCCCACGACTTCCATTGAGCAATCCTCGGAACAAAAAACCAAGACCCCCGAGATTTATGCCAAGCAGGGGGATCTGAGGCTCAACAAGATGCCTGGCAGCGAAGAGGAATGTCCCGTCTCCTCCCAGGGAGATGGCCAAACACGGTTTTTTGTTCCGAGGATTGCTCAATGGAATCCTGCTGGTTCCGGTTTGGAAATCAATGATCGAGCAATTTCTTGATTTGAGAAAATCGCATAGTCGTTTAAATATCATTCTAACCATGGGTTTTCTTAAGTTGTAAAAGATCGCGATGTTTCGTTTATTTTTCATCTTCACAGGATATCTCCGTTGAAGGCACTTCTTCCTTAATTATATCAACTGAATACGGCGTTAATGGGAATATAACAGGCCCGTTTTCACATAGGATCATAACAGGGCTGATCTTTGAATCTCTGGTGAATGCCCCGAACCTCTCAAGCAGTTTTATATTAGGCGGCAGGGTCTTTAGGCTTGCTCTCGCAGGGCGCAAGAGATCGATCTTTCTTGCGCCAAGCTTGCCTTTCTGCTTGAGAAACCCGTTTATCCTCCGATTTAAATATTGGTTTGACGGATCCATTGCGAACAGGATCGAGTTAAAGCCTTTTTCAAAATAAAGGGCAACACAATCGTTTCCATTTGAGAGAAAATGCAGTTTTGCGCTTGCAGATGATTTTTTACAAATACCAGCTGCGCAAAGCAGGGATGCGCAGATGATAAGCGCAATAAACGCGTGCTTGTTGCGCCTGAGCGCATAAGCAGGGAACATGAGCCCCCACGCGATTATCAGAACAGGGTTCCAGCTTGCCATGTCAAGACTTGAATATGGGACCAAGGACAATAATCCTACGGTTTTAATGAGGATATAGCTTAGGCCGGATACGATGATCTTGCTTGCCATGCATGCGATCGGGATATAAGTGAGAAAGCATATATGGCAAAGTCCCATAACAAGGAGGATGGTAGCAAGCGGCACTGCGACAAGATTCATTATGGGGCTTAAAAGCGCGATCCTGTGAAAGAAAAAGCTCAAGAACGGGAGCAGGGAATACCACGCAAACAAACTGCTTAAGAATATGCGCTTAAAATAAGTCCATAGGGTTGCTTGCGCGCGGCCAGTTTCTTGGTATCCTTCCCATCCGAAGATTATCCCGAATGTAGCGGCAAAGCTTAAAAGAAAACTAGCTTCACTTATCAATGACGGGGAAACCAGAAGGAATAATAATGCTACAAGAAAAAGCCTGGAAAGCGAAGAAGTTTCGCGCTTAAGAAGGGGGAGGGCTCTAAAGATCGACAACATTATCGTGGCTCGCAGAGCAGGAGGGTTGGCTCCTGTTAGCAGAGCGAATCCCCATATCCCAACAAACCACAGGGATAAATTCGCGGATTTTCCAAAAGGCAGATAATTAAGGACGATGAGCAGGAATCCCGCGATAAGCGCCACGTGCAAGCCGCTGACCACCAGCAGGTGCATGAGTCCGGTTTTGGCGAAACTTTCCTTAGCTTGCGCATCAAGATATTTTTTTTCTCCCAAAGTCAGCGCTGACAGGACTGCAATGGCATTGGGATCGTTTTTAAAATCCGCGCGCACCAGAGCGAGCAACCTGTTTCGCAGGGAATCAAAAAAACCGCCCAGGCCTTTCCCGCGCTTTATGACACTTATGTCGCGGCCCCTGTCTATTATCGCTTCACCTGTAATACCCTTTTCAGAGAGGAAAATCGCCCAGTCAAATGCCTGGGGCATGCTGGCTTTTTTGGGGGACCTGAGTCTTGCCCAAAATGCGACAGCATCTCCTTTTGCCAGGTTGTCAAAGCGCGATTTTGCGCTTGAGCTGTCTTTTTGAGCGTCTTTTATCAGCAGGCTGATCTTAAACGCAGCCAGATCAATGCTTTGCGTTTGAGCTGACCAGTATTTGCCTATGCGTTTTGTCAGTGTGGCGTGTATTAAATGATAGCCCGGATCAATGCTTTCCGGCAGATGGGGTGTTTTTCCGGGTGGTTTTAATCTTTCAAGGGTCAGGGCGAATATGATCGCGCAGATTAAGGCAAGAAAAAGGGGTGTTTTAAAACTCGACACTCATTCCAAGGCCGGCTTGTTTTTGATAGTGGATCTTCGGCTCATCAGTATCTACGACCTGGTTGACTTCAAGCATGATATGGGTATTCCTGTCCCGGCCCACATTGATTGATATGCCGGCGCCCCCCCCGCGCATCTCATCGTTGAAGACCTCGTCGATCACAAGGTTGCCCTTTTCAAAGCGTTGATTGGACGTGCGCCTGTCTAGTTGTTTACCGCAGATATATAGCGTGAACCAGCTTACAATGTCTTTGGATAAATTGACAAACACTATCCTATCGCGCAGTTTGGTCTTATCGATCTTGGATTCTTCGCCTTCCATGTTGGTTTGTCTGGACCTTAAACGCCCGCTGTACCTTCCTGCGCCCACAGCGATCGAGACTGGGGATCCCCATCTTTCCTGCGCAATCGCAAGCCTTGCCGAGCCTCCGCCTATAATGGGCATGCCATTTAAATCAGTGCCTGAGCCCATTGCTTTTCCATGGATATCAAGGAAATCAAAAAGTCCGTATCCCGCAGACACTTCAAGAGCAGCATACCCGAGCTCTATGGGATAACCCACCATTTGGGATTTTGTCCTGAAGAGGCCTCCTGACATTCCCATGCCGAATGAGAAATTGCCTTTTTCAAGGGTTTTGCCTGTTTGGAATGTTGATATTGTGCCGCAGCTGTTAAGCAGGAGTAATAAAGGGGCAATACGAATAAGCGCCCATAAGGTCTTTACAATAGTGTTATGCATAAAAAACAATACAGCGCGTCCTTCCAGCACGTGTTGTTTGAATTATTATCTCACGATATGAGCGTATTGCATAGGGACCTAAGTCCTAATTTCAATATAGGACTTTAGTCCTATATATAGTGGGCGCTGGTGAGCAAGGGGCTACTAATAGTGGGGCTATTAGAGAGGGCTATAAAGGCGATAGACGCGATAAAGGCGATAAACGGAAAGACAAGGAGGCGACAAAGAGAGGAAGGCGATAAGAGGAAAAAGTAATTACCCTCTAAAAACCTTTTTCGCTTTTTTCGCCTTTATAGCGTTTATCGCTTTTAGCCAAGGAGTTTCTCATAAAGCGCTTTATATGCTTTTGCGCTTTTTTTCCATGACCAGTCCAGGGACATTATTTTTTTACGCATGCCAGTGAAATCGGTCTTGTCATTGTAAAGTTTGATGGCGCGTTCTACGGCGTTGGCAATGGTTTGGGCGGTCAGGGGGGAAAACACTATTCCTGTTTTATCATCAATCACAGTGTCAGAGAGCCCTCCGGTCTTGTTCACGATAGGTATTGTGCCGTATTTCATGGCATAGAGCTGGGTGAGTCCGCAAGGTTCATGCCTTGAGGGGATCATGAGGAAGTCCGCTCCTGCCATGATCTTATGCGCCAGGGGATTGTCAAAGGCTAGTTTTACGGAGAGTCTTCCGGGGTATTTCTTGGCTGTTGCAAGAGCTTTGTTTTCCTGGGATTTTTCACCATTGCCGAGGATCACAAAACGAATGTTCTTTTTAGCGAGTTCATTGAAATTCTCAAGGAATATATCGATGCCTTTTTGATACACAAGCCTTGACACAAACCCAACAACAGGCAGTTCTCTGTCTTTTTTAATGGAAAGAGCATCAAGCAAAGAGAGTTTGATGTCTTTTTTTATACTGATGGTTTTGAGGTCATATTGCTTGTCGATGAATGCGTCACATGCAGGATCCCACTCCTGGTAATCAGCGCCGTTCAATATGCCGGTGAGATCGCGGGAGCGTTCCATAAGTACGCCTTCAAGCCCGCATCCGAATTCCTTGGTCAGGATCTCTTTCGCGTAATTGGGGCTTACGGTCATCAGGGCATCAGCGGACACGAGTCCGGCTTTCAGGAAATTTATCTTGCCGTGGAGCTCAAATTCCGGTTCCTTAAAAATATCATCAATGTCTGCTAAGGCACGGAGGAACATGCCTTGATAGCTGAGATTATGCACAGATACAATGGTCTTTGTGTCAGCGAACACAGGGTCAAGCTCCCGGATCTTGTTTATGATAAAACACGCGGGAGTCGTCTGCCAGTCATGACAATGTACGACAGCAGGCCTAACGGCGAGTTTGCGCATTGCCTCAAGGGCTGCCCTGCAGAAAAACAAATAACGCTGCGCATTATCAGTGTGGTTGCCCCGGGGAGTTCCGTAGATCCCGTCCCTGTCGAAGTATCCAGGATTGTCGATAAAATAGAATTCCGCTGGGTTTTTATCCGGAGAGATCCGCAGTATCCGCGCTTTTTTCACTGAATCCCCGATTTTGGCCTCGATTTCCGGAAGGATCACCTCGGGATCCGGAAACCTGCTTTTGACTTCTCTGTAAAAAGGGGAGAATACCAGTACTCTTAAATTATTTTGGGCAAGCGCAGGAGGAAGGGATTTAAGCACATCAGCCAATCCTCCGACCTTTGAGAAAGGGCCGACCTCGGTTGCTATGTGGATGATATTCATCTATATTTCAATTGGCATCAGCGCAGGCGCTTGGCATAAAGTGGTTTGTGTTTGGTTAACAATGTCGGATTGGCGGTTATTCCTGCTCTTGAAGGCAGGGGATATATTCTTCTGGGTTCGCGCGTTTTTCAAGATCTTCATTATCCCCGCTGTCAATCCACCATCGCCAGTTTACGCGTTGCGCGAGTTCCAGCAGCGCATTTTCGATGCATGCTTCCTCGCATTGAGTACAGTGCGTTTCCATGTCCACACTGAATTTTTTAGCAAATGCCAATCCGGCAATGGTCAACACTTCGACTCCTGTCCCGTACTCTGTCGTGTGAGTGCGATACATTTTGTTTCTTTTCTTCTCAAGGGTCTTCAGGATATCCGACATTCCTTCGGCTTCTATAGCATGCTTGTATGATTCGATTTTTTTGGAAAACATCGATATCAGCGTGTCTGCTGATACAATTTCTCCATCACCATTCTTAAAATATACCCAGGCATTGCTGACGCTACCCCCGTCAGCGTCCACGTCTAGGTCTGCTGCGGCTGCGTCTGTGTCTGGGTCAGGCATTTGAAACACCTTAAGCAGTCTGTGAGCTTTGCGCATATTAAAGCTGTAACCGCACCCGCTGCGGCTTAAACAAAGTTTTCCCAGGTGGTCCTTGAACATACCCTGGTAGTCACTGCCCCATATGTAATTACAGCCG
This sequence comes from Elusimicrobiota bacterium, assembly GCA_042563375.1. GTDB lineage: Bacteria > Elusimicrobiota > Elusimicrobia > JACQPE01 > JACQPE01 > JBHPMF01. The sequence continues at coordinate 1,701 of JBHPMF010000062.1, read as the reverse complement.
GTCTCATGCTTTCCGGTGTTAAAAGCATTAGCACAGGCTTCTGTATCATACTCAGCTAGGACTGGTACAAGGCCCAAAAAAGCAATAAGCCCTGCTGATAAGAATATTCTTGCCATGTGTTTACATGTCATAAATCCCCCATGTATCCTGATGTCTCCTTTTGGAGTTTAATATGATAATGCCTGAAAATCAACAGGGAATACTTTGCCAGCCAGAGGCCTTGATCATGTTTGTTTTGAGGTAATATTTAAAAACAGCCGGCTTATAGCGGCCGCAGATTTATCTTGATACCCGCTTTTTTCACTTTGTTCACTATGGAATAAAGCATGCTGTAGGGGACAGGGGAATCTTTCTCATTAAGGCGGAGCATTGTCTCGTAGTGCCACTTGTTCCTTATTTTTGAGAACATCTTTGGTCCTGATCCCACGATCTCCAGATTGAGTTTTTGAGATACGCACTCAGCTTCGATAGTTTCTGTGGTCCTCTCGACATCAGGCTTGTTCTTGCCTGTTATCTCCAGGGCCAGCAATGTGGCGAATGGCGGTAATCCCATTTTTTTCCTGAGATCGAGCTCTTTCTCGTAAAATATCTCGGGATCATCCTTAGCAAGGCTTTCAAAGATATAGTGTTTGGGATGCCTGGTCTGGAGTATTACAGTGGAGGGCGTATCTCCTCTTCCTCCGCGGCCTGAGGTCTGGAATATTGCCTGGAACGTCTTTTCTGTGGCCCTGAAATCAGGCATAACAAGTTCAGTGTCAGCGTCAAGTATGGCCACAAGCGTGATCTCGGGGAAATGCCAGCCCTTGCTTACCATTTGGGTTCCCACCAGGATGTTCGTTTTGCCGCCTTTAAAAGAATCGTAGATATCCGTGCTGTTCTTTCGCGTGTCGCGGTCAAGTCTTAGCACCGGAGCATTAAATGTTTCGGCCAACAGTTTGTCGATCTTCTGGGTGCCTGTTCCCCTGATCGAGAACTGGGAACTTGGAGCTTTGCAATGCGGGCACATATTCGGGAATTTTCTTTTTATGCCGCAATGGTGACATCTTAGCGTGCCGCTGTGAAAATCCTCTTCTTGAGCGACGGCTTTCTGCGTTACATGCAGGATGACCGGCAGTTCGCAGCTGTTGCATTGGATATGCCTCTTGCAGTTCTTGCAGTGGATCAGGCGGCTGTGTCCCCGCCTGTTGTGAAGCACCAGGGCTTGTCCTCCGCCATCTATCGTCTGTTTGATCGCGTCCAGTATATGATCGCTTAAAAGATCTCTCGGATTGCTCAGGTGTGCCACTGTAACGGTGTTTTTGTGGCGATGGCCGTATTTTTCCGGCAGGCTGATCTTCGTTATTCGGCCTCTTTTGATCTCATGGTAGCATTCCATGCTTGGAGTCGCGCTTGAGAATATCGTGGCAGAACCCTCTGTCCTTGTTTTGAAATTCGCTATTTCCCTTGCGTGATAAGCAGGGCTTGGCTTGTCTTGCATATACGAGGAGTCCTGCTCTTCATCAACGATTATCGCTCCCAATTTTTGCATTGGCAAAAAAACAGCGGAACGCGTGCCAAGCACGAGTTTTAACTCTCCGGAAACAAGCTTCGAGAGGATGATTTTTTTCTGCTCTCTTGTCGTTGCCGAAGTCCAGAGGGCGAAGCTTGTGTTGATCGGAAGGTTTTTCTTGAATATCTCAACGAACTGAGCTGTGAGCGCTA